>NZ_JBFTME010000022.1:0-96867 GCF_056396805.1 Rhizobium sp. 05N49
CCGGTTTCGTACTGATAACGGATGGAGTTATGCAGCGTTACGACAGAACCGATATCGTCCGTTTCGCCGGAGAGACCATCGTCCCACCAGGAGTAGAAGAGACCAGCGCGGAAGCCCGCGACGTCGAGGTAAGCGGAGTCGAGGATCGTTTCCTGGCTGGATGCGTTGTCGGCATTGGCCTGGAGAACGATAACGCCGGTGAGCGGACCGTACTCGGTGTCGCTCTTAGCCGTGAACTGAACCTGACCACGGGTTACAGCATCCCAGCTCGAATCGTTGGTGGCAGGAGTGCCGCCAGCGTTCGGGCCAACGTTAACCTGGAAACGAATGTAGCCTTCGATCTTCAGGCAGGTTTCCGTGCCCGGGATGTAGAAGTAGCCAGTGCCGTAAGCGTCGCAGACGCGAACGTACTCAACCGGCTCCGGCTCGGCAGCAACGATTGCGTCTGCTGCAAGTACCGGGGTCGATGCAGCAAATGCTGCTGCCGACGCAAGCAATACCATCTTGATGTTCATTGTAGAATTCCACTCCTTTGTCGATCGGGGCTTTACCCTGTCTCCGAAGATCCAAAGCCGACCCGTTTGAACAGCCTCACGGCGTGCGGATCGATCGAACCGCCGAACGTTCATCCCACAGACATCTGAGTGTAGCAATTCGTGAAGGGCGCCAACTCACAGCCGGAGCATGCTTTCTGCGCCAAGCGTGGTTTTTATACAACAATTTCAAGGGGGTAAATAGTTAACGCAGAAATGCCGCCGCGGTAGCTATGGGCTATCGCAAGCGGCAAAAATAATCCTCCCAAAGCGCCGCGAAAAGGGAGCAGAGCTCAAACGCTTTTTGCGATGCAGCCAAACACTAGCGCCGGCTAACGACTATATAAAGGTCGGAGATTAGGACATAGTGTCCTGAAATCGAACCTAATGGTGCAGATAACGACCATTAGTCGATTTGAAGCCCACTTTTCGTTGCGAAAACAACCGAAAGCAAGGGTTTTGGCGCCGCTCAAGCGTTTCGCCAACCGCACAAAAAATCGTGTACAGCGCGATACTACACTGCACGGACATTATAATAAGTGCTCCAGATGCCCCCGGACCACCTCCTGAACCTGCTCCCGTGCCTCCCAACGGCTGAGCTGATTCATGACCTGCGTGAATTCGCATGGTTCCATGACAGGAAGATTACAATTTGGAAAGGTTTCGCGCTGCCGTCAAGTGGCTCCCGCTTCGGGATCACTGTCAGAAGTCACTGATGAACTCCTGATTCTCGCTGTGCAGCCTGTCTCCCGAGGAGCTTGTGCCTCCTCGCCGGGTGGGCGCGATTCGCTCGCGCCTGCCTTAAATCATATGCGCCGTCGCGAAGCGCCTGCCTTGCTCAGTCCTCGTTGGACTTCGCGTTTTCCAGAAGCATGTAGTCGAGCGGCAGTTGCGTCGAATACTTGATCTGCTCCATCGCGAAGGCCGAGGAGACGTCGCGAATCTCGATCTTGGCGATCATTCGCTTGTAGAAGGCGTCATAGGCAGCGATATCGGGCACGACGACGCGCAGCAGATAATCCACGTCGCCGCTCATGCGGTAGAATTCGACCACTTCGGGGAATTCCGCCACGACCTCGGAGAAGCGGCGCAGCCATTCGATGGAATGGGTCGCCGTGCGGATCGACACGAAGACCGTAACCTTGGTGTTGACCTTTTCCGGATCGAGAATCGCCACCCGGCGCTTGATGACGCCGTCTTCCTCCATTTTCTGGATACGCCTCCAGCACGGCGTCGTCGAAAGCCCGACCTTCTTGGCGAGGTCGGCCACGGCGAGCGTCGAATCTTCCTGGAGCAGGCGCAGTATCTTTCGGTCGAGGCGATCCATACGAAAACAAGTCCCTTTCGAATTATTTTCTTTGTATAGCGCGATTCCGGCCGACGAAAAGAATTTTGTTTCAGAATGCCAGCATTTTGATTCGCCGGCGAAGCTCGGGAAGCAGTTCCTCTTCAAACCATGGATGGCGCTTGATCCAGCCCGTATTGCGCCAGCTTGGATGCGGCAGAGGAAGAATCAAAGGCTTTCCCGGCGCGGCGAGGCTGTCACGCCAGGCCCGCACCGTCTCGGTCATGTTCTCGCGTCTGAAAGCGCCCATATGCCAGGTCTGCGCATAACCGCCGACGGCAAGCACCAGTTCGATCTGCGGCATGGCCGAGAGCACGCGATCCTGCCAGACCGGCGCGCATTCGCGCCGCGGCGGCAGGTCGCTGCCTGCAGTATCATAACCCGGAAAACAGAAACCCATCGGCACGATCGCGAATCGATCCCGGTCGTAGAAGGTCGGCCGATCCACCTCCAGCCATTGCCGCAACCGGTCACCGGAGGCATCGTCGAATGGCAGTCCGCTTTCATGCACGCGCAGCCCAGGCGCCTGGCCCGCGATCAGCACACGGGCGCGGGTCGAAAGCACGGCAACCGGACGCGACTCGTGCGGCAGCCGGTCCTCGATCCCGCGCAGCGGCGCGTCGCGACAGATCCGGCAGGCAGCGATCTCGGCCCGCAGTCCGTCCAATTGCTCCTCGTTCAATGCACTCTTGATTACCATCCCGTCCATCCGCCGATCAGCCGCCGGAGCCCGGAACTCTCATGCCGGGCCTGATCCCTGACATCGCGTGGCATCTCGAAATGACCGGCCCAGAGCCCAAGCTTTTGGCCCCTCGCCTTACCTTCCTCCTGCTGATAACCGCCATAGGAAACCGCCATCCCGCTAGCAACCATGCGTGCATTGATATTGCCAGTCTTGTTGCGGCAGGTGACAAGCAGCCTGTCGTAGCGATCGCGCTCGTTTCCGCCGCATTGGGTGGCCTCGTCAGAAACCAGTTGCTGCAGCGCATGTTGCGCCTGCCTGCCACAGGCCCAGTCCTGCCCCTGCCGCTCGCAAGTCTGCGACAGTTCCGGCGCGTCGATGCCATCAAGCCGCATGCGCTCGCCATCGAGAACGAGGCTGTCGCCGTCGGCGGCGCGAAAGGCGCCCTGGTGCCGGATGTCGGGCCTATCGTTTAGCTTGGCCGCGATTAATGCAACGAGAACAAGAAAAGCCAGAGCGGTTGCACCGTCCCGGGTCAAGACCAGAAGCCGTGCCACGCTTTTGCCTCCTTGAAAAACAAACCCTTGGCAAAGATGGCAAACATCTTCTTAAGAATTTCCGGTTAAGCTCTTATTCATCTGTGGGACAAGTTTCAACGTGCACATGAGTACCGGCGTCAGCACATCAACCGACAAGATCATTGTCGACAAATCGCGCGGCCACCGCAACAAGGCGGTTTCCAAGGCCGTCCGGCAGACGCGCGAACGCTTGCAGTCCGGCCATGCCTCCAGCTCCGCCTTTGATCGCGACGTGCTGCAGATGTATGTTGCAGCTGCCCTGCAGGGCGCGGCGATCATGCCGCCCTTCGTCATTATCGTTGCAGCACTCGGCACCTATTTCGCCGAGGATGCGAGCCTGTTCTTCTGGGCGTTGCTGACGCTGACTTGTCATGCTGCCAATATCCTCCTGGCCCGCCGTGCCAGAAAGCAGGAGATTACTGCCGATACGGTGCGCCGCTGGCGCAACCTGTTGCTGGCGGGCCAGTTCCTGATCGGTTGCTGCTGGGCGGTGTTCGCCTTGCAAGAGTGTTCGGCCTGCGAACCTTCGAGCTTCACGCTCTATAAGGGCGCTACACTCTTGATCGCGCTGTCGGTCGCGACCATGTCGAATTTCATGCTGACGCCCGCTGTGCTTGTCGGTTTTGCGCCTGCTGTCGTAGCGCTCGCGGCAAAAAGTGGCATTTCGCGCGATATTCTCGAACTTTGCCTGACCGGCGTCTTCACCACGACGGTCGTCTTCTTCAATTACATCAGCGACCGGCTCTTCCAGTCCAGCCTGAAGATTCTCTCCTTCCAGTCGGAAAAGGATGATCTGATTGCCGAACTGGAAGTGGCGAAATCCATGTCCGACGAGGCCCGCCGCCGTGCGGAGGAGGCAAACCTCGCCAAGTCGCGCTTCCTTGCCTCCATGTCGCATGAACTGCGCACGCCGCTGAATGCCATTCTCGGTTTCTCCGAGGTCATGTCGGCGGAAGTCATGGGGCCGCTCGCCAATCCGACCTACAAGGAATATGCCGGCGACATCCATCGCTCCGGCCAGCATCTGCTCGATTTGATCAACGAGATCCTCGACCTTTCCCGTATCGAAGCCGGCCGATACGAGCTCAGCGAAGAGGCGATCTCGCTGCTCGATATCACCGAAGACTGCATCGGCATGGTGCAACTTCGCGCCCGCGCCAAGAACATCACGATCCACGATCAGGTCGAGCGCCAGCTCCCGTCGATCTGGGCAGATGAGAAATCCATGCGCCAGGTCGTGCTCAATCTTCTTTCCAATGCCGTGAAATTCACGCCTCAAGGTGGAGAAATCAACGTCAAGGTCGGCTGGACTGCCGGCGGTGGTCAATACATCTCGATCAAGGATAACGGCCCCGGCATCCCCGAAGAAGAAATCCCGGTCGTGCTGTCGGCTTTCGGCCAGGGATCGATCGCCATAAAGAGCGCCGAACAGGGCACCGGCCTGGGCCTGCCGATTGTCCAGGCGATCCTTGCCAAGCATGACGGCCAGTTCATCCTGAAATCCAGGCTGCGCGAAGGCACCGAAGTCATCGCCATCCTGCCGGCCAAGCGCGTGCTGCAGAGCATCCCGGCCGTGGAAGAAGCGCAGCCCGTCACCAAGAAGCGCAAGAGCTTCGCCTAGTCATCTTATTCTTTTAGAAGAATAGATGCTTGATCACGACGAAGCCGAGATAGAGGCAGCAGGCGGCGATCATGCAGCTCACGGCAAAAGAGCCGAGATCCTTGGCATGTTTGCCAACGATGGAGATCTCGGGTGATATCCGGTCGATCACTTCCTCGACCGCTGTATTCATCGCCTCGATTGAAAAGAGTCCGAGGAACAGTACCGTCGTGATGACGAACTCTGTGGCATCCGCGCCGATCAGGAAAAGCAGGATCAGTGCCGCGACGAAAAAGCCGATCTCCTGCCGAAAAGCCGATTCCTTCAGAACCCGCTGCAAGCCGGCCAGTGAATAACCGGCCGCTGCCAGGAAATGGCGAAATCCTGTCTCCTTGGTCACCGCAGGTTTGGTCAACGGCCCCTCGTTTTCCCCGCGCCGATCCCCGAACCGGCGCTCTGTTTTTAAGCGAATACGCAGATACCGTGTCGCTGGCTCGCGTGCAAGCAATGTGCAAGCCGCCTTGACGGTTCCAGCCCTAGTGTTTTCCGGAGACACCGGCCTGGGCGAAGGTCGCCATGCCGGAATGGCAGGCGGCGGCCGCCTTGACGATGCCGGCGGCGAGGGCTGCTCCCGTACCTTCGCCGAGCCGCATGCCGAGCGCCAGAAGCGGCGTCTTGCCGAGCTGCTCGATGGCGCGCAGATGCCCCGGTTCGGCCGAGACATGGCCGATCAGGCAATGGTCGAGCGCCGACGGATTGGCCGCCCGGAGGATCGCGCCGGCCGCTGTCGCCGTATAACCGTCGATCAGCACCGGAATGCGCTCCATGCGCGCCGCAAGAATTGCACCTGCCATCGCTGCGATCTCGCGACCGCCGAGCCGGCGCATGATTTCCAGGGGATCGTCGAGGTGATCGCTGTGCAGCTCCACCGCACGCTCGACGGCATCGATCTTGCGTTCAAGCATCTCGCCTTCCGAGCCCGTTCCGGGGCCGACCCAGTCGCGTGCGGTGCCGCCGTAAAGCGCATAGTTGATCGCGGCCGCAATCGTCGTATTGCCGATACCCATTTCGCCAATGCAGAGCAGGTCGGTCCCGCCGGCGATCGCTTCCATGCCGAAGGCCATGGTGGCCGCACAGTCGCGCTCGGAAAGAGCGGCTTCCTCGGTGATGTCGCCGGTCGGATAATCGAGCGCCAGGTCGAAAACCTTGAGGCCGAGATCGTTGGCCACACAGATCTGGTTGATCGCCGCCCCGCCGGCTGCGAAATTCTCCACCATCTGCTGCGTCACCTCAGGCGGGAAAGGCGTGATGCCCTGCCGCACCACACCGTGATTGCCGGCAAAGATCGCCACCAGCGGCCGGTTGACGGCGGGCGCCCTGCCCGTCCAGGCCGCGAGCCAGAAGGCGATTTCTTCAAGTCGTCCAAGAGCGCCCGGCGGCTTCGTCAGTTGCGCGTCGCGTTCGCGGGCGGCGACCAGTGCACGGGCATCCGGTCCCGGCAGGTCGCGGATTAGGGCGCGAAAATCGTCGAACGGCAGGCCTGAAACGCTCATCTGGATGGCTTTCCTTGTATTCTTGTCTTTTCCCGGCAAATCGGGTTCTTTGCGTGGCGACTCTCTTAAAGCGACGGGCCAAGAGGAACAACCTCAAAAGCCGCAGCAAGACAAAGACGCCGGGAGAGACAGGGGACCGCAGGAATGATCCGGAAATGATAAAAGCCATCGTGGTCGATGCCGCGCGTGCCGTAGCTTTCCTGAGCCGTATTCCGATGCCGCCATGGCTCTTTGCCGGCTATGACGGCAAGCTTGGCCGGCTGGTGCGCGTCTTCCCGCTCGCCGGTCTCCTCATCGGTGCCTTGCCCGCGCTCGTCTTCCTGCTGATGCTGGCCTTCCGCGCCGACCGCCTGATGGCGGCGCTCGTCGCCCTCGCCGTGCTGACGATCCTCACCGGAGCGCTGCATGAAGACGGGCTTGCCGATACGGCCGACGGCATCGGCGGCGGCAAGTTGCGCGAGCAGAGCCTGATCATCATGAAGGACAGCCGCATCGGCAGCTATGGGGCGATCGCCCTGATCCTCTCCTTCGCTCTCCGGGCCTCCGCACTTGCCGCCATTGCCCGCGAGGCAGCACCCTTTGCTGCTGCCCTTGCCATTCCGGCCGTTGCCGCGCTCAGTCGCGGTGCAATTGCCTGGCACTGGCAGCGCCTTCCCGCTGCAAAGCCGGATGGCCTTGCAGCTTCGGCTGGCAGCCCCGTCGAGGCGACGATGCAGATCGCGCTCGTCGTGGCAGGCTTTATCACTGCCATGCTCGTCTGGCCCGCGCTCGGTCTGCTTCCCTTCGTCTCGGCTCTCCTCGCCGCCGGCCTCTCGACGCTTGTCTTCACCTGGTTTATCCGCCGCAGGCTCGGCGGCCATACCGGCGACACGCTCGGCGCCACCCAGCAGATTTGCGAGGTCGCAGCTTTCTGCGCCCTTGCCATGGCCCTCTGAAATCACGATATGACGCTCATGCGAACACCCTGCATCCGCATATGCTCCCTGGATCCTCTCACCGGTCTCTGCGCCGGATGTGGCCGCACAACGGATGAAATCGCCGGCTGGATGCGCTTTTCCGACGAGGAACGCGAAACCATCATGAACAGCCTGCCCGCCAGGCTCGCAGCACATGTTCCCGAATCGGCGAAACCTCTGGAGGCGACGGCCTGATGCGCCTCATCATCCTGCTTGCCGTCATCGGCATCGGCCTTGCCGTCCTGCTCTTCAACAGTGATCAGACTCGTATTTTTGGACTGGCAAGCGACGATTTCGGCCGCTTCGTCTACCTGCTGCCGATCGCCCTGATGCTGGCTGCCGGTATCTTGGGCAGCCGTCGAAACATAGGCCAGACCATGCGGCAGTTGATGATCTGGCTGGTCATCATCCTGGCGCTCGCCACTGCCTATCTCTACCGGCAGGATGCGCTCGGTGTCGGCAACCGCCTGCTTGCCGGCCTCGTGCCCGGGCGTGCTGTCGTCGTCACAACGAGCGAAGGCGGGCAGGAAGTCATCGTGCATAAGATGCTGAACGGCCATTTCGAGGCCGAGGTTTCCGTCAACGGTCAGTCCGTGCCGATGCTGGTCGATACCGGCGCCAGCATGGTGGCGCTCTCGCACGCCGATGCGTTGCGCATCGGCATCGATCCGAAGCAGCTCACCTACTCCATGACCGTCATGACTGCCAACGGCCGCGCTCGCGCCGCGCCCATCACCCTCGATCAGGTGGCGATCGGCCCCATCGTGCGTCACAACGTTGCCGCCACTGTCGCCGAAGATGGCAGGCTCGACCAGAGCCTGCTCGGCATGAGTTTCCTCGAAACGCTGGGCTCCCTGCAGATGCAGACGGATGAGCTGAGGATGCGGGACTAGCGGTCAATGGTGGCCATGATCCAGTCCGCATAACGGTTCCCGGATATCGTCCCGGTCACCAGTGCTGCATCGAGCCTCCGCATCTCCTCAGCGTCCAGGCGGATAGAGGCAGCAGCAACATTCTCTTCCAGATAGGATCTGCGCTTGGTGCCGGGAATCGGCACGATATCGTCGCCCTTGTGCAGCAGCCAGGCGAGCGCGATCTGACCGGGCTTCACGCCCTTGTTCGCGGCTATGTCGAAGACGATCTGCGCCGCCTGCATGTTGGAATCGTAGTTTGCGCCCTGATATCGCGGGTCGATCCGCCGCGTATCGCCTTCCGGATAGTCCTCGGCCCGCTTCACGCCACCGGCGAGGAAACCGCGTCCCAGAGGGCAGAACGGTACAAGACCGATCCCAAGCTCGCGCAGAACCGGAATGATCTCAGGTTCCAGGTTCCGCTCCCAGAGCGAATATTCGCTCTGCAGCGCAGAAACAGGATGGACGGCATGGGCGCGACGAAGATTGGCGATACCGACCTCCGAAAGCCCGAAGAAGCGCACCTTGCCTGCAATGACCAGATCCCTGACCGTGCCGGCCACGTCCTCGATCGGGACGCTCCTGTCGAGGCGGTGCTGGTAAAGCAGGTCAATATGATCGGTCTGCAGCCGGCTGAGGCAACCCTCGACAACCCGGATGATGTTCTCCGGCCTGCTATCTGTGCCGACGATCCTGTCACCGTCGAAGCGTGAGCCGAATTTGGTCGCGATCACCACCTTTTCCCGCCGATCCCTGAACGCCTTGCCAAGTAGAGCCTCGTTCTTGAATGGGCCGTAATTCTCGGCCGTGTCGAAGAAATCGCAACCCAGCTCGATGGCGCGGTGCAGGGTCGCGATCGATTCCGCCTCGTCGGCTGGCCCGTAGGACTGGCTCATGCCCATACAACCGAGGCCGATTGCTCCGACTTCCAGTCCCTGACTGCCAAGTTTTCGTCTGCTCAATGTCATGAAGCTTCTCTCTGTCCAACACCGCCAGTCCGGCGGCATGGATCAAAGTTAGAACTGTCAGGTCGGATTATGAATGCTTGAACGTGTGGAATACTTGCGCGATAGTGCGAGAATGCCTTCCGATCCCTTCTCCGATATCCTGAAATTCACCAATGCCGAAACGCTTGTCACGGGTGGGTTCACGGCTGGAGGTCCCTGGGCAATCCGGTTTCCGGTGCCGAAGACGATCAAGTTCTTTGCCGTGGTTAAAGGCAGCTGCTGGGTTGATATCGATGGTGAGCCGAAGCCGATGCTGTTCGAAGCCGGCGATGTCGGCCTTCTTTCGGCGCGGCGCTCCTTCGTGCTGTCGAGCGCACTTGATGTTCCCGCGGTCGATGCGATGAGCCTGTTTTCAGGTGCCGGCCGCTCGACCGCGCAGCTTGGCGATGGCGACGACTTTGCCCATATCGGCGGCCATGTGCTGCTCGATCCCGTCAGCGGCCGCTTGCTGGCCGATGTTCTGCCGCCTTGGATACACATCGGCGCAGCGTCCCGGCAGGCTTCGACTATCAGATGGATTCTCGACCAGCTCGTCAACGAGCGGGCTTCCGCAGAGCCTGGCGCTCGTCTTGCCTGCGAGCAACTTGCCCAGCTTCTCTTCATCCAGATCCTTCGCGCCCATCTGAAAACGGCGGCGCTCATGCCTCCCGGCTGGCTACGCGCGTTGTCGCATCCCCGCCTCGCACCCGCACTGCGCCTCATGCATGGTGACCCGACCCGTTCCTGGCATCTGGATGAGCTTGCCAGTGCCTGCGCCATGTCGCGCACGACCTTTGCTTTTCATTTCCGCACGATCTCGGGTGCGGCCCCTCTGACCTATCTCGCAGGATGGCGTATGCATCTTGCCGAACGGGCGCTCAGGGAGGAAACCACCCCTGTCGCCGTTATCGCCCGCTCGCTCGGCTATACGTCCGAGAGTGCCTTCAGCAATGCCTTCAAGCGCATGACGGGTAGCTCGCCGAGGGCCTGTCGCGATGCTGCGCGTTCACAGTCCGGCTTAAACCGGACCAATAGAGAGGCTGAGGAGATAACGAGCCTTTGAGACGCGGACCGAAGGCCGCACCCGCCTTGCGGCATCGGCCGTCCCGCCCTAATCTCAGTCCATCCCGCCAATGAGGTCTCTCCGCAATGTCCACCACAATCGCATTGTTCGGTGCCGGCGCCATGGGCAGTGCCGTCGGCCGCCGCCTCGCCGAGTCAGGCGCGAGCGTCATCACGTTTCTGGAGGGCCGCACTGAAGCCACAGTCGAGCGCGCCCGAGCCGCTGGCCTCATCGCCGCTCCGCTTTCGGCATTCGCCGAGGCCGATATCATCCTCTCCATCGTTCCCCCGGCAGAAGCGCAGAAGGTCGCGGCTCTCATCGCTCCGGTGCTGCGCGACAGCGGCAAAAAGCCATCCTTTGTCGATCTCAATGCCATCAGCCCGAAGACCATGGAAAAGCTGGCCGCAGGCCTCGCTTCCTCTGGCGCCAAGGTTATCGACGGCTCGATCATCGGCGGCCCGCCGGTTCCCGGTAAGGCCGGCCCGGTCGTCTGCCTCAGCGGTGATCTCGCCGGCGAACCCGATCTCCTCTCCCGCTTCGGCCTGAAGATCCGCCGCGTGAAAGGCCCCGTTGGAGCCGCCTCCGCGTTGAAGATGTGTTACGCCGGCATCAACAAAGGCATCACCGGGCTCTCCGCCGCCATGCTGCTTGCGGCCGGACGCTCTGGTGCCAGCGACGCATTGAAGGTGGAACTGGCCGAAAGCCAGAGCGAGCATCTGAAGCGGTTGCGCCAGTCCATTCCGGACATGTTTCCGAAGGCCTATCGCTGGGTGGCGGAAATGGAAGAGATTGCCGAGTTCCTGGGCGAAGACGATCCCGCCGCCCTCATCTTCAAAGGCATGGCCGGCGTCTTCCAGACAATCGCCGATGACCGCACCGGCAGCCGGGAACTGATCGCCACCCTCGAGCGGATGCTCGAAGACGGGCATTAATCTGGTCACAGGCCCCGCACGAAGTCGATGATCGCGCGGCTGACGATCTCCGGCCGCTCCTGCGGCAGCCAGTGGCCGGCGCCGGGAACGAACTGCGTCGCCCTGAGGTCGGGCGCGAGCTGCGGCATCGCGCCGATAATTTCCCGCATTCCGGGGATGGCAAGGCCCGTATCGCGTTCGCCGGCTATGAACAGCGCGGGGATCTCGATCTTCAGCCCCGCAAAAGCCTTCTGCAATTCCCAGTTCCGGTCGAGGTTGCGATAGTAGTTCAGGCCGCCGCGAAAGCCCGATGCCTTGAATGCGTCGACGAAAGTATCGAGATCGGATTTCGGAAGCCAGGCGGGAAGTGTATCGCATTCCGGCAGATCGGCGAGCAATCCGGAAGCGCGCGAGACCATGCCGAAGGGATTGGGCGTTCCGTCGCCCGGCAGCCGCGGGCCTGCTTCGCCGCTGGCAGAGCCATAGATCTTGCGAAGCGTGACCTCCACATTCCGCTCGAACTCGGCCTCGGCCAATCCCGGCTGCTGGAAGTAGAGCACATACAGCAGATGATCTGCCGTTGCCGGAAAGATCTTCGTAGGCGGTATCGGCGGCTGACCCATGAGAGGCACGCTCATCGCGACAACACCCCGGAACCTGTCCGGACGCATCAGCGCGGCTTGCCAGGCAACTGTTGAACCCCAGTCATTGCCAACGATGACAGCCTGTTCCGCACCAAGCGCATCGACAAGCGCCACCATGTCGGCCACGAGATCGACGACCGTATAGGCGCCGGCCTCATCAGGGCTTTCCGTTCGACCATAACCGCGCATGTCGGGCGCCACGGCATGGAAGCCCGCCCCTGCAAGTGCGGTGATCTGATGACGCCATGCATGCGATGTCTCGGGAAACCCGTGGCACAGCAGTACCAGCGGCCCCTCGCCCGCTTCGGCAATGTTCATCCTCAAGGTTGCTGTTTCGATCATGCGCTGCTGCATCGCTGCCTCCTCGACAATAGGCCCGTCGCCCTCGGAAAAATCGCATCCGGGCGACATCGAATCTTTAATTCCGTATCTTTTTACGTTACAGAAAATGGGAGTCAATAGACCGTAACACTATTTGTTACGCTATGGAGAGGCGCAGATGCGGCAAGACGGAAGACTGGCGCGAATGATCCATGTTCTCGTCCATATGGGATTGCTGGGCGGCAGGGAAACGAGCGAGCGCATCGCCCAGATGCTCAACACCAACCCTGTCGTCGTCCGCCGCACCATGGCCTCGCTGCGCCAATACGGCATCGTCGAATCGGAGGGCGGCCGCGGTGGCGGCTGGTCGCTGACAAGGCCGTTGGCAGAGATTACCATTCTGGATGTGCAACGCGCCCTGCAGGGCGAGACGATCCTTGATGCGCCGCTCTCCAACGATCACCCGTCCTGCCCCGTCGAGCGCGCCGCAAATGGCAAGCTGCAGCGCGCCTTCGAAAGTGCCGAACAGACGCTTGAGCGGGAATTCCAGAAGGTGACACTGGCGGAAATCGGCGACATCGCCATGGCTACCGCCCAGGCAGAAAAGCGGGCGTGACACTCATCCGGCCGCTTGCTCACGGCGCGTGAATCTGCCAACTTTCAGCAAAACAACAAGACCACAAAGAACAAGAAGAAACTCCTAGTCTGGTGGCACCACATCCCGATCGCCTTCCCTGAAGGTCTCAGCGTGTCCGGTGCGACAGGAGTTACATCATGACTGGATTCTGGCCCTTGTTCGTCGGCGGCGTGGTCCCCGCCATTCTCTGGGGCATCACCGCTGTTTTCCAGAAGCAGAGCGCCGTATCGGGCGTCGGCTCTTCGGCTTATCTCATCGCCTTCGGCCTGACGCTCGCTGTAGCGGGCGGGATCTCCGCCCTGATCTGGCGCCCCGCGCCCTGGACGGCAGAAGGCATCGGCTTTGCCGCCATCGCCGGCCTCTGTTTCGCCCTCGGCACCGGCCTCATCAGCTTCGCGCTCTTTGCCTACGGCGTACCGGTCTCCAAACTCGCGCCGATCTGGAGCTGCAACGTCCTGGTGACGCTCGCCGTCGGCGCGGTGTTTCTGGGAGAGGCTGCTGAGGTTGATATCATCAAACTCTCTGCCGGCACCCTGCTTATCATCGGCGGCGCTATCCTTGTCAGCAAGGCCTGACGCCTGCCTTACCGGCAGCCGTAGCTGCGGGTAACGACGGTCATCACCAGATCGTCGCCCTCAGCACTGCGGACGCCCGGATTCTCCTGCAGGAAGTGGCACAGCATTTCGCCGATAATGATGGGTGTCGTGCCCGGCGGCAGGCAGATATTCCACCCGACCGAATGGCCGAGACGGGTTATACTGACCATCGCCTGCGGATCCCCGGCCGCATCCGCGAACGAACGCCGCGCAAGAAACTCATCCCGGTTCCATTTGTCGAGCCAGCCGGAAACATAGCCGATGACGAACTGCCGCGAACCGCCACAATCCGAAAAGAGAAGGTCGCCGCTGGCATACTCCATCGGCGCCTTGGCCGAGACAGTCGCCAACAGGGTTGCAATGAGAATGCCCGGCATCTGATCCCCCGCCCGCATATCGATGCCGGAAACTCCAGCCCGAACATGTCGGAATTAAGCTGGAACTGTTACCGATCCATGACGTCGGAAAAGATGGTAAATGCCCGAACCGGAACGGAAATTTCTTCTTAACCGGGGTAAATAGCCTTCAATGCCCCTTGCCGTGCAGCAGCACGTCAAAGACCATCTGCTTGAATGTCTCGAGCGGGGCTCCGCTACGGTCCGCGCGCATGCGCAGAAGCGCCCCTTCCCAACTGTTCAGGATGAAATCGGCAAGTGCTCCGGCCGGCAGTTCGCCAGAGAGTGTGCCGTCTGTCTGCGCTTCGGACAGACATGCCGCAATCACCTCGCTCCAGCGGCCGAAATGCGCTGCCACATGCTGGCGGATCAACTCGCTGTGGTCCACCGTCTCGGCACTGAAATTGCCGAGCACGCATCCCTGCGTATGACCTCTCAAGGCAAAGGACGCGGTGCGATCGTCGAAAAAGGCCTTGAGGCGGCGAAGCGGCGGTTTGTCGTGATCGGCAAGGAAACTCGTGAGCCGGGCAAGCGCCTGCTCGGAGTAGCGATCGGAAACCTCCGCCCCGAAGGCCTCCTTGCTCTCGAAGTAATTGTAGAAAGAGCCCTTCGGTACCTTGATGTCGTCGACGATCTTCTGGATCCCGGTCGCGGCAAACCCATGAGCATGGATCTCCTTCAGACCTGCCTCGATAAGCTTCTCCCGCATGTGCATGTTCGGCTTGGGGCCGCGTCGAGCCGGCGTGTCTGCGTCCATTTTTCCCTCTTGAACAATTATAGACGACCGGTCATATATTTATTGTTTCGCAGCAAAAAATCAAGCTCGATCCCTCGCCCTGCCGCCAAAACTCAACTGTTCAAGGAATTACCGCCATGACCTCGAACCCCACCCCCAGCCTGCGCTACGATGTCCTGACAATCCGCCGCCCAGGCCTCAGCCGCGATGTGCCGGCTGGCGATCCCGCGCTTCGATGGGTCGCCAATTCCGCCACGCTGATCTCGGGCGAACGTGATGCCGTGCTCGTCGACACTTTCCTGACCGAACCGCAGACAAAGACGCTCGCCGACTGGGTGGAGGCGAGCGGCAAGCACCTGAAGGCGATCTACATCACCCACGGCCATGGCGACCATTTCTTCGGCATCGGCGCTCTGCTGAAGCGCTTCCCCGATGCGAAGGCTTATGCGGTCTCAGATGTGGTGGAGGCGATGCGCCGCCAGAGCGAACCCGACATGCTCGACGGTTTCTGGCGCAAACTCTTCCCCGGCGAGATCGCCGAGACCATGGCCGTCGCGGATGTGCTTGAAGCACCCGACCTGGAACTCGAAGGCCACAAGCTGATCCCGATCGATGCGGGCCATACCGACATGTCGCACTCGACCGCCCTGCACGTTCCCTCGATCGGGCTCATCGTCGGCGGCGACGTCGTTTATAACGGCATTCACTGTTACCTCGGCGAAACCACGCGCGAGAGCAGGCAACATTGGATCGAAACGCTGGACCGGCTGAAAGAGCTGAAGCYGAAGGCCGTCGTCGCCGGCCACAAGATCCCCGAAAATGACGACAACCCCGATATCATCGACCAGACGCAGCAATACTTGCGTGATTTCAACAGGCTTGAACTGGAAACGACGACAGCGCGGGAACTGTTCGACGCCATGCTGACGCTCCATCCCAACCGTGCTAATCCCGGCTCGCTCTGGGGCGCTGCCAAGGTCACCAAGGGCGCCTGACTTTCACGCCGCATCAGAGCGTGACGAGATCCGCGTGCCCGAACCCTTTGGAATAATCAAGCACCGAGATCACCTTCGGCATGACACGGAAGATGCAGATCTGATCCCGCGTCGGCATGGCGACCGCCAGATCCTGCTGGACGGGATATTTCTCCGGCATCATGCGGAGCACCCTGTCGGCCTCGTCAGGGTCTTCCACCTTCTCGGCAAAGGCCGCCATCGACAGGCCGGTGATCTGCATCAGCTGGGCTACATCCGGGTTGATCGTCAGCGACAACCTTTTGTCCCGCGCCAGATTGGCGGCTTTCTGGCTGTCCGGGCTGCAGAGAAAATAGAGCGTCAGCCCGTCATTGACGTAGCCCACCGTCGTCGTCTGCGGCCAGCCGTCTGGCCGGAGCGTCGCAACGCTCATGATCCGTTGCCCATCCAGGATCGCCTGGATCGTCTTCCTGATCGCCTCGTCCATGGCTCGCTCCGTTCAGTTTGCTGGCTGAAGCATGGTTTGCTGCTCGGCATTCCGCATTGATCCGTATCAAGGCGAATATCGATCTGGATTAATTCCAAATATTCCGTATTATTACAAAAATGATCAGGATAGAGAATAATACGGACCATGTCGGAAGAGTTCTACACCGCTGAACAGGCGGCCGAGCGGCTGAAACTGCACCCGAAGACCGTGCTGCGGCTCATCCGCGAAGAGCGCTTGCGCGCCACGCGCATCGGCAAATCCTACCGCATTCTGCGCTCCGACCTCGAATCCTTCGCCGGTGTCAGCAACAGCGCCCCGGCCCTGCAGGCCGAGGTCTATGTCACCAGCATCGTCGAAGTGCCCGATCTCTCCGCCGACATGTCGAGCCGCCTGACGGTGCTGATGCAGGCCATGCTGATATCGCGGCATCGCCGTCCGCACGCCCTGCAGTTCAACGCCGTCTATGACGCGGAACGGCAACTGCAGAAATTCATTCTGATCGGTACACCGTCGGACACGGCGGAACTGTTGAACAGCCTGGACGCTTATCTGAAGGCGCTCCGCTGACCAGAAGGAAGACATTCCGTGAGCAACGATATCAAGCTTCTGCACGGCTTTCGCGTGCTCCTGCGCAATCCCGATGGCAAGCCGTTATCGGCTGAAAGCGGCATCAACGATCTGATCGGCCACGCACTCGGCGAATCCGTCGATTGGGTCGCGCTTCCGATACCCCGACTGCCGGAGGGTTTCCTGACGCTCCGCTCGGGCATTGCCGGTGCTGCGATCCAGAAATTCGTCAACTACCGGGTTCGTGTCGCCATCATCGGCAGGATCGACGCGGAGCTTGCCGCAAGCAACGCGCTGCAGAGCTTCGTTCTTGAAGCCAATCGCGGCACGACCTGCTGGTTTCTCGATACGATGGAAGAGTTCGATGCCAGACTTTCAGCCTTCAGCACGCCGGCATAAATCACTGATCTATCGGGATAATGCCGGCTGTCGCGGCAGACTCACGCAGCGGCATGTTCAGCCTGTCGGCCGTCCCACCATTTCAGCACCCTGAGCGCCCTGAGCGTTACCCAGCGGGAAGGCTCTCCCTCGCCGTCATCCATGACGAACCAGGCCCTGCCGGACACGCGCCAGTCGAGCGGCCAGCGACCATCTTCCAGTCGCCGCAGCCGGAGGTATTCAATTGCCTCTTTCAGCCGCATGTCGGGAGCAGCCCCTGTCTGCAGGCTTGAGGCGCGAAAGTAATCGAGCGCCCGCAACACATCGAAGCGCCAGCGGTTCGGATGCAGGAACTGCATGAATTTTTCGTCGACCGGTTCGCCGGTGCTGAGGCGCCGCATCAGGTGCCGCGCCAGCAGATAATCCTCGCCTGACCGTCTTGCCTCGCGTGCTTCCTCGGTGCCGCCGGTCGCCCGCTCATATTCCAGAAGTCCTTCCAGCACATTGATAGTCGTGTGGAAGGAGGAACGCATCGAGCCATTCGCCCGCTCGCAGTTCCAGCCGCCATCCGACTGTTGCTCGCCGAGCAATCTTCTCACGATCGGCGATATATCGACGCCGAAATAAGCGCCGTCGCCAACGGTGCGGCCATTGATGCATTCCTCCACCTCTCCTTCCCAGAAAGGCTGTCCGCCCTCGTCCCAGCGGCAATTGGCGCCGATGAGTGCGACAGTTCTCCTTGCGCTTTCGGAGCGCGGGTCGAGGCCGAATTCGCGAAGCTGCGTCAGCGAGAAATTCGTTGCCGTCCAGGGCTGGCCGGTTGCCTGCCATTCCTCGCGCGTGAAATCGCTGGGCAGGAAGGAACCGCCCGCCCATTGCCCATCTGTATCCTGAAAGGACAATAGCTTGGCGCCCCATCCCTCGCGCTCGACCTTCTGCCGTTCGGCGGACCAGACAGGTTCGGGCGCGTCCAGAAGATCGCGCAGCACCTGCCAGCGGATGGCGGGGTCGGAGGCGAGCAGCCAATCGATCACGGATGTCTCAGATGGCATCGGCAAGGCTCCCGTCGCTTGCGAAGACGGTCTTAAGTTTGGCCAAGCATGTGTCTGCCGTCAATATTGCGAGGCTCGACGCGAGGATTCCAGCCAACCGGAGACTCCCTCGGAGCAAGGCCACCTGATATAGGAGTGCCTATCCTTGCCACGGAGCGCACGGAGCTCGCGATGAACCCACGCCAACTGAAGACCTTCCTTGCCGTCGCAAAGCACGGCAATATCACCCGTGCCGCAAGCGAGGCCAATCTCGCCCAGTCGAGCCTCAGCGACCAGATGCAGGCGCTCGAAGAGGAATTGGGCGTCCCGCTTTTCGAGCGTTCCCGGCAGGGCGTGACCCTGACACCGGCCGGTGACGTGCTGAAATCCTATGCCGAAGAAATCCTTGCCCTGACCGATGAGGCGAAGACCGCAATCCGCGCAGCTGCCGGTCTTGAGAAACAGGCACTGACGATCGGTACGCTCGAAACCATCGCAGCGGAAAAGCTCGCCGCCTTCCTGTCGCGTTTTCGCGGGACGCATCCCGATATCAGCCTGACGCTGAAGATCGGTGGCAGCGGTGAATTGCAGCGGCGGCTGGAAGATGGCTCGATCGACATCGCCTTCACCTTCGACCGCGGAGAGCAGGATGGACGGTTCCAGACGCGCCTCGTCTCGCGCGAGCCGCTGACCCTGATAGCAGGCCGCAATACCCGGGCGATGCCGCCCGGAAACCTCGCTGACCTGAGCCGCCTGCCCTTCATCGCCACCGAAACCGGCTGCGTCTATCGCCGGCTCTTCGATACTGCCTTTGCCGAGGCAGATATTGCCGCACCTGATATCGTCACCCAGGCGGACAGCGTCCAGACGATCATCCGCCTCGTCGCATCCGGCGCCGGTTACGGTCTTGTCCCGCGTTTGGCCGTCACTTCGGCCGCCGAGAGCGGCGATGTCGTGGAACTGCCCTGGCCAGGTGATACCCCTGCTGCGTCGCTGATCATGCTGTGGCGGCGCAGGCGGGTGCAGCCGCCGGCGCTTTCTTCATTGATTGCCATGGCAAGCGAGGACCTGCGGCCGGTCAGACCAGCCGATGCCCGCCTTCGACATGCAGGATAGTGCCTGTCGCAAAGCCGTTGCCGATGAGGAAGCGGATCGCGTCGGCAATATCATCAGGCCGACCGACGCGACCCGCAGGCAGCCGCTTCGCCATGGCCTCCAGCGTTGCCTGCTTGGCATCGCCGGCAACGAAATTCCAGATCGGCGTATCCACCCAGCCCGGTGACACGGCGTTGACGCGCAGAGGCGCAAGTTCGACCGCTAGCGCCCGCACCAGTCCCTCCAGCGCCGCATTGACCGCCGCAACGACGGAACCGCGCGCCGCCGGCCGATAGGCGGCAACCCCCGACGTGAAGGTGATCGAGCCAGACGGCGGCAGACGGGGCGCTCCATATTTGGCAAGCAGCAGCGGCCCGTAGAACTTGCTCTCGACGACCCGCTGGGCCGCCGCAAGCTGCAGATCCGGCAGCAACTGATAGGCTCCCTCGATATCCGCCGCCGTGCTGACGATATGGTCGACCGGCCCGCAATCGCGGAAGAAGGCCACAATCTCCTCTTCACGGGTGAGATCGAGGGCCGCCGTGTTCAGAGCAGCAGGATCGCCGAGCGTCTGCCGCGCCGCATCAAGCCTCTCCGCACTGCGCCCGGCAATGGTCACCCGCGCCCTTTCGGCCAGCAGCCGTCGCGCCAGCGCCAGGCCCATGCCGGAACTGCCGCCCACGATGATGATCCCGGCGCCTTCCAAATTGATGTCAGTCATCTGCGTCTCCTTCTTGTCTGGAAGAGCAGATGCCGCGGGCCGGGCAGCAAGAAAAACGGAAGAAACCGATGGCGCCATCGGTTTTTCCGATGATGCGGATTCCGGCAAGCCGTCGATGCTTCAAGTCGGCCAGAACATCCCGGCGACGGCACAGCCGAGCAGCACCGGAATGACCGCCAGCCTGAACCGGAAGATCGCGATCGCTGCCGCAAGGCTCAGCAGCAGCGATGGCAGCGACAGCGACGCCCAGACGGGCAGCTCGATCGAGAAGGGTCCGAGGCTGTGAACCGCGGCGCTCCTGAACAGGAAATGCAGGCCGAACCAGATCGCGAGATTGAGGATGACACCGACCACGGCCGCCGTGATGGCCGACATCGCACCGGCCAGCGCAGCATTGCCGCGCAGCTTCTCGATGAACGGCGCGCCGAGGAAGATCCAGAGGAAACAGGGAACGAAGGTCACCCATGTCGTCAGGATGGCGGCGAGCGTGGCTGCCGTCATCGGATTGAGGCTGCCGGGATCGCGATAGGCGCCCATGAAACCGACGAACTGGAGGACCATGATCAGCGGACCTGGCGTCGTTTCCGCCATGCCCAGACCATCCAGCATCTCGTTGGGCTTCAGCCATCCGTAGTGCTGGACGGCTTCCTGAGCCACGTAAGCGAGCACGGCATAGGCGCCGCCGAAAGTCACCATCGCCATCTTGCTGAAGAACACGCCGATCTGCGTGAAGATGTCGTCGGGTCCGAGAAAGAGATAGAGCAGCAGTATCGGCAGCAACCAGAGTGCCAGGAGCACCGCCGATATCTTCAGCGACCAGTGCAGGTTCGGTCGCGCATGCAGAGGTATCTCCTCCCCAAGCAGCGCATCGGCATCGGACAGAGCCGCGGCGCCGGCTGCCTTGTGCCCGCCGCCACCCTGGAACAGGCGGGAACCCGACTTCGATCCCAGGAAGCCGACGATGGCAGCGGCGAGGATGATGACGGGAAAAGGCACATGGAACACGAAGATCGCCAGGAAAGCGGCTGCCGCGATCCCGATCATTGCCCTGTTCTTCAGCGCGCGGCCGCCGACCCTGACGACCGCCTGAATGACGACGGCAAGCACCGCCGCCTTCAGGCCGAAGAACAGGCCCTCGACGGCATCGACGCTGCCGAGGCTCACGTAGAGATAGCTGAGCGCCAGAATGGAGAGGAAGCCCGGAAGCACGAACAGGATGCCCGCGACCAGACCACCGGCGGTCCGGTGCATCAGCCAGCCGATATAGATGGCAAGCTGCTGCGCCTCCGGTCCCGGAAGCAGCATGCAGTAATTCAAGGCATGCAGGAAACGCTGCTCGCCGATCCATCTCTTCTCATCGACGACGATGCGGTGCATCACGGCGATCTGCCCGGCCGGTCCGCCGAAGCTGAGTGCTGCAACGCGCAGCCAGACGCGAAAGGCCTCGCTGAAGGTGACGCCATGCGGGTTCGGCGACGCCCCGGTATCGGGCGTCGCATGGGTAACGGCACTGCTCATGTCAGCCTCCCTTTTTCGCGGAAGGCCAGTTGTGCGTTTCATCCGTGGCGTCGCGGCACCAGCGGTAGAAGGCATCATAGAGCAGCATGCCGGCATCGAGCTGCTTGAGATCGTCGACGAACATGCGCGACAGGCCGAGCGAGGCGGCGAGCAGCCCGGCCACTTCAGGGGCAAGGTCCGGCCGCGCGGTATCGGCGCCGCGAACGATCCTCGCGAGCCTCAACATCGGCTCTGAGGCAAGGCCGAATTCCTCGATCATCACATCGAAGGTGCAGAGCTCGCCGCGATGGCTCCAGAAGACCTCCTCGATATCGAACGGCACGGCGCCGAAGCGATCGGCAACCAGGGCGACGTCCGATGTCGGCACGAAGAGAAAGACCGCCGAGGGATCGACAAAACGCCGGATGAGCCAGGGACAGGCGATGCGGTCGATCTTCGGACGCGCACGCGTGACCCAGACGGTCCGCCCTTCCCGGTCGCGCGGCGGCAGCCTGTCGACGGGCACGGCCAAGCCGCCGGCCCTTATCCAGGCCTCGAAGCCGCCTTCCAGCACTTCCGCAGTGCCTCCGGCATGCCTGATATGGGCGGCGACCCCATGGCTGAGCTTGCCGCCCGCCTGGCAGACGACAACCACCGGCCCGGCAAAGCCGGCAGCCCATTCCGCGACATCGGTGTGAGATTTCCGGATCGAGCCCGGCACAAGCCGCGGATCGCGGGCGAAATCCTCCTCGATGCGCACATCGACGATGACAGGCGCATTGGGTGTGCCGACGATACGGTTCAATTTGTCTGAAGATATTTCGAGAAATGATGGCATGACGCGTCCTCCGGTGTTCGGTTTCATGGACGCGATTCTTCGGCATGTCGCCTCGTGGGGTGATCGCAACCCCATATGATTTTTATGCGCGCCGCCGTTTTTCGTGTCAAGCTTCGGGAGGGGAATGCCGCCCGGTCCGTCAGACCCTCTTGCGAGGTCATTAAACGGATGCCCGGTCGAGAATACGCCTCATAGGCTGTGCCCAGCCATTGACGATCGCGGTGGTCGTATTGCCTACTACTGACACCGAAGCTGGGGCGCGCATGGATCATGGACAATCTGCCTGATATCGTCAGCAAGCGCGATCCGGCGATCACCGTCAGGCGTATCCTCAAGGTCAATCATGCCGGCGAGTTCGGTGCCATCCGCATCTATGGGGCACAGATCTGGATGGCGCGCCGGCTGTTTCCGGATATCGTCCCGGCGCTTCAGGACATGCGGGAAGACGAGATCAGGCATTGCCGCCTGTTTCGCGAGGCCATGCCGCCAAGGAGCGCCAGGCCTTGCCGTGTGATGGGCTTCTGGAGCCTCGGTGGTTTCGTCCTGGGCTTTCTCACGGCCCTTGGCGGGCGCAACATGGTCTGGATCTGCACCGAGGCGGTGGAAAGTACCGTTCATCGCCATCTCGAAGATCAACTGGCCTTCGTGAAGAACCGAGATCCTGAGCTTCATGCGCTCATCGCTTCGATCCAGGACGAGGAACTCGCGCATCTGCGCGAGGCCGAGGAAAAGCAGACAGGGCGCGGGCTCGCCCACAAGCTGCTACTGCCCGTCATTGGCGCGCTCACCGATCTGATGATCTGGCTGTCGACCTGGGGCGATTCGAGCTGGATGCGCGCGGAGATCGCGCGCTCCGGAAAGGCCTAGCGCCTATCAATTCCGCCCGCCATTCGCCCTGATCACCTGCCCATTGACCCAGCCGCTCTCGGCACTCGCCAGAAACGACACGATCTGCGCAATATCCTCGGGCTGCCCGAGCCGGCCGAGCGGGATTTCATTCGTCAGGCGCTGGATCAGCTCCGGGGATCGGCCCGAGAGCAGCAGTTCGGTCGCGACCGGGCCGGGCGCCACGGCATTGACCGTGATGCGGCGGGGGCCGAGCTCCTTTGCGAGGATATGCGTCATCGCTTCAACCGCCGCCTTGGTCGCGGTGTAGACGGCATTGCCCGGCGAATAATGGCCGATGATGCTGGTCGACAGATTGATGATGCGGCCGCCCTCGCGCAGGCGTCTTGCGCCCTCGCGCATGCCGTTGAAGGTACCGGTCAGGTTGACGGCGACCAGGCGCTGGTAGTCTTCATCGCTCACCTCTGAAAGCGGGCCAAAGGTGGTGACGCCGGCATTGTTGACGAGCACGTCGACGGTTCCGAATTTCCCCTCTGTGTGTTCGAAGAGCTCGGCAACTGCCTGCGGGCTGGAGACATCTGCGCCAAGCGCCAGCGCCCGGCCGCCGGCTGCCGTGATGGCGGCGACTACTTCCTCTGCCTGCGCAGCGCCTGCCGCATAATTGACGACGGTCTGGAAACCATCGGCTGCGAGCCGTCTGGCAATCGCCGCGCCGATCCCTCTGGATGCGCCGGTGACGATGGCGGTTTTGATCTCGTTTGACATGGACAATTCTCCGTTCTGTTCCGGCGCGGTCGATCGCAGGCACGGCAAGGGATATGCGCGTCACCGCTCCCGGTGATGCGTTCAAGTTTCCAAATCCCTTTGCTGAGCGACCGCTTGTGCGCTTGATCTGACGGATCTAATGTGAGCGATAACTCGCCTTCCCGCTACTCGCATTTCAAGGCCCGTTCCAGCAATGTCCGAAAGCCCCTACAAGAGCCGATCCTCGCCCAGAAAAGCGCCCAGACAGGCCCGCTCGCTTGCGACGGTCAGCGTGATCGTCGAGGCCGCGGCTCGCATTCTGGAGGAGCGCGGCCACGAAGGTTTTTCCACCAATGCGGTGGCGGAAAAGGCCGGCGTCAGCATCGGCTCGCTCTACCAGTATTTCCCACGCAAGGATGCGCTGATCGGAGCGCTGATCCTGCGGCAGACCATGTCACTGATTGGAGAGGCAGAAAGCGCTGCCGGCGGGCCGACGGGGGAAGCGGCGCTCTCCGCCCTGATCGACCCCTGCGTCCGCCAGCAGCTTGAACGCCCTGCCCTTGCCCGCCTGCTCGATTACGAGGAGGCGCGACTGCCGCTCGATGCGCAAACCGATCGCATCAAGCACCGCTTCCTGGAACTCACCCGCAATACGCTGGCGCGCCCGGACATGCCGCCGCAGCCCGATATCGATATCGCGGCACGCGATGCAGTGGCAATCATCAAGGGCATGATCGATGCCGCCGGCGAGCATGGGGAAGAAGACCGGGACGGGCTGGCGCTGCGTGTCAGACGCGCCGTGCTCGGGTATCTCAGAGCCTCCTCGGAAGGCAGATAGTTCCGGAACCTGATTTCGGTCGGCAAAAAGAACCCTCGGTCCGGGAGTGGAACCGAGGGTTTTCATTTGCAGGAGTGAACGCAGCGATCGCTGGGAACGATGAGCCTTCGAGTGGGGGACAAGGCTGCCGCGTTGGATAAGAAACGAGCCGTGTCGAACTTGGTTCCTTAAAAAGTCACAGCTCCGGCAGCTGGCTCAACAGAAAGTCCGCTCGCGCCGGGACATCGACCTTCGGCAGGATGACGACCTCGTAGCCCATCTCGGGATAGGCCGTGGTCAACCGGTCATATTCGGCAACCGCCTCTTCGAAACCATGCCGCCGCTCGGGGTCGTGGACATAGATTTCCGGCCAGGGCGGCGTCAGAAACACCATTTGGTGATAAGGGCGTTGATCCCGCAGCGTCTCCCGCATCGCCTCCCCGGTCGTGGCCTGCAAGGCAGAAGCGGCGTCGATCAGGCCGCGATCGAAAAACGTCCATCCGGGCTGGACCTCCGCGAGCTTCCGATCCTCAAGCGTCATCGCGATCGCCCGCCGGGCAAATGCCGCCGCGTCGACCCAGGGCAAGGCAGCACCCTGCCCGGCCAGTTCCTCCCTCACGATGCGGCGTCCCGGCTCCTCAACGGTGGCGTAGCCGCGCCGGGAGAGCTCTTCGAGCAATGTGGATTTCCCGCCGCCCGAGCAGCCGGAAATAACAACGCATTTGATCATGAAACTCTCCGATGAACGGATGATGAGAAAAGGAGCGCGGTGCGCAGACGCGGCTATGTGCCGATCTCCAGGTCGAAGACATGACCCTGCCTGCCGGCAGAGCAGCGAAGCGAACCCCTGTGTATCGCAGCGATGCGCGCCACGATATCAAGCCCGATGCCCATCCCGTCGGCGCGTGCGGCGACATCGGCGCCCTGCCTCACGCCTGCCGGATGCCGGTCCTCGACGCGGATCAGATCATTGCTGACCCGCACGACGATGCCGGTATGGGCAGGCGTGTGGCGAACGGCATTGTCGATCAGGTTGCGAACGGCGTCCTTCAGCAGGGCCGGCACACCCTGCACGATGGCGGCATCGACCTGCGCCGAGAATTCCAGCGAGTGATTGTTTTCGTAAACCCAGGGCGCCAGCTGTTCCACCACGCTGGACGAAAGCTCGACAAGATCGACCTCCTCGAACATGCCGTGATCGAATGTATCGAGCCGTGCCAGCGCGGTGATCTGGCTGACGAAACGCACGAGATCGTCGAGATCCGCCTCAGCCTTGCGCGCCCGCGGATGGTCGATATGGCCGAGCTCCAGCTTGATTGCCGCAAGCGGCGTGCGCACTTCGTGCGCGATGCCCGATGTCAGTATCTTCTGGGATTTCATCAGCTCGCCGACACGCTCGAAGGCCCGATTGACGGCCTCGGCAAGATGGGCGACTTCGCGCGGCATCTCCTGGAATTGCAGATGCGAGCGCGAATCCATCGGGTCGATCCGTTCGGCCGCCTCGGCCGCAATCCGCACCGGCTTCAGCGCCTGTCGCACGGAAAGCAGGGTGGCGCCGAGCACGAGCACCAGCAGAATGCTCATCGGCACGATCATATGTTCGATCACCTCGTTCCACAGGACGTCCGACACCACATCCTGCGGATCGCCCATCGTCGCGACATCGACGACGAAGCGCCGCTCCCCCACCATGAAGGCCCTTCCGCCTACCAGCGTCAGCGGTTTGCCGGGCTCGAGCGACCGCAGCCAGAAATCAGGCGGGTTGACATCAGGCGGCAGGAAGCGGCTCTCGCAGGCAGCGTCGCAGGACTGGAAGACGAACCCGCCGTCGGCCTCGCGGATCCGAGCCACATAGCCTGTCTGCGCCTGCCCGTAACGCCCCTCGACAGCATCGGGAAGCCGGTAGCGGATGGTGCCGTCCTCCACCGCAATGCCGGAGGCGAGCCGTTCGGTTTCCTGCTCCACGAAGAGCCGCGAGAGCTCCCCGACATTCCAGTAATAGTCGGAAAAGATCACGGCGAGCTGCAGCACCATGGCCAGCACCGCAAAGAAGGCGATACGCCGGGTCAGGATCGCGCCCAGTGTCGGCGATGAGAGCCTCATGCGCGCACCTCCCGCATCATGTATCCGACACCCCTGACGGTCTCGATCAGCACCTGTGTCGGATGCCCTTCAAGCTTTTTACGCAGCCGGGAAACGGCAAGTTCGACGGCATTGCTGCTGCGTTCGTCGCCGAATTCCGAGAAGGCATGCTCGATCTTCGGTTTGGGCACCACTTGCCCGCCGTTGCGCATCAACAGTTCCAGAAGGCCCTTTTCGGAAGGCGCGAGCGCAATCTCGTCGCCGGCGCAGATCACCTGGCGCGAGGCGAGATCATATTGAAGGGCGGCGAATTCCAGCACCGGCATGACGGTTGACGGCGCGCGGCGCGTCAGCGCGCGGATGCGAGCGATCAATTCGCCGTTGTGAAAGGGTTTTACGAGGTAATCATCCGCGCCGGCATCGAGCCCTGCGATGCGCTCGTCGACCGCGCCCCGCGCCGTCAGCACCAGAACCGGCATCTGGACCTTCGCGGCCCGGAGCGATTTCAGAAATGCGATCCCGTCCTCATCAGGCAGGCCGAGGTCGAGAAGCAGCAGGTCATAGTCCGCTTCCTGCAATGCAAGCCGCCCCTCCTGTGCCAGGGCAAAGGCATCGATCTTCCAGCCGGCATCGTGGATGGCTTCGCAAAGCAGCTCGCGAAGCCGGGAACTGTCCTCGATCAGCAGTATCCTCATGCCCTCTTTCGACCCGTGACCATCGACCAGACGAGATTCTCCCTGTGCCTCCAGCTTTCGATGATGGCTGCGCCCGCGTGGACGAAGGCAAGCACCATGATGCCGTTTGCGATCGTGCCGTGCAGTTTCTCCAGC
The DNA here is from genome assembly GCF_056396805.1 of Rhizobium sp. 05N49. Lineage (NCBI taxonomy): Bacteria > Pseudomonadati > Pseudomonadota > Alphaproteobacteria > Hyphomicrobiales > Rhizobiaceae > Rhizobium > Rhizobium sp. 05N49. Next base: position 27,358 of record NZ_JBFTME010000022.1, read on the forward strand.
CATTTCTCGCCCCAGAAGGCATCGAGCGTCGTCATCCAGCCGGTCAGCACCGTTGCCGCCAGCAATGCCATCAGCAGCAGCATCATGACCGATGCCAGCGGATTGTGACCAAGATAACGTCTTTCACTGCCGTCGATCATATCAAAGATCTGCTCCATCACCCTGCGCGGCGTCGGCAGGAAATCGGAAAAGCGAGCATGTTTTGTACCGACGAACCCCCAGAGGATGCGAATGACGATTGCCGTAGCGACGACATAACCCGTGATGCGGTGCCAGTATTTGCCTTCTTCGAGAATGAAGAGGTTGAGCGTGCAGGCCGCGACGATGGTCCAGTGGAACAGCCTGACGACCGGGTCCCACACCCTGATCGTCTGCCCGGCGGCATCGGAGGGCACCTGGCCCTCCTTCTTCGACGAGATGGCTGTCATCGCTCAATCGCCCTTCTGGACGATATCGCCGGAAACCGGATTGAAATAGACCTCGGCGCGTTCGCCGTTCTTGTCCTTGCCGTAGATCTCGTAGCAATTGCCGGTGATTTCGAAAGTCTTGACCTTGTAGCCCATGGCCTCGATCTTCGCCTTCATGGCGGCCTCCGGCATCCATCTGGATTTCGGCTCCTTCGTGCAGCTCGGGCTTGCAAGCGCCAAGGCGGGCGAGAGCGACAGGATTGTGAGAGCGGCGACCAGTTTCAGCTTCATGATTTTACCCTTTTGCAGAAGCCCCTTGCGGGCGACGGCAAACGGGTAGCGCGGCGAAGCTGTCTGTTTGCTGTCGGGGCAGGAAGACGAGTTCCTGCCGCCGACAGCTGCCCTCGCCGTCTATTCGCCGCGCGGCAACGGTCGCAGAAACAGGCGCTCGTAGCTCTTGAACGGAGGATCGGCCCCGAAGCGCGCATTGGCCGCGATACTGTCCGGATCGGCGGCGACGCTGGCGCGGTAGCCGAGATAGGTCGGCTCGTCCGGAAAGGTGAAAAGAGCGATCGCGATATTGCCTGCCCCATCCGCCCCTGCACCCGGAAAGCTCAAACCCGCGCCTTCCGGCTTTTCGCGCGGCATGAAATAGCCGTGATGTGTTCCGCCGTAACGCTCGATCAGCCGAACCCAGACCTCGGCATAGGCTTCGAATTCCATACGTTTCTTCGGGTCGAGGCGGTAACGCACCTCGCAGGTGACTGGCATGCTCGACATCAAGGACATTCCTCCCCCGTCACATATAGTTCACGAGCGGATACCTGCCATGGACACGCCAACGGATCTGAGGGAATTCCGGCAAGCGCGGCCGGTAGTTGGAGGGGATCGAGCCGACGAGCGGGCCGCTTGCCCGTGCACAGGCGCGATGCGGTTCAAGTTCACTCAGGAGGACGATGCGAGCGCGAAGGAAGCAAGCGCCCGAAACACCGCTGAATTTTCCAGCTTGCCGCGAATCGCGCCGCTCGCTACCTCTTGGGCAAGGCTCGACCCAAGCCTCCTCCCTCCATCCGGGAAAGCATCGTCCATGCGGGGCAATCCACCATCGAACCATCTGTTCGAGCACCGCATAAGGAGGGGTTGCGTTTCCGGCTCGCAATGGAGGTTTGAATGAAACTGTCTGCACCCATCTATCAGCTGAAGCGCCGGGCGAAATTGCTGGCGCGTACGGATACGATCCCGCTTCATCAGGCGCTCGATCGTATCGCGCAGGAGGAAGGTTTTACCGCCTGGAGCCTGCTTTCCTCCCAGCATGAGCCATCTGCATCATCCATGCTGTCGCAACTGGCAGATGGCGATCTGCTTCTGATCGCTGCCCGTCCGGGCCACGGCAAGACCCTGCTCGGCCTGCAGCTTCTGCTCGATGCCGTCAGCCAGGCACGAAGGGCAACCTTCTTCACGCTCGAATATACCCATCAGCAGAGCATGAACCGCATCCATGCCCTGCCCGAAGGCGAAGCGATCGGGGACAGGATCGAGATCGTCACCTCGGATGAGATCAGTGCCGACTATATCATCCGGCATCTCGCGGGCGCGCCGCGGGGAACAGTCGCCGTCATCGACTATCTGCAGCTTCTCGACCAGCAGCGCAGCAAGCCGGCCCTGTCGGAGCAGGTTTCGGCCCTTCAAAGCTTCGCCCGGGATACAGGGGTTGTGCTGGCCTTCATCTCTCAGATCGACCGGTCCTTCGAGGCCGGCGGCAAGGGCTTGCCGGATCTTGGGGATGTGCGTCTGCCGAACCAGCTCGACCTCGGGCTCTTCGCCAAGGCCTGCTTCCTGCACAATCGCGAAGTCCAGCTTCAGCACATAGCCTAAATCATCGCGGGGGCCGTTATCCGTCAGTTGCCGGCCTCCGGCTTTCTCGTGACTGTTGACGTTTCAGCTCTCAGCCGCGATAGCGCAAGGAATCCACCACTATGGCGAAGGCCGGCGTCTGATGGCGCCGGCTGGGATAGTAGAGGTGGAAGCCGGAAAAGGGTGGACACCAGTCTGCAAGCACGCGGGTCAGGCGGCCCGCCTCGAGATCGTCGCGGACGCGGTCCTCCAGCACGAAGGCGAGACCGGCACCGGCAATGGCCGCCTTGACAGCCAGCGCGCCGCTGTTGACCGCAAGCTGGCCCTCCACCCGCACGCGCAACTCGCGCCCGCCCTGCTCGAATTCCCAGGCATAGAAACCGCCCGCTGTCGGCAGCCGCAGATTGATGCAATTGTGCTCCGTCAGCTCATGCGGTGTGCGCGGGCGGCTTCGCTTCTCGAAATAGTCGGGGGAGCCGACGACGGCCATTCTGACATCCGGGCCGATCCGCACGGCCACCATGTCCTTCGCAACCTGTTCGCCGAGCCGCACGCCGGCGTCGAGACGCTCGGCGACGATATCCGTCAGGCCGTTATCGACAACGATTTCGATCGCGATATCGGGATATTGCGGCAACAGCTTCTGCACGGCCGGCATGAGGACCAATTCGGCTGCCTGTTCGCCCGCCGAAATGCGCACGCTACCCGAGGGTTTTTCACGTAGCGCCGATAGCTGCGCGAGTTCCGCACTGATCTCCTCAAGCCGAGGCCCGACAGATTGGATCAGACGCTCGCCTGCATCCGTCGGCGATACCTTGCGCGTCGTGCGGGTGAGCAGCCGCAGACCCATGCGCTCTTCAAGGGCGCGCACCGTCTGGCTGAGAGCCGATTGCGAAACGCCGAGCAAGGCGGCTGCCCGTGTGAAACTTCCTTCGCGCGCGACGGTCAGGAAAGCGGAGATATCGTCAAGATTGGTTCGGGTCATTCATAAGCTACCCTAATAGGTTCATGCGGATTTTAGCTTCTAATCGCAGAACTGCGTAGACGCTAAATGAAGATCGGCAGGAAAGGATACGCCCATGCAGATCAAGCGCAGCGGCTTCGCACCCTCGGTTCCGGGGCCTGAAGCCTTTTTCACCGGGATAGTGCGGCTCGACGCCCGTTTCGACAGTGACGATCCCGACCGGGTCGGCGGTGCCACCGTGACCTTCGAGCCGGGCGCACGCACCGCCTGGCACACGCATCCGCTCGGCCAGACGCTGATCGTCGTCTCCGGCCTCGGCTGGGCACAGCGTGACGGCGGCCCGATCGAAGAAATCCGGCCGGGCGACATCGTCTGGTTCGCACCAGGCGAAAAGCATTGGCACGGTGCCACTGCAACAACGGCCATGAGCCATATCGCCATTGCCGAAAAGCTCAACGGCAGTCCGGTCGACTGGATGGAAAAGGTCACGGACGACGAATATCACCGGATGGAGACACGATGATGCAGAAACGCAAACTCGGAACGCATGGTCCCGAAGTCTCGGCCCTCGGCCTTGGTTGCATGGGCCTGAGCTTCGGTTACGGCCCGGCAACGGAAAGGCATGCGGCGATTGCTCTGATCCGCACAGCCTTCGAGCATGGCGTCACTTTTTTCGATACGGCGGAAGCCTATGCCCAGGGAGCCAATGAAGAACTGCTCGGCGAAGCACTCGAACCATTCCGCGGAGAGGTGGTGATCGCCACGAAATTCGGCTTTCGGGACGGCGATTCCAGCAAGGGTCAGGACAGCCGCCCCGAGCGCATCCGGCAGGTCGCGGACGCCGCCCTGAAGCGATTGCGTACTGACAGGATCGATCTCTTCTACCAGCATCGCGTCGATCCCGAAGTGCCGATGGAAGAGGTTGCCGGCGCGGTGAAGGAGCTGATCGCTGCCGGCAAGGTCAAGCATTTCGGCATGTCGGAAGCGGGGGTGGATTCGATCCGCCGGGCCCATGCCGTCCAGCCGGTCGCCGCCCTGCAGAGCGAATATTCCCTCTGGTGGCGTGAGCCCGAAAAGGAGATCCTGCCGCTGCTCGAAGAACTCGGCATCGGTTTCGTGCCCTTCAGCCCCCTCGGCAAGGGTTTCCTGACGGGCGCGATCAGCGAGAGCACCAGTTTCGACAAGACGGATTTCCGCAATGTCGTGCCGCGCTTTTCGGAAGAGAACCGCAAGGCCAATCAGGGCCTCGTTGCGGTGCTGAGTGGGATCGCCGCCGGCAGGCAGGCGACACCGGCGCAGATCGCGCTCGCCTGGCTGCTCGCCCGCAAGCCATGGATCGTGCCGATCCCCGGCACCACCAAGCTGCACCGGCTGGAGGAGAATATCGGCGGCGCAGCGATCGAACTCACGGCACAGGATCTGCAGGAAATAGAGACCGCATTGTCTGGTGTCACCGTGCAGGGAGATCGCTACCCGGCCCACCTGCAGGCCCGCGTCGGCCGATAGGCTGCCAGCACTGAAAGGAACGACCATGACTGACAATATCAAGGGAAAGACAATCGTCATCACCGGCGCCAGCAGCGGCCTCGGCGAAGCGACCGCCCGTCATCTCGCCAATGCCGGCGCCAAGGTGGTGCTCGGCGCCCGCCGGATCGACCGCCTGAAGGCGCTGTCCAGTGAACTCGGCCTCCCCGAGGGCTCCGCCATCGAAACCGACGTGACCGAGGCCGGGCAGGTCAAACATCTCGTCGATCAGGCCGTGCGCCTGCACGGGCGGATAGACGTGATCGTCAACAATGCCGGTCTGATGCCGCACTCGCCTTTGGAGCGCGGCAAGATCGACGATTGGGACCGGATGATCGACGTGAACCTCAAGGGCGTGCTCTATGGCATTGCCGCCGCCCTTCCACACATGACGGCGCAGAAGAGCGGCCATATCATCAACGTCTCGTCGGTCGCGGGACACAAGGTCCGCCCCGGAAGCGCGGTCTATGCGGCGACCAAGACAGCCGTGCGTGTCATCTCCGAGGGCCTGCGCCAGGAGGTGAAGCCTTACAATATCCGCACGACGATCGTCTCGCCCGGTGCGGTAGAGTCGGAACTGCCGCAGAGCATTACCGAGGCCGATGTCGCCGCCGGCATCGCCGATTTCTATGAACGCTATGCCATCCCCGCTGACAGTTTCGCGCGGGTCGTCGCCTTCGCGATCTCCCAGCCCGAGGAGGTTGATATCAACGAAATCCTCTTCCGCCCGACGGCGCAGGAGCTTTGATAGGGCTTCAGCGGGAAGTTGCAGAAATGCAGCATGGGGCAGCGTTCGTCTCTGCCATGCGTCGTACGTCTCCCTCTCCCGCCGATTGTTTGCTATTGATCCGCTCGAAGAGCATTGGCGCATCGAGGTAGACTTTGCCTAAGTAAGAACCGGTCTCAACCCAGTTTCACCCGTACGGCCTGGCGGCTATGGCTGCCGGCGTATGAATACGTTCATCGGGTGGCGGCAAGAGACCGGTTTGGCATTGTTCCGATCGCCAGCAACAGCCCCGCTGTCTCTGCTCTTCAGCCACCCAAAAGCATCGCCACGCCGCGCCCGATAGGGCTTTCTCTCGCGCCATCTTGGTGAACTTCCGAACGGAAGACCAAGACTTATGTGCGATACCCTACGGGTCCGATGGACCGTAACGCCGAAAACCGCTCCCCAGCCCTGGATTGCCTGTGGCGGATGCGGTGGATTGAGAGCCTTTCGATCCAGCGACAAGATCCGGCTCAATGCCAATGGCCGCCGGCTGGATGCCTGGCTCATCTACAAATGCCTGGCCTGCGACAAGACCTGGAACCGGCCGCTCTTCGAGCGTCAGAATGTCCGCGATATCGATCCGGCTATTCTGCACGCGCTGCAATCCAACGATCCCGAATGGATCCGGACGGAGAGCTTCAAGATCGAAGCCCTGAAACGCAAAGCTGAGCGCATCGACGAATTTCCGGAATTCGACCTCGTCAGGGAGGTGCTGCGCGAGACTCCCGGCTGGACACGGGTGGAGATCGAGCTCGCTGTGCCGTTGCCTTCCGGCATACGCCTCGACCGCCTGCTGGCCTCCGGGCTGGAGATGTCGCGCACACGGCTGCAGGCGCTCCACGAGAAAGGCCTGCTCCAGGCGCATCCGGATCGCGCCGGCCTCCTGCGGCGGCGCATCAGGACCGGCGTCGAGGTGATGGTCGACCTTTCAGCCGTCCCTGACCGTGAGCTCTCCTGGGGGCCTCTTGCAACCGGCAGTCCCCGCTAGTCTCTTAACGCAAAGGCCCGCAATGGCGGGCCTTTGCAACTGCGCCTGCCCGCCAGGGCGGCGGCGATCAGGTCAATCCTGGCAATGAGGCGAGCGACACGGCTGCATCGGCCCGCGGCCGCCGTCCATGGATGCGATGGGGTTTCAGTCGGTCCTGCGACGTCAGCGGATTGTCCGCATCGATTGCGCGGAAGATCTCCTGCAGTTCGGGCTCATCGACGAGAGAGGCCGCGTCCGCCGGCGAAATCCAGATCTTCTGCCTCTCCCCATATTCGCGGAAATGCGTGGTCTCGCTCTCCAGCCGCAGCAGATGCACCGAAACCGTCAGCGGCTGCTCCTGGTCCTTCAGATAGCTGTAATAGCCGAGCGGCTTCTTCCTGACCTTGCCCCTGACGCCGGCCTCTTCGGATGCCTCGCGCTGGGCGCAGCGATAGGGCTTTTCCTTTTTCTGGAGATAGCCTTTCGGGATCACCCATCGTCCGGTATCGCGGCTGGTGACGAGCAGGACGCTCAGCCTCCCGCCCCTTTCCACGCGGCAGCAGATGACACCGCACTGGTCGACCCCGCGGCGGCCTGTCCTTGCCGGAGTTTCCACATTCAATTCCGATAAATGCCTGTATGGATGCATCTTTCGCTCGTCTTCGCCTTCTCCTTGCATGGAGAATAGAGCGCAACATCGGATCGAAAATAGTAGCCCCTAAAATTAAGGTATCCGGTGCATCCGGCGGCTGTTGACCTCAGGCAAACAGGCTTGCAATTCCATAGCAGGCGGCAGCGATGGCAGCGGCAGCCGGCATTGTGATGACCCAGGCGATGACGATATTGCCGGCCACACCCCAGCGCACGGCCGAAAGACGCCGCGCTGCTCCCACTCCGATGATCGCGCCGGTGATCGTATGCGTCGTCGACACGGGAATGCCGAGCCAGGTCGCCGCAAACAGCGTCAGCGCGCCGCCGGTCTCGGCGCAGAAACCCTGCATCGGATTGAGCCTTGTGATCTTCGAGCCCATCGTATGCACGATCCGCCAGCCGCCGAAGAGCGTGCCGAGCGCCATCGCCGACTGGCAGGAAATGACCACCCAGAGCGGCACATGGAAGCTCGGGCCAAGCTGACCCTGGCTGAAGAGAAGAACGGCGATGATGCCCATCGTCTTCTGCGCGTCGTTGCCGCCATGGCCGAGCGAATAGAGCGATGCGGAGACGAACTGCATGAAGCGGAAGGTGCGATCGACGGCAAACGGTGTCTGGCGCACGAAGAGCCAGGAGACGACGAGGACGAAGAACAGCGCCAGCAGGAAGCCGATCGCCGGCGACATGAAGATAGCGCCAACCGTCTTCAACAGGCCGCTCCAGACGATGGAGCTGAAGCCGACCTTCGCCCACCCTGCCCCGACGAGCCCGCCGACCAGTGCATGCGAGGAGGAAGAAGGAATGCCGAACAGCCAGGTGACGATGTTCCAGACGATCGCCCCCATCAGCGCCGCAAAGATCACCTGCGGGGAAACGATGGCCGGATCGATGATGCCGGTGCCCAGCGTTTCGGCGACATGAAGGCCGAAGAACAGGAAGGCGATGAAATTGAAGAAGGCCGCCCAGCCGACGGCATATTGCGGCCTGAGGACCCGGGTGGAGACGATGGTCGCAATCGAGTTTGCCGCGTCATGCAAGCCGTTCAGGAAATCGAAGAACAGCGCGACACCGATGAGCCCGATCAGCAGCGGAAGGGAGAGAGAGGCTTCCATCAGACGTTCTCGATGACGACGCCGCTGATTTCATTGGCCACGTCCTCGAACCGGTCCACGATCTTTTCCAGATTGGAATAGATCTCGCTGCCGATCATGTAGGCCATGGCATTGCCGCTGGCCCCATGCCGGCGATAGAGGTCTTTCAGCCCCTCGTCATGCAGCTCGTCGGAACGCCCCTCGACCCGGGTGATCTCCTCGGCGATGACGGCAAGCCGCTGCGCATTGGCGCCCATCTTGTTGAGAAGCGGGATCGCCTCCGCCATCAGGGCCGCCGCCTTGACGATCTCCCCGCCCATGTCCTGCATCAGCGGGTCGAAACTCGTCCGCTCGAACAGGCGGATGATCTTCACCGTCTTGTGCATCATGTCGATGGCATCGTCCATGGACTGGATCAGGTCCTTGATATCGCCGCGATCGAAGGGTGTGATGAAGCTGCGCCTGACGGCCACAAGCACTTCGCGGGTGATGTCGTCGGCCTGGTCCTCGAGCGCGATGATCCGATCGCAATTTTCCTGAACCGCCTCGCCTTTCAGCAGCCTTTCCATCGCATGGGCGGCAGCGACGACCGTTTCCGAATGCCGGCAGAACATGTCGAAGAAGCGGTCCTCCCGCGGCATCATCTTGCGAAACACGCTCATCATCTCGGGCGATCCTTCCTGAAGCGGACATGGCAGTCACAAGAGACTGTCACAAATCTGTCATAAAACGTCGCAGGCAATTGATCGAAAATGCAGAAATTGACAATGCTTGATGTCATGAAATCCAGCAAAAAAGGCGCAAAACCTCGCGCCGCCACCCCAAAGCCGCTACTGAAGCAACTTGCCGAAAGGCCCGAGAAGCTTTTCTCCGGCGCCTTTCGCCAGCAATATGGCGCTCTCTGCTTCCGTTATCGAAACAACGATCCCGAAAGCGATCATCGCGAAATCGAAGTCCTCGTGGTCACCACCCGCGACAGCGGCCGCTGGATCATTCCCAAGGGCTGGCCGATGAAAAAGAAGAAGCCGGATGAGGCGGCCGCCATCGAGGCCTGGGAGGAAGCCGGCGTGCGCGGGACGGTCAGCAAAAAGCCGGTCGGTCGCTACACCTATCTCAAGGAACTGGACGACGGCGACGTTGTTCCCTGCATCGTCGATATCTTTCAGATCGAGGTAGACCGCACGCAGGGGCAGTTCCGCGAGGTCGGCCAGCGCGTGCTGGACTGGGTGAGCCCGGATGAAGCGGCCCGACGCGTACGCGAACTGGAACTGAAGTCTTTGCTTGTCGATTTCCGCCCGCGGTACGGCAAGCGGCAGGGCAAGAAGAAGGGCTGACCGGCAGACATCCGGATTTTGTCAGCCCTTATCGATCCGCAATGAGATACCACCGATCCAGCCCTACTCCCGGTCGCCCCGCTTCTCCTGCGACATGAGTCGGCTGAGCGTGGCCGCCGGGATCGCCTCGGCCGCATAGTCAAAGGTCCCCGATGATTTCACCTCCTCGGCCGCCCGCAGTAGTGCGCCGAGCGCCGCGCGAGCAAAGGATCCGCCCACGCTCACCCGGCGCACGCCCGCCGCCGAGAGTTCGGCAACGCTATAGCGCGGCCCCTTCAGCCCCATTACCACATTGACCGGCTTGTCCACGGCAGCGCAGACGGTTCGGATGGCGTCGATATCGGGCAGTCCTGGTGCGTAGAGCACATCGGCGCCTGCTGCCGAGAAGGCATGCAGCCGCTTGATCGTGTCATCGAGATCGGGCCGCTCCCAGAGAAAATTCTCTGCCCTCGCCGTCAGCAGGAAAGGCAGTTTCCGCGCCGCTTCAGCCGCCGCCTGGACCCGCTCGACGGCGTGCGAGAGATCATAGATCGGCCTTGCCGGATCGCCGGTGGCATCTTCGATCGATCCGCCGACCAGCCCCGCCGCAGTGGCCAGCCGGATCGTTTCGGCGCAGATCTCAGGTGCTGCGCCGAACCCGTCCTCGAGATCGGCGGATACGGGAAGATCGCTCGCCTCGACGATCTCAGCGGCATTGTCGAGGATCTCGCCGCGCGTCAGGCTCGCAAAGGAATCCCGCTTGCCCTTCGAAAAGGCATAGCCAGCGCTGGTCGTCGCCAGAGCCTCGAAACCAAGGCCTGTCAGGATCCGCGCCGAGCCGGCATCCCATGGGTTCGGAATGATAAATGCCTCATCCCGATGATGCAGCGCCTTGAACCGCTCAAACTTTGTCTGTTGCTCCGCCACGACTCTCCTCCTCCGCATGTAACAGCGAGGTCAGACTAACAGTCGCGAACAAAATGTGAACAACTTTGTTCCGCCTCTGCGGATTTTGCGGACGGCGCTCCCCGGTCAGTTCCGCAGCCTGTACCCGGTCTTGAAGATCCACCCGAGCGTGCTCAGGCAAACCACCAGAAACAGCGAGATCATCCCGAGGCTGACCAGCGGGTTCACATCCGCAATCCCGTAAAAACTCCACCTGAAGCCACTGACCAGGTAGAGCACCGGGTTGAAATGGCTCACCGCCTGCCAGAAGGGCGGCAGCATGTTGATCGAGTAGAAGCTGCCGCCGAGGAAGGTCAGCGGTGGCACGACCAGCATGGGGATGAGGTTCAGCTGCTCGAAATTCGTCGCCCAGATGCCGATCATGAAGCCGAACAGGCTGAAACTGATTGCCGTCAGCAGGAAGAACAGCACCATCATGAACGGGTGCTCGATGCGGACGTCGACGAAGAGATTGGCGGTCAAGAGGATGATGACGCCGATGATCAGGCCCTTGGTCGCCGCCGCCCCGACATAGCCGATCAATATTTCCGTCATCGCGACGGGTGCCGAGAGAATCTCGTAGATCGTACCGGTGAATTTCGGGAAATAGATGCCGAATGAGCCGTTGCCGATGCACTGGCCGAGCAGCGTCAGCATGATAAGGCCGGGCGTGATGAAGGCACCGTAGGAGACGCCCTCAACCTCCTGGATGCGCGAGCCGACGGCAGCGCCGAAGACGATGAAATAGAGCGAGGTGGAAATGACGGGCGAAATGACGCTCTGCAGCAGCGTGCGCCGCGTGCGCGACATCTCGAAATAATAGATCGACTTGATCGCCTCGAAGTTCATTTTGCGGCTCCTACCAGCGATACGAATATGTCTTCGAGCGAGCTTTGCCGCGTCGAGAGATCCCGGAAATGGATGTTGTTCTGGCCAAGCCGCGTCAGAAGTGACGCCACGCTCTCGTGCTCGTTGCGGGTGTCGAACTCGTAGACGAGGCGATTGCCCTCGGCCTCGATCGACAAGCCGTTGCCGGCAAAGCAATCGGGGAGCTCCTCAAGCGGGTCGTTGAGTTCGAGGATCAGCTGCTTTCGGCCAAGCTTGGCCATCAGCGCCTGCTTGTCTTCCACGAGTAGCAACTCGCCGCCGTTGATGACGCCGACGCGATCGGCAATCTCCTCGGCCTCTTCGATATAGTGCGTCGTGAGGATGATGGTGACGCCCGAGGCGCGCAACTGCTCGACGACATGCCACATGTCCTTGCGCAGCGTCACGTCGACGCCCGCCGTCGGCTCGTCGAGGAAGAGGATGGAGGGCTCGTGCGACAGCGCCTTGGCGATCAGCACGCGCCGCTTCATGCCGCCCGAGAGCTGGCGCAGCGTATTGTCTTTCTTGTCCCAGAGGGACAGGTCGCGCAGCACCTTCTCGATATGGGCCGGATTGGCCTTCTTGCCGTGCAGCCCGCGCGAAAAGCTGACCGTATTCCACACCGTCTCGAACTGGTCGGTGGTCAGTTCCTGCGGCACCAGGCCGATCAGGGTGCGCGTGGCGCGGAAATCCTTGACCACATCATGTCCGTCGACCACGACCGTGCCGCCGCTCGGATTGGCGATGCCGCAGATGATCGAGATCAGCGTCGTCTTGCCCGCCCCATTCGGCCCAAGCAGCGCCAGGATTTCGCCGCGCTCGATTTCGAGATTGATGCCCTTTAGCGCCTGGAAGCCATTTGCATAGGTCTTGGTAAGATTTTGGACGGAAATGATCGGTGCCATAGGGGCTCTTTGCGGATTTCGTGCGATTTCGGCCGCTATATAGCCCCTTTGTGWAAGTTTGACATCCCGGGCGGGCCGAACACTGAATTCACACCATCAGCCTATCCGCCGACAATGCCGGGACGCCCATCCACAGCGCAGATCGGACGATCAAAAGAAAATCGTCTGCCGGAGGCCCATGTCATCAAGCGGTGATGTTCGTCCTTCATAAGGAAGCCCGAGGACAGCACCGGTCTCCGCCCGCCGCCCACCCCTTTGCGGAGCCGCCCTCATGGCGATCTCGTTACGCCTTTGCTGCCCTCGGCATTGCAGTGAAAATTATTGTCAGTCACGAAATGCAAGGAACCGGCTCAGTATCCCCTGTTTAGCCGCGTTCGTCTAAGCCGGCCTTGGGCCGGCTTTCTTTTTTTCAGCAGACGAGAACCGATCCGCGAAAAAAGGTCTCCGGCCCACAGCGCCCTGCCCGTCTGCCGCCTGCATTTCTGGTAGCAGGACACTTCAACCCGCCGCCAAAAACCTCTACCCTGACCCCAGCGCAACCTGGATTGGCCGAACCGTCATGAACGAGCTGCACACCATTTCGCCGTCAGGACAAAAGCTCGTCTCCATCGAAGAGATCGTCGACATCAAGCCGCGAAGGCCGCTGGCGACGACACGGGACCGGGGATGGAGCGGAGTGACGGTCGATCTCTATCGGCCGCGGCTCGATTGTTCACAGACCTATCCGGCTCTCGATCACCATCTGATTTCCTATTGCCCCTCCGGCCGCGCCCGGCTGGTTCAGCGGCGCGATGGCGTGGTCCATGAGGCCACGATTTCGGCCGGCATGTCGCTTTTGATGCCGGCGGGCTGCGTATCGACCTGGGAGGGCCGCGCGCCGACATCGGCGCGGCTGCGGGTTCCGGCCCGACTGGTCGCCGCGGCTGGCGAGGAACTTGGGTCGCGCGCGGCGGCAGGCGTTGAAATCAGGAATATATTCGAAACCCGCGACAGGTTGATCGAGCATATGGCGCTCGTACTGCTCGCCGAACTGGAACAGCAGGCCCATCCTGCCCAGGCGCTGATCGTCGATCAGGTCTCCGCCGCCCTCGCCGCGCATCTCCTGCGGGCCTATAACGCCTTTGGCATTGCGGAGCGCCGTACGCTGCCCGGCCTCGGCAAGGCCGAGATCGAGCGCATCACCAGCTATGTCGAGGACAACCTCGACCGGATGATCGGGCTTGCGGAACTGGCCGCCCTCGTCAATGTCAGCCGCTTTCACTTCGCCCGGCTTTTCAAGCAAAGTACCGGCGTCAGCCCGATCGGCTTCGTCGAGCAGCGCCGGATCGAGCGCGCCCGGACGCTGATTGCCGAAACCGATACGTCGCTGGCGGAAGTGGCCCTTGCGACCGGCTATTCGGACCAGAGCCATTTCACCCGGCGTTTCCACCGCCTGACGGGCGGCACGCCCGCTGCTTTTGCGCGCGAGCACGGACGTCGGCTGCGGCGGCGCCCGCCGAACTAGGACTCTACTTTGCTTGCAGCATGCGGCCGTCTGGACGTTCGGTCCGTGTTTCGCTCCAGCGCACGAAAGGTTACCTTAAGGCGAAAAATAAACGGGTCGCCTGCCTGCCATTGCCGACCTATTGTTGTTCTTCTCGGCCCCGCTTTTCGGGCCGCATTCTGATAGGATGAGCGATGCCTGATATAGCCAACCGCGTCATGGCCGTGCGCCAGCATGTCGAAGAAACCGTTGCCGCCGCGATGGCGCGCCTTATTGAGGAAGCGCCGGATTTTGGCCTGAACCGTGTCAATCCGCTGGCCTTTGCGCGCACGAACGGGCTCGGCGAGCAGGAGAGCATCGCCGCCTTCCTGCATGCCACCCAGCACGGCCTTTTCGAACTTTCCTGGAACGTGGTCTGCCAAAGCTGCGGCGGCGTGCTTTATCAGGCGGAGTCGCTGCAGGGCATCGACCAGCACCACTATAATTGTTCCTTCTGTGCGCTCGATTGCGAACCGACGCTCGACGAGACCGTGGAGATCACCTTCACGGTCGATCCGCGCATCCGCCACATCGCCGCCCACGATCCCGATAGCCTGCCGCTCTGGGACTATACGCGACAGATTTTCTGGAGTTCAGGCAGCGATCTGCCAGAGCATCTTGCGCCCATCGTCAGCGAGGTCGTCCTCGACGCGTTCGAGATTGCGCCGGGTGCGCGCATGGGCCGCCAGGTTCAGATGCACGAGGGCGTGGCGATCCTCTTCGATCCCGTGACGCACAGCTCGCGATTCCTGGAAGTGAGCGGCGATCCGGCCGAAGGCCAGCGCCTGTCGATCGAGCTCGACGATGCGCACCAGGCCGGCGAAACGCTGCGGGTGGCACCGGGCCCCCTGATGCTCGATCTCGAAAACCGGACGAACCGGAGGACAATGCCGATCCTCTGGATCGCCGGCAAGACGCTGGAAGCGATCCTGACGCGCCGCATGCCCGTCCTGACCGCCAAGCGGCTGCTCACGCACCAGACTTTCCGGGATATCTACCGGACCAATGTTCTTGATCTCAACCAGCGCTTCAGGATCACCAGCCTGACCTTCCTGTTCACCGACCTGAAGGGATCGACCGAACTCTATGAGCGGATCGGCGACCTTGCCGCTTTCGATCTGGTACGATCGCATTTCCAGCTCATGCATCAGGTCGTCTCCGCCCATGGCGGCGCGGTGGTCAAGACCATCGGCGATGCGATCATGGCAACCTTTCCAACCCCGGCGCAGGGCGTGGCCGCCGCACTCGACATCCGCAAGGTGATCGATGAACTCAACCGGCGCGACAGTCGCGACGACCTGTTCCTGAAGGTCGGCCTGCACAGCGGCCCGTGCCTTGCCGTGCTGATGAACGAGCGGCAGGATTATTTTGGTCAGACGGTCAATCTGGCATCGCGCCTGCAGACGATCGCCACCCCGGACATGATCTTTGCAACGACACCGGTGGTCGAGGATGAGGAAGCGCGCACATTGCTTGCCGCGCGTGGTCGCAGCCTGCACGGCACAACCGCTTTTCTACGGGGGCTCAGCGGCGAAATACCGGTCTACGGCATTCCCGCCTGAACTGAACGTCAGGCGGCAGCAAGCCGGCACCAGAAACCGCAACACCCTTCAATACTGACCCGGATTTTTCACCCTTAATGGCTCGGACGGGCTACTGAGGGGAATCTACGATGAACGAACTTGCCGCCGTCATTCCGTTCCGCGCCAGGAGCGGAAGCGGAGAAGAGCTTGCGCGCCTGATTGCAGACGCGCTGCCGCATGTCGAAACCGAGGCCGGCACGACGACATGGCTCGTGCTGCGCTCCGAGGCCGATCCCGACCTGATCTTCCTCGTCGATCTCTTCGCTGATCCTGAAAGCCGCGATGCGCATATGAGCGGGCAAGCAGCAAAGCTGATCCTTGCGAGCGTGCCGCCGCTGCTTGCCGAGCCGCCCTCCATCCATCCGGCAACGGTCGTTGCACGCAAACTCGCCTCTGGCAAAGGCAAAATGTGAGCATCCTGGCGCGGATCAGAACAGCCGCTCGGCACAGGTAACCTTTCTGCCGCCAGAGCGAACTTCAAGACAGGCGGGTCACACCGCCCAGACGACTGAACAGTCCTCTGTCCATCATCGAAAACCGGAGAATAACAATGTCCAATCGCATGTTGTCCACGCTTGTCGTCGGCGCCTTCGCCAGCGCCATCGGCGCCCTCTCGACCCTGCCGGCCGGTGCGGAAGAATTCACCGACGCGCAGAAGAAGATTCAGGCGGAACACACGGCCCTGGTCAAATCCGGCAAGGTCGAGCCCTGCTTCGGCACGGCGCTGAAGGGCCAGAACGATTGCTATGCCGGCGCCGGCACGACCTGCGCAGGCACGAGCACCGTCGATTATCAGGGCAATGCCTTCAAGCTCGTTCCGAAGGGCACCTGCACGACGATGTCAACGCCGAAGGGCGCCGGCAGCCTCACTCCCAAGGTCTGATCCGACGCCGATCCGGGAGGCCTGCTCGGGCAGAACCGGATGACCGCCCGCCGGAACACTGCCCCGAGGACCGACATCCTCCGAAGACTTGCCTCCCGAAAAGACCGGCCCGCTTCAACGCGGGTCGGTCCCATCCAGACCGATGCCAGGTGCCCCATGCAAAATCCAGACCTTGCCTTCCCTGACAGAGAGATACCGCCCCGCGCCGGTATCGGCCTCAAGGCAGAGCATTACCGCCATATCATCGAGACCTTGCCCGATATCGGTTTCTTCGAGGTGCATGCGGAAAACTACATGGGCGAAGGCGGCCCGCCGCATCGTTATCTCGCCGCCGTGCGCGAACATTATCCGCTGTCGCTGCACGGCGTCGGCCTGTCGATCGGCGCCGACCGGGCGCTCGACAGGAAGCATCTTTCGCGGCTGAAGGCGCTGAACGAGCGCTATCGGCCCGCACTCTTTTCCGAGCATCTTGCCTGGTCATCGCATGATGCCGGCTTCCTCAACGATCTCCTGCCGCTGCCCTATACGAATGAGACACTCTCTCGCGTCGCCGGCCACATAGACGAGGTACAACAGGTGCTCGGCCGGCAGATGCTGCTCGAAAACCCTTCGACCTACCTGGCCTTTGCCGAAAGTACCTGGTCGGAGATCGATTTCATTGCCGAGATCGTGCGTCGCACGGGCTGCGGCCTGTTGCTCGATGTCAACAATGTCTATGTCGCCTCCACAAACCAGCTTTGGGACCCCATCGCCTATATCGATGCCTACCCGCTGCATCATGTCGGAGAAATCCATCTGGCCGGCCATGCGCGTGAAGCCGACGAGGAAAACCGGCCGCTGCTGATCGATACCCATGACCGCCCCGTCGATACCATCGTCTGGGATCTTTACGCCCATGTGCTCTCCCGCATCGGGCCGGTGGCGACACTGATCGAATGGGATGCCGACCTTCCGGAGTGGCCGGTTCTGGCCGGTGAAGCAGCCCGCGCCGAAGCCCTGATGCGTGAGGCCGCATCCGGAGAGATACGCTCGGCCGCCGAATGAGGGTTGATCCATGACCGGCCACCGAGTTGCTGTCTACTACGCCTGGGACCGCTCGCGGGAAATCGAAGCGCCCTTGGGCATTATCGAAAACCGCTTCCCGGCCCTCTTCGAAAGCCGCCGTATCCTCTATCCGCACTATGAGGAGCTTTCCGACCCCGAGCGTTTCGACCAGGGCATCGCCGGCTTTCTCGACGAAATCCTGCGCAGGAATTTCGAGGCCTTCGTCGAGCAGGCAGAGGCCGAGACCGGCCATGCAGTGCTGGAAATGCAACGCGGCGGCGAGGAAGGCGTGACCGTCAGGCTCGACGCCCGGATTCTCGAAAGTGCCGACACGGTCATCGTCATTTCCTTCGATTCCCAGCGCACAGGCCAGCGGGCCGACAGCAGCGAGATCGAGGCGGTCGCAACCTTTCTTTCGAAGCCCGGCAACATGCTCTTCATCTGTCCGCATCACGATATCGGCAATGTCGAAGATGCAGCGGCGGCTGACCGCACCGAAATCCAGACGGAACATTTCCTGCATCATGGCGACCGCACCATTCCGCCGCAGCAGCGCTTCGGCGGCTTTGCCCGCTCGCTTCTCTCCGGCCTCGGTCTGCCCGTCGAAAACCGCTTCGGCCTCCACCCGGCAAGCGAACCGGATGGATCGCCGAGCCCGATTGCAGTCGAGCATGATCTCGACCGACATGGGCTGCTTGCGGGCGTGACGAGCTTCAACCTTCATCCGCATTTGCCGCATTTCGAGCGGCTCCGCGAAGCGGTTGACAAGCTCGATGTGATCGCCTGCCAGAAGATAGATCCTGATGCTCCCTCGCATCGCTTCACGCGGGATGGCCGCTCCACYTTCGATGCGATGCTGCAATCCCGTTCCGGCCTTTTCGGCGGCGATCTCCTCATCGCCGACGCCACGCTCTGGAGCTCCACCGCCGGCGGTCTCGATAACCTGCGCCGGCTCTGGCGCAATGTCGTCACACGGGGGACCTGATGATGCCGACGACACCTTCGACCGCCAAACGCCAGCATGATTTTGCCGCTGCTCTTCTGGACCCCGCGCAGCCCCTGCCCGAAGGTCTGGTCGGGCCAGACGGCCGGCCCAGCCTGAAGCGCTTCAACGTCTATCGCAACAATGTGGTCGCCGGCCTGACGGCAACGTTGAAGGATGCGTTTCCGGCCGTGGCGCGCATCGTCGGCGAGGAATTCTTCCTCGCCATGGGACGCATCTATGTGGCGCTCGATCCGCCGGCCTCGCCGATCATGCTCGACTATGGCCGCGGCTTTGCCGATTTCATCGAAACCTTCGAACCGGCTGCAAGTCTGCCCTACCTTGCCGATGTGGCGCGCATCGAGCGGGCCTGGGCCGAGGCCTATCATGCAGCCGAGGCCGAACCGATCGGGAGCGCCGCCTTCACGCGGATCAGGGCGGGCGACCTGGCATATATGCGCGTGACGCTGCATCCGTCGTTGCGCATCGTGCGCTCCTCCTTCCCGGCGCTGACGATCTGGCAGATGAACATCGCCAATGGCGAGCCGGCGGAAGTGGATATATCGGCAGGCGGCGAAGACACCCTGCTCCTTCGCCCCGGTCCAGATGTCGAAGCGCGCGCGCTGCCGCCGGGCGCCGCCGTTTTCATCACCGCTCTCGGCAAGGGACGGACGATGATCGACGCCATGAAACAGGCGCTGGGCGACAGCCCCCGTTTCGATCTGCCGACATGCCTTTCCGGCCTGATGGCGGCCAGCGCCTTCACCACCTTTGCCATCACATCCGGGAACGGCAGCGCATGACGGACAAGAGCTTTACGCCCACAGCACTTTACCTGCGGCTTCTCGACATCGTCGGCCTGATCGGCATCGCCGTCGCGCCGCCGGTTGCGCGCATCGCGCTTGCCCTGCCCTTCCTGCGTTCGGGACTGACCCGCTGGGATGGATTCCTGCAGCTCTCGATCGGCACCCAATTCCTCTTCGAGGAGCAGTTCAAGCTGCACATCCTTGGCAATCTCTTTGGTTTCCCAGCCCCCGATACGGTCGCCTTTCTCGTCGGTTGTGCGGAGATCGTGCTGCCGGTCCTGCTGCTAGCCGGTCTCGCCACGCGCCTCGTCGGCCTTGCGCTCCTGATGATGACCGGAGTGATCCAGCTGGTCTTTCCGGACGGTTGGGTGAATTTTCACCTCTACTGGGCAGCCCTTGCGCTCGCAGTCATCGCACTCGGCCCCGGACCTCTGTCGCTCGACTATCTCGTGTCACGCCTGTTTGCCCGCCTGCGCGAAAGGCGCGCGCCTGCATGAGCGAGGAGCGCGGCGACCGGCTGAAACTCGTCTCCTCCCGGCCGGCGGGCTCCGACATCAGGAGCACACGCCACCGCGATCTCGACTGGACGATCCTGATGGCCCGTGCCCAGGATGGTGATGGCGCCGCCTATCTTCGCCTGCTGCAGGAGATCACGCCCTATCTGCGCTCGCTGGCGGTGCGCTATCATCGCGATCCGAGAGACGTCGAGGATACGGTTCAGGATATCCTGCTGACCCTCCATTCGATCCGCGAAACCTATGATCCGACCCGGCCCTTCGGCCCCTGGCTCGTCGGCATCGCCAACCGCCGCGCCTTCGACCGGCTGCGCCGGCAGGGCCGCCAGCGCGCCCATGAATTTCCGCTTTCGAGCGAACATGACGCTGTTGCCACCAGCGACAATATCGAGGAAGCTGCCAACCGGATTCATCTCGAAGGCGCAATCAGCGACCTGCCGCCGGCCCAGCAGCAGGCGATCAACATGCTGAAACTGAAGGAAATGTCGCTGAAGGAGGCTGCGAGCGAAAGCGGAATGTCGATCACGTCGCTGAAGGTCGCGACGCACCGGGCGCTGAAGAGCCTGCGCAAGATCCTGCTTGATCGTGGTGAGCCGTAATGGAGACCGCCGATCTTATCCGTTCTCTCGCCGACAATGTCAGCCCGGTCAAACGACTGCGGCCGCCGCTGCTGCGCGCCGCCCTCTGGCTTGCACTCGCCTTCGTGCTGATGGGCATCCTGACCATGATCCATGGCCTGCGGCCGCAATTTGCCGAGCGCATGACCGATATCGTTTTCCTGACGGGCATGCTGTCATCGCTCGCCACGGGCATTCTCGCCGCCATCGCCACCTTCATGGTCAGCCTTCCTGATAAATCGCGCCGATGGATGCTGCTGCCACTCCCAACCCTCGTCCTCTGGATGGCCAATATCGGCTATCAGTGTTTTGCCGGCTGGGTGGCGCTGCCACCGGGCGCCGTTACCGTGGAAGCCGCGTCCGGCTGCCTGCTGACGCTAGTGGTCACCAGCATTCCGCTCACATTGTTGATGCTGATTATGCTGCGCTATGTCGCCTTCCTGCGGCCGGTCTCCGTCGCGCTCATTGGCAGCCTCGCCGTCTCGGGTATCACATCCTCGGCGCTCGCCATGTTTCATCCGCTGGACGCAACGATAATGGTGCTCGGCTGGAATCTCGGCACTGCAGTGCTCTTCGTGGCGATCGCCGCGTTTGTCGGGCGCAACGCGTCGCGGCGCGGCAGGCGCACGCTTCCCTGATCAAAGGCTGACGTGTAAAGCGCGCCCCTCGTCAAAGATCCCGGTACATGACGAGCGCGTCGACAAAGCCAAGGGTCGGATGCCGGAACGCCCCGGGCAGCCGGCCGACCACCTGAAAGTCGAGAGACTGCCACAGCCGTACTGCCCGCTCGTTGGAACTGACGACGAAATTGAACTGCATGGCCCGGAAGCCGCGCTGGCGTGCATGGGCAAGCGAATGCTGGTGCATGATGCGCGCCACACCCTGCCCCGCCGCCGCGGGTGCCGTCATATATCCGCAGTTGCAGACATGGTTGCCGCCGCCCGCCTGATTGGACCTGATGTAATAGGTGCCGATAATGCTGCCGCCGTCATCGGCGACGAAGGTTTCCTTGCCGGGGTCGAGCCAGTAGTCGAGCGCATCGGCCTCGCTCATGTCGCGGTCGAGCGTATAGGTTTCGCCTGCCCGGATGACAGGTTCCAGGATCGTCCATATAGCGCTGCGGTCTTCCGCTCTGGCAGGTCGGATCAACATGGCCGGATGTTGGCATGAGCAGATGATGCTCCGCAACTGCGGCATGGTGCCTGCAGGGCTGCGGCGGAACAAGAAAACGTGACGGCAGATGCCTCAGTCGTGGATGCTGTCGAGGATATCGTCGAGAAGACGCTCGGCATAACGCATCGTTTCGAACTGCTCGTCCGGCGACAGCTTATGCGCGACGCATTCCGCGCGGATGGCGGTCCTCAGCTTCGCCAGCAGGGCCGCCTGTTCATAGGGCGTGAACGCGCTGTCGCGCACGGTGATCTTCGCGATCGTCTCCAATATCGCGATCCGCCCTTCCACCTGCCTCGCCGAGCCGACATAGTATGGGTGGTGCGACCTCAGGTTCCGGCGCGGGAATGTCACGACATTGCTCATCGGCCGCTCACAGGGCCGGTGTCTTGAAATCGGAGCCTGACAGCGAGGTGTGCAGCTTGTATTCGCTGTCGGCACCCTGCCGGTAAAGGTCGATTGTCACACGCGCGAGTTCACGTGCCTCTGTGCAGTCGCGCGACAAGCCGCGTTCCGCGCAAAGTCTGTCGAAAGCCTTCTGCACGATCGCAAGCTCCACGGCACCGATCCAGCGGTCCGCAGGGGCATCCGTTCCGATCTTCGGTTGCATGATCTCCTCCCGATCGCTCCATAAAGATGCTGCCAAACGCGCGAGGTGGCAGAGAGTTCCACACAAAAAACAGGACGCAAAAATATTCCTCGAGACCGCTCCCCAGGGCCGGAATCACGGGTTGCAAGCCAGCCCGCAAGCGCCTCGGAAGGAAAAACAAACGCATTGAAACTTTCTGCGTTTCCCTTTCCCGGGCCCCTACTGCCCGGCGCCAAAGAAGGCGAGCCGGGTGAAGATCGTATAGTCCGCTTCCGAAACCATCAGCGTCACGAAGACAAGCACCAGCAGCGGCGGCAGCAGGATGGCGTAGACCAGCGCCAACCGTTCCCAGGCCATGTGCATGAAGACGGCGACGATGAGCCCCGCCTTCAGCATCATGAAGAGCAGGATCAGCGTCCACCTGAGATGGCCCTGGATGCCGAGATAATCGACCATGTAGGAAAAGGCGCTGAGCACGAACAGCAGGCCCCAGACCACCAGATAGAGCCGGATCGGGTGCTGCTGTCCGTGTTCCTGTGCCTGTACCGTCGGGCTTTGCGCATGTGCCGTTGTCTCGCTCATGACGACCTCACCACAGATAGAAAAACGCGAAGATGAAGACCCAGACCAGGTCGACGAAGTGCCAGTAGAGGCCCATGATCTCGACGGCCTCGTAGCGACCTTTCCGGCTGGTGAAGAAACCGCGCCGCTCCACATCGAAATCACCCCGCCAGACCTTGCGGGCAATGATGAGGAGGAAGATGACGCCGATGGTGACATGCGTGCCGTGAAAGCCCGTGATCATGAAGAAGGTCGATCCGAACTGCGCCGCCCCCCATGGGTTTTCCCAGGGGCGCACACCTTCGGTGATCAGCTTCGTCCATTCGAAGGCCTGCATGCTGACGAAGGTTGCCCCGAGAAGCGCCGTCAGCAGCATCAGCGCCGCCGTCCTCCCGCGTTCGCGGCGATAGCCGAAATTGACCGCCATCGCCATGGTGCCGCTGCTCGAGATCAGCACGAAAGTCATGATCGCGATCAGGATCAGCGGAACGTCCTCGCCACCGATATGCAGCGCGAAGACCTCGCTCGGATTGGGCCAGGCCACAGGGGTAGACATGCGGGCGGTCATGTAGGCGATCAGGAAACAGCCGAAGACGAAAGTATCGCTGAGCAGAAAGATCCACATCATCGCCTTGCCCCAGGAGGCGGTCTTGAAGGCGCGCTGGTCCGAGCTGAAATCGGCCGCGACGCCGCGCAGGCCTGATGGTCTGAGGCTTGTTTCGTCGTGTGTCCCGATAGTCTGTGCCATCTGCACCTCCTGAGCAGCCTCTGGTTCTAGTTAAGCAATGTGCGGCAGAGATCGACGAAGTCATTCGCCCAGCCGGCAAAGAGCGCGAAAAGCAAAAGCCAGACGGCGAGCATGAAATGCGAATAGATGGCCGAGAGATCGACGCTGAGCTGCAGCCTGTCGGGTTGAACCTTGGCTGAAAATGCTCTGACCGTCGTATGTGCGAGCACGGCAAGCCCGCCGAGAATATGCAGGCCGTGCAGGCCGGTCAGCATGTAGAAGAAGCTGTTGGCGGGATTGTCGGTCAGCACATAGCCGGCTGCGGTCAGCTCCCGCCATGCCTGGATCTGCCCGATCAGAAAGAAGACCGCAAGCGCAAGCCCGGTCACGAGCGCCGGCCGCAGGCTTTCCATGCGCCCATGCTGCGCTTCACGTTTGGCCCATTGCAGCGCCAAACTGCTGAGCGCGAGCGCTGCGGTATTGATCCAGAGCAGCCGCGGAACAGGCATTCCCCACCAGTCGGACGACGCCATGCGCATGAAATAGGCGCTGACGGCGAGACTGAAGAGCGCGCCGACGACGCCGAGGAACACGAAGAGGCCGAGCTTGACCGCCGGCACCGGTGACTGCTGCCGGCCGGTATCGTCATGTGCCGGCAGCTGCACAGACCCCGTTTCGAGCCAGGGCTTCGAGGTCAGCCGCTGCCCGGAAAGCCACCAGATGATGATGGCGGCCACCGCGGCAAGGAAGATCAGCATGACGTTCATGCCGGAACCTCCCGTGTGACGCCGCCGCTTGCCGGCACATTCTGCGGAATGAAATCCTCCGCCGCTCCCGGCACGCTGTAATCATAAGCCCAGCGGTAGACGACAGGCAGATCCTTGCCCCAGTTCCCATGCGCCGGCGGGGTCTGCGGCGTCTGCCATTCGAGCGTCGTCGCCCGCCACGGATTGCCGCCCGCCTCCCTGCCCCGGAAAAGGCTCCAGACCAGGTTGAACAGGAAGACGATCTGTGCCGCCCCGACGATCAGCGCCATCACCGTTATGAAGACGTTCAGCGTATGGGCCGAGGGCGGAACGAAGGCCGTCTCCCCCATCTCGAAATAGCGGCGCGGCACGCCGAGCAGGCCGAGATAATGCATCGGGAAGAAGATCGCATAAGTGCCGAGGAAGGTGATCCAGAAATGGATCTGGCCGAGAGTCTCGTTCAGCATGCGTCCCGTCACCTTCGGATACCAGTGATAGATCGCCCCGAAGATGACGAGGATCGGCGCCACACCCATGACCATGTGGAAATGCGCGACGACGAACATCGTATCCGACAGCGGTACGTCGACGACGACATTGCCGAGGAAAAGGCCCGTCAGGCCGCCATTGACGAAGGTGACGATGAACGCGAGCGCAAAGAGCATCGGCAGCGTCAGGTGGATGTCGCCGCGCCAGAGCGTCAGCACCCAGTTATAGACCTTGATCGCCGTTGGAACGGCGATGATCAGAGTCGTGGTGGCGAAGAAGAAGCCGAAGGCCGGGTTCATGCCGCTGACATACATGTGGTGCGCCCAGACGACGAAGCTCAAGGCTCCGATGATGACGATCGCCCAGACCATCATGCGGTAGCCGAATATGTTCTTGCGCGCATGCGTGCTGATCAGGTCCGAAACGATGCCGAAGGCCGGCAGCGCGACGATATAGACCTCCGGATGCCCGAAGAACCAGAACAGGTGCTGGAACAGGATCGGGCTTCCGCCGCCATGTTTCAGCTGCTCGCCCATCTCGACGATGGCGGGCATGAAGAAGCTGGTGCCGAGCACGCGGTCGAACATCATCATCACGCAGGCGACGAAGAGGGCCGGAAAGGCCAGGAGCGCCATGACGGTCGCGGTGAAGATGCCCCAGACGGTGAGCGGCATGCGCATCAGCGTCATGCCGCGTGCCCGCCCCTGCAGCACCGTCACCACATAGTTCAGGCCGCCCATGGTGAAGCCGATGATGAAGACGATCAGCGAGCTGAGCATCAAGAGGATGCCCCAATCCTTGCCGCCGGGCGTGCCCGACAGGACGGATTGCGGCGGATAAAGCGTCCAGCCCGCCCCCGTCGGGCCGCCGGGCGCGAAGAAGCCGGCGACCAGGATCAGCACCGCAAGCAGATAGATCCAGTAGCTCAGCATGTTCGCGTATGGAAATACCATGTCGCGCGCGCCGACCATCAGCGGAATGAGGTAATTGCCGAAACCGCCGAGGAAGAGCGCGGTGAGCAGATAGATCACCATGATCATGCCGTGCATGGTGATGAACTGGTAATAATGATCGGCATCGATGAAAGAGAGAGCGCCGGGAAAGGCGAGCTGGATCCGCATCAGCCAGGAGAGCACCAGCGCCACCATGCCGATCGAGATGGCGGTGATCGAATATTGCACGGCGATGATCTTCGCATCCTGGCTGAACACATATTTCGTCCACCAGCTGTGCGGATGATAAAGCTCGACATCCTCGACTTCGGCGGATGGGATGCTGCCGGATGGAATCTCGACCATGATCTCTCTTCCCTTCCTTTCCCGATGCGGCCTCCGGCCGTCATCCGCCGCCTCAGTTTGATGGCGGCGGTTCTCCCGACGATGCGGTAAGCTGGGTGAACGTCTGCTGCTGACCAAGCCAGGTCTGGTAGTCCGCGTCACTGTCGACGATGACGGTTCCGCGCATCTGCGGATGGCCGACGCCGCAGAGTTCGGCACAGAGAATCTCGAAGGTTCCCGTGCGTGTCGGCGTGAGCCAGAAATAGGTGACCATGCCGGGGATCATGTCCATCTTGGCGCGGAATTCCGGCACATAGAAATCGTGGAGCACATCGACCGAGCGCAGCAATATGTGCACCGGCTTGCCGATGGGCAGGTGCAGCTCGCCGCCCTCGATGATGATGTCGTCGAGGCCGCTTGCATCGTTCTTGTCGAGGCCGAGCGGGTTTTCGGGGGTCACGTCACGCGTCTCGGCGCGCCCGAGTTTCCCGTCCGCGCCAGGCAGGCGGAAGCTCCACAGCCATTGCTGGCTGACCACTTCCACCGATGCGGCATCGGGCGGCACGGTGATGAACTGTTTCCAGACGATCAGGCCGGGCGCCAGCATGGCGGCGACCCCGACAGCCGTTCCCGAGGCAAGCAGCACTTCCAGCCTGCGGTTCTCGGGCTCGTAATGCGCCCGGTTGCCTGGCTTGTGCCGGAAGCGGAAGACGCAATAGGCCATGAAGGAAATCACCGCGACGAAGACGATGCCGGTGATCCAGAAGGTGATGACGAGCGTGCTGTCGATATAGCTCCAGTTGGACGCGATCGGCGTCCACCACCACGGGCTCAGCACATGGAACAGCACGGAGCCGACGACAACAAGGACAAGGATCAGCACAACAGCCATTTCCGCTCCTCCCTGAGCAGTCGACCGTGAAACCGTATTCCGCAAAAGTCCGTTTTTATTATCGCATAACTGGAAAATATCTGCAATTACGGCAATTTAGGCATGTGCCGTCAGCCACCACCCGGCATTTGGATTATGATCCGTCACTGGGAATATTGCTTGAGATAAGCGATGAGATTGGTGATCTCCTGGTCGTCCTTGACGCCGACGAAGGCCATTTTCGTGCCCTTCACCTTTGCTTTCGGATTGTGCAGGTAGTCGCGTAGGGTCGCCTCGTCCCAGACGAGACCGCCCTCACCGGCGGCCTTCATCGAAGGCGAATAGGCGAAATTGGGATGCGTTCCGGCCGGTCGGCCGAACAATTTGTTGAGCGACGGGCCGACCTTGTTCGTATCGGAATCGACGATATGACAGGTCGCGCATTTCTTGAAAACAACGGCACCCGCTGTCGCATCGCCCTCCTGCGCCCCGGCGCTGCCGGGCGAAAGGGCAATCACGGATGCACAGATCAGCAGAATAACACGGTAATCCACGGCAAACCTCATCCTCCTCAAGGTTGCCCCGCCACTCGCACCCTCCGCTGGCATTCGCGCGGATGGTGGTTGCGATGCCTCAAAGCTTAATCCTTCGCGGGAACAAGTCAATCGGCGCCGCAGTTCCGGCGCGGGCGACGGATGGACGCGGCGGACGGGAACCTGCTGCCGGCTCGGATGTTCGATAGCTGCCGGGGAAGGAAAGGTTCAGGCCTCGTGATAGCTCAGCCAGCCGACGCCAGCAGCATCCGCCGCGTCGACGAAGGCTTCCCGCGCCTCGTCGGGCAAGAGATGGCCTTCCGAGACCGCCGCGAAGGAGGCCAGCGCGTGCTCGAAGGCCGGGCCGTGGGTGACAGGCCATTTGTCGGCAAGAAGCGCTGCTGCATGCCCCGTCCCGCGAACGGTGATAAGGCTCTCCTGGTCCGGAAGCCGGATATAAAGGGGTGTGGTCCAGTCTGACATGTGAATAGCGGCGCTGCCCCGGATCGATCGTTCGCGCCCAACACGGGGACCCGAATAAAGTTCCCGCCCCGGCATTCCAGGAAAGATCACCATTTGGTGACAAGCCTGAAACATCGGTGCGCATAGGCTGCATGGAGCTCGACTGCCGACACAACTCCTGCGAAAATCGGCGCTAATCGGGAACTTCGGCCGTCGTATCGAGTCTGGTGCACGACGAAGGGGAAGATCATGGACAGGGCCATCTATGCAGCCGGCGATAATATATTGCGCGGAAGAATGGACGAGGAGGCGACACGGCATCTCACACCTTACCTGGAACCGCTTGCCCTGCCGCGTGGCTATGCGCTTTCGACCTCGGGCCATCAGCTGAAACATTGTTATTTCATCGAGGACGGCATCGCGTCGATCGTCGCGCGATCGGTGGCCGAACGATCAAGCGAGGTCGGCATCGTCGGGCGCGAAGGCATCGTGCCGCTGGCGCCGATCCTCGACAGCACGCACGCGACCTTCGACATTTTCGTGCAGGTGGAAGGCCATGGTTCGCGCATCGC
Organism: Rhizobium sp. 05N49; assembly: GCF_056396805.1. Classification (NCBI taxonomy): domain Bacteria; kingdom Pseudomonadati; phylum Pseudomonadota; class Alphaproteobacteria; order Hyphomicrobiales; family Rhizobiaceae; genus Rhizobium; species Rhizobium sp. 05N49. Next base: position 55,564 of record NZ_JBFTME010000022.1, read on the forward strand.
CGTAGAGCCGCTGCAGGAGGCCCTGAGGGCCGTGCCATCTCTGCGCAGGCTCCTGAACCGTTATGTCCAGACATTCATAGTACAGGCGGCTTTCACTTCGCTTGCCAACGCCAATCACTCCATCGAGGCACGGCTGGCGCGCTGGATACTGATGTGCCACGACCGTATCGACGGCGACCACATCGGCCTGACGCACGAATTCCTGGCTCTCATGCTGTCCGTCAGGCGCGCCAGCATAACCACCGCCCTGCATGATCTGGAAGGCAGGCAGCTGATCTGGTCGGAGCGCAGCTTAGTCACCGTCCGCGACCGGGCAGGCCTCGAGGAATTCGCCGGCGATTCCTACGGTCGCGCCGAGCAGGAATATCGCCGGCTGATCGGCGAGCTCAGACAGCCGCAGGCTCTCGCGAAAGTCCAGGCCGGCGATAATCAGGCCTATTGATAATAGCCGATATCATGCGCAATGCGTCGGCGGGCGCGGTTCACCCGGCTCTTGATAGTGCCGATCGGGCAATGGAAATGGTCCGCGGCTTCTTCATAGGAGCGCCCATCCACGAAGACGAAGGCGAAGGCGGCGCGATAAGGCTCCGGCAGGTGTCCGCAGGCAGCCTCCAGTTCGTGGCCACGCAGGTGCCATTCCTGGTCGGCCGGCACGCTGCCTTGCGAGGAGGCGCATTCTTCCGAGCCCAGCGTCTCGCGCTGCCTGAGGCGAAAGCGCGTGCAGAAGGCGTTGCGCATGATCGTGAACAGCCAGGATTTCATCTTGGTGCCCTGTTTGAACTGGCCGATGCTGCCAAGCGCCCTGACGAGCGTTTCCTGTACGAGATCGTCGGCATCCCCGGACGATCGGTAAAAGGTGCGGGCAAATGCTCTCAGCGCCGGAATATGGGCGACCATCTCTTGTTGAAGCATTTCGTGGGAATCTTGCATGTCCTGGCTCCCTGGCCCCGGATGTGAACCCGCGGGCTCTTATTCTGGAGAAAGGGGGCAACCTGCTGTTCGTTCCGCCAGCGGGCCACTTTGTACGCTACCGCACAATGGGATGCCGCTGCGAGCCAGGCCGGATTTCAGCCGCCGTTTGCGCGCGGCGCAAAGAGAGCCTCGCCGATCTCGGCAAGTGCGGCGGGGCTCTCGTTGAGCCGGTAGCCGCCATATTCTGGTGCAATATCCGCATCGGCATGAAACATCGCGAAAACAAAAGATATTCTTGCGTCCTGCAGACGCTCGGCGAGCGGGAATGCGGTTTCGCCTTCGATGCGTATATCCAGGATGGCGCCATCGATCCTGACGATGTCGAGCAGCGCAAGGCCGATTTCGACGGAGGCGGCAGGCCCAACGATGACGACGCCGGCCTGCGTCAGCGCAAGCCGCACTTCGTCGGCGACCAGATCGCCGCTCTCGACAATGAGCAGATGCTTTCCCGCCATGAGCCCGAGATCGCCGATCTCCATCCTTCCCCGCAGTCGCCTCATCCCCCGGGATCAGGCCGAGTATTCCTAACTGCGAAGTGCCTTAATGGTTTCCGGCAGGATGCGAGGATATCCGGGGCCGGCCTGCGGGCGAGGCAGAAGTATGCGACATGCCGCTGTCACGACAGTAAGTTGTAGACTTCGGCAAATTCTCCATGCCATCTAGCGGTCGTACCGCCGCTCCAAAAGTTTTATCCATGTTTCGCGCTCTGCAACGCCTTAAATCCTGTTTTAAAAGCCAGACGAAAATGACCAGAGCCAGTTCCGTCGCGGCGCCCGAAGGGCACCCCGACGCGGACGCCTATCGCATCTACACCCAGCAATTCGATATCGTCATCGATGCAGACAAGCTGCATACGGTTCTCGGCAAATTGGAAGGCGCCGACCAGATCCAATATCTGGGTGCCTGCCGCACGTTCAATTATGCGCTGACGGACTGGCGAACCGGCGCGACCGTCAAGGCACTGGCGGCATCGGACCGCATTCGTGYGGCAAAGACCGCTGAGGAGTTGTCGGAGATGGCAATCACCCTTCTGGTCGATCAATCGGGTTCGATGAAGGGACAGAACATATTGCTCACGGCAGCAGCCTGCGACATTGCGCTGGATTTCCTCAAGAATCTGGGCATCGCTACTGAACTGCTCGGCTTTACGACCGTCCGGTGGAAGGGCGGCAAATCCCGCCAACTCTGGCGAAGCAGGGGCAGGCCGCGATTGCCTGGACGCCTGAACGATACTCTGCATATCATTTATAAATCCGCGGCCGCACCCCACTGGTCAGGCGGAGGTCGTGCATTGGAACCCATGCTTCGCCCGGACCTGCTCAAAGAGAATATCGACGGTGAAGCGCTCGAATGGGCGGTGGATCGGCTGGCAGCAATCAAGAAGAAGAGAAAGGCGCTGATCGTCCTCTCCGATGGTGCACCTGTCGATGATGCAACGTTCTTCCACAACGAGGACACCATTCTCGACCGTCACCTGCGCGAGGTAATCGGACGCGTAGAAGCCGCCGACGACATCAGGCTTTACGGGCTCGGCATCGGCCACGATACGACCGGTTACTATGAAAATGCACGGATCATCCAGTCGGTCAGCGATCTCGGCACCGTATTGATCTCGCCCCTCGAAAAGGCGATCTGCGACACCGCAGCATTGCCGGCAAAGACCTTGACCGAAGAGATGACCAACGAGGACAGGACATGAGCGACGCCATCGAAACAATCACCCTCTGGCGTCCGGTTGGTCCAGAGGAACTAGCGCTCATCCGCGATCTTGGCATGCGCGGATTTCCGCCCCGCCTGCCCGACCAGCCGATCTTCTATCCGGTGCTTTCTCAGGACTATGCCGTCAGGATCGCCCGTGACTGGAACGTCCCTCGTAGCGGCGCAGGATTCGTTACGAAATTCGAGGTCCGAAAGGACTATCTCGACGGGTACGCGGTACAGGAAGCCGGCGGTCGGGCACATCTCGAATACTGGATACCCGCCGAGGAAATGGACAGCTTCAACGCTGCCATCGTCGGCGCGATCGAGGTGACGCAGACCTTCCCGTGATATCGACCTACTTGCAGACGGCTCTTCCGCCCCTGCGCGACATGAGATCGAAGTGGAAATGGTTGTAGTGTTCGGGATTGTAGCCGGGGCCGAGCACCGTCGTGAAGTAATTGCAGCTGTCGGTGCGCACGGCTTTCAGGAGCCGCCCTTCGCGGAAGGAGAACAGGCCCTTCTTGCGCACGTCGATCTCATGACCGTTCTTCAGTACGAACTTGCCGACATCGATGGCGTTGCCCTTCGCATGTTCCGAAATCGGATTGTATCTCTGGCGGCTGTTGTTCATGCGCCGGCAGGAATAGCCGCCAAGCGGCACGATCGTCTGAATGCCGGTCCAGTAACGAAAGCGGGCCGAAGGCGCGAGTTCGTTCTTCACCCATTTGGCGAAGGCAAGCGTCACCTGGCAATTCAGGGTCACCGCCGGCTTGACGCCGATATTGCCCGAAAGGCCCTTCAGGGACACAGGATAAGGCACCTGGCAGGCCGGTCCGTTGGAGATCGGCGGGCGGTCATCGAAGATCACGCCCATGCGCTTCAATTCGCGCCGGCAGGAAAGCTCCGAGGCCGGCATGACGCCGGGATCGATCGGTGCGGCAGGTTCGCTCATCATCGGATTGTTCGGCCGCAGCATGGCGACCTCTTCCGGCTCATCCTCTTCCGGCACGCGCGTCGGCGCCAGCACCGGGCTGCCGTCGCTCCAGGTCTGGGCGCGATTGCCGGCAGCGCGCATCGGCGCGCGGCTCATCTGCGTGGCGGCAACCGGCTGCGGCAGGCGACCCTGGTTGAGCTGGGTCGGGTTATCGGTGCCGATACCGTCGACGACAGGTTCGGTGGCATTGCCCTCGGCGATCTGCTGCTGCTCGTCCTGCGCCAGCCCGACGACCTGCTCATTGCCCTGCCCGGCACCAAGTTCCGAATCCATGTTGACGCCACCCTGGGGGATGGCGAGCGGCTTCACGCCGCCCCAGTTGCCATTCGGCGCCTGTTGCGGCTGGCCCTGCTGCGCGAGCGCCTCGTCGCTATCGATCATGGGCAGGCGCCGCTGCCCCTGTTGCGGCGCGGCCATCGGGGCCGACTGTTGTCCGGGGGCGCGCATCTGTTGGCTCGTGCCGGCGAGGTTCGGCGTATCGAGATAATCGATTTGACCCTGCGTATTGCCGACCGGCGCGCTGGCTGAGGGATAAGGTTGCTGGCTCTGGACCGGCGCCATGCGCAAGGCCCCGCCCCGCGGCGGCGTGATGGAACTGACGCGCGTGCTGCTATCGACATTCTCGGGCGGCACCAGCCCGTCGCTGATCGAACAGGTCGTCAATGCCGCAGAAAGCAGGAGTGGCAAGGCGGTACGCTGGAGAAGGGAAAGAAACGCCATACTTATCGCTTCCGCATGCGGCCTGTGATCTGAAAACCTCGATTCAAATTTAGTTAAAAACGGTGAATGAAAGCTTTACGTGTGGAGATTGGCTGATCCCGAGCGCTTGCACTCGCTAGAGAGGTATCTCCGCACCGTGGGATCATGTGCTCCTGCACCAAGGGCGGGCCGACCCGGCAAATGCTGATCCTGCTTCGAGCCCTATTGGTATTCCCGGCCAGCACCATAGCTACTGCATCATGAGCCCGGTCCATCAGGAAACCAGCCTATGGAAGCAGCAGTAAGGAAACTGTTCGAGCGGTATGAACACCTGTTCCGCCAGGGGCTCGCGGGCAAAGCCGATATGGGTGAGGTCGCCTCCCTCTATGCCTCGGATGTCATCGCCGCCTCGCCTTCCGGAGTCATGTCCGGCAAGAATGACGATGAGCTCAAGCGGATGATGGCGAAGGGATATGAGCGTTATCGCACCATTGGCACCAAGGATATGATGCTTCGCCATGTCCGTCTCTCACCGATCGATGAGAGCCATTGCGTGGCGCATGTCGCCTGGAGGGCGACTTATGTCCGGGGGAGCCAACCGGACACGATAATCGACTTCGATGTCCACTATCTCGTGCAGGTTCTGGATGGAGAAGCGAAAGTCTTCGGCTGGGTTTCGGGCGACGAGCAGGCACTCCTGAAGCAGCACGGTATCGGCTGACGCCTTCCTCTGATCTGCCTTGGAATAAAAGAAAGGGCCGCGCAATGCCGCGGCCCTTTCTCGTCAGATCGTCACCCGCTATCAGGCAGCCCGGCCGTACCGCGCGCCCTGCCCGGCCAGGCCGCGCAGCTGGAATTTCGACAACAGCGACCGCAGCTGCTGGCTTTCCTCCGCCAGGGTCTGGCTGGCGGCCGTGGTTTCTTCGACCATCGCCGCATTCTGCTGGGTCATCTGGTCCATGTGGTTCACCGATGTGTTGATCTCCTGCAATCCGGTCGCCTGTTCGCGGGCGGCCGTCGCAATCGAGTCGACATGGGCGTTGACCCGGTTGACCAGCGCCTCGATCTCGACCAGCGCGTCACCGGTGGAGCGCACCAGCGCCACGCCGCCTTCGACTTCGGTTGCCGAGCTCGAGATCAGCGCCTTGATCTCCTTGGCCGCATTGGCCGAGCGCTGCGCCAGTTCGCGCACTTCCTGCGCCACGACGGCAAAGCCGCGGCCGGCTTCACCGGCACGCGCCGCTTCAACGCCGGCGTTCAGCGCCAGGAGGTTTGTCTGGAAGGCGATCTCGTCGATGACGCCGATGATCTGGTTGATGCGGCTAGAACTATCCTCGATGCGGCTCATGGCCGAGACGGCGTTGCGGACGATCTCGCCGGATTTGCCGGCGCTCGTCTTCGTTTCCGCCACCATGCTGCGTGCCTCGTTGGCGCGCTCGGAAGCCGTGCGGACCGTCGCGGTGATCTCGTCGAGCGCCGCTGCCGTTTCTTCCAGCGCCGCGGCCTGCTGCTCGGTGCGCTTGGAGAGGTTGTTGGTCGCGTCGCTGATATCGCGGGCGCTGTCATTGACGATGTGGCTCGATTCCGCGATCGCGTTGATGACGCTGTTCAGTGCGTCGACTGCCGCGTTGAAGTCGGAACGGAGCTTGGCATAATCCTGGCCGATATCGTCGATCGAAACCGTCAGGTCGCCGGCCGCAAGCCGCTCCAGCCCGGCGCCGAGCGCGCGCATCGCCGCCGTCTGGCGCTCGGAGGACGAGCGCAGGCTCGCCTCGTTGCCGCGCCGCTCGCCTTCGATCTCCCGCTGGCGCTCATCTTCGCGAACGCGCAGTTCGGCGCGCTCGGCAACGGAGTCGCGCAGCACGATCAGCGATTTCGCCATCTGGCCGATCTCGTCGCGACGATCGGCATCCGTGATGTCGACGCTCGCATTTTCATCGGCAATCGCGTTCATCGCCTCTTTCAGGCGGGCGACCGGGGCCGTCACGCTGCGCACGATCGCATAGGCGAAGGCAAGGGTAACGAGGGCGCCGATAAGGCCGACCACCGCCGTCCAGGTGGCGTTCTTGCGATAGAGCGCTGCAAGATCGTCCGCATAGACGCCGGTGCCGACGACCCAGCCCCAGGGCTGGAAGCCCGCCACATGCGAATATTTGAGGACCGGCTGATCGGCACCCGGCTTCGGCCAGTAGTAATCCACGAAGCCCTGCCCGCTTGCCTTCACCGTATTGACGAATTCGACGAACAGGAATTTGCCGTTCGGATCCTTGTTCTGCGTCAGATCCGTGCCGTTGAGCTCGGGCTTGACCGGATGCATCACCATGGTCGGATGCATGTCGTTGATCCAGAAATAGCCGGTGCCGCCGCCGTAGCGCATGGAAGCGATCACTTCCTTGGCGGCCGCCTGCGCCTGCTCGCGGGTCATCGTGCCGGCTTGCTCCAGCTTGTAATATTTGTCGAAGATGGCGAGCGCCGTAGCATCCATCTGTGCCAGGCCGGCTTTTCGCTCGGCTTCCAGCTGCCGATAGGAATAGTTGAGGAAGAAGATCATCGTCGCGGCAAGCACGACAAGCGCGAAGGCGACGAGGCCGTAAAGGCGGGTAGAAATCCTGATGTTGCGCATGGGGTTCCGGCAGCTCTCATGTGTGACAATCAGCAGATACTGATATGAGCCGCTTACCGGACGGTAAAACTTGATTAGATCTTGATGAAATAACGCTACGTGAGGCAAATGAGCGCGGCACGCATTTTAGCTTCAAGTATCTGAATCAAAAGGAAATTTTCGAAGGTCATGATTTTTCCGCGACGAGCCACCATTTTTTAGGGGGCATTGTCGAATCCGGCGTTTTTACGGGCTTCCGCACCACTTGGCCTTTGCATTAGGGTGATTCCAGATGAATCACCGGCGAGATGGGAGCCCTTGATGACCGATGCCAAGCCGACAGGCGAACTTACCTTGCGTACGCTTGCAATGCCCGGAGACGCCAATCCGGCCGGCGATATTTTCGGCGGCTGGGTCATGGCGCAGATGGATTTGGCGAGCGGCATCCGCGCCGCAGAGCGCGCCAGGGGGCGTGTGGTGACGGCCGCGGTCAAGGAAATGGCCTTCGAACTTCCGGTCAAGATCGGCGATACGCTGTCCATCTATACCCATGTGGAGCGCGTCGGGCGCACCTCCATCACGCTGCGGGTGGAAGCCTGGGCGCATCGCTCGCGTTATAACCAGCAGGAAAAGGTCACCGCCGGCACCTTCATCATGGTGGCGCTCGACGAGGACGGCAAACCCAAGGTCGTCCCCCAGGAGTGAGATGATGCAGGCAGCGGCGACACCGGAAGTCTACGTCTACATCCGCACCGTGATGTCGATGGTGATCGGCCTCTCGCTCGCCCGCCTGCTGACCGGCCTCGGCGGCATCGTGCAATCACCCGGCAAATTCCGGGTCTATTGGGTGCATCTCGGCTGGGTCGCCTCGATGTTCCTGTTCATCATCCATTTCTGGTGGTGGGAATATCGCCTGCAGTCGCTCGCCGTGATCTCCTTCGGCGTCTACCTCTTCCTTATCAGCTTCTGCTGCCTGTTCTTCTTCCTCTGCGTGCTGATCTTTCCGACGACGATCGAGGATTACGGCGGCTACGAGGAATATTTCATCTCGCGGCGGCGCTGGTTCTTCGGCATGCTGGCCGTGACCTATGTGGTGGATTTTCTGGATACGCTGCTCAAGGGCAAGGCGTATCTGGCAGCACTAGGCTGGGAATACCCGGCGAGGAATGCGGTGTTCATCGCACTGTGCATCGTGGCGGCCTGGACGGCGAACCGGCGGTTTCATGCTGTATTCGTAAGTGCGGGCCTGCTCTATCAGATCACCTGGATTTTCAGGCTGTATGATTTGATTTGAGGTCTCTCTTCCCGTCCTGCGACAAGCATGGGACTGATGGAGGTTGCGAAAATCCTCGCCTCAAGCCCGCAGGAACTGTGATCCCTTGTCGAAACTCAACCCCGGAAAAATCTTCCCCGTCAGATCGTCAGCCGACACATCGAACTGTCGGTAGAGCATCGCCGCCGCCAGCTCGCGCACGTCTGCCGTCGGCATCAGGTCGCGATCGTCGAGCAGCGCAGCGTCCCCAAGTCCCGGCCACTTGCCGAGTATGCGCCCGCCATCGATCGCCCCGCCCGCCAATACCGCGCAGCCTCCCGTACCGTGATCCGTTCCGCCGGAACCATTCTCACGCACCGTGCGGCCGAACTCGGTCATGGCGAGCACGACCGTCTTCGACCACAGATCCGGCCCCATCGTAGCTTTCAGCGTTGTGATCGCCTGCGCCAGATCCTGCACCGGCCGCTTGAACTGGTTAAGCTGACCGACATGCGTATCCCAGCCGGTAATCGAGAAGCTGGCGATGCGGTACTCGCCCTTCAGCATATTGCCGGCAAGAACAGCCACATCGGTGATCTTCTCGCCGCGCTGGGCTGATGGTTCCGCCATCATGGAAGCGCTGTTGGCGCGCATCGCTTCATCCATTGCTTTTGCGAAAGCCGGATCGCCGGCATAGAGCCGCATGAGGAACTGCATTTCGTCCCTGGCCGGCCCGAGATTGGAATCCGAGGCCCAGACATCGACATTGTTCGGCCCGGTCAGGATCAGCTCGGTCGAGGTATTGACGTCGATCGCCTTGCGCGCATCCGAACGCGGGATCACGGCAAGCGCCCGATTGAGCCAGCCGGTCTTTTCCTCGGCCACATGCTCGCCGCCGGATTCCAGCATGTCCTGTCCGTCGAAATGGCTGCGCTGGTCGCGATAGGGCGTGGAAACCGCATGCACGAAGGCAAGCTCCTTGCTCTTCCACAGCGGCATCAGGTCAGCCGCCGCCGGATTGAGCCCGAAATGACCGTCGAGATCGAGAAGCCCCTTGTCCGGCGTCAGCGACAGCGTTGGCCTGAGCGCCGCAAAGCCGGCATCGCCATAGGGCYGCACCAGATCGAGCCCGTCCATCGCCCCGCGCAACACGATCGTCACGAAGCGCTTGTCGCCCGGCATCGCCGCAAAGGTCACCGGCGTAAAAATGGGGGCTGCGGCAAGGCAACAAGCCGATGTCAGAAAACCACGGCGTGAAAGCATAAACTCTGTCATGACGGGCTCCTATCGACGGTTGAATTCGGGGGACGCGAGAACCAGCGTCAGTCCGCTCACTCTGTTCGGCGCCTGCGAGACGACGCGGATCGTCTCGTCGCGGGCGGCATCGGCAAGCGTTGCCTTCAGGAACTCGCGCGGATCGACATCCTTGCCGAACTGGGCACTGGTGCGCCGCGCCCAGGACAGACGCTCGGACAGCTGGCTCGCGGTGATCCAGGCGGAAAAACTCTCCTCGAAGCCGGCCGGGCTCGGTGGCAGCCATGTCGGCTGGCCCATGCGGCGCAGAGCGCCCTGCCCGAGCGCACGCGCCATGTGGAAGGCCTTGCGTCGCTTGATGAGCGCCTCATCCTCGGGGCTCGGCGGCGCCTGCATCATCGCCTGCCCGTCGGCAGCGGGCGCTGCATCCTTCTTCGGCATCGCCATCATCTCGTGATTGTAATCATCGTCCTGCTGATAGGCCTGCATGAAGGCCGCGACATCGCCCGCGCCAGAACCGCTGTTCAGCGCCCGCAAGCCGGTGACGATATAATCGAACGGCTGGCGCGCCTTGGCGCCTTCATCCCGCCACGCGGCCGGATGGTCGAGCATGGCGCGGTAGACGGCAGGCAGATCCCCATCCGTCTTCTTCCATGCTTCGCTCATGGCCTGGATCATCTCCTCCGGTGGCTGGTCGGAGATGAAATGCACTGCGAGCTTGCGGCTGATATGCGCGGCCGTCTTCGGATGGACCGCGAGATCGTCGAGCATGGCAAGGTAATCTTTGCGCGAGCGCTTGACCCCGCCATAGCTGACACCGAGCACCTGATGTTCGCCGGGCTCGGATATCTGCGGCCTGAAAGCCGTCTCCATCGCCTGCTGGTCGACAGTGAGCCCCGTCAGCACCATGGCTGCAGAGCGAACATCGGCCTGCGTATAACCGCTGCCGGCACCGAGCGTGTGCAGTTCCAGAAGCTCGCGGCCGAGATTTTCGTTCAGCCCCTTGTTGCGCCGCATGCCGCCCTTGGATTCCGGCCCCAGCGACTGCGCCTGATCGAGATAGATCAGCATCGAAGGATGCTCGGTGGCGCTACGCAACAGCGTCGAAAACCTGGCCCCCATATAGGGCCGGATCGCCTCGGCCTCGTAAAGCGGCACGATCAGGCGCATCGGCAGGCTCTTGGCGGCACTGGTGGAAAAATGATTGGTCCAGAACGTGGCCAGCCGCTCGTTGAAACCATCGGGGGAAAGGACGGCCTGCATCAACCGCGCATTGGCATCAATCTGGAACAGCACCTGCGCGCGGCGCTGCAAAAGCCGCCGCTGCTGCCGCGGGTCGAGATCGTCGCCATCGGCCTGCCGGATCTGTTTCAGCCTGTCCTGGAGGTCGAGGATCTGCGTATGCCGCGCCTCGATACCGCCGACGGGAAAACCCGGCACGCTGTTCGCGCCGCGCGTCACCTGCCCGATCAGATCATCCTTCGTCTGCGGCAGAGCCTCGCCCGGTCGTCGCCCGTAACCGAACCGGATCGCTGCCATCGTCGGAAAAGACAGGCTCATGACCATTCACCTCCTCATCACCAGATCGTGACAGGGTCTCAGCCAATTGCGACGGCAAGGTGTAGGAAATACGGCGATTTTCCGACATGGACGATTTGTAATCTATTGAAATCGTTGGAACAGTCGCTCAACAGCCCCTGTTGACCGACACCACTCGCGGGCTGGACATGTCGCGCGGCGGCTCGCCTTCGACCATCACCTTGTTGCGCCCGGCTTCCTTGGCGGCATAGAGCGCCTTGTCGGCGCGGGCGATCTGCTCGTAGAGGGAATGATCGGCGGCATCGGTGCCGGCGACACCGAAGCTGGCGGTGATCTTTCCGTCGAAGCCGCTCGCCTTGCGGTCGACGGCCGCAAAGGCAAGCCGCACCCGGTTGGCGAAATCGGCGCCTGCGGCCAGCGGCATTGCCGGCAGGAAGATCACGAATTCCTCCCCGCCGAACCGCGCCGCGAAACCGCCCTCCGGAATCCGCGCCAGCAGCATTTCGGCGAAAGCTCGGATTACCTCGTCGCCCGGTCCGTGGCCGAGCGTATCGTTGACCCATTTGAAATTGTCGATGTCGCAGATGATGACGGAGCCTTCGGCCCGGCCGCGCTCTGCCACCATGCGGTCGAAGCCGCGCCGGTTCAGCATGCCGGTCATCGGATCGCGCTCGGCGATATCGCGGTGCATTGCAATGGTGTCGACCGTGGTTGCAGCAAGGGCCGAAAGCGCAAACATCAGCGCCAGGATGGATGTCGACGCCTGCATCGCGAAAGCATATTGCGAAGAGATGAAATCCCCGTGGCCGCCATAGGATGGTGCGACGAAGACGAAGATGACATTGCGGATAATGGTATCGGCAATGACGAGGCTGGAGACGACAAGCAGCAGCTTGTCGGCCGTATGGCGCATGTGCCGCAGGCTGACGGTGACGGCAAAGCCGAGCAGCGCCGCACAGGCGAGATCGTTCAGCAGAAACTCCGCCGGAACATTGCCGGCCACCAGCCCCGCATAGAGCATGCCCGCGTAGGTCACACCGGCAAAGGCAAGGCGCGGCTGGAGATAGGAAGGCCGTTTGAATCGGGCGAGCATGGCGCCGGAATAGAAGACGAACGCGAGAAGGAACAAAGCATCGGCGATGGCGGAAGCCACGCGCTCCTGCAGCAGGCTGTCGAAAAGCGGAACGGAGAAGGCTGCCGACGCAAAAAGATAACCCGGCCCCCACAACTTCGCTTCCCGCGACCCGAACCGGCCGACGATCAGAAAGGTGCAGCCGAAAATCAGCATCATGACCGGCAGCAGGAAGGCGAAATTACTATCCATGAACCCTCGCGGCGGTACGCAATATAGAACCGGCGCAGGCAAAAGGTAGGACAATGATCTTAAAAAAGGAAAAACCGGGCGGGATCAGAAATACCTGGCAGAACTAGGCATCGCCTGGAGCACAGCCTGCCCGTGGCTCACAAGGAAAGGCCGGCAGCCCTGGCCGCCGGCCTTCACAGCCACAGGCAGCGCTAAACTCGCATCGCGCCATGCGGCTCCTCGGCCTCCTCCGTGCCGAAGCGGACATCCTTCTTCTCGTATCCCAGGCCCGAAAGCGCTGCGACGACGATGGCAACGATCACCGCCACTATGACCAACGCATAAGCGTAGTCGCCGTTCCAATGGGCGGCGAGGTCCGCCTGCATCGTGGCGTTGCCCGAGGCCAGCAGATTGCCGAGCTGGTAGGCGAAGCCGGGGAATGTGCCGCGTACCTCGTCTGGCGAAAGCTCGTTGAGATGTACAGGCACGATGCCCCAGGCGCCCTGGACGAAGAACTGCATCAGGAAGGCGCCGAGCGCGAGCAGCACCGGCCCCGGTGCATAGGCCCAGAGCGGCGCGACGGGCACGGCAATCAGTGCGGCGATGACGATCGCCCGCTTGCGGCCGATGCGCTGCGACAGCGCGCCGAAGAACAGCCCGCCAAGAATGGCGCCGATATTGTAGACGATGGCGATCGCGCCGACCGTATAGCTTGAATAGTTGCGCTGGCTTTCGAGGAAGGTCGGGTAGATATCCTGCGTGCCGTGGCTGAAGAAGTTGAAAGCGGTCATCAGCAGCACCGCCCAGATGAAGAGCGGAATGTTTTCGCGCAGCACGGTGAGAAACGGCCGGCGCCCCTGCTGTTGTCGCTTCACGAAAGCCGGGCTCTCCTGAACGTTGCGGCGGATATAGAGCACCAGCAGCGCCGGAGCCACGCCGACGAAAAACATGCCGCGCCAGCCGATGACGGGGAAAAGCAGGAAGAACAGCAGCGAAGCCAGCAGATAGCCGGAGGGATAACCTGCCTGCAGGATGCCCGACACGATGCCGCGGCTCTGCTCCGGCACTGTCTCCATGACGAGTGAGGCACCGACGCCCCACTCCCCGCCCATGGCGATGCCATAGAGGGCACGCAAAACCAGGAACATGGTGAGCCCTGTCGAAAAACCGGTGAGGAAGTCGAAGAGCGAATAGAGCATCACATCCACCATCAGCGTGATGCGCCGCCCGTAACGGTCTGCCGCAAGCCCGAAGATCAGAGCGCCGAGCGCCCGCATGGCAAGGGTCAGGAAGATCGCCACGGACACCGCGGGAACGTCTGTATGAAACTCCTCGGCGATATATTTGAGAACGAAAACGAGAATGAAGAAATCGAAAGCGTCAAGCATCCAGCCGAGATAGCTGGCGATCACGGTATTGCGCTGCTGCGGGGTGAGCGCGCGCAGGCTTGCCAATGCGGACATATGTATTTCCTCCGTCCGAAAGCGGCGGCGAGCGGGCAATTCCGGATGCCGTCGGAAGGGGTGTCAGGGTGGGCATGCTGCCGGGAGACAGCGAGGCGGAAACGTCAGGATAGCTGACCGTGTTCCATCACGTTGGCGCGATTGGAGAATTGAACGGGTTCGTCATAACGTGCCCTCGAAAGTGTTCAGGGCAGCGGAACGGGATTGTCGCTGAGTGTTCTCAGATAAGCGATGACGTTGACGCGATCGACTTCGTCGGGCGCGCCGCGAACGTCCATATTCACGCCTGGCGTCGTGAGAGAGGGCCCGGCGATGAAGATATTGAGGTCCTCGTAGGTCCATGGCCCTTCCCAGTCCGACAGGGTTCGCGAGTAGCCTGGGAATTTCGTCGAGGCCTTGTCCCGTCCCACCACGTTCCAAAGGTTCGGCCCCTTGTTGGGCACATCCTGCGGACGTTTGACATGGCAGCCGGCGCAATTGGATGCGAAGAATGTTGCACCCTTCGCCGGGTCGCCATTTGCCAGCTTTGCGGAAATCGGCTCGGGCTTCTTTATGATGACGCCGTGGGCCAGCAGGTAGTCGGCGATATCGGCATGACCGTCGTGCCTTGCAAGGTGATAGGCAGTGATGATGCTTGGCAGGCGCGCGGGGTCGCCACGGACCCATATGGCGTTGACGTCGGCACCGGCTTCAACCAGGAGCTTGACGCAGTCCAGACACCCGCTCGCGACTGCGAAATGCAGCATGCGCTCGCCCCGCGCTGCCGCATTGGCATCGGCACCGTGCGCCAACAGGATCCGGATCAGGTCGGGGGAACCCTTCAGGACGGCACCCGTAATAGGCAGGCCAATCGCCGACTCGTGGTTCACATTCGCCCCGCGCTCGATCAGTAATTCTGCTGCCTGCGGATGATCGCTGCGAACGGCTAGAAATAGCGGTGTGGCTCCCTTGTCCAGCTCCTCGATGTCAGCCCCTGCATCAAGGGCCGCCTTGATCGCAGCCAGGTCGCCCTTGCTGACCGCGTCGTGAAGCGGACCAGCATGGGAACTCGTAAGAACGATCAGATAGATGAACACGCTTGCCACGAGCCCGCGCATCTTGCTGTTCCTTGCCGCAAATTACGATCGACTAATATACACCCTGTCTCCTTGACCGAACAGCAGGAACAGGTTCGACCGCCTTGGCGGCGGTCAAGCCTTTGAAAAACGCCAATAAAAAACGAGACTGCAGCCACCGTCGCAGAGAACTCGATCAGGGAGATCCTGAGAGCGAGACGCCGTTATGTCCTGGTTTCCGTAAAGGAAACCGAATTCGTGCCGTCTCACGGGCGGCGGAAACTTCCCTCGCCGCCCATCCATCTGAGCCAGGGCCCGACATGAAACAGTCCCATCAGCAGATACATCGGCACCATGCCGCTGAAGAGCGGTGACCCATCCATCTGCATGCCAGCCATCGAGCAGATCATGTCGGCCGCCGGCTCGCTTGCCGAGAGTGCGGCCATGACGGCAAATGTCGGCGCCGCCGCAAAAGTTAGCCCGCGCGCAATGCCGGATAACAGGATGGAGCCGGCGGAATTGCCGGCTCCTGTGGAGATTGACGGGCGCATTACGCTGCCTCGTAGCGGTCGTGGTGGCGCCACCAGACGCTTTCCTCGTTGCGGCCCAGAGGCGCGCGATCGAGCCACTGGTACATGGCCCACACGCCATCCACCCCTCGGGCATAGGAGGAATAGGTGTGGTAGATATCGCCGCCCTGCATTACGAAGGCGCTGAGGCCCGGCCGCTCACGGGCGAAGGTGTTGATATCGGTGCCGGTCATCGAGGAGATGAGGTCGTCCGGGCTTTGCTCACCACCTGGCTTCTGTTGCTGCAGCACGGCCGGGATCGGCGGTTCGCGGCGGAAGTTATATTCGATGCCGCCGCTCTGCTGTTCCTCCGTGTAAACCAGACATTGAAGTCGCGATTGAAATCGCTTGTTGATGACGAGGCCCAGTCGAAGGTCCAGCCCATGCGCTTCTTGAACCCGAGAAGCTTGTCGAGCGGCGCGCGGGAAACGGCGCTGAAGGCGACATCGTGGTTTTCGAGGTGAACGGTGACGCCGTTGAAGCCATCGGCGATCGACGAGCAGGACGGGCAGCCGGCCGTGTAATCTGGGCCGAACATGAAGTGATAGACGAGCAGTTGCGAGCGGCCTTTGAAGAGGTCGGCAAGCGGCACGATGCCGGCTTCGGTCTCCAGCTTGTATTCCTTGTCGATCTTCACCCAGGGCAGTTCCTGGCGCTTTGCGGCGATCTCGTCACTGCGGCGCGTCAGTTCCTTTTCCTGTTCCAGGAGCGCAATTCGCGCCTGCAGCCATTCCGCCCGTGTTCCGGTCTTGTGCATCATCATGGGTCTTCTCCTCTCATTGCGTTGAAACGTATCCGACGGCGGGCCGTTGCCTGCCGATGGGGAATAAACTAGGTCTTGTTGCCGAGGGGTGGGAGTTACAAGTGTGACGGGATTCCGATGGACTCGCTGATTACAGCTGCCGCACAGGCGCTGGCGGTGGGCGATGCGCTGGGGGCGATGAAGCGCGTGGCGCTGCGCGACGACCCGCCGGCGCTCGCCCTTCGGGGCATCGCCATGGCCCAGCTCGGCGATCTCGCCCGCGCCAAGGCACTGCTGAAGAGCGCTGCCCATGCCTTCGGCCCGCGCGAGGCCGTAGCGCGCGCCCGCTGCATCGTGGCCGAAGCCGAAATCGCTCTGGTCTCGCGCGATCTCGCCTGGCCGGAAAAGGCGCTGGAAGGCGCGCGCCTCACGCTCGAAAGACGCGGCGACCGCGTCAACGCGGCCCACGCCCGCAACCTGCAGATCCGCCGCCTCCTTCTGATCGGCCATCTCGATGCTGCCGAAAAGCTGCTCGCCGATCTCGACCCCTCGCCGCTGCCGCCGGCTGCCCGCGCCGGCCATGAACTTGCCGTCGCCGGTGTCGCAATCCGCCGGCTACGCACGGAGCCCGCGCGCCAGGCGCTGGCCCAGGCGGCTGACGCGGCGCAAAAAGCCGGCATACCGGCACTTGTCGTCGAGGTGGGAGAAGTCGCAAAAGCCCTGGAGGCGCCGGCCGCCCGCCTGATCGATGGCGGCACGCAGCGCCTGTTGCAGCTACAGGAGGTCGAAGCGCTGCTTGCCTCCGATACGCTCGTCATCGATGCCTGCCGCAACGTGGTGCGCGCCGGCAGCGCGATCGTGCCGCTCGCAAGCCGCCCTGTGCTGTTTGCGCTCGCCCGCACGCTCGCCGAGGCCGCACCATCAGATGTCCTGCGCTCGGTTCTTCTCGCCCGCGCCTTCCGCGCCCGTCACGCCGATGAATCCCACCGGGCGCGGCTGCGCGTCGAGATCGGCCGGCTGCGCGCAGCACTTGCCGATCTTGCCGAGGTCAAGGCGACGAGCCACGGCTTCATGCTGCTGCCGCAGGACGGGCGCAAAGTCGTCGTGCTCGCCCCGCCGGTCGAGGAGGAGCACGCCTCGCTGCTGGCGCTTCTCGCCGATGGAGAATCCTGGTCGAGCACGGCTCTGGCAATTGCCCTGAGCTTGAGCCCACGCACGGTGCAGCGGGCCCTGGAAGCGCTCCAGGACGCCGGCAAGGTGCAGTATTTCGGCAATGGCAGGGCGCGGCGCTGGATGATGCCGCCGGTCGTCGGCTTCCCGACAACATTGTTACTCCCGGGTCCGCTGCCCAGCGACTAAAAGTAGTTCCGGCAAGAGTGGGCAGCGGTTTTGCGACCGGAATTGCACCAGGCAAAGAGCCGGTGAGAAAGGGGATGGAGCGCCATGAAGACATCACAGGCAGAGATCATCAGGGAATACGGACCCTTCGAGGGCACGCGCAACATCGGCGGCGTCACCTATGACGGCAGCAAGGTCTGGTTTGCGGCGGGAGAAAACCTGCGGGCGCTGGACCCTGAGAGCGGCGCCGAGCTGCGTGCGATCGATGTCGCCGCCCATGCCGGCACCGCCTTTGACGGGCGCTACATCTTCCAGATCGCCGAAGACAAGATCCGCAAGATCGATCCGGAGACCGGCGCGGTAGTCGCGACCATCCCTGCCCCCGGCAAAGGCGCCGATTCTGGCATGGCCTGGTGCGAAGGCAGCCTCTGGGTCGGCCAGTACCGGGAAAACTGCATCCACCAGATCGACCCGGAGACCGGCAAGATCCTGCGCACCATCGAATCCAAGCGCCATGTCACCGGCGTCACCTGGGTAGACGGCGAGCTTTGGCACGCCACCTGGCAGGACGACAAGAGCGACCTGCGCCGCATCGACCCCAAGACCGGCGACGTGCTGGAACGGCTGGACATGCCCGAGGGCACCGGTGTTTCCGGGCTGGAATCCGATGGGGCCGATGTCTTCTACGCAGGTGGCGGCGGCAGCGGCAAGGTGCGGGCGATCAGGCGGCCCCGGTAAGGTTTCGGATGGCAGGCGGCCTTGGTGTTGAACGGGGCGTGGCTGGCAAGACACCCTCCCTTCAGTCCTGCCCCAATCAAACCAGCCGGATCGTCACGTCGGTATTCCCTCGCGTCGCCTTCGAATAGGGGCAGATCTGATGCGCCTCCTCGATCAGCGACTGACCCACGTCGCGCTCCACACCTGGAATGCCGACATTGAGCCGTGCCGTCAGGAAATAGCCGGCATCGGAAAGGTTGAGATCGACTTCCGCATCGATCGTGACATCGCCTGACAATGCGATCTTCCTCTTCTGCACAATAATGCCGATTGCGCTTTCGAAGCAGGCCGACCAGCCGGCGGCGAAGAGCTGTTCCGGGTTGGTGCCGATCCGCGCCGAGCCGGGCACGGAGAGGCGCAGGTCGAGGCGGCCGTCGGAGCTGCGCGCAACGCCGTTTTCGCGCCCGCCACTCGTATGGGTCTTGGCCGTGTAGAGCACCTTCGAATGCTGGTCCATGGATTTTCTCCTTTGAAAGTTTGATAGAAACTCCGGCTGCCGAAAAGGGCGCAAGGCGCCCTGCCCGTTCACGCGGGCTCGCTGCTCTGCGCCGCCTTGATCGCCGCGACGACCTGTTGCGTCGTCACGATGGCGCTTGCATAGTTCGGCATGTTGATGACGAGTGCGGCATGCATCATCTCGTCGGAATAGTCGGCGATCGCGTCCTTCACGACTGTCACGTCGTAGCCGAGTTCGGCGGCGAAACGGACTGTCGCCTCGATGCAGGTATGGGCGATCAGGCCGATGACGATCAGCCGGTGAATGCCTCGCCGCTTGAGCTGGTTGTCGAGGTCGGTATTGGCAAAGCCGCTGGAGCACCAATGTTCCGAGGCCACGACTTCACCGGACGCCGGCACGAATTCGGCCTTGAACTCGCCACCCCAGGTGCCGAATTCGAATGTGCGGCGGTTCCAGGCGAGCTTCTGGATGGGGGCGATGTATTTCCAGTTTTCATAATCGCCCTCGCGATAGCGGTGGTGCATGGCGAAGAAAACCGGCAGCTTCGCCTCGCGTGCTGCCGTCAGCACCTCGAGCATATGCGGCACGCAGTTGTTGGCCTCGGCCACGGCCTGGATGCGCGGCCAGATCTTGCCGCCTTCGGAGATGAAGTCGTTATAGGGATCGACCACCAGAAGGCCGGTAATGTCGCGCTCATAGGAAAGGTCTATCATCCTGCTCTCCCTGGCCTCATGCCGCTTTGGATGGCTGGCTTCGCAGCGCGAAACGCTCGATGCTGGCAGCGAAGAGCGGTGTCTCGCCCTTGTTGTGGGCAATCGACATCGGCTGGCGCTGCGTGCGAAACACCTCGAAGGGAATGCCCTGCCGGCCGAGGAAGGCCATCATTTCGTCGGTCGCGAAGGACTGCACCCGGTTTGTGAACTCGCATCTGCCGCCGTCGATCGCCTTGACGCTGAGTTCCCAGGTTACATGGATGGTGAGGCGGCCGGTCGGGGTGAAGACGTCGGAGTCGGAATCGAGGATCAGGTGATCCTTCTCGGCAAGCGTTTCGACATAATGCTGCACCATCAGGCTGCCACCGATCGTCTCGACATTGATCGACATCCGCGTGCCGTCGGGCGCCGTCGTAAAGCCGGYGGCGATATGGGCGGGCGAGCAGGACTGGTATTCCTTCTCCGGCAGCGTGAAGCACCATCGAGGAATATCGATCTTCTCGATCGGCGCATTGATGATGGCACTAAAGCTGGAATCGACGATCTGGTTATCGCTCATGATCTCTATCCTTTGGGAAAACAGGGTTGGCTTTCAGGGAGAGCGGCGCCGGCTGCCGCGCCGCGGGCTCCCCTCAGATCTGGTCGCGCAGCGACTTGAAGGAGGCGCGCAGCTCGTCGGTAAACAGCTCCGGCTGTTCCCAGGCGGCGAAATGCCCGCCCTTGGCCGGCCTGTTGTAGTGGATGAGCTTCGGATAGGCCTTTTCGGCCCAGCTCTGCGGCGCCTGGTAGATCTCGTCCGGGAAGGCGCTGACGGCGACGGGCATCTTGATGCCGCGCGGATCGAAGAAGCCGCCGGAGGGGAAATGCGCATTGTCCCAATAGAGCCGCGCAGACGAGATCGCCGTGTTGGTCAGCCAGTAAAGCGTGACATTGTCGAGGACATCGTCAGGCGTCAGACCCTCCTTTTCTCCGTTGAAGGATCGGGCGATCATTCGGTAGCTCCGGATGTCGTGGTCGAGCATCCAGGAGGCGAGGCCAACAGGCGAATCCACGATGCCGTAAAGCGTCTGCGGCCGGTTATTCATCTCGATCGCGTAGCCGAGGCCGTTCTTGTAGAAATCGTCGAGCTGCTCATAGGCGCGTTTTTCATCGGCCGTGAGATCGGCCGGCGCCGGCGCCCCTGCTGACAGCAGCTTGGCGATGTCGGCAGGCACGGTGGCGGCCATGTTGGTATGGATGCCGATGAGGCCGGCGGGCTCCTGCACCGCCATGAGCTCGGTCACGGCATTGCCCCAGTCGCCGCCCTGGGCGACGTATTTGGTATAACCGAGGCGCTGCATCAGCACGGCCCAGGCCTTGGCGATGCGTGGCGGGTTCCAGCCCGCTTCCTTCGGCTTGCCCGAGAAGCCGTAGCCCGGCAGCGAGGGAATGACGACATGGAAGGCATCGGCCTCGGTGCCACCGAAGGCGGTAGGATCGGTCAGCGGCTTGATGATCTTCATCTGCTCGATGATCGAACCCGGCCAGCCATGCGTGATGATGATGGGCAAAGCCTTTTCATGCTTGGACTTCACATGGATGAAGTGAATGTCCAGCCCGTCGATCTCGGTCATGAACTGCGGGAAGGAGTTCAGCCGTGCCTCGACCTTGCGCCAGTCATGCGCCCGCCAGTATTTGGCGACTTTCTGGATCGTATCGAGCCGCACGCCCTGCGTATCGTCGGAGACTGTCTCACGATCCGGCCAGCGGGTTGCGGCAACGCGCCGGTGCAGATCCTTCAGCTGCTCGTCCTTGACCTTCACATGGAAGGGGCGGATGGCCTCGGGGTCGGCCGTAGCTGCCAGAGCTGACGGCATCAGCGCCATCGTACCGGCGGCGGCAAGTCCAAGCGTTGCAGCGCCCAGCAGCATGCGGCGGTCCTGATCGATCTCTTCGACATCGGTATGCATGGCGATCTCCTTGAATTCGGGAATGTTCCGGCTGCACTTTTGTGCTGGCAGGAACCTACGGGAGAAGGCGGCGCATAGCCCGTTAGGGCTTGTTAGAGGCTGTTAGCTCTTGCAAGCCGCACCCGAAGATCCGCTAAACGGGCACTCACTGCGCAAGCACTTATCAGAGGTCGCAAAGCTCGGGGTCGCGAGGGCGACACAAGGCGATTGCCGTATGGCGCAGGCCAGATACTTGCTCTAAAGTTCGCCCCGCACAGGGGCTGGCGGGGAAGAAACGCCGTGGCGAATGGGGTGGACGAGGATATCGGCGGATTTCGCTTCGGCCCGTTCCGGCTGGCCGTCAGCGAACGGCTGCTGACGAAAGACGGCGCTCCCGTAGAGCTCGGCGGACGCGCGCTCGACATCCTCATCGCACTCGTGACCGCCCCCAACGAGATCATCTCCAAGAAGGACCTGATGGCGCAGGTCTGGCCCGATGCCCTGGTCGAGGAAGGCAGCCTGCGCTTCCACATGACCGGCCTGCGCAAGGCGCTCGGCGACGGCCAGGCCGGAGCGCGCTACATCACGACGGTTCCCGGGCGCGGCTATTGCTTCGTCGCGCCCGTTTCGCTGGCGCCTGCAGAACGGAACGGCCCATCCGCTGCCACACCGCATTTTCCGCATGCCAATCTACCCCCGCGCCTTGGCCGGATGATCGGCCGCGACGTTGACGTGATGAAGCTCGCGGCACAGCTGACGGATTCCCGTTTCGTCACCATCGTCGGCCCCGGCGGCGTCGGCAAGACGACGGTCGCGATATCAGCCGCCCATCAGGTGGCGGAGGATTTCGCCGGCCATGTGCTCTTCGTCGATTTCAGCGTGATCACAGATCCCGGACTGGCGGCCACCACCATCGCTTCCATGCTGGGCTTGTCGGTGCAGGCCGAGGACCCGACGCCGGATCTGATCCGTTTCCTGAGAGACAAGCGCTTCCTGCTGGTGCTCGATACCTGCGAACACCTCGTCGAGGCGATCGCCGCCCTGGTCGAGACCATCCTGGAGGCCGCGCCCGAAGTGCACGTGCTCGCCACCAGCCGCGAGGCATTGCGCATCGAGGGCGAGCGTATCTACCGGCTGGACGCATTGGCCTATCCGCCGGAGACTCCCGGCTTTTCCGTCAGCGCGATCGAGCAGTTTCCGGCAACGCAACTCTTCATCGAGCGCGCCATGGCAAACGGCGCGCATCTCGATGTCAGCGATGCGGAAGCCGCCATTGTCAGCGATATCTGCCGCAAGCTCGATGGCGTGGCGCTCGCAATCGAGCTCGCCGCCCGCCGTGTCGAGGCCTATGGGCTGGAACAGACGGCAGCCCTTCTCGACCAGCGCCTGACGCTTCTTTGGCATGGCCTGCGGACGGCGCCGCCGCGCCAGCAGACGTTGCAGGCCACGCTCGACTGGAGCTACAGCCTGCTCTCGGATCTCGAGCGCGCGGTGCTGAGGCGGCTCGCCGTCTTCGTCGGCCATTTCACGCTGGATGCCGCCCTTGAAGTGGTCACGAACGACACGCTCGACCGCGCTGCCGTCTTTGCCGCAATCGACAGCCTGGTGGAAAAATCCATGGTGGCCGCCCGCCCGCTCGGCGCCATGATGCGTTACCGGCTGCTGGACACCACCCGCGCCTATGCGATCGACCTCTGCACCGATACGGCCGAATGGACGGAGCTCGCCGGCCGTCATGCCGCCTATTTCCGCCGCTGGCTGGAACAGAACGGCAGCGAATGGTCGACATTGTCGACCGCCAACGAGCGCGCCCCGCATTTTGCAGCGATCAACAATGTGCGCGCCGCTCTCGACTGGTGCTTCGGCGACACCGGCGACAGGCAGATCGGGATTGGCTTAGCGGCTGCGGCTGCGCCCGTCTCGCGCGCCATGGGGCTGCTGCCGGAATGCCACCGCTGGACCGAACGCGCGCTGCAGGCGCTGGACGAGACGACGCGTGGCGGCAGCGAGGAAATGCAGCTGCAGGCCTCGCTCGGCGTCTCCATGATGTTCACGCGCGGCCACCATGAATCGACCGTTGCCGCATTGAACAGAAGCTTCGAGATCGCGCAGATGCGCGGCGATTATCTCAATGCCGTGCGCCTCATCGGACCCATCTATTTCTATCACCTGCGCAGCGGCGAACAGAGGCAATGCCTGCTCCAGGCGAAACGCTGTGCCGAAATTGCAGCGACGCTTGGAGATCCGGCGGCAACCGCACTTTCCCACACGCTGATGGGCGTCTCGCTCTGCGTCATGGGAGGCTTGGCTGACGCGCGCACCGAGCTGGAAACCGTTCTCGAACCCGACAATCCACTTGCCAGCCGCCAGATCCACTACGGCTTCGACCATTACAGCTGGGCCGGCATCGGTTGGGTCACGGCCCTCTGGCTGCAGGGTCATACAGCACAGATGCGCGACGCGATCGACGAGGCCGTCGGGGAAGCGGAAGCCATGCGCCATCCCGTCGCTTTCGCAATCGTCATCAATGCAGTGGCAGCCCTTCTCTGGGTCGGCGATCTCGATCTCGCCGAAGAACATCTGGACTGGTTCGTCGCGCGTGCCGAAACCCATTCCACCGGCCCCTATCTCCATATGGGCAACGCCTTCAAGGCCGAGCTTTCGATACGCCGCGGCGATGTCGAAACCGGTGTCGCCACCTTGCAGCGTCACCTCGAGAAACTCCACGCCGCCCGCTTCGAGCTCTTCTCCATCCGCTTCAACATCGTCATCGCCACGGCGCTTGCCGAAAGCGGCGACTTTGCCGAAGCCTGGTCGCTTGCCGAGGAAACCAGCCAGGGGATCGAGGAGAAGGGCTATACTTCCTACCTGCCCGAACTCCTGCGCCTGCGCGGCGCCATCCTGCTGTCGGCTCCCGAACTCAGCAACATGTCGGCCGAGGACTATTTCACCCAATCGCTGCAACTCGCCCGCATACAGGGCGCCAGAGCCTGGGAAATCCGCACCGCCACGGACCTCGCCACCCACTGGGCCAGTCGCGAGCGGGCCGGAGATGCGAAGGCGCTGCTGCGGCCGGTCTACGAGAGTTTCACGGAAGGCAGAGACACACCGGATCTGAAGGCCGCAGCCGAGGTGCTGGCAAGGCTGGGCTGAATGCCGGCGCAGCCCTGAGAGGCCTGACATTGCGACGCGCCGGGGCTTGCCCCGGCATTCGAAATCCCCAGTTTTCAGCGCATGCCAATCAACCACGCCAACAGGGAGAAGCAGCATGAAAGTCCTCATGGTTTTGACTTCGCATGACCAGCTCGGCAACACCGGCAAGAAGACCGGCTTCTGGCTCGAAGAGCTTGCCGCACCCTTTTACGTCTTCAAGGAAGCCGGCGCCGAGATAACGCTCGCGTCTCCCAAGGGCGGCCAGCCGCCGCTCGATCCCAAGAGCGACGAGCCGATGTTCCAGACCGAACTGACGCGCCGCTTCAATGCCGACGAACCCGCCAAGGCGCAGCTCGCCAGGACGGTTCGCCTCGACAGTGTCAATCAGGCCGATTTCGACACGGTCTTCTATCCCGGCGGTCACGGGCCGATGTGGGATCTCGCCGAAGACCCGAATTCCGTCAGGCTGATCGAGAGCTTCATCGCCGCCGGCAAGACCATCGCCCTCGTCTGCCATGCGCCGGGCACCCTGCATCGCGTGAAGAAGCCCGACGGCACGCCGTTCGTCGCCGGCCGCACGGTCACCGGCTTCACCAACGGCGAAGAGGAAGCCGTGGGCCTCACCAAGGTCGTGCCCTTCCTCGTCGAGGACGAACTCCTGAACCTCGGCGCCACCTTCTCCAAGGTGAAGGACTGGGGTGTTCACACCGTTGTCGACGGCCAGCTGATCACCGGCCAGAATCCCGCCTCGTCAGGCCCGACGGCGAGCGTGCTGCTCGAAGCGCTTCGCAAGCAGGGCAAGTGACGAAAGCGGACTGAGGGAACGCGATCGGGCGCTTCCCTCTCTCTGCCCGGCCAGCCCGCAACAGCAACGAAACCTTAACCATAACCGGACCATTTCGGAACCGCTTCCCATGGCGGGAAGTTTCCCTGCCGTAAGCAAGCAGGTGGAAATGACATGGTTCAGTGGTTTCGGGAACGCTACGTTTCACGCGAGGAGCATCAGCAGGTCGTCGATTATTATCGCAAGCTGGTGGCGCAGCTCTACGGCAATGTGCGGGACCTGAGGGCGCTGGTCGAGGCCCAACGGGCAGACATTCCCCAGACAATGGAACAGCCCGCCGGAGCGGAACAGCCTGCCGAAGCCTCCACTGAGTCGGCCGAGATACCGCAGCAGAAAAGGGACCTTGGACCGAATGTGATCAGCATCGGCTTCTATCGCGATCGCCGAAGGTCCGGGATCTAAAGCGGCTCCGGCACAAGTGCATGGCGGTGTGGAAACAAAGGTTTGCCGCGGCTATCCCGGCACCCTGCCCCGGCACGCCCAGGCGACCGAGGCAAACGACCGCGGCCCGTCCGGCTCTCCGGCCTCGTAGGCATCCCTCACCGAGGCATCGACCCGCCTGCGCATCTCCGCATCCAGGCCAGCCACATATTTGCCGAGCGGACCTTCGCCCGAGGCGATCGGATCCCAAAAGTCGGCAAACGAGCCGTAATCCATGCGGATCGTCAGCGAGGTCTCCTCGACATCGACAAGACCATTGCCGACAAAGCTCGCCTTCATTTTTCCCGGCTGCGTCATCGGCTGGARGGAATAGCGATGGCGCATTGCCCGCGCATTTGCGTCGATCATCGCCACCGTATCCCACATCATGCGCATGCCGGACATGCCGCCATAATGATCCCAGACGGCGGCGGCAACGACACCGCCAGGACGTACGACGCGCCGCATCTCGGCCACAGCCTTGCCGGCCTCCGGCACGAAATGCAGCACGAGCAGCGATAGCGCCCGGTCGAAACTGTTATCCTCGAAGGGCAGCGCGCAGGCATCCGCCTCGCGAATAGCGATGCGCGGGTCCGTATTGCGCCGGCTTGCAGCCTCCACGAAGACCGGCGAAAAATCGATGGCCGAGATCGCCTTCAGGCGAGGATTTTTCGCCAGCGTGAAGGTGAGGCTTCCCGTGCCGCAGCCGACATCGAGAATGTTTTCCCCATCCGCAAGCCCGGCGAAATCGACGAGCCCGGGTGCGAGCTTCTTGCTCCAGCGCCCCATCAGCTGCTCATAACCATCGGCACTTTCGACATTGAAACTCGACGGCATCGCGCTTCTCCCTCAAAACGGGACAATGTCCGCTTCGACATTAGGACTGAGCGAGCTGCGCGGCAAGCAAATCGGCTCTTCCTGTTTCCACGCAATTGCGCCCACAAAACCGCGATGCCGTTTTGCCGGAACTGCTCCTCAGCTTCGAGCGCTCGCCTTTCCCTCTATATTCAACGGCTTACCGTCGATGCTTCCAGCAGCACCCGTAACGGAAGTCCCTACCCAAAAGGCACCAGCGACTTCGGTTTACGCCACGCCTAGTCGAGAGCGATATTCTAACTCACAGTGGCGAGAAGGCGTCCAAGTGCGGCGTCGAAATCCTCCAGGCTGAAATTCTGCGGGTCGTCATGCCCGTCGCTCAGGCCCTGGTCTATTGCCGCATGAAACGCCGGAACGAGGCCGGTTTGGGCGCGCATGCTCGCCATGAGGTAAAGGAGCGCGAGCCGGTCATACTGGGTTGTCGAGAAACCGGGCGTTGGCGCGTTACCATCAGGCTGGCTCGGGTGCTTCCGACGCGGCTGCACGTTCTCGATGTGCAGGAACATGCCGCGCGACAAAGTGCCGATCTGCTGTTCCAGCTTGGTTGCGCGCCAAGGCACGCCAAAATCATGGCCGACATAGATCTCGCCCCGGCGGTTGAGGAATATGTGCGCCTTGGCGTTCGACGGGCTCTTGAAACCGTCGAGCCGATTGACCTGGTTGCTGGTATCGATGTCAGCGGGAAATTGCGCCACGTTCCCGAAATTCGGCGAACTCGTATCGTGAATGACGAAGTAGCGCGCCATCGGTGCCTGCGGATTGTTCGTGTTGCCGCGGGACAAGGGCGCATCGAGACTGCCTCCGAGCCCGGCCTCGGTCAGTTCCTGGCCGGAAAGTGCCTGCCGCAGCTTCGTCTTGGAGATGGTGACGGGCTGGCCGATGAAGCCTGCGAGATTGGACGGCAGCTGCGCGGGTGTGGCGTCGACATTTCCCAGTATTTTCACCTTGCGCAGCAGACAGGATGCCTGTTCGCTCGGGCTTCCCGCAAAGGCCATGGTCTCTGTATTGAACTTGCATTTTCCAAAGGTCGCCGCGCTGAGCTCGCCGGTCGCGCCGGCAAGTATCAGAATGCTCAATGGCAAAAGGTAACGCATCGCAAACTCCTCTCCTGCTTGCGTGGAAACATCACGGGCACATTGCGCCGCCCGTCAGGTTGAGCTTCTCCTTGGCAAAGGCACACATTTTCGAGATGGCATTCTCCGGCTCCAGACCGGTGTCCCGGCTGCCTGGGTAGACGATGAAGATCACGTCATGGCCGAGACCGAAATTCTTGTAGGGATAAACGTGTCCCGGCCCGACGCAGGCCGTTTGATCGCTGTTCCACTTCTTGCAACGGCTTTCGCCGATTGCCTCGAAGACCCTGCTCGATCCCTCGCCGAGCCGCATGAAAGGACCACCATCCGCGATCAGAACCGGCGTCCACCGGTCCTTGTAGACGACGACGCCCATATCGCCGAGCCGAAGCCCGGTCTTCTCAGCGAACATGCGGCCCATTTCACCGCTCTTGTTGCCGGTTATCCTGGAAAGGCCGGCCGTCGGCATCACGATGAAGGGAATGCGGTCCGGATCGATTTGTGCGGATTGCGCGGAAGGATTGGAGGAGCCGGGCCACTTGTACGACGTCTCCTTCAGATCGGTAGCACCGGGCAGACCGTTCCATGCCGCCCAGGATCCGTCGACGTCGAGCGCCATCTTGCTGCGCCAGTAGATCGCGCCGTCCTTGAGGCGCAGCAACGCCTTCACATTGCTGGGGTCGCGACTGCACAGATAGTACTGTTTCGATTCCGCGACACCAGGAAGCCTCAGGTTGAAACCGAGAAACTTGTCCTTCCTGCTCGCTCCGGCCGCGCCGTCGCAACCGACGAACTCTCCCCGGTAGGACTCGTCGAGCGGCGTCGCCGCGGAGAATTCGACGGCTTTGAGGACGTTGGCCGAGCTTGCCGGCGGTTCGGCGGCGTAAGCGTGAAAGGCAAGCACTGCAATGCCAAGCGTGACTAAAACGCGGGATAGTTGAAGCATGTAGAGAGACATGGTCTGCGGCTCCTCTGCTCGGCTTCGGTGCAACGTGAACGACCCAAGTCACTATTTCATTTAATCTTGGATTGTGCAATATTAACGACAATAAAAACAACTTTGTCTCCCCAGGTTGAAAGTATTTCCTCCAAAGATCTCGCAAGGACGGTAAAATGCGGCGGCTGCTTCTTATGACCCTGAGAAACGTCGGGCTTGCCATTCTGCTCGCCGCGTGCGCCACGCGCGTCGCGCAGGCGGCAGAAACCAACCTGGCGTCGCTGACGACCGAAATGGAACACCGCTTCGAGACGCGCATCAGCGCCGGCCAGTATATGAGATCATCGTGCTCGCCGACGACGACGGACGACTGGCCGGGCGTCGAACTCCAGCGCTGCACCTACAGGGAACTGAACACCGAGGCGACGGTGACCCTCGCCTTGCCGAGCGCCGCCCAGCTGGCGCGCTGGACAGTCTCCGCCTGCCGCGACGCGGCAGCGACCGACATGAGGGCCTGCGCGCGTCATCTCGAGAAGCGTATCTGGTCGGCTTCGAATGCCCAGTTTCCGGTGCGCGGCTATGTGATCGAGCCGCAGTCCGTGATCGGTGGCCCGGCAGACAGGGCTTACTGTTTTCTGTTCCGCGACGGCGTCACGGTAAGGACGGCCGCGGTGACGTCACGCCCGCCGCAAGGCGGCAAATGCGCGCCGCAATCTGCCGAAAATGATCCGATCACCCGCGCCTTCACCTATGGCCGGATCGCGTCGACCACCCGGGCCGAACTGGCGCTCGCCCCTGGCGCCCCGAGCGAGTCCGCTCTGGCGGGCACGGCTTTTCCAGATGCGGTGCGCAAGGAATTCGTCGCCGCCTGGACCTCCGACCGCAACCGCCTGATCTCGGGTGCTGCTATCGCCGACAAGGCGAACGGCAAATTCCACTGACCGCGCTTTCGGTTTTCAATCTAGTTCATCGAGGCGATGGCGGCATTGAGCGCCGTCGCATAAGCCACCCAAACCGCATAGGGCATGAACAGGACCGACGATATCCGGTCCCGCTTCCACGACAGGCCGATGAAGGCAAGGATCAGCAGAAGCAGCGGGATGATGATCATCAGCCCCAGGCTCGGGGATTTGAGGCCGAAGAAAGCGGGCGACCAGGCGAAATTCAGGACGAGCTGGGCGATCCAGCAGGTCATGACGGGTGACCGCCTGCTACGCGCATAGGTGCGCGCGCCTGCAATGCCGATGAGGATATAGAGGATCGTCCAGGCCGGGCCGAACAGCCAGTCCGGCGGCGTGAACCAGGGCTTGGCGAGCGACTGGTACCATTCATCCGGCAGATTGATGAGACCGATGAGAAGCCCGCCGCCGAGCGTGAGCAGAATGAAGACGAGATAGTGATCGAACCGGTGCAACAGAACCCCCGCGTAAGTGACGGTTGAAGTGGCGCCCGGCGGCCCGGCGTCAAGAGCGTCTTGCTCGGCTGCCGGTTTCCCGCTCGCTGAGCGTCTCGATCAATAACGCTGGAGTGCGCACAGCAAACGCGCTTGACGCTCATCCCGAAGGCGCTTTCGCACTGACGGAGCAGAGTACCAGAGTCGCACACTACCGCAGGAATTTGTTCACCCTGATCGCGTTGGAGATGCCGGGAGCGCCTACGCAAGGCCGCTGAGTTACGCTACAATTCGCCAATCTGCTTCCAGATGCAATGTGAGCAACCCCGGCCAAAGATCGGGGCACGCAAAAATTTCTCGCCATATCTCGTGCCGATACCACTGCGAATTTCATTCACCAGCGGAGGCGAATATGCCGTCAAACAAGACTTTGCAGGAGCTCATCGACTACACGACCGTCCGACCCTATGCCAGCGAACTGTTCGGCATCTACCAGCCGCTGCTCGGCTGGAAGTCGAAGCGGCTGGAACACCGGTTCAACGACGGTTTCAAGCAGGACAAGCAGTCGCTGCTGAACCGGCTGAGAACCCAGTTCAATCCGCAGGTCAGCATCAACTATCGCGAAGGCTGCCAGGTCGGCATCGACATAAAGCCTGGGGCGCTGGAGCTCGGCGAGCCGCGCACTTTCGACAGCGTCGTGCTTGAAACCGTGGCCAAGAAACTGCCGCCTCACGAGCAGTACAAGCCGGACATCTGGCGCGACATCATCAGCCGCGACACCATCGAATCGATCTTCACGCAGGTGGTGATCCCGCAATACAGCCGGCTCTACACCGAGCATTGCCGCAGCAACACCACGCCGGTGCGTCTCGCAATGAAGGCCGACAGGGGTGATGTCGACAGTCAACGGGTGCTGTACCTCAAGGCGTTCGAGAGCCAGCTGCGCAACGAGTCCTCGCAAGCCGGCGCACTGCTCTACCTCACTGAGCATAATCACCATGCCCAGCTCGAACAGATCTTCTACAGCCTGAAGAACAATGCGCTGCAGGCCGCCAACCTCTCCGCCATCCTTGGCGCGCTCGAACTCGTCGACGGCTATCTGAGCATCGACAACCTGAACCCGCAGGACCAGGAGGACATCCGGCGCGTGGCGCTTTCGCCGATCAGCGTCGTGCATCTGTTCCGCCAGTATTTCTTCGAATTGGATTCCTTCCTCGGCTCGCCGGTCAGTCACGTCTGGATGAGCCCCGGTTCCACCGTCGAACTGATCGAGGTGCAGACGAGGCGCGTACTGGTCGAAAAGAGCCTGGAAACGTTCACCGAAACCGTCACCAAGACGGAAAGCGAAAAGACCGAGCAGGACGAGATCAGCGAGGCGGTCAAGGAGGACAACAAGCAGGACATCAAGTTCGGCGCGAGCGTGACTGCCTCATACGCCTCCGTCACGGCCACATCCAGCTTCGACTACTCCACCTCGCAGCAGACTGCGCGCGAGGAGTCGCACAAGCGCATGCGCCAGCAGACGGAGAAGCTCTCCACCGAGATACGCAAGAACTACAAGACCACCTTCCGCACCGTAACCGAGACGACCGACACATCCAGCAAGCGTTACCTGCTCACGAACTCGACGCAGGCGCTGATCAATTACGAGCTGCGCCGGAAGATGCGCCAGGTGGCCGTGCAGGTGCAGGACGTCGGCACCTATCTCTGCTGGCAGACCTACGTCGACCGGCCCGGTGAATCGCTCGGCGTTGCCGACCTCATGCACATTGCCAAGCCGGCGGAGCTGGACGGCCTGCACGCGCCGGACGAGATCCCGATGCTGCAGCCCTTCAGCGAGAACAAGATGGTGACGATCCCCTTCATCTCGGTCGAGGATACCGACGCGGACAATGAGGGCGAGGTCTATAAGGACGGCATCGAGGTCGACGATTCCGAGGCATTCGGCAACCTCGAAAAGATCCAGGCCGATTTCCCGATCGAATGCATCTGCCCCAAGGGCAATTACGCGCTGACCGGCGTCGAGTTCGACGGCCAGGGCAAGCCGGTGGCAGCCTCGCGCAAGGGCGATATCGTCAACAACGCCGACAAGGCGAAATTCACCCTCCATCTCGACAGTGCCGATTTCCAGGGCCAGAACAGCGTACAGGTGAAGCTCCTGCTGCACTGGACGCCGACCGACGGCGCCAATGACGAGGCGGTCAAGAAGAACAAGGAAAACGTCGAGGCTTTCAAGGCCAAGGAGCAGGCCGAGTATCAGAAGGCCTTCGTCCAGAACGCCAAGGACCGCATCAAGCTCACACACCAGATCAAGCCGCGGCCGAGCGAAGACCTGCGTGAGGAAGAGCGCATTGTCGTCTATCGCAAGCTCATCCAGGACATGCTGATGCACGGCATCACCATGCCCGACGACCGCACCCGGCATGTCGTGGCCGAACTGATCAACTCGATCTTCGACATCGACAAGATGCTGTACTTCGTCGCGCCCGAATGGTGGCGGCCGCGGCTGCGCGTTTACACCCAGCAGCTCGGCGAAACCAAGGCGGCGCCGAACAACTTTCTCGCCTCCTCCGCGTCCGTCTCCTCCGCCTTCAGCACGGTCACGAAGGCGGTCGCCAAGACCATGTATTCCTTCAACGCCAGCCAGCAGTCCGCCAAGCTTGCCCCCAGCACCATCGGTTGGGGCGGCATCGACGATCCGCTCCGCGACAACTACTACATAACCGAGGATTCCGAGCCCGCGCGGTTCGGCAGCTCGCTCGGCTGGCTGCTGCAGCTCGACGGCGACGACATGCGCAACGCCTTCCTCAACGCCCCCTGGGTCAAGGCGGTCATCCCGATCCGTCCGGGCAAGGAGGAAGCGGCAATCAACTGGCTGAAAGGCGTCGAAGGGTTCAACGGCATCGGCGACGCAGACATCTACCAGACCAACAATCCCGACGAGAAGGATATCAACGGCAATCCGCTCAACGGCCAGAAGGTGATCGACGTGATCCTCGACCTGGCGAAGAAGATCCGCCGCAAACACGCCGAGGGCGTCGAAAACGGCCAATACCCGAAGGAAAGCGAGATCGCCGATCCGACGCTGGTCGATGAGGATAATGTGGTGACCTCGACGCCGATCGATCGCGTCTACGAGCACGGCTTCTATCCGCTGAAGGATGGTTTCCGCGCCAACGTCACCGGCAATTATGAAGTGTTCGACCAGTGGCTGGAGATACTGCCGACCGACCAGGTTGTGCCGGTGGAGGTGAAATACGATCCCAAGACAGGACGGCAGGTGTGACGACCCGCTATGTCAATGCCAAGACGGGCAAGACCGGCGGCAAGTTCGACACGGCCTTGACCCCGGCGCGCAGCATCACGGCCGCCCTCAAGGTTGCCGTCGCCGGCGACACGATCGTGATCCAGGATGCCGAGAGCTACAAGGAAGGTGAGCTGGTGATCGACAAGCCGCTCACTCTCGTCAGCAGTTTTCTTCTGACCAATCCCTCGGCCGATCCGACCGCGGCCGGGTTCGATCCAAAGAAATTGCCTGAGCTGACGATCAAGTCGGGCACGCGTGCGCGCGTCCTGCGCATTACCGGCACGCCCGCGACGCGCGCGAGCGCCGGACCGGTCGTGATCAAGGGGTTGCGCATCCGCGGCGGCCGTTCCCTGCACACGAGCACCGAACCAGCGCAGGGCGCCGGCGGCGGCATCGCGGTGGTCGATATCGACAATGTCACGATCGAGCGTTGTGTCTTCACCGACAATCAGACCGAGACCGCGCCGATCGGCTCCTGGCCGGAAGCCGACCGCACGGCCTTTCGCGACGCGGTGGTCGATCTGGTGGGCGCGATCTTCACGCCGACGGTCGAGTCCTTCATCAACACGCTCATCGACACCGCCAACTTCGCCCTCGTCCTTGCCGGTTATCCGAAGCTTGCACATGTCAGCCGCGCCACGATCCTCACGGAAGTCGGCAAGGCTTTTGACGCAAAGCTCGGACCGGGCCGGCCGAACCACTGGCTCGCCGGACAGGCCTTTGGCGGGGGCGCGGCAACCGTCTGGGCAAGCCCCACCTTCCGCCGCTGCCTGTTTCGCGGCAACAGTGCCGAAGGCCGCGGCGCAGGCATTGCGGTGGTCGGCTATGGATGGCCGACGCTCGACGCCTGCCTGATCGACGGCAACCGGTCGGGAAATGTGGGGCGTCGCGATGGCGGCGGCGTCGGCTGCGAGGTCGCCCTGCCCGGCAAGCTGCCGCGCAACCTGTCGGAGATCGACATGGTGAAGTTCCTGACCTCGAAACTGGCGGCGGTGAAGGCGATCATCGGCTCGCCGCTGTCCTACATCAGCGTCTGGGACATCATCAACTATGCCAAATGGCTGGCCAATCCCGCAGCCCCGAGCCCGCCGGTGCGCGGCATCAAGGCCGTGATCCTCGACCTGATCAACGCACGCTGGTCCGAAGCGCTGGACCACCTCTTCTATTTCGCCTCCACCTCGGCGCTCAGCCTCAACAAGTGGGACGCGTGGAACGCAGATGAAATCAAGCGTGCGCAGACGACGGCGGTCAGCATTTCCGACAGCACGCTGTCAAAGAACTGGTGCGCGGACGACGGCGGCGGGCTCTATGCCTCGGTCCTGTCGCGGGTCGACATTTCCAAGAGCAAGGTGCTGCAGAACACCGCCGACAGCAGCGGCGGCGGGCTGCGCTTCTCCATGGGCTCGGCGGCAAATGTCAGCGGCTGCGAACTGCTCGGCAACACCGCCGAAGTCAATGACCCCTCGGGCAAGCTGGTTGCGGGCGGCGGCGGCATGTCGGCCCGCAACGTCGATCTGGTGATCAAGGACACCCGCCTCGGGCCGACTGCCGCGGCGATCGGCACGGATTCGAACGTATGCAGCGATCATGCAGGCGGCGGTTTCGCTTATCAGGCGGACACCGAAGGCATGCTCGCCGGCATCCCTGATCTGTGGACCGCCATCATGGTTGAAGTCTTCGGCGTTCGCGCCGTCAGCGTGATGATCAATTCGGGCTGCGCGATCGTCCACAACGGCGCCGGCTATACCGTACGCCGCGGCGCAATCGGCAGCGCGGTGAAATCCAAGGGCGGCGGTGTCTGGTTCGTCCAGGGCATATTCCCCGACGCCCCGAAGCTGACATTGAAGATCGATGCCGTGGCGACGGTCGTCAGCGGCAACATCGCGCAGACCAGGGGCTATCTGTCGAAGGTGCAGCCCGGCACGACGATCGCCACCGCCAACGAGGTCTGCATCCAGAACCTGATTGCCAGGCAGGAATGGACGGAAGTGAATTATGCTTCGCTGCTAAAGGCGGGAGCCTTGGATTTCAAGGCATGAGCTCCATTCGAAGCCCGGCCGTCCGCCTGCCCCCGGACGCGTCGCAGGTCTGCTCTGTCAGGCATCCCGCCAGTAGCGTTTCGGCGCGCGGCCGAAGACACGCTTGAAAGCATTGCCAAAGGCACTTTCGGAGGAATAGCCGAGATCGGCCGCAAGGCCCGCCACTGTCGCATGCCCGCGCCGAAGCGCTTCCCGGGCGCGATGCATCCGCCAGCGGGTGACGTAATCGAGTGGTGCGATGCCGACCTGTGCCCGGAAGCGTTCGGCAAAGGCGGAGCGCGACATGCCGATGCGGCTTGCAAGCTCGCCCACCGTCCAGCGATATCCCGGGTCGTTATGAACAAGGCTGATCGCCTTGCCGATCTGCGGGTTGCCGAGCGCGCCGATCCAGCCGGCATTTTCAGGCCCGACGCGGGAGACATGGGCGCGCAGCGCCTGCACCAGCAGGATATCGCCCATGCGCCGCGTCATCAGCGTCGAGCCCATGTCGCCGGCGCCGAGCTCCTCGTCAAGGGTTGCGAGCGTGGCGCGCAGAATGCCGGCCGCACGATCGTCGGCCGGGATATGGATGAAGGGCGGCAGCGCATCGATGAGCAGTTGCGCATTGCCGCCGGAGAGCGTGAAACTGCCGCCGATCAGCGCCGTCTCGTCGCCGCCGTGCCGGGCAATGTCGGAATGCTCCCAGTCGAAGAAGGCAATGCCATCCTCCGGCTCGCTCGCGAGGTCATTGGCGATGACATAGGCCGGCGCATTGGCGAGCAGGAATGTATCGCCGGCCCGAAGAACAAAAGGCCGCTCGCCCTGCAGGATGATCCAGCAGCCTCCCCTGAGGACGGCGACGAATTTCAATGCCGGCTTCGGCGGAAAGCGGAAGGCCCATTGCCCGCCCACTTCGAAGCGCGTGCAGCGGGCGCTCTCGATATCGACGAGCGAAAACATATCGGACAGTGGATCGATCATGATTTCTGGACGATCTCGACGAAATGACGGAGCCTTCAGCATAGATTCTCCGGCCTGACGCTGCAATCCTTGGCTAACAGACCAAGGAGAACGAATATGTCACCGATCAAGGACAAGATTATCGCCATCACCGGCGCCAGCAGCGGCATCGGCGAAGCGACGGCGTTGATATTGGCGCAGCGCGGCGCCAGCGTGGTGCTCGGTGCAAGGCGCAACGAAAAGCTGGAGGGGCTGGCCGAGCGCATCATCGCCGCCGGCGGCAAGGCCGTCCATCGTGTCACCGATGTCAGGAAGCGCACGGATCTCGAAGCTCTCGTGGCACTTGCCTGCGACACCCACGGGAAGCTCGACGTGCTGATCAACAATGCCGGCGTTGGACCGATCTCGCCGATGGACGAATTGCGCGTCGAGGACTGGGAGGAAATGATCGACGTCAATATCAGGGGGCCGCTCTATGGCATCGCCGCCGCCCTGCCCGTCTTCCGCCGCCAGGGTTTCGGCCATTTCGTCAACACGCTGTCGACGGCGGGCATCACCATCAAGCCGACCATGGCCGTCTATGCCGGCACGAAGAATGCGATGCGCACCATTGCCGAGGGCCTGCGCCAGGAGGCCGGCCCGAACCTGCGCGTCACCAATATCTCGCCGGGCTTCATCAGGACCAATTTCGCAGACTCCCTGACCAGCCCGGCCGTGAAAGCCGGTATCACCAAAAGCATGGAGGAGATGGCGATTTCGCCCGATGCGATCGGCCGCGCCATCGCCTTTGCCATCGAGCAGCCCGACGATGTCGATGTCGGCGAAATCGTCATACGCCCGACGGCGCAGGGGTGAACCGGTACGAAGCGGACCGGCTTCGCGCCGGTCCGCATCGCGGGGTATAGCCGCCTGCAGATCATTTCCCGTCGAGAACACTCCAGTCAAAGCCCTTCGCCCAGTCGGCATAGCTGTGCCAGCCGACCTCGGGGAAATCCCGGCGCAAGGCCGCGATATCGGCGGAATAGCCCGTGCGGTCGAACCATTCGAACATCAGCGCCGCATCTTCGCTCTGCTGGCGCATGGCCGCAATCGGCAGTTCCTGGAAGCGGATCGGCCGGCCGATCGCCTCGGTCAGAACCTTCGCCTGCTCCTCACCGGAGAGTTCGTCACCGGCAATATCGAACCGTTTTCCGAAGACCTGTTCGCGGCGTTCGGCAAGTGCGGCGACGAAATGACCGATATCGTCGATGGCGATCTGCTGCAGCTTGCGGGCCGGCGGCAGGGCTGCGGCATAGACGCCTTGTTTCAGTCCGCCGATCGACCAGGGCGCCACGGTGTTTTCCATGAAGGCGACAGGCGCACTGATCGTATAGGGAATGCCGAGCCCGGCCACATGCTGCTCGACCAGATATTTGCTGTCGAAATGCGGAATGCCGGTCTTCCTGTCGGCATCGCCGACGGAGCCGTAAATGAGATGGCCGATACCGGCTTGCCTCGCCGCATCGGCGGCAATGATACCCTGGCGCGTTTCCGCTTCGATGCCGGCCTCATAGCTGTTGCCCATCAGATACATCGTATCGACGCCCTTTGCCGCCTGCACGACCGAAGCCTTGTCATCGAGATTGCCGGCAACCACTTCGACGCCTGTCGCGGCCAGCCGCCGGGCGGCATCGCTGTCAGGCCTGCGGGTCAGGCCCTTGACGCGGTGGCCGCGTGCAGCGAGCGCGCGGGCGACGGCGCCGCCCTGTTGTCCGGTCGCACCCGATACGAGAATGGTTCTGATATTGCTCATCGCTTGCTCCTTGATCGAGGTGGGACCCGTGTTCCCACCTGTCGTTGCTGATGAAGCAAAGTTAGGCATTGTCGCATTGAGCCATAATGGCCTACAAATGCAAAACATCGTCCCATCACAGGCACCAATGATCGATCTCAACGACATAGCGATCTTTGCCCGCGTCATCGAGGCCGGCAGCTTCACGGCGGCCGCCCGGCTGCTTGGCATGCCGAAGACGACGGTGAGCCGCCGCATCGCCGCCCTGGAGCGCGAGCTTGGCGTGCGGCTTTTGCAGCGCACGACCCGCAGCCTCAACATGACCGATGCAGGGCGGCTCTATTACGCGGAAAGCAGCCAGGCGCTGCGGCGGATCGAGGATGCCAACCTGCGGCTGGCCGAAGCGCGCGCCGAGCCTGCGGGCACGATCCGCATATCGGCGCCGGTCGGCTTCAGCAGCCACTTCCTGCAGGAGGCGATCTTCGACTTTCTGGCGACCTATGCCAAGGCGAGCGTCGAGCTGCGCCTGACCGACGAGCGGCTGAACCTGATCGACAACGGCATCGACCTCGCCTTCCGCACCGGACAGCTCGAAGATTCCACGCTGATTGCGCGGCGGCTCGGCACCACCTACCGCCTGCTCTGCGCCAGCCCCGCCTATCTCGCCCGTTCAGGCATACCGGCGACGCCGGCCGATCTCGCTAGCCATGACTGCGTCATCGCCGGGCCATCGGCCAGCCATGTCCAATGGCTGCTGGAAGGACCGCACGGACAGGAAGCGGTTTCGGTATCGGGGCGCTTCGCCGCCAATGAAATGCAGGCTGTCAAGGAAGCCGCCGTCGCCGGCTACGGTATCGCGCAGCTGCCCTATGGCGTCGCCTTCGGTTGCATCGCCGACGGGCGTCTGCAGCGCGTGCTCGACGGCTATCGGACGGCGTCGGGCGGATTGCATGTCGTCTATCCCAGCAGCAAGCACCTCTCGCCGCTGGTCCGCGCCTTCATCGAACTCGCCGAAAAGCGACTGCATCAGGCCGACGCGCAGAATATTCTGCCGGTCTCCTAGCGCCCGGACACACGCTGTTGCCAAATGCGCCGGACTGGCGGAAGCTGCCACAACACGGGAGTAACGGCAGGCATGACGACAGCAACCATCACAGGACATCATGCAAAACCCGGCAGCGCCGGCATCTGCCGCGGCTGCTGGGACCAGATGCATATGCCGATCCCGATCGGTGGCCCGCTCTCGCTGCCGCTGCGCGCCTTCGGCATCACCAGAAGCAAGATGAATCCCGATATCTGCACGATCTGCGAGCGCTCCTTCCAATATGTGAAGAAGCAGCGCCACATCACTTCGGGCGCAACGATCCTGTTTGCCGATATCAGGGGCTATACCGGCCTGTCGGAACGCATTGGCGCGGTTGAACTCAGCCAGATCGTCAGCCTGTTCCAGACCCGAGCGGCCGAGGCGATCTGGGCAAACGACGGCATCGTCAACAAGCAGATGGGCGACGGGCTGATGGCGATCTTCAACTTTCCCATCAAGCGCGAAGACCATGCCGCAGCCGCAATCCGGGCCGGCAGGGATATCCAGCGCCTTTGCGGCGAAGCGCTGGCCGGCATCGAAGTGAGCGAGCCGCTCGGCATCGGTGTCGGCATCCATACGGGCGATGTCCAGATCGGCGAATTCTCAAGCTTCCACAGCGATTTCACCGCGATCGGCGGCGTGGTCAACCAGGCCGCAAGACTGGAATCGCAGGCACAGCCGGGCGAGATCGTGGTCTCGGCCGAAGCGGCCCGTCAGGCGCCGGCGCTCATGACCGGGAGCGAGGTACGGATGCTCTCGCTGAAGGGCTTCGAGCAGCCGGTGGAGGCGCGGATCTTACAGGCGGAGTGAGCGCGGCGGATGCCTCCCCCGTATCGGGACTGTCCAGCCGCCCTCAAGCGGGGCGGCCGGGCGTTGGCGGCGACCTCGCGGTCGCCACCGGTAAGGATCATTGCTGTGTCTGAGGCCGTGTGGATTTCGCGAGCGCCGCGCTCAGAACCGCCGCGACGACGATGTTTGCCGCAAGGGCCAGAAGCCCGGTATAGACGGTGAAGCTCGCGCCTCCGATGGTCACCGCATGCAGCGGCTTCCAGCCTGCGTCCCAGACGAGATAGGTGCCGCCGAAGAAGCCGACGAACCAGCCGGCGAGCAGGCCGGGTGCGCGGAACCAGCCGGTATAGAGGCCGAAGACCAGGGCCGGCAGCGTCTGCAGGATCCAGATGCCGCCAAGCAATTGAAGGTCGAGGGCAAACTGCGTCGGCAGGAAGAGGATCACGAGCAGCGCACCGATCTTGACGATGAGCGACGTGATCTTAGCGACCTTCGCCTCGCCCGCCGGAGACACGGCGGGATCGACGTAAGCCTTCCAGAAATTGCGGGTGAAGAGATTGGCCGCACCGATGCTCATGACCGCAGCCGGCACCAGCGCGCCGATGGCGATGGCCGCGAAGGAAAAGCCTGCAAACCAGCTGGAGAACAGGGTCTTGAACAGCGCGGGAACGACGTCGTTGGCGCTGTCCAGCTGCAGATGCGCGGCATGGCCCATGTAGCCGAGCAGCGCCAGCAGGCCGAGCAGCAGCGTATAGGCCGGCAGTAGCACCGCATTCTTGCGGATCGTGTTGYCGCTGTTGGAGGCGAAGATGCCGGTCAGCGTATGCGGATACATGAAGGCGGCAAGCGCCGAGCCAAGCGCCAGCGTCGCATAGGCGACATATTGGTTGGAGGCGAGCAGCAGGCTTCCCGAGCCCTTGGCCTGGAAGGCGGCATCGGCGGCATTGAAGACATTGGCGTAGCCGCCGAGCTTCGAGGGGATCAGTGCCACAGCGGCAATCACCACGATATAGATCATGATGTCCTTGACGAAGGCGATCAGCGCCGGTGCGCGCAGGCCCGCGGAATAGGTGTAGAGCGCCAGCACGATGAAGGCGATGGCGAGCGGCAGTTCGCCATGCAGGCCGAGCGCCTTGAGCACTGCCGTCATGCCGACGAGCTGCAGGGCGATATAGGGCATGGTGGCGATGACGCCGGTGGCGGCGACCGCCAGTTCCAGCCCGCGTGAACCGTACTGGCCGTGCACGACGTCGGCAGCGGTGACATAGCCGAACGCCTTCGCCCGCTTCCACAGCACCGGCATGACCATGAAGACGAAGGG
>NZ_JBFTME010000023.1:0-96164 GCF_056396805.1 Rhizobium sp. 05N49
GAAAAGCGCCGTTCCGGCCTTCTGCAGAAGGCCGGAACGGCGCTCGAAACTAACGAAACCGCAAACCAATGAGGGGGTCAGTTCTTCAATTCGCCAAGGGGGTCAATTCTTCGCTTCGCTTGACAGGAATCTCCGCACACAAGCGCTACGTCATTTCTGGTGTGACCATAGAAAAAGGTGAAGCCGTGCAAACGGACCTGCAGAAAGACATGACGGATTGGTTCCGGTCGCTCGAGCCTGTCGATCCGCTTGAGATGACCGGGCTTTGGAGAGGCGCCGGCATTCCGTCGGGGCATCCACTGGACGGCGTTCTCGAGAATTTGCGATGGTTCGGCAAGCGCTTTCACCCCGACAGGCGAGCGGACGCCCTGCTCTTTCAGTGGCTTCCCGGGAGGCTTGTGGCCGTTGATCCACGCTTCGTTCCTCTCGGGCTTGCAATCAGGCTTGCGCCGTTGGGACGGACGTCCCTTGCCCGAAGCCTGTTTTCGCTTCTGCACAAGGCGTTCCGCGCGCGGGGCACGACAGCAGCCCTGGAAGTTCGGGCATTCGAGCACGTCGCAAGCGCTGCAATGGTTTACGACAGGCAACCGATCGTCGACCATTTCAGACGGGTGAACGATAACACGCTGGCTGGGATGATGTGCGTGCGCGACGACGAAAGGCGGTTCTTCTTCAAACTCACCAGGATCGATGCGCAGGCCTAGAACGACGTTGAAAACAATCGCATTGGCAACTACGGCAGCTTCAGTTGCGAGCAATAGTTTCGCGGCTGATGCAGATCGTGGTGCGAGAATTTTTCGGGCCTGTTCTTCGTGCCACATTGTCGATGACACCAGAAGTACATTTGGCCCCTCTCTGAAGGGTGTCGTGGGAAGGCGGGCAGCTGGCCTAGACGACTACGCCTACTCCCCTGCCTTGAAGAAAGCCGGCGAAGAGGGGCTCGTGTGGAACGAGCATGAACTTGCCGAATTTTTGGCAGCGCCGAACAGAAAAGTCCCGGGAACAAAGATGCGCTTCTGGGGATTGTGGAGCTTCGAAGTCGACGATCTTATCGCCTTTCTAAAGGCAAATCCGTAGATCGCCCGTCATCTGCATAGGCCCTGACGGCAACCATAATTCTCAAGACGATCACTCACGACGCCCTTGCTGGGAGAGATCTTCCCCCTAGAATAATTGAGGACACCGCGTCGTGGCCTCAATCGGCGCAGACCAATTTAGGGAGAAAACGATGCAGGAAGCTCTCGTTGTTCGCCGCGAAACGCATCTTTCTGCGCCGCCTGCAGCAGTGTTCGCCCTGCTGACGGATCCGGAAAAGATCCTCCGCTGGATGGGAACAGAGGCGGATATCGAGCCCCAGCCCGGAGGGCTTTATCTCGTCAACGTGACAGGTGCGCGTTTCGCGCGCGGATCGTTCCGTGAAGTGGTGCCGGTCCACCGCCTGGCCTACAGCTTCGGCTGGGATGGCAGCGACGTGGTGCCGCCGGGATCGAGCCTCGTCGAGATCGATCTGATCGAGCAGCCTGATGGAACGCTCTTGCGTCTGACGCATACCGGCTTGCCCAATGTCGAGCAATGCGCCGGCCATGCCGAAGGCTGGGCCCACTACCTTGGCCGCCTGGAAGCAGTGACGGCGGGACGCGACCCGGGACCGGATATCTTTCACGGCAGGAAGTGACCAAGCTTATCATTTGAAAGGGAAGCCAGGTTCACGAAGAAGGCGCGTCCGACTGTCGCAGTCGTCTGGCTGACATCAGGCGGGCGCTATGGCATGATCGAGGAATGGATTTGCCCGCCCACCTCGCCTGGCTGGTCGATGAGGCCAGTGCCTCGTCCAGCCCCGAACAATTCATAGCCGAGCTTGGCCGCCAGTTGCTTGCCGACGGTCTGCCACTTGCGGGCGGGGCTCTCACTCTTTCCATTCCGCATCCGATCATTGCGCGTCGGACCTGGTTGTGGAGGGCTGAAACCGGCGCCGTCATCGAGGCACTCGATTTTGCCGGCAGCTCGCTCAACAAGGCTGCGGGCGACTGGCTTGCCGGACTTGGACCAATATACGAAGGAAAGATCGGCCGAGGCTCTGACAATCCGATATTGGGCTGGGCCGGATCCCGCTCGTTCACCTCGTCCGAGACAGAGCGGCTGGACGAAGCCGCGCGTTTTGCAGCGGCACCCTTAGCGGCACTAACCGCCCGTACAGCGCTGACAACCCTTCTTGAAGCTTATCTCGGCAAACGCAGTGCCGCACAGGTACAGGCCGGGGCGCTCGGCCGCAACAATGGTGAAACCATTCGCGCCGCTTTGCTCTGTGCTGACCTCCGCGATTTCACGGCGCTCTCGGAAGCGACCGACCCCTCCCTCATGATCGCCACCCTTGACGCGTGGTTCGATCGTATTGCGGGTGCAGTGCATGCTTTCGGGGGCGAGGTGCTGAAGTTCATCGGGGACGGCGTTCTGGCGATCTTTCCCGTTACCGGAACGCCCGCTGAGGCCTGCGAAGCGTCTCTGCGTGCTGTCGCTGCCGCCCGTGCAGGCATGGTCCATCTCGACGCCACACGGCAAGCACAGGGCCTGGTCCCGTTGCCCTTCGGCGTGGCGCTGCATTTCGGCGAAATGCTCTGGGGCAATATCGGTGCTGCCGACCGGCTGGATTTCACGGCCATCGGCCCCGCGGTCAATCTGGTCAGCCGGCTGGAAGGGCTCTGCAAGTCCCTTGGTCATCGTGTGCTGATATCAGGTGCGCTGGCAGCAGAGACGACAACGCAGCTGGTTCCACTGGGTGAACACCGATTGCGCGGCATCGCCGATCCCTGCACCGTCTTCACCCTGCCGACGGATTGAAAGAGGCTGATCGCGGCATTCGCCGGGGCAGTGACAACAGTCAGACTGCCCCGGCAACAAGTTTTACTTGGCCGCCAGCAGATATCCTTCGTTCAGATCATCAACTGCCGCGCCGTTGATGGTCACGGAGCAGCGATCCGAGTCCACCTTCGAAACGGAAACCTGATATTTCCCGCTCGGCAGATCGAGTTCGGCGGAGAAGCCGTCCCATCCGGCCGGCAGAACCGGCTTGACGTGCAGTCGG
The DNA here is from genome assembly GCF_056396805.1 of Rhizobium sp. 05N49. Lineage (NCBI taxonomy): Bacteria > Pseudomonadati > Pseudomonadota > Alphaproteobacteria > Hyphomicrobiales > Rhizobiaceae > Rhizobium > Rhizobium sp. 05N49. The sequence continues at coordinate 3,083 of NZ_JBFTME010000023.1, forward strand.
CCATTCTCCGAGCGGATGCCGAGGATGCCCTCGACGGCCACGCGGTAGAGCCAGCCGGCCGAACCCGTGTACCAGCTCCAGCCGCCACGTCCCTTGAGAGCACCTTCGCCATAGACGTCGCCGGCGATCACATAGGGCTCGATGCGATAGACGTCTGCAGACGATTTATCGAGCGAATGATTGATCGGATTCAGCATCTCGAAAGCGCGCCAGGCGTCTTCGGCCCGCCCCATGCGGGCGAGAGCGAGCACGGCCCAGGTGGCGGCATGGGTGTACTGGCCACCGTTTTCGCGAACACCGGGCGGATAGGCCCTGATCACGCCGGGATCGTTGACCGGCTTGACGAAAGGCGGCGTCAGCAGGCGGATGAACTTGCCCTCCTCATCGACGAGTTTATCGAGGACGGCCTTCATCGCCATGCCGCTGCGTTCCGGATTGCCCTCGCCTGACAGCACGCTCCAGGACTGGGCGATCGAATCGATCTTGTCCTCTTCGGATTGGCTGGAGCCGAGCGGCGCGCCGTTGTCGTAATAGCCACGGCGGTAATATTCGCCGTCCCAGCCCGCCGTTTCGATCGCGCTCTTGAGCTTCTCCAGATGTGCGGTCCAGTGGCTGACACGCTGCGTGTCGCCACGAGCTTCGGCATAGGCAATGAAGCGGCGCAGGGCACCGGCGAGGAACCATCCAAGCCAGACGCTTTCGCCACGGCCGGCCATGCCCACCCGGTCCATCTTGTCACACCAGTCGCCGCTCATCATCAGCGGCAAGCCGTTGACGCCGGTGCGTTTGATCGCAAGATCCAGCCCGAGGGCCGCATGCTCGTAGAGCGATGCGGTATTGTCGGAAACACGCGGCTGGATGAAAGCATCGTACTGACCGGGGCTGAGCTGCGCGCCCTCGACGAAGGGCAGCATCTCGTCCATGATCGCGCCGTCGCCTGTCGCCGTGCAATACTGATCGACGGCATAGGCAAGCCAGACCGGATCGTCGGAGATGTTCGTGCGAACGCCGGCGCCGCTGTCTGCCAGCCACCAATGCTGGAAGTCACCTTCCGGAAACTGGCGCCGGCCGGTGTTGAGGATCTGCTTTCGGGCGATTTCCGGCGAATGCAGAAGGAAGGCCAGCGAATCCTGCAACTGGTCGCGCAGGTTCCACGCGCCGCTCGACTGGTAGAAGGCGGTGCGAGCCATGATACGGCAGCCGTAGGTCTGATAGGGCAGCCAGTTGTTCACCATGAAGTCGAGACGCTGATCCGGTGTCGAAACACGCGTCTTGCCGGTAAAGTTCTTCCAGAAATCGCGGGTCTGACCGAGAACCTCTTCGAAGCCGACGGTGCGGATCTCGGCGATCAGAGCGGCCGCTTCCTCCTGCGAGGCGGCATCGCCCATATAGAAGCAGATGTCGCGCACTTCGCCAGGCCCGATCGTCAGATCGAAGGCCATGGCGGCTGCCGGATCACCATCGAGATCCAAAGCGTTGGAGAGACGCGAGCCCGCAGAAACGGTGCGCGGCTGCTGGATCGTCCCGTGACGGCCGATGAACTCGCGGCGGCTGGTGGAAACGCTGGACGGCGTTTCGCTTGCCGCAAATGCGGCGACACGCGTGCCGAAGTTCACGCTGAACGGATTATTCGCAAAGACCGCCCCACTCGCACTGTCGAAGTTCGAGATAATGAAGGGCTTGCTCTTCGTCGGGTTGTTGCCGAGGATCCATTCGGCATAACCATAGAGACGCAGTTTGCGCGTCTCACCCGCTTCGTTGCGGATGCGCAGCTGCGTCAGCTTGACCGACTTCTGCATATGCAGGGTCTGCGTAACCTCCAGGGCGATTTCGTCCTGAACCGTCGAGAACACCGAGTAGCCGAGGCCATGACGGGCCTCGAAGCGCGTGTCGGAACGCTGCGCCAGCGACGCATAAGGCACGATGACCGAGCCGCGGTCGAGATCCTTCAGGTAGAAGGCCTCGCCCGGCCGGTTGGTGACCATGTCGTTGGTCCAGGGTGTCAGCTGATGGTCGCGCGAGTTCTGGCTCCAGGTGAAGGCGGCGCCTTCGGCCGAGACATGGAAGCCGAAACTGTCATTGGCCATGATGTTGACCCACGGATGCGGCGTCTGTTCGCCGCCCGAGAGGCGCACGACATATTCGCTGCCATCGGCCGCAAAGCCGCCGTAGCCGTTCCAGAAGGCGAGATCGCTGCCATCGGCCGAGGTCGCATCGCCTGCGTTGCGAACCATCCTCGGAACGAGGGTGGAATCGCCCCACTGGCCGAGCAGCGCCGGAGAGCCGGCAACGGAGCGGGCCTTCTGCACCTGATCGATCAGGCTGCCGTCGCGGCCGCGCAACACGACACGCGAGGCGGCAATGATGGCATCATAGGCTTCCGGCGTCGTCAGATCCTTGCGCAATACATAGATGTTGCGCTGGATGCCGGCGATCTCGCTGGCGTGACGCGCGGCGTCACAAAGCTGGTCGATCGTGCGCTGCATCTCGCCAGCCGCCTCACCGGCGCGCTCATTGAAGACAACGAGATCGACCTCGACGCCGCGGGCCTGCAGGAGGCCCTGGGCGCGCAGCAGTTCCTTGACAAGATCGGTGCCGAGCTCATCGGTGATGCGCAGCGTCATCAGTGGTGTGTCGCCGGAGAGCGTTGCGCCCCAGAGCACGGACTGCGACTTGAGGCCCTCCCGAACCAGCTTGCTGTCGGCGCGCAGCGCCATGTCGGGATAGATGATGTAGCGGGCAAACCGCTGATAGGCGGCCGCTTCCTTCGAGTTGACGCCAATCTGGCGCAACTGGCTCTGCGTTCTCGTCCAGGCCTGGACGAGGCCCTGGGCAAAGCTTTCCGGCTGGCGATAGTGCTCGAGCGCCGCTTCGAGTTCGGCGCGTTCGCCTGCAGCAACGGTCCAGAAGGTCACGCTGACCTTTTCGCCGGCAGGCACGCGAAGCGTACGGCGCAGCGACACGCAGGCGTCCATGGTGAAACCGTCCGTGCCTGACAGCTTGGCATCGGCATCGAAAGCCGCAGCTTCGGTCAGGGTACGGCCGCGACCGAGGAAGCGCATGCGGTCAGTCTCATATTGCGTCGGACCGTTTTCGCCTGAGGTATCAACGACAAGCTGCGCGATGGCGACATCGGGATCGGTCAGGCCACGCTTCTGGCGCTCGACGACGATCGCGTCGCCGGCTGCGGCAATCTCGGTCTTCAGGAACATGCGGGCAAAGACCGGGTGGCCCGTATCGACGATATCGAGTGTCGCGACCGGCTCCATATAGGAGGTCACCTCGATCACGCGATCTTCCGTGCCGGTATTGGTGATCGTCAGACGGCGGCCTTCCGCATCGTGATCGCTCGCGACGAAGACCTCCATCTCGCTCGTCAGTTCACCGACGGTCTTGACGAATTCGGCCTTGTCGTCGCTGAAGCTGACGCGCACGTGCTCGTTGGCAATCGAGCGTGGCTCGGCGGTSGCGGACCACCACTCGTTCGATGCGGTGTCGCGCAGGAAGATGAAGGAACCCCAGCGATCCTCGGTCGGATCGGCCCGCCAGCGGTTGACGGAGAGGTTCTTCCAGCGGCTGTAGCCGGATCCTGTCGCCGTCAGCATGGTCGAATAGCGACCGTTGGAGAGCAGCAGCAATTCGCGTTCGCGCGACGCCGGGTCTTCCAGGCGGCGCACTTCCGGGCGCATGAGATCGCCCTGGATGGTGGCAGGCGCATCGGTTTCGTGCTTGGCCGCCATGACGGGGATGTCGCGCGGTGCCTTTTCCTGCAGCAGCAGCTCCGCTGCTTCGATGACCGGATCGGCGTGGAAGAGTTCGCGCAGCATGCCGTCGAAGGCGACGTTGGCAACGGCCGCAATCGACATGCCGTGATGGTGCGCATAGTAGTTGTAGACCACAGCGCACTGCTTGCCCTCAGGCACGCGGTTCGGCGTGAAGTCCACGGCATCATGGAAACCATACATGCCGAGCGCGCCGACGGCCCGCAGCCTGTTGAGGTTTTCGAGTGCTGCGACCGGATTGTATTGGCTCGCCAGCAGCGAAGCGTAAGGGGCGATGACGGCATTCTGGCCGAGACCGCGCTTCAGACCGAGCGTCGGCACGCCAAAATTGCTGTACTGATAGTTCATCTGGTGGTCGCGAGCATTGAAGGCCGCTTCCGAGATGCCCCAGGGGGTGCCGAGCTTGCGGGCATAATTCATCTGTTCGAGAACGATCAGATTGTTGGTCTGGTTGAGAATACCACCGCTGCGCTCCTGCATGACGAGCGGCGGCATCAGATATTCGAACATCGAACCGGACCAGGAAACGAGCGCCCCGCGCGGGCCGACAGGCACGACGTGACGGCCGAGCTTGTACCAGTGCTCCGTCGGAAGATCGCCCTTGGCGACGGAAAACAGGCTGGTCAGGCGCGCTTCCGAAGCAAGAAGGTCGTAGCAGGCCGCATCGACTTCTTCCGTCTCCACGCGGAAGCCGATCGACAGGAGCCGACGCTCGGGGCGATAGAGGAAGCTGAAATCCATGTCGAAGGCGATTTCGCGGGCACGGTTGCCGACGCGCGTCAGCCTTTCGCTGATGGCATCCACCTGCGAAGGATCGAAGGCTTTATCTACCTGATGAAGCTCGCAGGTTGCCACGAGCTTCTCGGCCCAATGAACAACCTCGTCACTCTGCGCCGTCTTGACCTCCCGGTCGAGGCTGCCGGCGAGTTCGCGAATTTCCCGCGCCTGTCCGGCGAACCGCTCGATCAGGCCCGAAGAGAACTCCTTCTCGCGTTTGCCGGTGGCAACCGCAGCTTCGAGGTCGGCGATCCGGCCATCCAGACGATCGTGAAGGGATCGGACAGACCTGTCTGCTTCCCGAAGCTCGTTCAGCACCTCGCGAAGAATGGCCGCGACATCGCCGATGCCATCAAGGTCAGTGTGAATATGGGCAAGCGGCGACTGCGCCCAGATGCGGCAAGCTGACGATACCGCAATCAGATGACCGGCAAAATTGCCGCTGTCGACCGATGACACATAGCGCCGGCCAAGCGGCTTCAGGGTGTCTGTATGATACCAGTTGAAGAGATGACCGCGATACTTCTCGAGCCGGTCGACGGTTTCGATCGTCTGCTCGATACGCTTGACCGCGTCTTCGAAGGAAATCCAGCCAAAACGGCGCGCCGAAATCACCGACAACAGGTAGACGCCGATATTGGTCGGCGACGTGCGCATGGCCACGACGGCATGCGGCGTCTGCTGGACATTGTCCGGAGGCAGGTAATGCTGGCCGGGAACCACGAAGTGGTCGAAATAGCGCCAGGTACGCCTTGCGATCTTGCGCAATTCGTTGCGGACAGTCTCCGGCACATCGAGCCGGTCTTCGGTTTCCGCCGTCTGGCTGACCGTCCAGGCGATAGCCGGCGAGAGCGCCCACAGAATGACGAAGGGAAGACCGACCATCCAGGCGCTGTCGCCGGAGGAAATGACGAAAAGCAATGCCAGGATGGCAAGCACCGGAGCCCGCCACATGACCTTGTAGTGGCCGAGGATGGTCGTCTGCGCCATGGCCTGGGCGCTCGCGGCCGTACGCCACTGCAGCATCAGCTTGCGGCTGACGAACAGTCGATAGAGCGAGCGGATGATTGCGTCGGCCATCACGCAGGCAATGTCGGCGATGAAGACGATGCGCATCGCCACCTGGGCGTTGGCATTCTCGATGTCTTTCCAGACCGTATGCAGGTGCGCCTGAAGGATGATGTCGCTGGTGCGAGGGATGATACCATTGATCAGCGACAGGGTCGGCGCAACGAACAGGCTGAAAATCAGCAGGATCTGCCAGATGAGCGCACCAAGCGGGTCCATCCAGTACCAGCCGAGAACCGATGCCAGGAACCAGGCGATCGGGGTCAGCGAGCGGCGCAGATTGTCGAACATCTTCCAGCAGCCGAGCGCGGTGACGCCACGGCGATCATCGAAGATATAGGGAAGAAGTTGCCAGTCGCCGCGGGCCCAGCGGTGCTGGCGCGAGACTTCCACCTCATAACGGATCGGAAAATCCTCGACCAGTTCGCAGTCCGTCACAAGTGCGCAGCGCGCCATCGAACCTTCGAGCAGGTCGTGGCTCAGAACGGAGTTTTCCTTGATCCGGCCCTTCAGCGACGCCTCGAAAGCATCGACGTGATAGAGCCCCTTGCCGGTAAACGTGCCTTCGCCGGTAATGTCCTGATAAACGTCAGAGACGGCAAAGACGTAAGGGTCGAGACCGCGGTTGACCGAGAAGACGCGCTGGAAGGTCGATGCATCCTTGCCCGTCGTCAGCGACGGCGTCACGCGGGGCTGGAGCACGCCGTAACCATCGACGACACGCTGTTTCTTTTCGTCGAAGACAGGGCGGTTGATCGGATGATGCAGCTTGCCGACAAGCTTGGTCACCGTATCGCGGACGATACGCGTGTCACTGTCGAGCGTCATCACATATTTCACGTCCTGCGGCACGACATCGGCGCCCGGCAGGAAACTCGTATTCGGCTCGCCACGCAGCAGCATATTGAGTTCGTGCAGCTTGCCGCGCTTGCGCTCCCAGCCCATCCAGGCGCCTTCGGCGGGATTATATTGGYGGCGGCGATGCAGGAGGTAGAAGCGCTGCTTGCCGTCTTCGGCGTAACGTGCCTCCAGATTGGCAATCTTGCTCAACGCATAGTCGAGCACTTCCAGATCGCGGGCGTTCTGTTCTTCCTGTGCATCCGGCCAGTCGCTCAAAAGCGCGTAGTAGATCTCACCGCGCGCATTGGCGAGGTAATGAACTTCGAGGTTACGAACGAGTTCATCGACATGTTCGCGCTTGCCGATAAGGCAGGGAATCGTGACGAGCGTGCGGGCTTCCGCCGGCAGGCCCTTCTTGAATTCGTAGCCGACGAGGCGGTCGGGCGTGATGAAGAAGGTGGCGAAGAAGTTGAAGAGGCCGGTCGCTCCCTCGGAAGCCGGAAGCGCAAACATCAGCAGCAGCACGATCGTCGCAAAAAGCGGCATGCCGGCGTCAACGAAAATCGCATCGGTGATGACCAGCGCCAGCAGCGTCAGCAGCAGAACCGGCACCGCAATCGCCAGCCAGTTCAGCTTGCGGATCACGCGCATGAAGCGCAAGCCGAGCGGTGGCCGGAAGCCGATCTCGGTTTCGAGCGCCGGACGTCCATTGCCGACGAAATAATAGCCGACATTGCCGGCTGAAGCCGAAAGATCCTGGCTGTCGGCCTTCGCGCGGTCGGCCAGGCGCACGGCCGCCTCGGCGATATCCATTTCCGTCTTGTCGGAGCGCTTTGCGAGCTTTTCGATCTGGCGGCGATAGCTGTTGCGGGAACCGGAATCGAGCTCGGCATAATCCGTCTGCTGCCAAAGCAGCTTGTCGATGGTGCTGACCTCTTCGACCCATTCGGACCAGTCGGTATCGTTGATCTCGCGCAGGCTCTTGATGATACTGCCCATCAGAGCATTGGCCGCGCCAAGACGGGTCTGTTCCGCCGACATGACGGCTTCGGCGTCGGTCCCCTTTGCGGCAAGCTTGCTCTCAAGCCAGCTCAGCGCAGATTCGGTCGGCTCGAGCGCATTGCGCAGGCGATAATGCAGCTGGGTGACGAAGGTCGTATCGTTGAGGCTGGCAGCCAGCGTCTCCAGATGATCGGCCGCGCCTGCGTCGCCGAGCGCGATCGCCTGGGTCGCCGCGGCATTGGCGCTTGCCCGCATCAGGCGGCTCTTGTCGATATGAGACGCGACGCGGCGAAGGTTGTCGATCAGCACATAACGCACGAGCGAGGGTAGCGCCCAGAGTTCGCCGATGCGCAGCGTTTCCTTATCTTGGAACCCTTCCGTGACGGCTGCCATGCCGGCATTGCTGATATTGCTGTGGGCATGCGCCATGTAGAGCCAGGCGAGCGCCAGCGTACGCGGCACTTCCGTCCCGTCGAGCGTAATCTTGCGCAGCTCGCGATAGAACTTCTTCGGAAAGTCGCGACGGACTTCCTGGATCGCCTCTTCGACGATGTAGTGATTGTCGAGCAGCCATTCGGTGGCGGGCGTAATGCTCTCGCCGGCATCGACGTCAGCGGCAGCGGCGCGGTAGACCCTCAGGATCTCGGCCTCATTCTCCCGGTGGCGCTGGAAGAAATCAAAATTCTTGAAATTCGTTACATCAAGCGCGCGGCTTTCCGCAAACTGCGCAGCCCTGACCCTCAGCTGGTCGTTCGACAGGAGCGGCGCGCGAATGCCGAAATCAGGATCCGCGGACGATGCTTGAACATGCACGCTCGTAGCACCCATAACATTTTGAGAGGTCATAGTGTTTTCTCTTCTACTGGGTTCGTGTCCAACGAATGCATTCTTGCGGAACTGGATGCGAGCAGGAGCACGAGCGTTTCGAATTAGGCATCTTCATCGCTTTTGAAAGGGAGTTTACATTCAAACTGGGATTGTTCGAAATGGCGGATAGCGGTCAATAGCGACCACAAAATGAACAGGCGATTAATCGGGTTGCTCGCCGGATAAAATGGCCTCGCCAGGGATCGGCAACCTGCCGAAAAGGCGAACTCCTCGCCTGACAAGCGGATGCCAGCTCCGTCCAATTTATGGTGTCAAGAAGGTCTTTATAACGAAAGCGACCAGGCGAAGCCTATGCTGGCTTCGCCTGGTCGCGAATCTGGAGGTGCTGGAATAGACGGCTGAGCAGATAGCTTCAGGCGGCCAGCGCCTCATCGGTCGGTCCGAAGAATTCGTAGTGAATGCGATCGCGCGAAACGCCAAGGCTCAGCAGGTCACCGACTATTGCCCTCAGAAACGGCTTCGGTCCGCAGAGATAGAAATTGGCCGTTTCAATCGGCGTATTTGCGGCCAGCCATTTCCCGGTAACGAAACCATCCTCGTCATGAGAATAGCCCGCGGCATCCTGAGCCGTCGGTTCACTGTAGAAGGTGCTGACCGATACCCGGCCGTGGCTTTGCGCAAGGGAGCGGACGTGCTTGTCCATCGCATGCGTCGAGCTGTTGAGCGCGCCGTGTACGAAATGCGCTTCGACTTCGGGATAATCGGCAGCGATCGCTTCCAGCATGCTGACCATGGGCGTAAGACCCACGCCGCCGGACAGCAGAACCATTTCGCTGGTCGGCTCTTCCGGCAGGTAGAAGTCTCCGGCAGGCGGAGTGACTTTCAAGATCGCCCCCACCTCGACATTATCGTGCAGATAGCGCGACGCGCCCTTGCCGTTTTGTTCCCGCTTGACCGATATGCGGTAGAAATCCTGGTTCGGGCCGGATGAGATGGAATAGTTCCGCTTCATCTTGACGCCTTCGGGAAGGCTGAAATCGAAGGTCAGGTACTGGCCGGCACGATGCAAGGCCACCGTTTGTCCGTCGACAGGACGCAGGACAAAGGAGGTCACGACGTCGCTTTCCTTGATTTTTTCGGCAACCCTGAATTCGCGCCATCCGTTCCAGCCGCCTGCCCGCTTTTCGAGTTCGGCTCGTATCTGCTCCTCTCTTTCGATCAGAGTGTCGGCAAGGAACCAGTAGGCTTCACCCCAGGCATTGATAAGTTCCTCGGATGCTGCTTCGCCCAATACTTCACGAATTGCCGCCAGCAACGATTTGGCGACGTAGGGATAGTGCTCGGCGAGGATATGAAAACCGATGTGCTTATGGGCGATCCGTTCGATGACGGGCACGAGCGGTGCGAGGTTGTCGATATTCTGTGCATAGCCGACGATTGCCGCCGCCAGTGCATGAACCTGAGAACCATTCTCACCGTGATTGGCCTGATTGAACAGCGCCTTGATGTGCTCATCCTTGAAGAGCAGCCCGTACATTGTTTTCGTAATGTCGCTTGCATGGGCGGCGACTGCCGGGGCGCTCTGCTTCACCAGTTCGATGGTGCGCGGCGAAAGTGGCTTAGGCATATTCTTTCCTTTCAATGCTGTCAGTGTGGAGAGGATCGCGATCGAAGAATTCGATCTGAAATTGAACCGGGCCGTGGAGTTCCAGATGATGCTCGACCTCAGGCAGGACCCGGCCGATACAATCGGGGCTCAAGGAGCTCACGGTCTGCCCTGTCACCAGACGCACGCCGCCCCTCAGAACGCGGATGAGCGCCCAAGCGCCGGACTTGAGCCGATGGCTTTCGAGAAGCGCCGTCGGCACAGTCGTTTCATCGAAGATCTTTGTCGTCTTGTATGGCGTCAGCGCCAGCACTGCATCTGGGGCCCGTAATTCAAGCACCTCCCCAGTCAGCGCCAGGTTCAGGCGCGAGGCAATCCGCCCCGCCTTGATTTGCATCTCCTGCGCAACCGAAGGCGGCAGCATCTCGTTCGTTGTCTCGTGCCATATCGCAAGCCAGCGTTCGAACATCGCGGGCTCTATTCTGTCGGCATGGATCAGGTGCATCGCGACGGGATTGCCCTTGTATTTGCCTGATGTCAGCATCAGCGAAGACCAGAAGTCGGTTAGTCGCTGCAAATGCTCCGGCCAATCCGCAACCACGGCGAAAACCGGGCCAAGCATCGGATCACGCCGGACCTTTTCGTAAAACCGCTCCAGTACCGGGAGGATCTGCCCCTCTTCCAATTTGGCCGTATCCATCGCGTTGCTCCATAATCATGCATCTTGAATGCATGTATACGAAGCCGATAAAAGATGCTATTGGAATGCATCATTTCTTTTCGGGCGTTTTGACGCAGGTGCGATGAAGCTCACACGCTATACAGACTATGCGATCCGCGTGATGATTTACCTTGGGTCACATGAGGGAGAGATCTGTTCGATCCGACAGGTCGCCGACGCTTATGACATCTCCCAGAACCACCTGATGAAAGTCGTTCAGGATCTCGCCAAAGCCGGGTTCGTGGAATCGATCAGAGGCAGAAATGGCGGAATCCGGCTCGATCGTCCGGCGGCCTCCATCAATCTTGGCAGTTTGCTCCGACATACCGAAGGTCTGGACAATATTCTCGAGTGCTCTTCCTGCTCCATCAGACAAGGCTGCGGCATGCCCCCTATCCTGCGGGAAGCGACGGCCGCTTTTGTCGGGGTCTTCGATCGCTACAGCGTTGCCGACATTATAGAGCGGAAAGACGTCTTAAGAACGCTCTTTGCCGCGGCATAGGCTGCAGACCGCAGAAAGGCTGTAGCGTTCAGGTGCTTCCGCGCATCTCGACATGCGGTTCGATCAGCACGTGACGAGCCTCTTCGCGGCCATCAATCCTGCTGAGCAATACCTCGGCAGCGGTTCTGCCCAGTTCGGCGGCGTTCTGGTCCACGCTGGTCAGGCCGACGAGCGGTATGACCGCCATCGGCGAGTTGTCGTAGCCGATAATCGCAAGATCTTCCGGAACCCGTATACCGCTCATGCGCGCGGCATTGATGAGCGGCACGGCATCAAGATCCGACCAGACGAAGACCGCGCGCGGGCGGTCCTTCAAGGCCAGGAAATCATTGATCGCGGCGCGGCGGTCAGCTCCCACCAGAGGCAGACGGATGATGCGAGCCGCCAGACCCGCCGTCTTCATGCCGTCAAGATAACCCTTCTCGCGCTGGAGGGCGACGATGGTCGGCGGTGAATCAGCGAGCTCATAGCTCAGCATCGCGATGTTCTCGTAGCCGGACCGCAATGCCGCTTCCACGGCCAAAGTTGCACCCTTGCGATCATCGGAATTAACGGTGTCATAGGTCTGGGCGTGCAGCTCGTGATGGGCAATGACGACGATCGGGATCTGACGTGCATAGCGCTCCAGTACCTTGCCCGATATGCGGGGCGCGATGATCAGTACGCCATCCATGCGATTGTCGATCATCGACTCGATCATCGATGCCTCGATCGGGCTCGTGGAACGACCAATCCCGATCAGCGCCTTGAAACCGTTTTCGGCCAGGGTGGCATTCGCCTCCTCTATGACCCCGGCCAGGAAGGGGTTGGACAATTCGATGACCAGCACACCGACTGTCTGCGTCCGGCCGCGCATGGCGCGCGCTGCCACAGAAGGTCGGTAATTCAGCTTCTCGATCGAGGTCTCGACCTTTGTTCGCAAGACTTCGCTGACGCCGTAGGCATTGCGCAGAACCTTCGACACCGCAGCGACGGAGACACCGGCATCCTGCGCCACGTCCCGGATGGTGATCCTGTCCCTCGTCACGTTAACGGCCTGATTTTTCATTCCAAAATGCCTTACTCTCAAGTGTGGTGAAAACTATACGCACAAAAGCTCTTGCGCGGCAATCGATAGTGTAGAATGATATACATAGAACGATACACACGGAGTGACCGCCGGAGGAATTGGCGGTTGAGGGAGGTTCTCAATGAAGACTGTTTCGGCCCACGGCATCGCCGGGGAGGACGGCCTTGCCGGTTCTGCTTTCCGGTTCACGGCGTCAATGATCGGCCCGTCCTGCGACGGTGGCCAGGCAACATCGGGCACGTTTGTGTCGCGTGAATTCGCACTCGATGCCGTTCCTGCCGAAGCAACGCTGCGTATCTCCGCACTCGGCCTCTATCGTGCCTTCATCAACGGACAGCGCGTGGGCGATGATCTTCTGACGCCCGGATGGACCTGCTATGACGACCGGATCGCCTACCAGACCTATCATGTCGCGAAACTCTTGCAGCCCGGCGACAATCGCATCGAGATCTGGCTCGGCGACGGCTGGTATCGCAGCCAACTCATGTGGGCGTCCAATCCGATCATCAATTGCTGGGGCGAGCGAACGGGGGCGATCGCAGAATTAAGCGCGGGCGGCGAAGCGCTCCTTAAAACCGACGACAGCTGGAAGAGCGGCTTCACTCCCGTTACGCGCAACGGGATCTATTATGGCGAAGATTATGACGCCCGCATCCGCCCGCGGGACAGCCACGGTATCGATGTTCTCTCATTCGACAAGGCTTTGCTCGTTCCGCATGAGACCGGCGCAGTCAAGGAACTGCCCGGCCTCGCTCCTGTCGATCGCTGGACCGAGAGCGACGGCCGGATCGTCTATGATTTCGGGCAGAATGCGGGCGCCTATATAAGGCTGCGGCTCGAAGGTACTGCCGGAGCGCAGGTGCGCGTCGAGCATTCCGAAGTGCTCGGCGCTGACCGCTTTTTCGACAATCGCAATTACCGCAGCGCGCGTGCCGAGCTGATCTATACGCTGTCGGGCGAAGGCGAAGAGGAATATGCGCCGCTCTTCACTTTTATGGGCTTTCGCTATGCACGCATTACCGTCACCGGCCAGGCCGAAGTGATCGCGGTCACCATGGTCCCGGTAACCTCGGTGCCGACAAGCGCCGGCGGTTTCACATCAGGTATTGCCGCCGTCAACAAGCTTGTCGACAACACCATCTGGTCGCAGCGCTCCAATTTTATAGAAGTGCCCACCGATTGCCCGCAGCGCGACGAACGCCTCGGCTGGACCGGCGATGCGCAGGTCTTCGCCGGAGCGTCCTGCTGGCTTGCCGACAGCCAGTCCTTCCTCAAGAAATATCTTCGCGATGTGATCCACGACCAGCGCGCCAATGGCGCCGTTTCGCATTTTTCACCCGATCCCACTCGATTGCACCCGATCGACAGACGGGGTGACTGGGCTGGCTCGACCGGCTGGGGCGACGCGATTGTCATCATTCCCTGGCAGCTCTACCTGCATTACGGCGATAGCGCAGTGCTGGAAGAATGCTTCCCGGCGATGCTGGGCTGGCTCGAGTATCTCTGGGGAATTTCGGATGGACCGATCATACGCCCGCCCGCCGTCTGGGGCGAGCATGGCTTTACCTTCGGTGACTGGCTCCAGCCGGTGGGCGACAACAGGAAGCCACGGCCGACCGTAGCGGATGATTGCGCAGCCACCCTCTACCATTTCATTTCAACGCAGCTGACGGCAAAAATCGCCCGCATTCTTGGAGAGACTGTCGAGGCCGCTCGGCTGGAAAAGCGTGCCAACGAGATCAGGGCAGCATTCAGGAACGAGTTCTTTTCACCCTCCGGCCGCATTGCCCATAACGACCAGACATCCTGGTCTCTGGCGTTCCTCCATGGCCTTGTCCCGCCCGAATATGAGGAGGCCGCTCGCGGCTATTTCCGCAGAGTGGCAGAAGAGACCGACGGCGTTATCGGTACCGGATTCATTGGCACCCCTGCCCTGCTACCTGCGCTAACGCGGCTCGGCATGCTGGATCTTGCCGAAAAGATGTTCCTCAACCGGAAGGTCCCAGGCTGGCTTTATCAGGTCGAACGCGGCGCGACATCGATCTGGGAACGATGGGATGCGCTTGCCGAGGACGGCACGATCTATGATCCCGATATGAACAGCTATAACCACTATGCCTACGGCGCGGTGTGCCAATGGCTCTTCGAAGATGTTGCCGGCATCAAGCCGCTGGAAGACAAGCCCGGCTTCGAGGAAGTGGTCTTCGACCCCGCGATTCTGCCTGCTCTCTCGCCGGTTTCGGCCTGGCATGACACACGCTTCGGTCGCATCGAAGCTGGATGGACCCTGGAGGAGGGAACCGTCACATGCCGCCTGGTGCTGCCGCAGGGCGTGACCGCGCGTCTGCAAGGGAGAGGCGATCGCAAGTCACTGCAGGCAAATGGCGCCCCGATCGAGCAAGGTGAGGAGACCAGGCTCGATGCAGGAGAACATACGATTACGTTTTCCATCTGATGCGATTGCCCGCGGGTTTTGGATCCGCGGGCAATCAGCCCAACGCATTCCGGTCTTCAAGAGGAGGAAATGACTATGCGAATGACGAAGTGCAGCATCCTTGCAGCCAGCATCATGGCTCTTGCCGCTGGAGTGGCACATGCAGATGTGACCCTCAGCGTGCTGATCGATACCAATCCGGAATCCATTGCCTCGTTCGATGCCGTTTCCAAAGCCTATATGGAAAAGCATCCGGACGTCACATTCGACGTCGAACAGCGTGCCGGTGGCTCTGAGGGTGATAACATCATCAAGACCCGGCTTGCTACGGGCGAAATGGCTGATATTTTTCAGTATAATAGCGGTTCACTCTTCCAGGCATTGAAGCCGCAGGAGACGATCGCAGATCTTTCTGACCTTCCGTCTGAAGCCGGCATTCTCGACAGTTTCAAGAAGGTCGTCACCAGCCCCGACGGCCACGTTCGCGGCCTTCCTTTTGGTCCCGCCATGGGCGGCGGCATCTTCTATAACAGAAAGATCTACGCCGATCTCGGCCTCACCCCGCCGAAGACCTGGGCGGAGTTCATGAGCAACAACGAGAAGATCAAGGCAGCCGGCAAGGTAGCCGTGGCCCAGACTTACGGCACGACCTGGACGTCGCAGCTCTTCGTGCTGGCGGATTTCTATAACGTTCAGGCCGAGGTTCCGAACTTCGCGGGCGACTACACAGCCAACAAGATCAAATATGCCACCACACCTGCCGCATTGCGCGGTTTCGAACATCTCGAGGAGGTTGCGAAAGGCGGGTTCCTCAATGCGGACTTCGGCGCGGCCACCTTTGACGACGGTATGCGGATGGTGGCCACGGGAGAAGCCGCGCACTATCCGAATCTCACCTTCGGCATCGGCACCATCCAGCAGAATTTCCCTGACAACCTGAAGGACCTGGGCTTCTTTGCCCAACCCGGGACGGACGCTGCCAAGAACGGCCTGACCGTCTGGATGCCCTCGGCGCTCTATGCTTCCGCCAAGTCCGAAAACCTGGAAGAGGCCAAGAAATTCCTTGATTTCGTCGGCTCCAAGGAAGCCTGCGATCTGATGGCGAAAGCCGTTCCCTCAGGTCCCTATCTCGTCAAGGGATGCGAACTTCCGAAGGATATTCCGCCGGTCGTTTCCGACATGCTGCCCTACTTCAATGCTGACGGGCACAATGGTCCCGCACTCGAATTCCTGTCGCCGGTGAAGGGACCGGCGCTCGAGCAGATTACCGTCGAGGTCGGGACCGGCATACGCTCTGCCAAGGACGCAGCCGCTCTCTACGATCAGGATGTCGAGAAGCAGGCCAAGCAGCTTGGCCTGCCGAACTGGTAACCTTCCAGCCGCTCCCCCGCTCACCGCGTTGAGCTCTGAGTGGGGGACGCTTCACGGTGTCCGCATGACAACACGCAAGTCGCCTTATCCCTATTGGTTCGTGCTGCCGGCGGCGGTGATATTCACCGTCCTCTTCCTGGTGCCGACGATCGCATCGTTCTGGTTCAGCCTCACACGTTGGGATCTCTTCACCACGCAGTTCATCGGTCTCGAGAACTACCGGCAGTTCTTCCGCGAGCCCTTCCTGATCCAGGGCCTGGTCAACACGATCATCTATGCGGTTCTGACGTCGGGCACGAAAACCGTCCTTGGTCTCCTTCTCGCGGTGCTATTGACGTCAGGCCTGTGGGGACAAGGCCTGCTGCGCACCGTGATCTTCTTTCCGGTTCTTGTCTCGACAATCGGCGTCGGCATCACCTTCTCGGTGCTCATGCATCCGACCCGCGGGCTGATCAATGTCGCGCTTGCAGCCATTGGCATCCACGGCCCCGGCTGGCTGACCGATCCGGCTCTTGCGCTCTACTCCATCGTCTTCGTCGATCTCTGGAAAGGCATCGGGCTTGCGACCGTGATCTATATTGCCGGGCTGGCCTCAATCAGCCCGGACTATTATGAAGCCGCCCGTATCGATGGCGCGACCCGTACGCAGATGTTTTTCCGTGTCACGGTCCCGCTGGTGCGCCCCGCCACAGTGACCGTCGTGACGCTCTCGCTGATCGGCGGGCTCAGAAGTTTCGACCTGATATGGGCAATGACCCGCGGCGGGCCGGGCTTTTCCTCGGATGTGCTCGCAAGCGTCATCTACAAACAATACCAGGCAGGCTTCTATGGCCTTTCGACGGCCGGTAACGTGATCCTCTTCCTGCTCATCGGCCTCATCGTCCTGCCACTGACGGCCTGGTTCAATCGCAAGGAGGTGGATCTATGAGCCGCCGCCAGCTTTATACCGGGATCGCCGCACTGGCCGCCTGCGGCGTGATCTTCGTGCTGCCTTTCCTTTTCATCTTCGTAACGGCGGCCAAGACGAAACAGGATGCTGCTGCGCTGAAATTCAGCTGGCCGGCCGAATGGCAGCTCTGGCAGAATTTCATGGAGGTCGTGCAGACCCGCAACTACATGCTGCTGCTCGCCTATTTCAATTCGACCGTTATCACGGTGGCGGCCGTCAGCCTGCTGGTATTGTTCGGCGCGATGGTCGGCTACGTGCTGCAGCGCCGCCCCTCGCGTTGGAATACGGTCATTTACGGATGTGTGCTCGCCGGCCTGATGATCCCGCCGGCCATTGTTCCGACCATCTGGGTACTGCAGCTGCTCGGCCTCTTCAAGACACTGTCGGGCATGGTGCTCATCCAGGTCGCCTATGGCCTCGGCTTCACGGTTCTGCTGTTTCGCAGCTTCATCGCAACCATTCCGCGGGATCTCGATGAGGCAGCGATCATCGACGGGGCAAAGCCGTTCCAGATCTTCTTTCGGGTCATTCTGCCGCTTTTGAAACCGGTTACCGTGACTGTCATTGTCGTCCAGTCGATTGCCATCTTCAATGATTTCACCAATCCGCTCTACTATCTGCCGGGCCGCGAGAACGTGACCGTGCAGCTGACACTTTATAACTTCCAGGGCCAGTTCCAGACCCAGTTCAACCTGCTGTTCATGAACATCCTCCTGGTAACCATTCCGCCCCTGATCGTCTTCATCTTCTTCAACCGCCAGATTGTTGCAGGCATGACTGCCGGCGCAGTCAAGGGATAGGCCATGACATCAGTTGTTCTCGAAAGTGTCCGCAAGAATTTTGGCAGCCTGGAAGTCATGAAGGGCATTGATCTCACCGTTGAGCCGGGTGAGTTCTGCGTCTTCGTCGGCCCGTCCGGCTGTGGGAAATCGACGCTGCTCCGCATCATCTCGGGATTGGAGACGACAACATCGGGGCAGGTCTTCATCGACGGCAAGGACGTGACCGATGCCGAGCCATCCGAGCGCGGTATCGCCATGGTCTTCCAGTCCTATGCCCTCTACCCGCATCTGACCGTGGCGGAAAATATCGGCTTCGGCCTGTCGCTTGCCAGGCGCCCAAAGGCGGAAATCGCCGAAAGGGTGAAGCAGACGGCCGATATCCTGCAGCTTTCGCATCTGCTCGAGCGCAAACCAAGGGCGCTTTCGGGTGGACAACGGCAACGCGTCGCAATCGGCAGGGCGATCATCCGCAACCCCAAGGTCTTCCTGTTCGACGAGCCGCTTTCGAACCTCGACGCGTCGCTGCGTTCGCAGATGCGCATCGAGTTGACCGAGCTTCATGCCAAGCTCGGTGCCACGATGATCTACGTCACCCATGACCAGGTCGAGGCGATGACGATGGCCGACAAGATCGTCGTTCTGAACGGCGGCCAGATCGAGCAGGTCGGGACGCCGATGACGCTCTATAACAATCCGGCGAGCCCCTTCGTTGCCGGCTTCATTGGCTCCCCGAAGATGAACCTGTTCGACGGAGAGATCGCTGCGCGGGAGAATTGCCGGACCTACGGTATCCGGCCGGAGCATATCGCGCTCTCATCGATCGAAGGAAAGTGGCAGGGCAAGGTACGCCACATCGAGCGGCTCGGTGCCGACACGGTAGTCTATCTCGATGTACCGGAATTGCAGACGCTTGTTGTACGAACGGATGGCGACCGGCCGATCAAGATCGGAGAAATGCAATTCGCCTCGCCACTCACCGAGAAGGAACACAGGTTCTCCTGATCTTACCGGACGATACGAAAGTCGCTCGGCACCTCGTCGAGCGCGGCCTCCTCTGTTTTCACCTCCGATACGGAGGAACCGGCGGGACCGCTCCAGAAACGCTCAAGCATGGAACCGGTGGCGGCTGGAGAGCCGACAATCAGAGCGCTGACCGAGCCGTCGGCCTCATTCCGCACCCAGCCGGTCAATCCGAGCTGCAGGGCCTGACCGCGGGCCCAGGCGCGATAACCGACGCCCTGCACCCCGCCGGTAATGCGTACACGAAAAGCATCCTGGCTGGTTGTCATTTTGAAGTCCTCTCTGACAACCGGATAGTCATTCCAGGTTGTCGCTCGTTCCAATCGCGTGAACGGTTCCGAGAGGCAGATCGAACGGCATCTCAACCGGCGACGGAGATGTTTCCTATCACTGAGCGTATATCGCGCCGGAAGTCGGATGGGGACATGCCCGCAATATTCCGGAACGACTTGTTGAAGGCACTGATCGACCCGAACCCACTATCCATCGCGATCTGAAGCACATTCGAGCCCTCGCCCATCAACTGTGCCTGGGCATGCGAAAGACGCAGCAGATTGAGATATTTACTGATCGTCATGCCGGTCGTTTTCTTGAACAGGTTCATCGCATATTTCGGATGGAGCTCGACCGCGCGGGCGATCTCGACCGTATCGATATCCTGCAGGAAATTGCTCGCGATGAAATCGCACATGCGAGCAACGCTGCGGGATAGATGTGCGTTGGGCTGCTCAAGTTCGTCGGCGCTATCGTCGGGCGTCATCGAGTAGGAATCCAAGGCAATCCGCTCGATGCGGAGAAGCAATTCGTCAACGGCATGCTGCGTTTTCCGCGGGTCGCCGGACCTGGCATAGTCATACCAACGCGGAAAATTTGCCTCGTCGGCCGCATCGGTCGCAGATGTCAGCAGGATCTCCCCCTTCATCAGACGGGTGCCTATGGTCGGAGGCAGCCGCATCTTGAAGAAATAAACGAGCGGCAGGTGCGCGCCGGCATAGAGAGAATCATCTGAGGATTCGTCCATCTGATGCGGCTGTCCGCCCCAAAACAGGCACATCTGACCGGCCTTGAGGCTGACTTCATGGCCATTCATGCGGTAGTGAACGTCGCCGCGCATGATATAATTGACCTCGACCTGCGCATGCCAGTGCGGCATCGCCATGACCGGCGGATGGGCATAAAACATCTGAAGCGCCATCGGCATGCCTTCAATGGTGCTCGCACCAGGCTGGTAAACAGGTTTGCCGACGACCTTACTTTCCGCCAATTCGATATTCCCTTTTTATGAGACAGCCGTTTCCGCCGCGTTAGATTAGCCACGTTCGCACAGCGACAGCAATTGAAAAGGGAGGATTTTCATGCGCTCTAAACTCATAACGGCAACGACAGCGCTCGTGCTGCTTGCATCCGGATCTGCCTATGCGCAATCCGCTACGCTTACCATCTGGAGCTGGAACGTCGCAGCTTCCGCTCTCAAATCGACGATCGAGGGCTTCAACAAGCAGTTCCCGGACATCAAGGTCGATGTCCAGGATCTCGGCAACCAGCAGGTCTTCGACAAGACGCTCGCAGCCTGCGCCGCCGGCGGCGACGGCCTTCCCGATATCGTGACGATCGAGAATTTCGAGGCGGAAATCTTCTGGAGCCGTTTCCCGGATTGCTTCGCCAATCTGAAGGATCTCGGCTACAACGCCGACATGCAGTCGAAATTCCCCGATTTCAAGCGCACCGAGCTTGAAATCGGGGATGTCGCCTATGCCATGCCGTGGGATTCCGGTCCGGTTACCGTCTTCTATCGTCGCGATTACTACGAAAAGGCCGGTGTTGATCCGAAGTCGATTGCAACCTGGGACGATTTCATTGCCGCCGGCAAGAAGATCTCGGCAGCCAATCCCGGCGTCGTGATGGGCCAGGCCGATTTCAACGGCGACAGCGAATGGTTCCGCATGCTCGCCAACGAACAGGGCTGCGGCTATTTCTCGACCGACGGCCAGTCGATCACCGTCAACCAGCCGGCTTGCGTCCAGACGCTGGAAAAAGTCAAGGCGATGAAGGATGCCGGCACGCTGACGGCAGCAAACTGGGACGAAAAGATCTCCTCCAACACCGCCGGCAAAGTCGCAAGCCAGGTCTTCGGCGGCTGGTATGAAGGCACGATCCGTTCCGGCTCTCCCGATCTGTCGGGCAAGTGGGGTGTCTACGCCATGCCCGGCATGAGCGCGGACAGCCCGCATGCTGCCAACCTCGGCGGCTCCTCGCTCGCCATCAATGCCAATTCGCAGAACAAGGAAGCAGCCTTCAAATATCTGACCTACGCACTCACCACCAATGAGGGCCAGGTCACGATGCTGAAGTCGTTCGGCCTCGTGCCGTCGCTGCTGTCGGCCGTGCAGGATCCCTTCGTCAACGAGCCGCAGCCCTATTGGGGCGGCCAGAAGATCTGGGCCGACATCCTCGCTACCCTGCCGAAGATCGTGCCGAGCCGCGGCACGGCCTTCCAGACTGACGCGGATGCAATCTACAAGACGACGCAGACGAAGTATTTCGCCGGTGGCTATCCCGATGCGAAGGCGGCTCTCGACGACGCCGCCAAACAGATCGCCTCGGCGACGGGTCTTCCTATCGCTCAATGAATGGCAAGCCGGGCGCCTAAGCGCCCGGCCTCGCCTGCCGCGGGAGGCGGCAGGCACATTCGTTTCGGTAAGGAGGTACCATGCCGATCAGAAACCGGAGCGCCTATGCGTTCCTAGCGCCCTATCTTCTGGTCTTCGCCGCCTTCTGGGTGTGGCCGATCATCAATTCATTTCTGATTTCGTTCCAGAACACACGCATCAATCCGTGGAAATTCAGCCTGCAGGCCAATTGGGGGCGCCTCTTCGCCGACCCGGCCTTCTATAACGCCGTCTATAACACGCTCATCATCCTGGTCATTCAGGTGCCGGTCATGATTACGCTGGCAACCATCATGGCCGTACTGCTCAATTCGCCGCTTCTGAAAGCGCGCGCCCTGTTCCGTTTCGCCTTTTTTGCGCCGGTCGTGGTTGGCGAGGTCGCCTATGCAGCGGTGTTCAGGCTGATGTTCAATCTCGATTTCGGCATCATCAACAAGCTGATCGGCGCAGCCGGTCTTGCCCCCGTTTCCTGGTTCGACAATGCCAATGCCGCCATGGTCGTCATCATTATCGCCGTTACCTGGCGATGGGCGGGTTACAACGCCATCATCATTCTGGCTGGCCTGCAATCGATCCCCGAGGATGTCTATGAGGCGGCAACGCTCGATCGCGTCAGCAAGCTGCAGCAATTCTTCCACATCACCCTGCCCCTGCTGAAGCCGATCATCCTCTTCTGCGTGGTCTTGTCGGTCATCGGCACGATGCAACTCTTCGCCGAGCCCTTCCTGATCACCAATC
Organism: Rhizobium sp. 05N49; assembly: GCF_056396805.1. Taxonomy (NCBI): domain Bacteria; kingdom Pseudomonadati; phylum Pseudomonadota; class Alphaproteobacteria; order Hyphomicrobiales; family Rhizobiaceae; genus Rhizobium; species Rhizobium sp. 05N49. Next base: position 25,241 of record NZ_JBFTME010000023.1, read on the forward strand.
GCGGTGGTCCAGGCGGCGGCACCGAGACACTGGGCCTGCTCCTCTATCGCCAGGGCTTCACCTCGCTGAATTTCGGCTATGCTTCGGCAATTGCCTATACGATGGCAGCACTCGCAGTGGTTATCTCGCTTCTCAATCTCTGGGTCGGGAGGGAACCGAAATGAGATCCAAGTCGCAATCGCTTCTCCTGCGCAAGATTGCCCTGCACGCTTTCCTGCTACCGCTGGCGATCATCTGGCTCTTTCCGCTCTGGATGATGTTCGTCTTCTCGACTATGCCGGATTACGGCATTTTCAGCCCGCAGATCGTACTCTGGCCCTCGACCAATTTTGTCGCGAACTTCCAGAACCTGCAGGCGGACACGAACTTCATCGGCGCCATGATGATCTCAATCGTCGTCGCCACCGTCTATACCGTTCTGTCGGTGATGCTGACCTCCATGGCCGGCTGGGCGCTCGCCCGCTACCGCTTCGTCGGCCGTTCGCTTGTCATCGCCATCATTCTTGGCACGATCACGCTTCCCTATTTCGTCGTGGTCATTCCGCAATTCATCATGGTGGCGCGCGAGTTCAAGCTCGCCAACACCTGGATCGCACTCATCGTGCCGCCGCTCTTCAATTCGCTCGGCGTGCTCTTCATGCGGCAATCCTTTTCCATGATGCCGAATGATCTTTTCGATGCAGCCCGCGTCGAGGGCGTCAAGGAGTGGCAGATCTTCATGCGCATTGCACTGCCGCTGGCGCGCCCGACCATGGCGGCATTGGCGATTATCCTCTTCCTCGCGTCCTGGAACAATTATCTCTGGCCGCTGCTGATCAATTCGAAGCCGGGCATGATGACGGCTCCTGTGGCACTCGGCGTGCTGATCGGCCTCACCAAGGTTTCCTGGGGCGGCATCATGGCGGGTGCGGTGCTTCTGACGGCACCGATCCTCGTCGTCTTCGTGGCTCTGCAGCGTCACTTCATCGCCGGCATTGCGGCCGGCGCAATCAAATAATCGAGGGGCCTATGGCAGAGCTTTCACTCAACAATATCGTCAAGCGCTACGGCGCGCTTGAAATCATTCACGGCGCCGACCTCGCCGTGAAGGACGGCGAGTTCGTCGTCTTCGTCGGCCCCTCCGGCTGTGGCAAGTCCACGCTCTTGCGCATGATCGCCGGCCTTGAGGATATTACCGGCGGTGAATTGAAGATCGGCGGCCGTGTCGTCAACGACGTCGAGCCGGCCGACCGTGGCATCGCCATGGTCTTCCAATCCTACGCGCTCTATCCGCATCTAACCGTCGAGGAGAACCTGAGCTTCGGCCTGCGTATGAATGGCAATCCGAAGGCAGATACCGAACGGCGTGTGCGCCATGTCGCAGAGATCCTGCAGATTACTGAACTGATGAAGCGTCGGCCGAAGCAGCTTTCCGGCGGCCAGCGGCAGCGCGTGGCGATCGGCCGGGCCATCGTGCGCGAACCACAGGTCTTCCTGTTCGACGAGCCATTGTCGAACCTCGACGCGGAACTGCGGGTGCAGATGCGCGTCGAGATCTCCAGGCTGCACAAGCAGCTCGGCACGACGATGATTTATGTGACGCACGACCAGACGGAGGCAATGACGCTCGCCGACAAGATTGTCGTTCTGCGCGCCGGCAATATCGAACAGATCGGCACGCCGCTCGATCTCTATGACGATCCGGCTAACCAGTTCGTCGCCGGCTTCGTCGGCTCGCCGAAAATGAATTTCCTCAAGGCCGAGGTCGCCGAGATACAGGCAGGCAAGGCGACAGTCGTGCTTGCGGACGACAGAATGGTGCGCCTCGAGGTACCATTGCACGACCCGTCCATCACATCGGGGACATCAGTCACACTCGGCATTCGGCCGGAGCATTTCGGTGAGGCAGGTCGGGGCGAAGCGGACCTGACGGTTGCCGTAGATGTCGCCGAGCACCTCGGCAACACCAGCTACATCTACGCAAATTTCGGCGGCGACCAACTCATCATAGAACAGCCAGAATCCCGCAACCTCGGCAAGACCGAGCGGCTGACGGTGTCGCTGTCCGCCGCCCGCACCTTCCTGTTCGATACCGCCGGCAAGCGGCTTCGATAACGTGATCCCAAGACTGAAATACGAAAGAGGATAGTCATGACTTCAGATAATCCGATCCGCTGGGGCATTATCGGCCCCGGCACTATCGCCCGCACCTTTGCCGATGGCGTCGCGCATTCACGCACCGGCAAGCTCGTGGCCATCGCGACCCGCAATCCCGATAAGCCGGGCCTCGCCGACGGCTTTCCTGGCGCGCGTATCGTCAATGGTTACGAAGCACTGCTAGGGGACAACGAAGTCGACGCGATCTATATCGCCACGCCGCATACCGGCCACGCCGAATGGGCCATCAAGGCGATCCGCGCCGGCAAGCATGTGCTGGTCGAAAAGCCGATCGCTCTCTCAGCCTATGATGCCGAGGCGATCTACTATGAGGCGAAAAAGGCCGGCGTCTTTGCCGGTGAAGCCTTCATGTATCGCGTCCATCCGCAGACCGAAAAGCTGGTAGAACTCGTCAAGAGCGGCGTGATCGGCGAAATCCGCATCATCCGCTCGAGCTTCGGCTTCAGCATGGGGACATACAGGCCGGAACACCGCCTGTTTGCCAATGAAACGGCTGGCGGCGGCATTCTGGATGTCGGGGGCTATCCCGTTTCCATGGCCCGGCTGATCGCGGGTGCGGCGGCGGACAAACCCTTCCTCGATCCGGAAAAGGTTTCGGGTGTGGCCCATCTCGGCCAGTCCGGTGTCGATGAATGGGCGTCGGCCGTACTCAAATTCCCCAACGAAATCATAGCCGAGGTCTCATGCTCGATCATGGCGCAGCAGGACAATGTGCTGCGCATCATCGGCTCGCAGGGCCGTATCGAGGTGAAGGATTTCTGGTTCGCCTCCGGTCACAAGGGCGGGGTCGGCAAGATCGAGATCTTCAAGAATGGCGAGCAGGAAACAATCGAAGTCAAGGAAGACCGCTGGCTTTACTCCTTCGAAGCGGATGCTGCCGGTGACGCGATCCGCGCCGGCGAGAAGGAATTCCGCTCACCCGGGATGAGCTGGGCGGACTCGATCAACAATCTGAAGGTGCTCGACCAATGGCGCGCTTCGGTTGGCCTCGAATATGGTGTCGAGAAAGCCGCCAAGCGCACCGTGAACATTGCCGGCGACGCCGTCCGGCGCGGCAACTCCATTCCGCTGCGCCAGATCCCCGGCATTTCCAAGCCCGCTTCGGTCGTCACCCTCGGTTTCGAATTCTTCCCGAGTTTCGCATCCGCCTCCCTGACGCTCGACACCTTTTATGAAGCCGGTGGCAATGTCTTCGATACGGCCTTCGTCTATGGCGGCGGCAAGACGGAGAGCATTTTTGGCGACTGGCATACAAGCCGGCAGGTGCCACGCGAGGAGATCGTCCTGATCGGCAAGGGCGCCCATTCGCCGCTCTGCTATCCTGATGTCATCAGCAAGCAGCTCGACCAGTCTCTCAACCGCCTGAAGACCGATTATGTCGATATTTACTTCATGCATCGCGACAATACCGACGTACCTGTCGGCGAATTCGTCGATGCCATGGATGCCGAGGTCAAGCGCGGCCGCATCCGCGGCATCTTCGGTGGCTCGAACTGGACGCGCGAGCGCTTCGACGAGGCGATTGCCTATGCCAAGAAGAACGGTAAGGCAGCGCCCGCCGCGCTTTCCAACAACTTCTCGCTTGCTGAAATGCTCGATCCAATCTGGGCCGGCTGTGTTGCCGCCTCCGATGACGAGTGGAAAAAGTGGCTGAACGAAAAGCAGATCCCGAACTTCGCCTGGTCGAGCCAGGGCCGCGGTTTCTTCACCGATCGGGCCGGCCGCGACAAGCGTGATGACGACGAGATCGTACGCTGCTGGTATTCGGATCGCAATTTTGAACGGCGTGATCGCGCGATCGCGCTTGCCAAGGAGCTTGGCCGGCATCCAATCCATATCGCACTTGCCTATGTCATCGCCCAACCCTTCCCGGTCATTCCGCTGATCGGGCCGCGCACGATCGCGGAACTGGAAGACAGCCTTTCGGCGTTGGACATCAAGCTGACGCCCGAACAGGTGAAATGGCTGGAAGCCTGATACCCTCTTACGGAGAACGCGTTACGATAAGCGGCAGGCCTCAGCGCCTGCCGCTTTTCTGTTGCGCGACGGCGCACGGGCCGACGACAACTAATCCGTCAGTGTTGCATTCTCGCCATTGCCCTCAACCATAGGTCATCTAGTGTGTGCCCCGCACCAGGGAGCAAGGCAATGACGCGAACGGTTTGGCCGAAAGAAGTCCTGACGTCGGAGACGATGAATTTTCTCGACGGCATTCACCAGGAATGGTGTGCGGCCGCGCGTTGCGGCCGTAGCAGCAATCTCGGAATGGCAAAGGCGAAAGCGCTGGTCGACTGGTTCGAATTCGGTGTGCGCGATCGCGGTGAATTGCTCGGCCTGCTGTCGGAAGATTTTTCCGGCGCCGCCTGATGGCCCCACTTGTTTTTGCCGTATCGGCGCTACCTCACTCAGAACGATACAATGAGGAGACGCGCTTGCGTAAACATCTAGTATTATTCGGCATTATCCTGTTTCCAGCGGCAGCTTTCGCGCAATCTCCGGATCTGGAGGCGACATGTCAGTCAGTCGCCAAAGGCTTCTTCATGAGCGATCAGCTTTTGATCGGCACCGTTCAATCTTTCCCGGAACTCAAGCCACCGGGCGTCCGCATGACCTATTCGACGCGACCGGGGACCGCACCGGGAGAGATGACCGACGAGTTCGAGTGCGAATTCGACAAAGCCGACAAGCCGCATCATCTCGCGCGGTTCTGCGTGTCGAATACCTGTTATTCGCCGAGTGAAGATGATGCCGATCGAAAGCGCCGCTTCGAGGAAGCCCGAATTCTACTGGAGCGAACCGAGAAGTAATCTACCTATGCGCGACTAGCGGCGCGTATGAATGTCTCCGCTCTCACCGGCGCCTTGGAGCAAAGCAGCATCGTCGCGATCGTCCTCATCGATCAATTCCTGCATCGTCTCGTGTTCGTCGTCGTCGCTGAATTCGTCGGATGCCTGGAGCCAATGCCGAAGCGCCGCTCCTTCCGGTCGGCCCTCCTGCTCCCAAATCTCGTAGGCGCGCTGCCGAATTGCTTCTTCTTTGTCCCTAGCCATTCTGTTACCTCCAACCGCTCCAATCTGCCGGCGTCTTCTCGTCAGTGAGCAACGCCGGTGATCGGATCGACGATCGGCCGCTCGCTTTCATCCCTTGCGCCTGGCGGCTGGATGGTCGGCGGGGCAATGGACTCCCTGTCTGCACGATCCGCTGTTTCCGCAATCGGTCCGACATCCCTCGGACGGCGTTGTTCGGCTTTGGCGTTGGTGTCCTTCGTGCCCATGACGCATCTCCTTTTTCAGAAAACACCGGCATTCGTTCGAGGTTCCACCGTAGAGTTCAAATGAGGGTCTTGCCAGGCCGCTCCGGCCGACTGGCGGGAGCGATATGGCGGAGCCGAGGATTTTCTCGGCTATCAGAACTTTTCGGTCGTATCGGCCTTGCCGTTGACCCAGTAACCTGAGGCCTTGATCCAGCTCAGCGGATAGCCGCGTTCTTCGACAAGATAGGCACGGATTGCCCGCACCACCGACGCCTCTGCTGCAATCCAGACGAATGTCTGGGGAAGGATGTCGATCCCGGCCAGAGCAGCAATCAGCGGTTCGGCATTCGTTGCATCGGAAAGAGGACGGTAGATCCAGCGGATCGTGAGTGCCGCTGATGTCTGGAAGGATTGCTGTTCTCCCGAATCTGCGACCGCGGCGATTGCCGTTATGGTCGTGTCGGCACCGCTCTCTTCGATCCGCCGGCCGATGGCGGGCAGCGCCGTCTCATCGCCGATCAGAAGCCATCTCTTCACGCTGCCGGCAACCACGGCGGAGCCGCGCGGGCCACCGATCTCAAGAGGCGCGCCGGGCTGGGCGTCGACCGCCCATTGCGTGGCCGGACCCGCCTCGTGCAGGGCGAAGTCGATCGTCAGGCTGCGGGCGGCGTTATCATAGCTGCGCGGCGTATAGTCCCGACGTTCCTCGGCGCCGCCGACGCCGGGCACGATGATCTTGATGTGATCATCCGGTGCAAGGCTGGTGAAATCGGCAAGATCATCGCCTTTCAACACGATGCGCCGCATGCCGGGCGTGATATCGGCCACACTCTCGACAATCAGCGAACGGCGGCGCAATTCATGGCGTACCCGCTCGATAGTGGGTGCTGGAAACGGGTGATGTGCGGATTGTTTGTTATCCATTTTGTCCTTCCGGGGCTTCGGGAAACGATCCGCAGGACACAGTCGCGCAGATCGAAGCCGCAAAGCCGTTCGATCATACGCGTTGAGTGACGTTAACGCTTACGTGGCCGGATCATCTTCGGCCAATAACGATCCCTGTTTAGCGAAGGCGAAAACGGGACGCAATAAAAACTTGAGTTTCAAACTCCATTTTGTGCATGATCCACACGTCAAATTCGGCCCACAACCCTAAATCTGTCGGATGCACGATTTTCACACGCGATCGGTATGGTTCTTGCAACGTTACCAATATCCTTACGTTGGGGAGACCAAGTGTAATGGAATGGAACACATACGAACGCTTTCCCCCACTGGTGCTGATGCTGGGTGGCCGGGAAAAATACAGGGTCCTCAGGACGTTGAGAGACGCCGCTGAGGTTTTGATAGCGGACTGGCCGTCCGAGGACGGTGAGGAATATGTCGTGGCCGTCAAGGCCTGCGTCGATGCGATCACGGGACAGATCGATGTCGGTGAGCTGCAGGACGCCATTCGCCGTGCGGCGGCTGAAGCCGGCATTGCGATCTTGACGGTCGTGCACTGAAACCCGTCGCCCGTGGCCTAGGCCGCGGGCTGACAAAGGAAGCTTGCCGTCTCGCCCGAAAACCGCGACGATGCTGTCAGGCAAGGTTTGGCGATGATGAGATGGGCATAGGCCTGACGGCAACGGCGCTGGTTTCTGCCGTGTGGGTTATCATGGCGTCCGCGGTCAGCGCGGCCGAGCCATCCGTTCCCGAACCGGCTTGCCTTTACCGGGGCAACGCCGAGGACGGGCAGACGCTCTGCATTCGAAAAGATCACTTTAATGCCGATCTCTGCGCCGTCATGGACCGTTTCGCAGCAACCCATAACATTCCGCCTGCCTTCTTTGCCCGGTTGATCTGGCGCGAAAGCCTGTTCCGCCCGGAAGCGGTTAGTCCGAAGGGTGCCGAGGGCATCGCGCAATTCATGCCCGGCACAGCCCGAATGCGAGCGCTGGAAAACAGCTTCGATGTCGTCCAGGCGCTCAAAGCGTCATCCGCCTACCTCGACGAACTCAGGCTTCGTTTCGGCAATCTCGGACTTGCAGCTGCCGCCTATAATGCCGGAGAATCCGGCCTCAGCCGGTTTCTTTCCTCCGGCCGCCTGCCGATCGAGACCCGCGACTATGTGTTCGCAATTACCGGACAGACCGTCGAGACCTGGCGGGACAGCCCTCCGGAGGCCGCTGCGCCTGAGCTGCGCGACGGGATGGCGTTCCGCGAGGCGTGTGTGGCGCTTGCAGAGACGCGGCAGATGAACGAGCCGGTCCTGACGGGATCGGCCGACTGGGCACCATGGGGCGTACAGCTTGCCGCCCATTACAATCCGTCCGTGGCTGACCGGCTCTTCACCATATCGCTGGCAAAGCTTCCGGAACCGCTGAACGCCGAACGCGCCCTGATCGTGCGCCAGAGGGGCGGAAACTTTGGCTATCGTCCACGCTATGCCGCGAGAATCGGTCGGGAGACACGAGCCGAAGCGACCAAGCTTTGCAGCACGATCCGCTCGGCCGGTGTTGCCTGCACAGTCTTCCGGAATCGCTGATCCGAAGCACATTACAGCTCGCCCCTATCCGACAGTTTAGTGCCGACCTGCCGCCAGGCTTGCTAAGTTGGTGAGATTACGCATCAAGGGGATTGAAATGATCAGACCTGTAGAAACTGCCAACAAGCATAACAGGACAGATACATCCGCACAGGAGCAGGACGACTTTCTCGAGGAGTCGCTCGAGGAAACATTCCCGGCAAGCGATCCGATCGCACCCGGTCGCCCGTCGCGGCAACCGCCAAAGGATGTCCCTCCAACTGACGGGACGTGATCGACAACCACCAGTATCGGTCCAGGAGCCGGCCGCTTCCAAGCCAAAAAATGAGTGCATCCCCAGTTGCTGCAATTCAGCCTGCGACTGCACGGATCGTGCATGATGCCTGCAAAGCACTGAGCTTGTTGAGACTATTGGGGAGTGTGCTATCGCCCGAAATTAATAAGGCGTCTGCCGGGGGAGGAGATCCAGCAGACGCCCTTATCACGCGTGGCGACGGGAGGAGGATGCCGCCACGTAGACGCTGGCTCGGGAGGAGGTAAGCCGCGTCTCCGACAAAGCGACGAGGGAGGAGTTTCATCGCTTCAGTGATTTTGAATATAGGATGATCGCTGCCGGCCTTCTAGGCATATATTTGCAAAGCTGCCATGCGCTATGCGTTAGAAGAAGAGCTTATATGATACAAAAACGCGCCCGCCTTCATCCGGCGAGCGCGTTTGACATCAATCGAAAACTGGGTCTTAGCGGCCGGTAGCCGCGCGTGCGACGTCACGAATATCGCCACGAGCGATACCCAGGTCGTTCAGTTCACGGCTCGACATACGGCCAAGCTCAGCAACCGTTTGACGATACTTGCGCCAGTTGTTGAAGGTGCGTGCGATGCTCATTGCAATCCCCTTTCCGTGGGTCCAGCGACAGCTGCCAGGTAGCGGCGCTTCGTTCGCTTTGATGAGAAATATATAATATGGGGCCGCGAAAATGAGTAGCGTTCAGACTACAGCTCACCCATGCATAAAACGCATAGATAAGCAGCCCATTGGCTGCTTATGAGGCAGTTTCCTATCCATGAGTATAGTTGAAGGAGGCCCACCGAAGCCCCACGTGAACTCACGATCCTTCAAAGCCGCTCAGGGGCAAATCGATGTCTAGCTCAGTCTGCGAAACCTACCCCGGAATATGCAGTAAATCCCGCCTCGCATACCCACGTCCTCTCCGCCTGCACCATCCCGCAAACGACAATATAAAAAATGCGATCCGGCCATCTGTTGTCACTCTAACGACCAGCCTTCCAGTATTCCCGGCCAACCCGATATCTGCCCTGGAAGTCGGATCGGCGATTTCAATGCTGGGGCTGCTTGTCTTCGCCGCTCACGAGGAGATCGTGGCCGTCGCCCCCGCGGTCGCTTCCGCTCTCGAGCAGTTTTTTGCAAGCGCACCCGCCGCCCTCTGGTAGCCGCAACATCACGTCCTGTTGCAAAGCTCGTCAGCATTACCCAAGTGCAGGCAGGTAGCGCTGGATATGACCGATGCTCTTTGAAGATTCACGGCTGACAATTGGTGTCGTACTCCCCATGCAGGAGCGAGAACGGGGCGACATCGACTTCGGCCTTCAGCTGGAGCTTGCCCGTCGTGCCGATGAGTTTGGCTTCTCCGCAATCTGGGTCCGCGACGTCCCCTTGAACAGTCCCACCTATCCGGATCCCGTCAGTCATTCCGATCCGTGGGTATTACTTGGTGCACTGGCGGCATCTACCCGCTCGATCGCGTTGGCGACCGGTGCGATCGTCCTGCCCTTGCGTCATCCGCTTCATATCGCCAAAGCGGCCCTGTCGATGGAAGTGCTATCATCGGGCAGGTTCGTTCTCGGACTTGGCTCCGGCGACCGTCCGTCAGAGTTTGCGGCATTCGACCGCAATGTTGACGACCGGCGCGAATTGTTTCGGTCCAACTGGGCCGTACTCAGCGATGCGCTTGAGGGCCATGCCGGCTCACAGACCGGCGAGGACCAGTTCGAGATCCGCCCGCGCAGCGGGCGGCGTGTGCCGCTGGTGGCCGTSGGYTCGTCSTCGCAATCRCTCGAATGGATCGCCAGRAACGCCGGCGCCTGGATGACCTACCACCGCCCCCTTAGCGCGCAGAAAGATCGGATAGCACTGTGGCATGGAGCGGTGCAGCGCACGACCACCGAATTCCGTGGCATGGGTCAGGCGATGGCCCTCGATCTTGTGGACGCCTCATCAGACCATGTCGACGAGATCGCACTCGGATATCGAACCGGACCAGAAGGATTGCTCGCCGCACTCCGAGCCCTGCGCAATCTCGGCGTTCACCACGTCGCGTTCAACCTGCTGGTCAATGGGCGCAAGGCTCTCACAGATCTCGAGACTATCGCACGGGAAGTTCTGCCGCGGCTGAACCAGGCCACAGAACTGCAGGCGTCGCGATGATCTGCGGAGTGAGCGATTAGCGGTCGAAGAAATTCTGCCAAAGCTTTTCGCCAACAAGACAATCCGTTGTCGGCTGGTTCATGGCAATTCTGCGGATCTGTGCTGGTGGCTCGAGTCCGCTTACTTCCCAGACGAGCTTCCGGCGGACGGCAACGGCGAAATCCTCGATCTTGTGCACCGGCAGAACGAAGGAGCCGGGGCCGCCGATCACGCAATCACCATAATATTTGTCGAGCCCTTCGGGCACGTCAGATGGCCGCAACATGATGGCCAGTCCATTGATGATGATGCCCGCCTTCAAAGCAGCATCGCGTGCGGGTGTGACGGGATCGCCGGAATTGTTGGGACCGTCGCCGGAAACGTCGATCACCTCACGATTTCCTTTATAGGGGCTCGCCGCAAGCATCGTTGCGCCTTGAACGATCGCTGCGGATATGGATGTGCGGCGCTGGGTGGCAATCGGCCGCGCCTCCAATTTGTCGGCAAAATCCATCGCATCCTTTTCCGTCTCGATCACCTGCCAGTCGATAACGGAACCGGGCACGACATACCCGGCCCATTCAAAATAGCTGACGGCGATCCGCCCGGTCAGCCCTCCTTTCACAGCGTCGAGGAATTCCTTATGCCGCAGCGCCTCGACATACCCCTCGCGCTGGATGCGGACCTCTTCGTAATCCATCGAGCGCGACGTATCGACGGCCAGCACCAACTCGACGTCGACTTCGTTTTGGCTTGATTGCGCGATCGTGGCGGCAGCGCCGGACAGGCTCGCGAGCATCGCAAGTGTCGTCAGCATCATCACTTCCCATCACTGCGTTATGTCGAGAACTCTAACATAGCCTGGCGTGGCCGCGACTGCCGCCAGATTGCATCCTGTCAATTTTCAGTGATGTCGGGTGCCATGCGATAATCGAGCAGTATCTGAGGAGTCATGTCTCCGCGATCGGCTTCACCACTTGTGAAGAACTCATAGCCATTCTGCGGGACACTTGGCGATTCGCCCAGCAATGACGGAGATAGCATGCCGCTTCTGCAGTTTCCCGCCGACCGACGCACAGCCGATATCAGACGCTGTGCTGAGGCCCTTCAGAACCTTCACGGCGAGGCCGCCAACCGCTTCTGGCGGACGGAGATGGCCGGGTTCGCAGCCAATCTGAGAGAACAGGGCTGCAGCGATGCTGAACTCTCGCGGCAGGCCGCCCTGTTCATGGATGCGGTACAGATGGAGCTTCAGGTCGTCTACGCCGCAGCGGCAGAGCGATAAAAAGCACTATTTGGGAATGCGGTTGTAGAAGGATTGCGGGTCGTAGACGCACTCGTAGTCGAGGACGCACATTTCCCCGTTAGCTGCGCGCACTCTGGCGACGCTGTATTTGTCGCCCAGCTGGCATCGCGCCGGCGGGGAACGGAAGCTCCGGCCTCCAAGGCCCATGCGAACGAACACGGCCTTTTTCTGCTGGATAATTTGTGCAAGCTCGCGGCAGGAATGGTCGCGCGCGTTGACCTCTACGGCGTCCAGCGCAAAGGCAGCCGTAGGGAGCAAGAGGGCAGCCGCTAAAATCAAACTTCTCATAAGACCTCCTGATGCGGGCGGGTTGGCAACAGCACCTACGGGCTTCAATCACAAAAACTGGCGCCTATGTCGCGCCATAAAGGTAGGATTTGGGCGGATGGCAAACCAGATCTATCCATCCACATTGAAGACGTGCCGGCCTCAGATCTTGCCGCGCGTCGCAAAGACCAACGTCTTCAGTTGTTCCTCGTCGTGAACGCCCTGGCGGTAGAGTTCGATGATGATGGCAGCCGACCGGCTCACTTCCTCATCGTCATCAGCAAGCCCGAATTCGGCCTTCACAATATCCAGCACTTTCTGGCATGTGGCGAGATCATCCGACGTCAACGCTTCGTCGCGAGGTTTGATATGGCGGCTGATCATGATGCGTTCCCATGTTGGACCTGACACGTCGTCAATAAAGACATTTCTACCGCGCTTCGATTGACAGCGACAAATAGCCGGCGTCAAAGCCGGCAATCTTCTGCAGCTTGTCCCAGTCGATGATGGTAATCACTCTGCCCTCCCACGTGAAGGCCCTCTCCTTCCGCAGCGATTGCAGCGTCTTGTTCAGGTGAACGAGGGAAACGCCCAGAACATCCGCCATGGCGTTCTGTGTCAATGGTAGCTGAAAGCTCGGCCCATTCGTTCTGTTTACCGTTCGCAGCCGAACATAGAGCTCGCAGATAAGATGGGCGATATGCGCCTTCTTCGAGCGACGGCCCATCGCAACAATCCATTCACGGTGCACCGCGCCGTCGACAAGCGTATCAAGCCATAGCAGCCGTGTCAGATGCGGATTGGTCTCGGTTATCGCCTTGAGTTCCTGGTGATCCACCGATGCAACACGGCAATTCGAAATGGCGAGAATGCCGTGGTCCATGACCTTCAGCGGAAAGGCATGAAGATCAACGAAATCGCCGGCTACTTGCAGCGCGGTGATCTGCCGGGTGCCGTCCTCCAGAACCTTGTACCTGGCGGCAAATCCGTCGAGGAGCAGCGTGGAATGATTGGGTCGGCTTCCTTCGGAGACGAGGTCTTCGCCCGCGGCCACGGATCTTTCGCGACCGAAAATAGAGCGCAAGAGCTCGATTTCGGCAGCAGAGAGGACATCGTGACTTTCAAGATTGAGAAGGAGCGGCTCGATCACGAACGGCTCCCCCTCTTCGAGCCGGCAATTGAAAACAGATTATATTCCAACAGGGTAGAAAAAGGGAACAAATTGGACAGCCGGCACTTCATGGTGAAATATTCTGATGGTGGGAGCAGATGGCCCGATATTTTTTTGACCTTCACAATGGTGACGGCCCGATCCGGGACAATGAGGGAACGGAACTTGCGTCGCGAGCTGAGGTAGTCAGGGAAATGGCACGAATCCTGGCGGATATCGCACGTGATGAACTGCCAGCCGGAGAGAGAACTATCATATCATTGACGGTCCGGTCCGAAGGGCGGCCAATTTCCGTTGCAAGCCTCGCCTTTTCAAACGAATGGCTGGATTGACCCCACCCTGAATCAAACCGGGTAGCCGGTGAATAACTGATCGAACGTGCCAAACTTGCGCCCCTGACATGACATGCAAGACGGTGCATGCGGCAGGACCATAGCTGGCGGTCTATTTGCCAGCATTTAAATTTGACACAACTGACCACCGCTTCGAGATGTCAGTTGAACGACTTGCGATATCCCTGGACCGTCTTCGCAAGACCGTATTACCTCCTGTCCCGCCGAAATGCGCGAGGGCATTTTCGAATATCGGCGACCTACTTTGCTGCAGTCACACGCCAGACGGTGTTGCCGACATCATCGGCAATCAGCAGCCCGCCGGATCTGTCGACGGCAAGGCCGACGGGCCTGCCATGTGCCTGGTCCTCCCCTTGAAGAAAACCGGTGACGATGTCCTGCGGATTGCCGCTCGGCGTACCATTCTGGAAAGGCACGAAAACGACCTTGTAGCCATTGAATGCGTGTCGGTTCCAGCTTCCATGCTCGCCGACGAAAGCACCGCCTCGATATTCGGCCGGCAGGTTGTCAGCCGTATAAAAGGCCATGCCGAGCGGTGCGACATGCGAGCTCAGTGAATAAACGGGGGCAATCGCCTTGGCCACGAGATCTGGCCTCTGCGGCATGACCCGCGGATCGATATTCTGGCCGTAATAGCTGTATGGCCACCCATAGAAGCCGCCATCCCTGACCGATGTCATGTAATCGGGAACAAGATTGGGGCCAAGTTCATCCCTTTCGTTGACGACCGTCCAGAGCATGTGGGTTTGTGGCTCCCAACTGAGACCATTGGGATTGCGCAGCCCATCGGCGAATATCCTGAATCTGCCCGTCTGGCGGTCGACCTGCAGAATGGCGGCGCGGTTCTTCTCTGCCTCGATGCCGTTTTCAGTGATATTGCTGTTCGAACCAACGCCGACATAGAGCGTGTTGCCGTCTTCGCTGGCGAGGAGGCTCTTCGTCCAGTGATGGTCGATCGGCCCGCCGGGGAGCTCGGTCAGCACGACGCCGGGTTCGGTGATCTTCGCCTCGCCTTGCTGATAAGGATAACGCCTGATGGCATCGGTATCGGCGACATAGAGATCGTTGCCGACGAGGGCCACGCCAAAGGGCGAATTGAGATGGTCGAGGAAGATGTCCTTGACCTCGGCAATACCATCTCCATCGGCGTCGCGCAGCAGCGTAATGCGATTGCTGCCCTCGTTGCTGGAACCACCGCCCGAGGTCGCCATGGATTCGATCCAGCCCATGATAAGATCCTTGGGCCGCTTGATCGATGCAGCCGGAGGCGCAATGGACTCAACTGCCAGGACATCACCATTCGGCAGCACATAGACCGAGCGCGGATGCTTCAGATCCGTTGCCAGCGCCTTGATCTGCAGCCCGTCCGCGACCTTCGGCGTTTCGCCTTCCTTCCATCCGATGACCGAAGCGACATGCATCGGTGGGACGAGATATTGCGACTGCTCCGGCAGCTTTGGACCTGGGCCGATTTCGCTCGTCGGATCCGGTTCATTGTCACTGCAGGCTGTAAGAACGCAGCTGCCGCACATAAGAAGCAAGGCCAAAGCGCCGGAATAGGAAGGGGCAAAAGACCGGGTCATCATTCGAGCCCCCCGAAGCGCTGGCGCACAACAACCCAGCCGAGGCAGGCATTGATGACGATCAGCGCGGTTGCAGCGACCGACAGTATCAGCCCTGTCGGCACGACGGATGTCCAAGCATCGCGGCTATGAATGAAGGCGTTGAACAGCGACACCAGGAAAGCTGCGATGTTGCCGATGACATAAAGCCATCCCACACCGCGTAGCGGCAGCCGGCCGATGAAGATGTCAACGAGCCCGGCGAGAGCGGCCAGGCCACCGAGCAACAGTCCCGATGCCAGGAGCCAGGCGGAAAAATTGGTCCACATCATCTCTGCCGTTCGCCAATAGGTGATGTCCGTCAGCAGTGCCCCGATAAAGCAGCCGGCTGAAAAGTGAAGCGGGATCGAGCGTAGAGGTGGCGCCACGATCGAGGTGTAGGCGCGTGTGGTCGAATAGGTCATGTTCTTGATCCATAGAGGTCGCCCGGCGCTGGCTTAACCTTCGCCACCTGGAATTGTTCCTCAGCTACAGTCTCTCTAGGAGATGTTGCGGCATTTTGACCGGAACCGAAGCCGATGATCCGGCGTTGGTTTCAGGTTTTCATAATGAAAGACATTGCCGTGCCCCAGAACCAGCGCGCCGCCGCCGGGCAAGATCAGTCCTCCGGTCCTGCAAAAAACGAAGCACCGGACCGGGAGGTCAAGAACGAAACGGAAGCTGAGAAGCGTCCCTCCATTATCCGGCGCCATCCGATAGCGACCATACTTATCGTTCTTGCCCTGATCGTTCTTGCTGCCGTCGGCTATTTCATCTGGCTTATCTATTTCCATCCCTATGAAACAACGGACGATGCCTTTGTCGATGCCCGCAGCTTCTCGGTCGCTGCCAAGGTATCGGGTTATGTCTCGGATGTTCCCGTCTCCGATAACAAGCATGTCGACGCCGGCGCGATCATCGCCAAGATCGACCCCCGCGACTATCAGATCGCACTGGATCAGGCCCACGGCCAGGTCGGTGTCGCAAAGGCAGTGATCTCCAACGCCGAAGCGCAGATTGCAGCGGCAGCCGCAGCGATCGACGAGGCCAAGGCACAGCAAACCTCCGCAGAAGCAGCCCTTCAATATGCAGAGGATGAAAACGACCGGCAGCAGCAGCTGGTCAAAAGCGGCGCCGGCTCGGAACAGGCCGCACAGCAAGCAGCATCAACATTGAGGCAAAACAGAGCAAGTACCGCTCAAGCGCAGGCAAGCGTCACCTCGGCTGTCAAGAACAAGGCAGCTGCCGAAGCGCAACGGGCGAGCGCCGTCGCCAATCTGCATCAGGCGGAAGCCCAGGTTGAAGCGGCCGAACAGAATCTGAGCTACACGACGATCACGGCCGCGCAGCCCGGCCGTGTCGTCAAGCTCAGTGGCTCGAAAGGGCAATATGTCCAGGCTGGGCAGGCAGTCTCCATGTTCGTGCCTGACGAGATCTGGGTGACGGCCAATTTCAAGGAAACCCAGCTGACGGACATGCGGCCGGGCCAGCCCGTCGATGTTACGATCGACGCCTATCCGGATCATGCGCTTCGCGGCCGTGTCGATTCCGTCCAGCCCGGTTCGGGCACTGCCTTTTCACTGCTTCCGGCTGAAAACGCGACCGGCAACTATGTCAAGGTCACACAGCGCGTGCCCGTCAAGATCGTCGTCGACAACTGGCCGAAGGACGTGGCCATCGGTCCCGGCATGTCAGTAGTGCCAACGGTAACCGTGCGTCCGAGGAACTGACATGACCGATGCCACGACAGCCGATGGCACGCCGGCATCCGGTGCCAGGATCGCCAATCCGTGGCTGATCGCGCTCGTCGTTTCGCTCGCAACCTTCATGGAAGTTCTTGATACGACGATTGCCAATGTGGCGCTGCGCTACATCTCCGGCGGCCTTGCCGTCAGCGCCGATGAAGCGTCATGGGTCGTCACCACCTATCTCGTGTCCAACGCCATCATTCTCGTCGCCAGCAGTTTCATTGCCAAGCGCTACGGGAGACGGCGCTTCTATCTTCTGTGCCTTGCGACCTTCACCATTGCCTCTCTCTGCTGCGGCCTCGCCTGGAACCTGCAATCCCTGCTGATCTTTCGCATGATCCAAGGCTTCGCAGGCGGCGGCATGGTGCCGATCTCCCAGTCGATCCTCGCCGATTCCTTCCCGCCATCGAAACGCAGCCAGGCATTTGCACTCTTCGGCGTTGCCGTCGTCGTCGCTCCCGTCGTCGGCCCGACGCTCGGCGGCTACCTTTCGGACAATTTCTCCTGGCACTGGTGCTTCCTGATCAACGGACCCGTCGGCCTCTTTGCCTTCATCCTCGTCTATTTCCTCGTGGACGAACCGGACTCGCTGCGTCAGGAGCGCGCGCGGATGCGCCGGAAGGGCGTGCGCTTCGATGTTGTCGGCTTCCTGCTGGTCGCGACCTTTCTCGGCGCGCTCGAATTGGTTCTCGACCGAGGTCAGACGGAAGACTGGTTCGACTCGAACTTCATCATCGGTGCGACGGCAATCTGCATCGCAGCTTTTCTTCTTGCGATCCCATGGCTGATGAAAGCGACCAGTCCCGTCGTCGACCTGCGCTTGCTGGCAAGCCGGCAATTCGGTTCCTGCTTCATCGTCATGCTGGCAACGGGCGCGATCCTGATCGCCACAACCCAGTTCATTCCGCAGGTCCTGCAGCAGAATTTCGGCTATACAGCGACCTGGGCCGGCCTTGCGCTCTCGCCCGGCGGCCTGGTCACGATGGTCATGATGTTCGTGGCGGGCCGGATCTCCAACAAGGTCCAGCCGAAATATCTGATCGCGATCGGCACGGCGATCATTGCAGCTGCAATGTATGACATGACGCGCCTCAATGCCGATTTGAACTTCGGTTTCTTCGTCTGGTCGCGCATCTATCTCGGCTTCGGCCTTCCGCTGATCTTCATTCCCATGACCGCAGCTTCCTATGACGGCCTCAGGCCGGACCAGACCGACCAGGCATCGGCCCTCATCAATGCGGCGCGCAATACCGGCGGCTCTATTGGTGTTTCAATCGCATCGAACGTGCTTGCCCATCGTGAACAATGGCATCAAAGCCGGTTGGTCGAGCACATCATCCCCTCCGACCCCGCCTACAATCACGCGCTGCAGGGGGCGACCCAATATTTTGCCGACAGAGGAAACGGAGCGATCGATGCACAATCACAGGCCATGGGCTGGATCGGCCAACAGGTGCAGATCCAGGCTAGCTATCTTGCCTATATCGACGTCTTTCACACATTGATGTGGCTGTCGCTGGCAGTTTTGCCGCTCGCCTTCATTCTGCGCAAGATCGACCTCGGTGAAGGCTCAAGCCACCCCAGCGGGCACTGATCTGCCCAACATCAACAACCTCGTGTATATCCCCTAATCTGGGGGTTCATTCGAATCACCGCATGTACTATGTATGCGACGTGATATTCACACGAGACAGGTACTGATGACCCCAGAAATGTCCGGCTTTGAATGCACCCGCGGCAATGCCGTTTCCGGCAAGCTGAAGCTTTCAAGTAAACTGCCCTATTTCATCGTTGCAGGACTTGCTGTGGCTGTATGGGCAAACTCCAGCGAACGACCGCATGATACGGAAGTTGCAGCCAAGAAGGCCGCGACGGCTTCGCTCGCTCAATAAGCATAGCGATGGCTCGGCCGACGCACATGGCCGCCGAGAGCATTCAGATTTGTCGCTGATAAATCATGGCCAAGCAGGATCCCGCAGTGGATAGCTGCGGGGACCTGACTTAAATGCGACATCAAATTCTGATGCCGCTCGTCTCATCAAAGAGATGCACCTGTACCGGATCGACAGTGACGCCGATCGTCTGGCCCGGCTGAACCGATCCCCTGCCCGTTTCGACGATCGTCATTTCGGGTGTCGTAGCCGCGGTGATAAAGGTCGATGAACCCGTGGATTCAACGACCGCGACCGGCACGTCAAAGCTCCCCTGCCCCTGATTGGTGATGCCGATATGCTCAGGCCGGATGCCGGCGGTGACCTTTCGGCCCGGCTGGATCTTATGATCGATGGCAATCTGCTGCCTGACCGAGCCGAGATCGAGCGTCAGGCTTTTTCCATCCTCGCCGGCCACGGCCGGAATGAAGTTCATCGCAGGTGAACCAATGAAACCTGCGACGAATTTGTTGGCAGGCCGGTCATAGAGATCAAGCGGACGGCCCTGTTGCTCGATGATGCCGTCGCGCATGACGACGACGTGATCGGCCATGGTCATCGCTTCGATCTGGTCATGCGTTACGTAGACTGAGGTCGCGTGCAGACGATCGTGCAGCGCGCGGATCTCCTTGCGCATATGGACGCGCAGCGCTGCATCGAGGTTCGACAGGGGTTCGTCGAAAAGGAATGCCTTCGGGTGGCGGATGATGGCACGGCTCATGGCAACGCGCTGGCGCTGACCGCCGGAAAGCTCACGCGGATAGCGCTTCAGCAGATGCGAAAGGCCTGTGGTGGCAGCGACCTCCTCGGCCGCCTTCTTCGCCTCCGCCTTTGCAACACCACGCATGCGCAGGCTGTAAGTGAGGTTTTCCTCAACGGTCATATGCGGGTAAAGCGCGTAGGACTGGAATACCATGGCAACATCGCGTTTACGCGGCGGCACCCCGTTCATCATCTCGCCGGCAATCTTCAGGCTGCCATCGGAAATGGTCTCCAGTCCGGCGAGCGAACGCAGCAGGGTCGACTTGCCGCAGCCGGAAGGGCCAACGAGTGCGACGAAGGTGCCCTTGGCGATGGAAAGGTCGATATTCTTCAAGGCATGGAAGGCGCCGTAATATTTGTTGACGCCGGCAAGCTCGATCTGTGGGGTCATTTGAGGGCTCCCGAAGTGAGGCCGGACACGATGCGGCGCTGCAAGAGAACGAAGATGGCAAGGATCGGCGTCACATACATCGTGGCGTAGGCCATGATGTTGTTCCATTCATTGGTATTCGGCCCCATGAAGGAATTGAGCCCGACGCTTGCCGGCTGAAGCTCGGCGGCCTGGATCATCGACTTGGAATAGACGAACTCGCCGAAGGCCTGCATGAAGATGAGGATAGCGCTGACCAAAATGCCGTTGCGGGCAAGCGGCAGCACGATATTGAAGAAGGCGCCGACACGCGAATTGCCGTCGACGAGCGCCGCCTCTTCGAGCTCCATCGGGACCGCCATAAAGGTGGCGCGCACCAGCACGACGAAGAACGGCATGCTTTTTGCGGCAATGGCGATGATGACGGCAAGCCGCGGATAATTCAGCATGCCGATCTGCGAGAAACCGACAAAGATCGGCGTGATCATCAGCGAAGCCGGCAGAACCTGCAGCATGAGAATAAGAAAGAGGCCGATATCCACCCAGATGTTGCGGTAGCGCGCCAGCACATAGGCGCAGCCAACGCCGAGCACCGTGATGATAACGACAGCGCCAATCGCGATCACCAACGAGTTCCAGAGATAGAGCCCCATGTTCCGGCTTTCCCAGACATAGGTATAGGTGCTCCATTGCGGCGAGGCCGGCCAGAAGCTCGGGGGTGTGGCGAACATCTCCGAGCCGCTTTTCAGCGCCGTGATGTACATCCAATAGAGCGGGAAAAGATAGATCGCCGCCATGATGATGGCGATCACGAGCATCAATCGATTGCGTGCAGTCTCGCTCATCCGCGCACCTCATGGCGGGTTGAGCGCACGTAGACGACAGAGGCGAACATCACGAAGACGATCATGATGACGGAAATGGTCGCGCCTTTGGCGAAATCGTATTGGCGGAAAGACAAATCCCAGGCCCAGTATTGCGTGACGTTGGAGGAGTTGTTTGGTCCGCCTGAAGTGATGGCGGCAAAGAGGTCGAACTGCTGCAGCGTGAAGATCAGCCCGAGCGCAATGATGGCGCCAATCGTCGAGCGCATCATCGGCAGCGTGATCGTCCAGAAGCGCTGCCAGGCCGTGGCGCCGTCAAGTTCGGCGGCCTCATAGAGATCACCCGGGATCCCGGAGAGACCGACGGACAGCAGAATCATGTTGAAGGATGTGCCGAGCCAGATATTGGCGATGATGACGGCGTAGAGCGAATAGTGCGGGTCCGAGCGCCAGAAGATGTTGCCGGAGATGATGCCGCTTTCCTTCAGGATGAAGTTCAGCACACCGAAATCACCTGACAGGATCCAGTTCCAGATCGCACCAACGACGAGGCCAGGCATGACCCAGGAGACAAGAAAGAGGCCGCGCAGCCAGGAGGCGCCTGGGAAATTGACCCAGAAGAACAGTGCCAGACCGAAGCCTATCAAGAACTGGCCGGCGATCGAACCGACGACGAAGATCGCCGTATTGTAGAGGATCGGCAGCGTTTCAGGCTGTGCAAAGAGGTCCACGTAATTCTTGAAACCCACCCAGGGGCGAGAGAAGGTACCGAGGCTGAACATGTCAACCTCCTGAAAGCTCATCACCACATTGTAGATGAGCGGCAGGCCTGCCATCAGGAACAGAAAGCCGAGCGGAAAGGCGACGAGCACGATATCGAAACCGCGGCCATCCCTGACGCTGGAAAGGATCCTTCTCATGGGTCCTCCATTGCTCCGAACGGGGCTGCCCGACGCTTTCGCGGGAGACAGCCCCTGCCGGGAGGAAAAGATGGATGGCCGGTGGCCATCCGGTGATAGTTAGCCGAGCACTGCCTTGATCTTGTCGGCAGCCTGATCAAGCGCGTCCTTCGGGCTCATCTGGCCGGTGAGTGCGGCCTGAATGGCGTCCTGGATCGCCTTGGAAATCTTCGGCCACTGCGGATGCGGGCCGCGCGGCTTGGCGTATTTCAGCTGTTCGAGGAAGACCTTGAGGGCAGCATCCTTCAACGGCTGGCCGGTCTCGGGGATCGAGATATCGGAACGGGCCGGAAGCTGGCCGAAGTTCTTGAACATCTTGTCGTCCTGCGACGCGAAATATTCGAGCGCCTTGAAGGCTTCAGCCGGATGTTTGCTCGTCGAGAAAACCGCCCAGTTGAAGTCGCCCATGGCCGAGGAACGCTCAGCACCTTCTTTCGGGACCGGCAGCAGAGTGACACCCCAGTCGAACTTGGCTTCCTTCGTCATACGGTCCAGCTCCCACGGACCGGAAATCGCCATGGCAGCGTTGCCGGAATTGAAAGTGCCGGTCGAATCCCACTGGCCACGGGTCAGCGTATCCGGAGAAGCAAGCTTCTCGTCCATGATCGTCTTCCAGACTTCAAGCGCCTTGACCGCACCGTCGGAATTGATGTGTTCATAACTGCCGCCGCCCATCTGCGCCCAGGGCAGGAACTGGAAGGTGCCTTCCTCATTGGCCTTGGCCGAGAAGGCGAGACCATAGACGTTCTTAGCCGGATCCGTCAGCTTGCGGGCAT
The DNA here is from genome assembly GCF_056396805.1 of Rhizobium sp. 05N49. Classification (NCBI taxonomy): domain Bacteria; kingdom Pseudomonadati; phylum Pseudomonadota; class Alphaproteobacteria; order Hyphomicrobiales; family Rhizobiaceae; genus Rhizobium; species Rhizobium sp. 05N49. Next base: position 47,670 of record NZ_JBFTME010000023.1, read on the forward strand.
CTTCGACAAGTTCGTCCCAGGTCTGCGGCGGCTTGTTCGGATCAAGGCCTTTCGCCTTGAACATGTCCTTGTTGTAGTAAAGCGCGATCGTGTTCGTTGCCTTCGGCACACCGAAATATTTGCCGTCCCACTCGACCGACTTCAGCGGTCCGGGGAAGTAGTTTTCGGGCTTGATGACCTTGGAATTCTTGATCATATCGGTCAGATCAAGGAAGGCGCCGCGCGATGAAAATAGCGCGTGCTCGGGATTGTCGACGGCGATGATGTCGGGAGCCTGGCCGGTAGCATAGGCGCGCATCGCTTCGGTAACGACGTCATCGAACTGGATCAGGCGATATTCGATGGTAATGCCATTGTGCTGGTCATTGAATTCCTTGACCAGGTTCGGCGCCGGCTGGATGTCCTTGTCGAGCGACCACAGAGTTAGCTTGACGTCTTCCGCCTTGGCGGAAAGACCGAAGAGCGAAACGCCAGCAAGCGCCAGCGCACCCAGAACTGCAAATTTGCGGATAGCCATAGTTCTCCTCCTTTGTGGTTATCCCTTGAAATGGCCGGCATGTCCTCCGTGCCGGCCATGTTTCCTCACACCGGATCGATGACGAAATCGCCGCCCCGGGCATGTTTCAGATGATTGAGCGCATAGACCTGACCGGTCATTTCGAGCGCATCACGATAGACCGGGTCATGCCAGCCTTCGATATCGATGGAACCGGACCAGCCGGCGAGCCGCAGCTCGGAAATGATGTCTGTCCAGTTGCTGTCGCCGAAGCCCGGCGTGCGCATGAAGACGAACTTCTCCTTGCCGAAAATGCCGTGTTCCTTGATCACATCCCAGCGGATGGTCGCATCCTTGCCGTGGACGTGGAAGATCTTGCTCGCCCACTTGCGGATCTGCGGCAGCGGCTCGATCAGATAGACCATCTGATGGCACGGCTCCCATTCGAGGCCGATATTGTCGTCGGGCGTCTCGTTGAAGATCAGTTCCCAGGCATCGGGGTTGTGGGCAATGTTCCAGTCGCCGGTCGCCCAGTTGCCGTCCATGGCGCAATTTTCGAAAGCGATCTTGATGCCCTTGTCGGCAGCGCGCTTGGCGAGCTCGCTCCAGATCTGCTTGTAGCGCGGCAGACTTTCGGTCAGCGGCTTGTTGCGGATGCGGCCGGTAAAACCGGCAACGCAGGTGGCGCCGAAGTGATGGGCGTTATCGATGCAATCCTTCCAGCCCTGCAGCGTCTGCAGGTCGATATCGGTCTCCTCAAGCGGATTGCCGAACATGCCGAGCGTCGAAATGGTGATGTCGCGATCACCGATTGCGTCGACGCTACGCTTGCCGAGTTCGGCGAGATCCTGGCCATTGGTGGTCTGCCAGAAAAAAGGCTCGAAGCTTTCGAAACCCATATCGGCGATCTGGGCAATGCGCTTGTCGGCGCCGCCCTTGGAGGCGCTGACCATGGTACCGATACGAATGGCTTTGGCGGGGTTGCTCACGTCATCTATCCTTATGCTGAAATTTCGACGCGACGTCCGGTCTTGGCGCTTTCGATCGCACCGAAAACCATGGCGAGGCTTCTGATATTGTCGGAACTGGCCGTCTCCGGCCGCTTGCCGGTGCGGATCGCCTCGACGAAGCTGGCGATCACGCTGGCATGGCCATGCGTTTCTTCCTCGCGCTCGGGTGCGGGAACCTCCACAGGCGAAAAGCCGTGAAGCAGGCCCGTCTCATTGCCGGAAGTAGCCGCCTTAAATCCGTCCTCGCCATCCCAGGTCAGCATGCCCCTGGAGCCGACGATCCGCCACTGGCTTTCCCAGCTCGTGCGCTCACCCTCCGCACACCAGGAGCCGCGATAGGTGAAGACGACATCGTCGGAGAATTCGAAAGTGGCATTGGCCGAGGCACCATGGCGATACCAGGACCCTCTGGGATTACGCTCAACGCAATAGACGGCGAGCGGCTTTTTGCCGGCCACATAGCGTGCAGCATCGAAAGTGTGGATCGCCATGTCCAGCAACAGGACATTGTCCATCTCTTCGCGGAAGCCACCGAAATGCGGGGCGATGAAGAAGTCACAATGAATGCCGGTCAACTCGCCGATCGCCCCGCTCTCGACGAAGCGACGCAGGCGGCGCACACCGGATATGAAACGGCGGTTCTGAATGATCGCATGGATCTTGCCGGTCTCGGCGGCAAGGTCGATGAGTGCTGCACCTTCAGCAAGCGAGGTCGCCATCGGCTTTTCACTCAGCACATGGCAACCGGCCTTCATGGCGGTCGAGACGACGTTGAAACGCGCGGTCGGTATAACGACATCGAAAACGATGTCTGCTTTGGTTTCGGCGATGACGGCGGCGAGATCGGTGCCTATGCGAGCCGCGCTCAAGCCGAATTCCTCGGCGAGCTTCTCAGCGGCAGCCGGATTGACGTCGACCAGGCCGACGACTTGGATTGCCTCGGCAAGGTCGGGCGTTTCCTTGATAGCACGCAGCCAGCCTTTGGACATAGCTCCGCACCCGCACAGAATGGCATTCAATTTCACGATTTCCTCCAGCGGTGCGCTTCAGATTTCCTCCCGAAACGCCTTCCGTAAACGTTTACGATACTAAGCGGAAACGTTTGCTGCTGTCAATGCCGGCACGGTTTGTCTGATTGCTGCGGAAAATCACAATGCGAACGGGCGCTTAGGCAAAAGCTTCGGCAATGCAGCAACAAATTTTTTTTCGGACCGCGCAAAAATACAGTCCGCCGTCACGGCAAATGCTTTCCGTAAACGTTTTCCCATGGCAATAAGATCAGAGGATCCGCCTACCGGAAGAAAGTTTGCAGATGAAGGGTATCCGCCAGCTCGCCGAACATCTCGATATATCGATCGGGACGGTTTCGCGTGCGCTGAACGGCAAGGCCGATGTCAACGAGGAGACCCGCAAGCGCGTGCTGGCCGCCGCCGAAGAATTCGGTTACGTGGCCAATCAATCCGGCCGCAGCCTTCGTCAGGGAACGACCAACGTCATCGGCCTGATGATTGAATCCAGCAAGGAGACGGTCGAAAACAGCGACAACTTCTTCCTCGGCGTCACCGGCGGGCTCCAAAGCGTGTTGTCGCGGCATAAACTCGATCTCGTCATGTTGCCCTGCCCCAGCGACGAGGATCCCTACGAGTATCTGAAGCGTATGGTGGCGCGCCGTGTCGTCGATGCCATGATCATCTCCGCAACTCAACGCATCGACAAACGCATCGATTTGCTCGTCAAGGCGAAGATCCCCTTCGTCGCGCTTGGTCGCAGCTCTTCCGGCGGCGGCAACTTCACCTGGATCGACCTTGATTTCGAAGGTGTTGCGACCTGTGCCGTCGACCGGCTCGTCGGCAAGGGGCATCGCCGCATTGCGATTGCCGCACCGTCAGGGGAGATCAATCTCGGCTATATCTTTGTCGATGCCTACCGGAAGGCCCTGGAGAAGCATGGTATCGCCTATGATCCGAAGCTGGTGATCCGCGTGAAGTCCAGTGAACAGGGCGGGTATCAAGCCGGCGACGAACTGTTGCGGATCGAGGACAAGCCCACAGCGATCATTTTGATCTACGAACTGATGGCGATCGGCCTCTACCGCCGCCTTGTCGAAGCCGGCATTGTCCCCGGCCGCGATCTCGCTGTTATCGGCTTCCGCGAGGAACCCCGCGCCAGATTCCTGCAGCCGACACTCACCTGCTTCCGCATGTCGCTGCCTGACCTCGGTGCGGCACTTGCCGAAACCTTGCTTGCGGGAATGCCTGCCTATTCGGAAACCTACAGCAATGGAGTGCGTAACCGCATCTGGCCGCTGGAACTTGTGCCCGCGGAAAGTGACGCCTTTTTGATGGAGCCCAGAACGTGACGCAATGGGCGTCACGCCATCCATGTTCCTGATACGAAACCAACGGCTCGGCTAAGAACCGTCTGTCCGGCTGGTTTTACGGTGCGGCAGATCCAATCAGAGTTCGTACCATACGCGGGGGTTATCGCCTGACTGGATCATCAGCCAGCGAAGATCCGTATCCTTCCAGCCCTTGATTGCATTCGTGCGGTTGTCGAGCACAAGATCGCCGTGATCGGTCTTGACGACCAGAACCGCGTGACCTTCGCCGTAAGGCGTCTTGGTCACCGCAATCCGCAGTGCCTTCGGCGACCAGCCCATGGCAATAAGATGATCACGCTTCGTCAGCGCGAAATCCTCGCAGTCACCCGATTTCACATTCACCTGCCAGACATCGCCCTGATCCTGGCTGTCGTTCACCGGGCGGATCGAACGGTTGACCGAGGCATTGACCGATCGAAGCTGCTTGTTCGCGAATTCATTCAGCGAAATTTCCGAAGCTCCACCGCGTGCCTCGCATTCACTGGGGTTTTGCGCACAGAACATCACATGGGCGAAAGGTGCCGTAGTCCGGCGCTTTTCGGAAATATAGCTGAATGCCGGCGCGGCCTTCAATCCGCGGGCAATACCGGCAGGACCGGCGGCCTGCGCGGTCTGAACCGCAAACAGAGATGCAAGCGTCACCGCAGTAACCAGCGCGTGCTTAAACATTTTCTTACCCCGTTTCGACGACCGCATTGCGGTCGAATGTCCATGCCGGTTGAAATCCGGCTTCCATTGGTCGAAGCTCTATCCAGCTTCAGCCAACGACGGGAACATACGGAGGCAGGGCTCTCGATCCGTTTAAATCGTTCTGGACAATTTTAGCGAACTATCTTTTTTCCGAAGCAACCGAATGTGGCGGCCAATTCTGGTACGATTGTCGCACCGGATTCGTGCGGGGTTGCAAAAGTCGCACAATTCTTGCAGAGACAAAAACAGCGGCGCCGGAGGGGCGGCCGACCTCTCAAAGTTTGGCCGTGTCTGTGACGGATAGATTGAAGACCATACTTGCCGGCCTCTACAGCGCGGTGGTGCTGGCTGCGGTCATTCCGTTCGGCCTGGTCGATGCAAAGCCGTTCGCAGCCATCGCAATCTGCATGTTCACTCTGGGTCTTGCGGCGCTATTGCTTTTCGGTGAGCCCCGACGTGCTCGCTGGGTCTTCGTCTCGGCGCTGCTTCTCCTGATCATCACCTCGGCCTGGATCGTTATCCAGACCGTCCGCATCCCCTGGCCATCCCTCGTCAATCCGATCTGGAAGGATGCCGACGGGCTCGCTGGCGCCTCAAGAGATACGATATCGGTCGCGCCGGCAGACACCCTCGCCTCGCTTCTCTATATAGCGCTACCCGGCATGACTTTTTTGACTGGCCTCATCATCGCCGATACGGACAGGCGAGCGCGGCGTATTCTGATCGCACTCGCCGTTGGAGCAGGTTTGGTTTCACTCTTCGGACTTGGCCAGTTCCTGCTCTTTCCGAAGATGCTGCTGACCGAAAACAAGCGCTATTATCTCGACAGCCTCACTGCAGTCTTCGTCAACCGCAACACGGCAGCGACCTTCCTGGGGCTGAGTTTTCTGATGCTGGCGACATTTGCCTCGGAAAACGGCCGCGCCTATTTCGGCTTTTCATCCGCGCAACCAGGCGGATCCAACGAGGGCCTGCGTTTCTGGCTTTTCGCCGGCCTTGGCCTTTCCTGCCTGACCGCGCTCATGCTCACTCAATCCCGTGCCGGACTGTTTGCCACAGGCCTAGGCTCGATCATTTACCTCCCCTATCTCGCCGGTCAGTGGAAAAGCAGACGCTCCAGGCGGCATCCTCAGGCGGGCGCCGCGGCGACCGGAAAATGGTTGACGGCAGCCGGAGCGGTCGCCCTTGTTCTCGTTTTCGCGGCGATATTCGGCGGCCGAGCCATCCTGCGTGCAGACCAGCGAGGCGCTGATGACGATCGCTTCTGCGTCTGGTCCGATACGATACACGCCCTCTCTCAGAACTGGCTGCAGGGAACCGGATTCGGCACATTCCGCACCGTTTTTCCAGTCTATCGAACGCCTGATTGCGGAATTGGCGGCATTGTGGACAGGGCACACAGCTCCTACCTCGAGGGCTTTCTGACACTGGGGATAATATTCCCTGTCGTCGCCTGCCTGATCTTTTTCGTGCTCATGCGCGCCTTCTGGAGTGGTTATCAGGACCGCCGTCGGCTGAGGCACTACTCAATTTTGGGTTGCGCAGGCACCTTGTTGACAGCGGTTCATTCCGCCGTCGATTTTTCGATCCAGATACCCGGTTTTGCCGTATTCTTCACCGCATTTCTCGCGACGATTATCTCAATTTGCTGCGGGCGCGAAGAAAGGGTCAGTGAAAACAAGAAGGAGCTGCCATCCGGCATGAGAATCGAGCGCCCCGCGGAGATCCTCGAAATATGACGATTTAAAGGCTGACGACACATAAAATCGCCACTAAAGAAGATCATAATATTCGTTTGAGTTGCATGCGAATTACCACAGAATCTTAACGCATCAACTCTCGCTAATTTACCATAATTGGAACAATCCATGTTGCCCTATTGCCACAATAACCTTCTGTTAGGTATGCAGTATCTGACAGAGTCGGATATTTACTTGTCATTTAAGTTGCCACCGGGCTAGACGGTGTTAGTGCTATTACCAAGTAGGGTCATGATGGGCATTCCTGTAACTCGACGCGGCAGCATCATTGTATCGATGCTGATCGCGCTTTCCAGCTGCACTTCTCTCCCTAGGTCCGGTCCGGACCACAAGGATATCGACCGCGATGCAGCAATTAAGGTCACAACACCCGAGCGCAAGGTTGGAATCGACTACGTTCTGATCGATCTCAACAAGGGAATCCTGCCCTATTTCGATAAGATTCCGTCCAGCTCTCTGCGGACCGGATTCAGCGGTGGCCGAGGCGGCGCTCCGGACATCCCGCTCGGCTTCGGTGATGTCGTGCAGGTTTCAATTTTTGAAGCTCAGTCGGGCGGTCTTTTCATCCCATCCGACGCGGGCAGCCGCCCGGGCAACTACATCACGTTGCCTCAGCAGACCATCGACAAGTCTGGCACCATCAGCATTCCTTATGCAGGCCGCGTTCCTGCTGCTGGCCGCATGAAGGAAGAAGTTGAACAAGATATTGAGGATAAGCTGGCGAGCCGTGCTATCGAGCCGCAGGTCGTTCTCACGACCACGACCAGCCGTTCCTCCGAAGTAGCCGTCGTCGGTGACGTCAACGACCCGCAAAAGATCGTTCTTTCGCCGGCCGGCGATCGCATCCTGGATGCGATTTCCGAGGCTGGCGGTCTCACGACTCCGAATATCGAGACAAACGTGACGCTGCAGCGTCGTGGCAAGACGGCGACTGTCGCTTACGAAACTCTGCTGAAGAACCCGGCCGAAAACATCTATCTCGCGCCGGGCGACACGGTCTCGGTCGAGCATGAGCGCCGTACATTCATCGCTCTTGGCGCCTCCGGCACCAACAACCGCATCGACTTCGAGGATTCGAACCTGACCCTTGGCGAAGCCATGGCAAAGGCCGGCGGACTCCTCGACAGCCGCGCCGATCCGCGCGAAGTCGTGGTTTATCGCAAGGTCGACCGCAGCACTCTGCAGCGCCTGAGCATCGACACCAGCCGTTTCAAGGGCAACGAGGTGCCGGTGATTTTCCGGGCAAACTTGCGTGATCCGGCGACCCTGTTCGCGGTTCAGGAGTTCCGCATGGCCGACAAGGACGTCCTGTACGTCTCCAACGCCAAGACTGTCGAACTCGTGAAGTTCCTGGACATCCTGAACTCGGTTACATCTACGGTCAGAGGCGTTTCTAACGATGCTCTCGATACCCGCGATGCAATCCAAGATCTTGGGGATTAAATATATTAAACGATACTTCGAGCGCCTGACATTGAACGGACTGGTGCTCATCGGAGTTTATGTTATAAGCGCCGATATCTTTTGGAGGCTGGAATGGTAAGGGCAGGGAAAAATATATTGAAAGGTACGGCTGTATTCGCATTCGGCACTCTTTGCCTTGCGACGTCGTCCTTTGCAGGCAACTGCTTTTCAGGCCCGGGCGCGGCAAGCGGCTCTCAGATGGACGCCTTTAATGCAACGCCAGCCAGCATTCTCACGGGCAATCCGTCCGATACCGTGCTTACTGGCTCGGTTCGCGATCTTGCGGCAACCGAAACGAACGTCACGGCAATGCTGCTGACGCTGGCAGCCAATCCTGCAACAACCGATGCTCAGAGAGCAGCTATCGGCGCCGGCCTTGGGCGTGCCGTCAACGTTTGCCGTCCGCAGCACTCCGATCTTGCCGACGAGATTGCGGCAGCCGTGGCAGCAGCAATCGTCAGCAACCCTGCGCTTGGTAGCTTCCGCACAGCATTTGAAGCTTCGCTGACCAACCAGACCGCTGTTGCAGCACTCGGCGGCGTGGGCGCAGGCCCTGCGGGTGGCGGCGACATTAGCGGCCCTGGTGCGTCAGGCTTGGGTGGACCGGCTGATGGCACAGATGGTGGCGGCGCCGCGCAGGGCGGAGGCTCGCTTCAGACCAACGCTTCAGGAGTGGGTTCGCTCCGGACGGGCGCTTCAGGTGGCGGCAATTTTACGATCATCATCAACAACTCTGTTAGCGGCAGCATTTAATCCGCTTTCAAAATTCGCGTAATTCTATCTAGAGAGGCCGTCCGGCCTCTCCTCTCCTTTCAACATTTAAAGAAAAGCTCCTATATCGCGCGAGTCGTTGCCGGCAGTGGAGCCGATCGTTCCTGCAGCAGGTCGGACCGGTAGGACATGTCTCAGCGCGCCAAGGCAAGCGGACAAACGCGGCGAAGGGCCACGGCCCGGGTTGCGCTGTCAGTTCCCTCTCCCCTATCCGTCCTTTTTAGCCTGACAGTCATTGCGCTACTGGCCTTCGCCATAGCCGATATCAGGCAGTCGGCACGCTTTGCCGATATCTTTCTTGTCGCCGAGAGACTTGAACAATCCGGACAGATCAGCCCTGAAACGCTGGCGAGGACGGCAGCCGACACCGACACGATCGTCTCCGGCGACTATTGCCGCTCGGATATCGTCATGGCAGGCACGACACTCGTGCTGAATAGACTGGATACAGCCAACGAGATCACGGGTTACGAAGCCTGGGCCAAGGCTGCAGACGACGCCGAACGCTACATGCGCCATGCCGTCTCTTGCACGCCGAGCGATAGCAATCTTTGGCTCAGGCTTGCGATCGTTCGTGCCGTAATCGCTCAGGAGCCGAAAGCAATTTCCCGGTTGATGACGATGTCAGCACGGCTCGCTCCTTCGGACGAGCTTGCCCTTCTCGCCCGATTCTACTTTTGGAACCATCTGAACATAACGACGCTTGAAAATGCTCGAACCACGGTCGAGAGCGACGTCAGCCTTCTCTTAAAACTTGGGGATTCGCGGAAAGTCGCACCGGCATTGACTGCAATCAGCCCCGCCCTCCTGCCCTACGTCAAGCAGGCCGTTGTCGAATTGCCGGCCAACAAGAAGGGTTCACTCACCTGGTTCGGCTTCGATCCTGACAAATTGCCGTAAGGCAAACGGTCGCTTCAGCTTAGCACGACAGCTTGGCGGTTCACGATGCGCAGCACTGTCAGCCTGCTAGTGGCGAATGCGCCGGTGTCGATAGCGATCCGGCCATTGCCAAAAAACGGTCGAGCGACCGGCGTGTGACCATGCACTACCAGCAAGGGCAGTTCCGGACCTCGTGTCAGAAAGGGCTCACGAATCCACATTAAATCACTGTCCCTCTGCTCAGAGAGAGCGATACCCGGCCTGATCCCGGCATGCACGAAAACGATATCACCCACGGTGAGCATCGACGGCATCTCGGCTAATAATTTTTTATGGTGAGCCGGAACCGCATCATTTATTGCGCGCTCCGCTGCCCCATTGCTGCCATGCTTCAGCAAATAGCCGACATCGATCCCGTATGATTTCAGGGTTTCCGAGCCGGCGAAGCGATACCAGCTCCGAAGCAGGTCCGGCTCCTCAAGCAATTGAAGAAACGCGTCGTCGTGATTACCGCATAAGGCGACTTGCTTTATGTTGGGTGGTGTTGGCCTGCCGAGGTGCTCAAGGACATCTTTAGAGGACACGCCACGATCTACGTAATCCCCAAGCATGACTATCAATGCCGTTCCCGTATACCTCGAAAAATCTTCGATTATCTTCTGCTTGGCCTCAAGAAGCTTGCCGTGACAGCCGTGTATGTCACCGATAGCGTAAATGGCAGAAAAATCAGCCGGCTCGAAATGGAGCCTTTGTCGAGCCTGCTCGCGCACCAGAGGCAGCGGCTTGCCTTTGCCCATGAGCTTCTGAAACACCCCAAACAAAGTTGGGCTTATAAAGCTTTGATGGCGCTTCACATGAGAGTTCGACATTCTATTTTGATCCTCGAGGCCCTGTAGTGCGCTCAGCCGCAGCTCGCGCGCATAAGACAGCCCCGCACCTTCCGCGAACTTCTGGCACGCATTAACAAATAATTAAAAATATACCCACCAATAACGGAAGCATAATTCAATAAACACCACGGATTAAGCCGCCATACATCCATTTTTATCTCGAACATAAGCTCGATAGCTCCAAAGATTTTCTTACGAATCGTTAAGAATTAATGGATTCCGTTGACATCGGAGCGCTTTTCACTCATCAATACACACCTAATCTAGAGCCAGAGAGTGAGAAAAAGCTAAATTCCTCTCATAAATTTCATAAAGGTTGGGGTGTCACAGCGGCGTTGCCGGATGCTAAGATAGTCAGTGAAAATCACCGCAGCGCAAATATGGCGTCAATGCGGCCTGATGCAGATTGACGGTATCGATGCCGGGGCGCTTTGTCCCGGCTTGAGCTTAAACATTGATTGACGCCACTCGTTCATGTAGCGTGCGCCCACTTTCGCTTGGCTTCCTCGAAGCATTTGATTAAGCGCACCTACAGACCCTTTACCTAAATATGACGCAACTTAATGGAGGTCTCGGATTGCTTTCGCCAGATAAGGTCCCGGCATACGCAAACGAAGAGTGGGAACACTCTGAGTCAAGAGACACTATCGACGTTGAAAAGCTGATCGCAATCGCCGGACGTCAATGGCGACCGGTTGCGATTGCAGCAATTGCCTTCCTTGTATTAGGGATTGTTTACATCGTCACCGCAGTTCCAAAATATACTGCAGCGACGAGCGTACTCATTGACCGTGGCAACAGCGAGCTCCTGAGCCAACTTTCCAATGCCGGCGTTCCCGTAGAGGATGACGCATCGGTATTAAGCGAAGTCGAGCTGTTCAAGTCCGACACGATCAGCCTGGCCGTCATAGACAAGCTAAAGTTGCTGGACAATCCGGCCTTTACCTCGCCGGACACCTCGCCAATCGCCATGCTTCGTTCGATGCTCAATTTCCGCAAATGGTTTGCGAGCGCGGATGTCGACGCCGATGATCTGGACGCCAAGCGACGGGCGGCATCTGACAAGATCGTTTCCAATATGGATGTCGAGCGCGTGGGACGCACATACGCTCTGTCCGTAAGCTACACCTCGACGTCGCCGGATCTCGCAGCAAAAATTGCGGGCGCAATCGCTGACGCCTACCTCGTGGACAAGCTGAACTCAAAATACGAGGCGACGCGCCGCGCGAGCGACTGGCTGCAGGAACGCATCGACGAACTGCGGCAGAAGGCACTTGAATCGGACCTTGCGGTCCAGAAGTTCCGTACCGCGAAGGGGCTTGTCAGCACCGGCGGACAATACCAGCTTCTCAGCGACCAGCAGCTCTCTGAATTGACGACCCAGCTTATTACGGCCCAGGCCGAAACGGCAAAAGCCCAGGCGAAATATGAACGCGTCAAATCGATCATCGACAACAAGCGCACGGATGCGATCGTAACCGACGTTCTCGATAACTCCATTTCCAACGACCTGCGCAAAAAGTATCTTGAAGCTTCGAAGATCGAGGCCGATATCTCGGCTCGCCTGGGACCGGATCATATTCAAGCCGTTCGTTTGCGGGGCGAAATGGCCGAATACCAGCGGCTGATGTTCGAAGAACTGAATCGTATTGCCGAAAGCTATCAGAGTGAGCTTCAGGTCGCCCAGAGCCGAGAAAAATCTCTTCAGGACAGTGTTACGCAAGCGACCAGCGTAACGGCTGCTGCGGGAGAAACCCAGGTTCAACTGCGCGAGCTTGAGCGTACCGCCGATACGTATCGCAACCTTTACCAGACCTTCCTGGCCCGCTTCCAGGAAGCAACTCAACAGCAGACCTTCCCCATCACGGAAGCGCGCGTCATCACCAGGCCGCAGGTACCTGTGTCTGCTAGCTCGCCAAAGAAGCCGCTCGTCCTTGCTCTTGCACTTGCGCTTGGTGCAGTCTTTGGCAGCGGCGTCGGTGCCTATCGAGAATTCCGTGACCGGTTCTTCCGAACCGGCGATCAGGTTCGCGATGTCCTGTCGCTGGAATATATCGGTCATGTTCCCGCTGTTGATGCGAAAGAAGCCGCCAACGGCGCCAACGATCTGGAGGCAGGCCGCGGACTGCAAACCGGCAACGGGATCACCAATTACGTGGTCAATCATCCGCTGTCGGCCTTCGCCGAGACGATGCGCAGCGCCAAAATCGCTGTCGACATGGAAAATCCGAGCTCGCGCAGCAAGGTTATCGGCGTCATCTCCAGCCTTCCGGGCGAAGGCAAGTCGACCATCGCCATCAACCTTGCGCAACTCTTGGCGATGCAAGGTTCACGCACACTGCTGATCGACGCCGACCTTCGCAATCCGGGTGCGACGCGCGCCATCGGCCGTCATGCGGAACAGGGCATTCTGGAAGCATTGCTGGAAGGCCGGCCACTGAAGGACGTGCTGCTGCTCGACAGCAAGACCAAGCTCGCTTTCCTGCCGGCCGTGGTCAAGCGTCGCGTGCCGCACTCCTCTGACCTGCTTTCCTCATCCATCATGGTCAACATGCTGGATGAATTGAAGGCACATTTCGACTATATCGTTCTCGACCTGCCCCCGCTTGGCCCAGTCGTCGACGCCCGTGCGATCAGCCCGATGCTCGATGCTTCTCTGGCTGTCATCGAATGGGGCCGCACATCGCGGCGCGTCGTTCGCACGACCTTCGCGGTTCAACCTGAACTCATGCAGAAGTGCATCGGCGTGGTGCTGAACAAGGTCGATACGGAAAAGCTGAAGCTTTATCGTTCCTATGGTTCCGGCGAGTATTATTACAACCGCTACTCCGCCTACTATCACGAATCGTAAGAACACATTTCGAGCAGAGCCTGAAATGGATTATGCGGCGAAATTCGCCGCATAATTTTTTTGCTCATGTCAGTTCCGAAAAGAAGCCGCCGATCGCCTCAATCTCATTGGGGCGGATGTCATGGCCTCCCGAATGCCATTCCGTCTGCACCTGTGCATTCTGGCTCTCGAAATAGGCGGAGAGCGCTTCGGTCAACGCGACAGGTGAGATCGGATCGCGCTGACCTGCGGTAATCAATATTCTGCGGCCGCCAAGATCGGGATTGGCGCGCGGTCGAAAAGGGATAAGCGGATGAAGCAGCGCCGCTGCGTCGAACAGGCCCTTCTCGATAAGCACGTTCGCCAGAATGTTGGCGCCATTCGAAAATCCTAGTCCGAGAATCCTGGATGCACCATGCGTCGAGGCCAGATCCTGGACGTAAGCACTCATCTTGTCCGTCGCCCGAGCGAGGTCAGCCATGTCGTAGACACCCTCGCCGGTTCGCTTAAAGAAGCGCGCCGCCCCATACTCGGATACGTCGCCGCGCGGCGAAACGATCGTCGCCTCCGGCAGCAATCGCCTGCCGAAATCGAAGAACTGATTCTCGTCACCCCCCGTCCCGTGAAGCACGAAGAGAATGGGCTTTCCGGGTGCACCGGCATGCAGCCGGTGCACATATCCATTGTTCGTCATCGTTCTGTCTCCGCTTAGGCTTCGAGCGGCTGGAGATGCTGCTCGATAAGGGCACGCAGATGCGCATGCTGCTGTGGCAGCTTCAATGCTTCGCCGAGGTGAGCCGTGTCCTCGTCGCGGTCGAAGCCGGGTTCGTTGGTGGCGATCTCGAACAGTACGCCGCCAGGCGTACGGAAATAGATTGCCCAGAAGTAATCGCGGTCGATGACCGGGGTGACCTGATAGCCCGTGTCCATCAGCGCCTTGCGCACTTCGAGTTGCTTCTCGCGGTTTTCGACGGCGAAAGCGACATGGTGGACGGAACCGGCGCCCGGAAGCGCACGGGCAATATTGGGCATGGTTTCGAGATCGACGAGATGCGCACCGTTCCCACCGGGAATGGTGAGACGCTTGACGCCGTCGCGTTCTTCCTGAACTTCATAACCCATGAACTTCAGAAGTTCGGCCGTGGCACCGTCATCTCTCAGCCGCATGGCAACGGAGTGGAAGCCTCTGATGGCATGATCCTCGCTGACGCCACCGTGCGTCCATGGAGCACGGTCGTCATCCTTGACCTCGACAAGTGCGAAGCCGTCGCCATCGGGACCAGCAAAACTCAGGCGTTTCTCACCAAAGGATTCATCCGTCTTCAGGCCAGTGACATTGAGCTTGGTCAGGCGATCGCTCCAGAAGCCCAGCGAGCCCTGCGGAACCGAGTAGACCGTGGTGCCAACTTCACCTGTGCCCGGACGCCCCTGCGCCATCTTCGGGAACGGGAAATAGGTCATGATCGTGCCCGGCGAACCGGTCTCGTCACCGTAGTAGAGGTGATAGACATCGGGAGCGTCGAAATTGACGGTCTTCTTGACGCGGCGCAGGCCCAGCGCATTGGTGAAGAACTGGTTGTTGGTCCGGGCGTCCTCGGCCATCGATGTAACGTGGTGCAGACCCTTGATTTGATCGAGCATTTGAGACCTCTTTCTGCCCGCAACAGGCGGGCTTTCGATGGGTCATAGATGAGCTTTTCGAGCCGGTTCTCATAGTCCGGCAAGCTGACACGCATTGTCTCCATTTTGTGAACGACAATGCGGCAGCGTTCAAGGATTGACCGGAAGCTGCCAATCAATAGGTTCACGGCCATGCGACTGCAGAAACGCATTCGCCTTGGAGAAATGCCGCGATCCGAAAAAGCCGTTATGGGCGGAAAGCGGCGACGGATGCGGCGCCTTCAGCACCAGATGCCGCCTTGAATCGACAAAAGCCGCCTTCTTTTGGGCATAGGAGCCCCAGAGCATGAAAACGACGGCTTCACATTCGTCGTTCACCTTGCGGATGACCGCATCGGTGAAACGTTCCCAGCCTTTGCCCTGATGCGAGGCCGCCTGAGATTCCTCCACGGTCAGCACACTGTTGAGGAGAAGCACGCCCTGTTGGGCCCAATGTTCAAGGAAGCCGTGCCGCGCCGGCGAGATCCCCAGATCGGTCGCCATCTCCTTGTAGATATTGACGAGTGATGGCGGAATACGCACGCCTGGGCGAACGCTGAAGCAGAGTCCATGAGCCTGGCCGATGCCGTGATAAGGATCTTGCCCAAGAATCACGACTTTAACCTTCGCAAGCGGCGTCAGATCCAGGGCGCGGAAATACTCTCCGCCTTTGGGGAAAATCTGTCTGCCAAGCTGCTTCTGCTCGACGAGAAAGATCTTGAGCTGCTGCATGTAGGGACTTGCAAACTCGCCCGCGAGCGCCGCTTTCCAGCTCTCTTCAAGAGTGACTGACGTGTCGTTCACGACGCAAACCTCCCGGATCGATGCAACCCATGTACGAAAGCCGTTTTAGCAAAATTACCCAGAGCCACAATACGCGACAGCTGTGACGCTATGCCTTGCTATCTCGCAGATGCGAAGAGAGCTTGGGCTGTCATAAATTGGAAATTCTCCACCATTACCAAAAGTGCTGGTAACGATACGCAAATGATGGCAATACTTTGCTATGCCGTCTGCCGTTTTAACTATGCCCTAATTTTGCTGTTTACCCAAGCAAATCAGCACAGTAGAAATCGGTTGTTCACAGCGCGAGGGTGTTTCGCATGAAGTTTGGGACAAGCGGCCTTCGTGGTCTTTCGGTAGATCTCACAGGACGTGCATCGGCGCTTTATGCCATGGCTTTCGGCAAATATTTGCTGCAGAGCAACAAAGCCGCACAGGGCGATGTCATTCTGATCGGCCGTGATTTCCGGGAGTCCAGCCCGGAGATTGCCGGCAACTGCGCCGGCGCGCTCGCAAGCCTCGGCTTTAGAGTTCTAGACTGCGGCACCGTCCCGACACCGGCGCTTGCGCTTTACGGCCTGGAAAGAAAGGCCGCTTGCCTGATGATAACGGGTTCGCATATCCCGGCGGACCGCAACGGCATCAAATTCTACCGCCCAGACGGCGAGATCGACAAAGCGGACGAAGCAGCGATTACCCGATTTGCCGCCGAAATCGAAGCGTCCGGCGAATCGGTCGTTTGCGAACCTGTAGCTGTTGAGGATCACTCTGCACCGTGCCTGCAGCTCTTCTTTGAGCGCAATGCGGCTCTCTTGCCGGCACGTGCGCTTCTGGGCATGAAGATCGGCATCTATCAGCACAGCACGGTCGCCCGCGACTTGATGGTCGATATTCTCGCCCATTATGGCGCCGAGGTGGTCGCTCTCGGTCGGTCCGAAACCTTTATCCCTGTCGACACCGAAGCCGTTTCCGAAGAGACGATCGCCCTTCTGAAGAGCTGGGCCTCTACACATGGCCTTGATGCGATTGTTTCCACTGATGGCGATGGCGACCGTCCGCTGGTTGCCGATGAAACCGGAACGCCGTTGCGCGGAGATCTTCTGGGATTGATTTCAGCCAATTTCCTCGGTGCCGGTACCGTCGTCACGCCGGTCACCTCCAATTCGGGAATTGAAGCCGCTGGATCCTTCAGAGTCATTCGTACCCGTGTCGGCTCTCCCTTCGTGATTGCCGGCATGGAAGAGGCCGTTGCCGCGGGCAAGAATCTGGTGATGGGCTTCGAAGCGAACGGCGGGCTCCTGACCGCAACACCCTTCGATATCAACGGCCGCAGCGTGCGAGCATTGCCCACGCGCGACTGCTTCCTGCCTATGCTGGCAACGCTTTCGCTCGCCGCAATCCGCAAGGAGCCGCTTTCGATCGTTGCGGCTTCATACAAACTGCCCTTTGCGGCGGCTGATCGTCTTGAGAACTTCCCGGTCGAAACCAGCGTAGCCTTGATGGCTTACCTGCGTGAATCCGACGCCAACCTCGCGGAATTCCTGCAGCCTGTTGGCGAGGTCAGCTCGAAAAGCGATATTGACGGCTTGCGCGTGACGTTGCGCGATGGCCGCATCATTCATTTTCGGCCGTCCGGCAATGCGCCGGAAATGCGTTGCTATGTGGAAGCCGAAAGCGAGGCAGCCGCCTTACAACTCTTGAATGCGGGATTGACCCGAATTAAGCGCTGGGCAGAAGCCCGGTAAGCATGCGACAAACCTGGCCGTTCATTTCAAGGAAGAGCATCCGATGACACAGAAAATCGTTCCCGTGATCATGGCTGGCGGCAAGGGCACGCGCCTTTGGCCGCTCTCGCGCGCAACGGCGCCGAAACAGTTCATCCAGTTTGTCGGGGACAAGACCCTGTTTCAGGAAACCCTGGTTCGCGTTTCCGATCCGGCGCTTTACGAAGCCCCTGTCGTTGTGACGAATGAGGACTTTCGTTTCCTCGTCGCGGAACAGGCCCGCGAACTTGATATTCCGCTCGCCGCTGTATTGCTGGAGCCTGTCGCCCGCAACACTGCTGCCGCAGTGGCAGCTGCTGCGAGCCTTGCCTCCGAGCATTTCGGCAAGGAAGCCATCATTCAGATGCTGGCCTCTGATCACGAGATCCTTGCAGACGATGCCTATTTCGACGCCATCCGCACGGCACGAGATGCAGCCCTCAAGGGCAAGCTCGTCACCTTCGGCATTACGCCGACGGAACCGGCGACCGGCTATGGTTACATCGAGGTTGGCAAGCAGCTTGCAAGCGGCGCGCACGAGGTCAAGCGCTTCGTCGAAAAGCCGGCACGCGAGAAGGCCGAGCAGATGCTGACCGCCGGTGGCTTTTACTGGAACTCAGGTATCTTCATGTTCCCGGTCGCCGAACTGCTTTCCGAAATGCAGGAATATGCACCCGATGTGCTGAAGGCGGCGGACAAGGCACTCTCCAAGGCTACGCGTGATCTCGATTTCACCCGTCTCGATGCCGAACACTTCGCGAAGAGCCCCGACATCTCCATCGATTACGCAGTCATGGAAAAGACGTCCAAGGCCGCAGTCGTTCCCTCCGCCTTCAAGTGGTCGGACATGGGTAGCTGGGATGCCGTTTGGAAAACCGGCACTCAGGATGAAAACGGCAATATCGCCGCGGCCAACACGACGGTCGTCAACACCCGCAACTCGCTCGTGATGACACATGGCGTTCACCTTGCGGTCCAGGGCATGGACGACGTCGCCGTTATTGCCAGCGAAGACGCCGTTTACGTCGGCCCCCTGAAGGAAAGCCAGGAAGTCGGAAAGCTCGTCAAGCTGCTCGCCGGCCATAAGAAGACATCGAAGCTGACCGAGACCCATCCCACATCTTACCGTCCGTGGGGCGGCTACACCTCGATCTTCAACGGCGATCGTTTCCAGGTGAAGCGTATCTTCGTAACACCCGGCAAGAAGCTGTCGCTGCAGAAGCATCATCACCGTTCCGAGCATTGGATCGTGGTGAAGGGAACAGCCGAAGTTACGATCGGCGACAATGTGCAGATGCTGCGCGAAAACGAGTCAGTTTATATCCCGCTCGGTGAAGTCCATCGCCTTGCAAATCCGGGCAAGATTCYGCTGGAACTCATCGAAGTCCAGACGGGCTCCTATCTCGGCGAAGACGATATCATCCGTATCGTGGACGAGTTCGGTAGAACCTGAGCCTAAGCTTTTTGGCGGTCTTGAACTTGGTTCCCCGCCCCTGTAACACAGATGGTGGTCCGCCTTGATGGTCGGGCCACTTTTCGTTGAATGAAGGTTACACCATGCGCATTGTGATGATTGGTTCGGGTTATGTTGGGCTCGTCTCGGGCGCCTGCTTCGCAGATTTTGGCCACCATGTAACCTGCGTCGACAAATCCGAAGCCAAGATCAACGCTCTAGAAGCCGGCGAAGTGCCGATCTATGAGCCCGGCCTCGAAGCCATCATCCAGCAAAATCGCAGCGCCGGCCGCCTCGATTTTTCGAAGAATCTCGCTCCTTCCGTCGGCGAAGCCGACGTGGTCTTCATCGCGGTCGGCACGCCATCTCGCCGCGGCGACGGGCATGCGGACCTGAGCTACGTCTATGCAGCGGCGCGCGAGATTGCTGCCGCCGTCAGGGGCTTTACGGTGATCGTGACAAAATCCACGGTACCGGTCGGCACCGGAGACGAAATCGAGCGCATCTTCCGAGACGAATTTCCGGAAAAGGATATTTCCGTCGTCTCCAATCCCGAATTCCTGCGCGAGGGCGCGGCCATCACCGATTTCAAGCGGCCCGACCGCATCGTGATCGGCACTGAAGATGCGCGAGCCATCGAGGTCATGCGTGAGGTCTACCGTCCGCTTTACCTCAATGAAGCGCCACTCTATTTCTGCGAACGCCGCACTTCCGAGCTCATCAAATATGCCGCCAACGCCTTCCTGGCGATGAAGATTACCTTCATCAACGAGATTGCCGACCTGTCCGAAAAGATCGGCGCGGATGTTCAGAAGGTCGCCAAGGGTATCGGGATGGACAAGCGCATCGGTGACAAGTTCTTGCACGCAGGACCCGGCTACGGCGGCTCGTGCTTCCCCAAGGATACGCTAGCCCTCGTCAAGACCGCACAAGACTTTGACAGCCCGATGCGCCTGATCGAGACAACCGTTGCAATCAACGACAATCGCAAGCGTGCGATGGGCCGCAAGGTTATCGCCGCCTGCGATGGAGACGTGCGCGGTAAGAAAATTGCGGTCCTCGGCCTTACCTTCAAGCCGAATACCGACGACATGCGCGATGCGCCGTCCCTCACGATCATCCAGGCTCTCCTCGATGGTGGCGCAACGGTGCACGCCTATGATCCGGAGGGCATGGATGCGGCAAAGGATATGCTCGGTCCGGTTACCTATGGCAAGGACCCATACGAGATCGCCGCCGATGCCGATGCAATCGTCATCGTCACCGAATGGGACGAATTCCGTGCGCTCGATCTCAAGCGCCTCAAGACGATCATGAGAAAGCCGGTTATCGTCGACCTCAGGAACATTTACCCGGTCAACGAAGTGACCAAATACGGCTTCGGCTATTTCGCTGTCGGCAAGAAACCCGAAAAAGTTTGAACCTGTTCCCATTCTCTCGAATGGCAGCACTCATCGCACTTTATGAAGGCGAGCACCAGCTGGCAGGCTTAAGCTACCTGCCGCGCTGATTGCACCGCACCCTGCCCCGGTCGTCTCTTTGCGGAGTTGCGGGACGGACGAACGCTACCGCTCAAGCCAACAGCTACAAATCGGAAATCCACCGGTCCGAACGCCGATGGAGCGATTGCTGGCGTCTCTCACAGATTCCAGGCTGGACGGGGATCAGTGCTTTTGCGGATGATGATTGGTGAAAATTTCGCGACCAGTCTGTCCTTGGCGTTCTTGTTCCAGTGAAGACGGATTGGCCGCAGCGAGCTTCGAAAATAATCTGCCGGAGCTGCGACATCATCCGATCCAAGCAATCTGAACCGCGGAATGGTTGCCCGCCCGGACAACGGCGCCGTCAATCTCGGTCCATCTTGTGTGGCGTTGAGGCGCACGACCATGCCGCCAACAGCGGCATAACGGCATATCGCAGGCCGGCTGTTGGCCTCGAGGCTAAATTCGAGTCCGAGCCAGTCATTGCTCTCGGACAATTCGTAGTCGAACCCGGCTTCAACCCAGTCGCCCACGGAGAGGCCGAGTTTCTCCAGGTCCATATCGGCCCAGGACAACGTCAACGTACATACCCGAGTGTCGTTTGTGTTGTCCTCGGGATCGATCGTAAAAATCTGCCTTTCCAGGCCAGCAGATACGATTTCCTTTGAGC
The DNA here is from genome assembly GCF_056396805.1 of Rhizobium sp. 05N49. Lineage (NCBI taxonomy): Bacteria > Pseudomonadati > Pseudomonadota > Alphaproteobacteria > Hyphomicrobiales > Rhizobiaceae > Rhizobium > Rhizobium sp. 05N49. The sequence continues at coordinate 68,649 of NZ_JBFTME010000023.1, forward strand.
CGGTAATACTATCCGCCTGCCCCGCGCCGCGTGTAGCTACAAGGCCATCGGCGACAACGCCTTCAACACCGAATCGCTTGCCTTTCTCACCCGGGAAGCCGCCAAGCGGCGAAAGGTTGGCCAACGTCACATCCCGGCTGTAGAAATCGCCTTCCGTCACCATTTTGCGCAGTATGGGCAAAAGCACGGAATAGCGCAGCCATTGGCCCACTGTATTCAGGTGAACATCGTCCTCCGTGATTGCTATGCCTTCGGCTAACGCCTTCGAGAGAACCGCCCGATCATCAACAACCTTGATGCCGTCCCGCCCGTCGATTGACGCGATGTAGTCGGCAAGGCCGTTGCTAATGGCATGCCGCGGATCGCTCGCAGGCCAGGCCCCGACCGTGTGACCAATGCGGTCGACAGGCAACATGCAGACGACCCAGATGCCGGCGTCTCGCAGCGGCTTCAAGAGCGTTTCATACCGCGCGATCACATCCTCGAGGGTAATCTTGTCGCTGGCGACGTCGTTGGTGCCTATATCCAGGATGACAATATCGGGTGCCCGCTCAAGGTACCATGGCAGTCGCGCGAGCGTTTGCGGTATGTGCTCGCCGCCGCGTCCTGCAATCGCCCCCGCCATTCTGCCTGTCACTGCAGCCTTCGTTGGCACGGTTGGATCATACCAGCAGTCAAGATTAAAACGATTATCGACGTTTCGCAGCGGCCCGATAGTCCCGAGCCAGTTTGCTGTCAAAATATCGATACGGGGCGTCGGGGTCCCGGGATAGATTACGGTATAACAACTATTGGCTACGAAGCTGTGCCCCAGCCCCATAACCTTTGCTCCAACTTCGAGCGGAAGGCTGGGCAAATCCCGCCTGGTCGACGGCATGGCAGCAGCAAGAGCCGGAGAGTTTTGGACAAAATAGAAACCGCATTGTGCGAACAGGCCGGCGAGAAATGTACGACGATAAATCTGTAAATCCATAAGATTCCATCTCGATTTTTAAACGCTGCAAGGTCGCTCAGTCATGACCGCAAAGTCGACATTTGCATGACAGTCAACGGCTTTGGATCTTGCCCGCGACGGCGGTTTGGGGGACCAAAACGAACTTCGACGTTCAAGGCATTCTTTCATCGCCAACCATCATATTTCCGCACGCGCCACGCTCGGCGATGGCTGAAAAATGTTAAGACTATATATGGCCCACATGCCCACTGAAACGGACGATGACTCCAACGGGAATGTCTCGGTTGGGGAATGCTGCAACAAAGACGGCGACGCACAATTGTTGCGCTTCCTTTCGCTAATGCAGCATGCTATCGCTTCTGCAGCGTAACCTTAATGGCGGGTGAAGGACTATGCCTGTTCGTCAGCATTATTTGACGCTCGATGGCCTTCGCGGCCTTGTCGCGATCTCGGTGCTTTTCTTTCACATCGTTTGGCAAAACGGCCTTGGTCGTTTATCGCCCCATGGTTACCTTGGAGTAGATTTCTTTTTTGCCCTGAGCGGCTTCGTTATTGCAATCGCATATGATGCACGATTGCAACAAGGAATGGGCTTCAAGCAATTTATGATAGTCCGGTTACGCCGACTATATCCTCTCTTTGCACTTGGCATGGCGTTAAGCGCCGCGGTTTTTGCATTGAAGATGATACCCAAAGGTGAATTTAATACTTCGGAATTTGTGTTTGCATCGCTGAACGCGTTTTTGATATCACCGTTCGGGCGAGTAGAAGGCAACGATTATCTATTCCCGTTCAATTCGCCGGCGTGGTCGCTGTTTTTCGAAATTGCGATCAACGCGCTATATGCGCTGGCTGCGATCTACCTCACACTGCCGAGATTATTAGGTGTTTTGGCCGCATCGGCGGTGGCCGCCATTGTAATGGTGACCTATCACGGCAGTTTCGATGTAGGGGACAGTTCGAGCGAGCTCTTCGAGGGCGCCATTCGCGTAACATTCTCTTTTTCGGGCGGCGTGCTGCTCGGGCGCTTGATGATGGCCGGTCGCTTGAGGAACGTCCCGACCGTGTCACCGGTATTGCTGAGCGTTGTCTTGCTCGCGGTGTTCCTGTTTCCGGTCACCCAGCTCAATTTTATCTTTGAACTGGTGTGTGTATTGCTTGTCTTTCCGCTCGTTGTGATGTGGGGCGCGGTGAGAGAGCCCTCACCCCGTTTCGAAGCTGTGGCCAAGTTTTCCGGACTTATATCCTATCCCCTGTATATAACGCACATGCCGGTCGTACTTATCAGTACATACATATGCGCCCGGCTGAAGCTGGAAGGGCTGGCTTTATTCGCCATGATTGGCGCGACGATGTTCATAGCGATCATGTTGGCATATCTCGCCGCGGTCTGCTTCGACGAGCCGATCCGCCGCTTCTTCCGCGCGACATCTTCGCCCCTTCCGACAAGCTGATCCGTTAGAGTGCGTCGCTCAGGCTTGGCTAAAGTATGGCCTATATCGCGCCACGGAGCGTGAGAAGGCGGCCAATCATTGCGGCGCCGGCTCACCTGCAAACGCAAGGTGACTAGGGCCGGGTTTAATGCTCCTCACATTCCACCGCCGGCTGATTTGGGCGACCTTGCTCCAGAACCGAAGATAGAGCGTCCCGACGCTCGCCCTGCCCAAGGTCTGCAGCGACGCCAAACCTGATCCATTGAAGAGAGCTGCGGCTTTACGGAAGCGTCGGACCTCCGTCAGGTTTTACGGCCGCCGTTTCAGCTCAGCCCGCGGCCACGACGAAATGGCGGCTGAGCAGTGATTGCCGACAATCACATCTGGCGCAGCTCGTATTATTCCCCTGGCGAAGCAGCCGCGGCGACTTGATGTGGGGCCTGCTGCATGGCCGGCAATCCCTGTCTCTGGCGCACCCTCCGGGGAACGGGCTTCTTATGTCCCGCCAACAGTGCAAGGAATATAAGCGGGAACTCCAGAGGCGAGGCAAGAGCGTTGTCTGAATTGGAGAGAAACAGGAAGCCCGAATAGGCGAGCATCGCCACCACGTTTGGACGGCCGCCACGAAAACTGGCCTTGAGCACAGCAAGGGTCAGCAGCACATAGAAAATGATCATGCCCGTGCTGCCGAGCTCCACCGACAGGCGAATGAAGTCATTATGAGCTGAGGTAGAACCGACGATGACCTCGATTTCGTGTGGCGTGATATAGAACTGGTGACCGAAGCCGATGCCGGTATAAGGATATTGGGCAATGACGGTGCGAAGATAGTCCCACATGATGCCGCGACCGCTGTCGCCGCTTTGCAGAAAGCGCGTCGCGAAATTGTCCCAGAACGCCGCCACGATCGCCACACCGCCAACCAGGCCCATCACCACCAACGAAATCTTGGTCGTGATGGTTACACCGCGTTGCACGAGCACCGAAGCACCAGTCACCACTACACAAACCGCCAGTGTCGCTCTGCCTCCAGCAGCAACGAGAACCAGCAGACTGATCAATACGAGCACCACGTATTTCTTCTGACCGCCGAGGACGAGTTGCACTGCGGCAAATACCCCGCACATTCCCAGCGCGGAAGTGAACGCCGCCGCCGACAATGATCCCAGATAGCGCGGGACACCCGTCGCAAATTCTGTTGCGATCATGGGTTTGATCCCCACGGCTTGATAGGCAAAGCCGAGGACCACGCACACCAACGGTAGAAATGCGGTAACTTTCCAGATGAGTTGCTGATCTCGATAGCTGGTTTTTCCGGCGAGCAAAGCAAATAGAACAATGATCTGGTTCAAGGAAACCAATAAAACGGACCAACTGAAGCCCTTGTAGGGCGTTGATATACCAAGAATGACAACAAGCAGCAGCTCCCCTAAAAGGAGCGACAATATCGTCCTGTCCGGGCGGCCTCGAAACAAAATTGCAAAGGAAGCAAGTATAAAGAAAAACTTCTCAATGGCATTACTACCGGCGAGATGCAGGGCTGCACCGATATTGAATATCAGCAACACAAGAGAAAAGACAAAGATCGTTCTAAATGCCATATATCGCTTCCAATTGACCCATCTTATTAAGAAGGACGTAAGTGATATGCTCTTTGGTATCAGCAAACCGAATTGAGTATGGTCCTATGTCGAACCAGCGCATGGTTTCAGCAATACGGCCGTCTTCGGAAGAAGCGTGCTCGGCTTGCCGCATCGAAATTCAAGGACCTATATATCTTCAATCCTCGATTTTTCGCAATGCACCATCACGCGCGAATGGGCGCATGACAAGCAACCGGCTGTCCCTGGATCCAGAATTTTCAGGCATCGCGCCGGCGCATTCGCCACAATCAGCGTCCTGATTTTCCAGTTATGAATTTGGGCAGATTATCCAGGCTATTTCGTGGCTAAGCACGCGAGATGCCACCATCATCTGCCGATTGGCAGTCAAATCGTTGCCGGCGCAATGCCTGATTGCCGACAATTAAGGCGGCAGCATCCACCGATACTGCCGCCTTGGACCTTCTAATCACCAGTCCGCCAATCACGCTTTTGCACGCAAGATCGGACTGGTTACCCCATTCCGACTCTCGATTATGCGAAGAGGAAATCGGAAGCGTGGAGATCCGCCAAGTTAACGTTCTGCAGCGTCACGATATGGTTCGAGTCAAGGGTGATGACCGTGTTGGCGCCATCCTGAACAGCATGCGACATGATGTCAGCAAACTTGTACTGGCTCACACCAGCTGCGCCGAACTTCAGCTTATCCTGGCCGATGGTGAAATCGGCGATATAATCTGAACCGCTTTCAAAAACGAAAGTGTCCTTGCCGGTGCCGCCAACCAGGTAATCATTGCCTGCGCCGCCGTAAAGGAAATCGTCGCCAGCGCCACCATAGACATCGTCATCGCCGTCATCGCCGAAGACAAAATCGTTACCGTCGTCGCCAAGTACCTTGTCGTTGCCGGCGCCGCCGTATACGCGGTCGTTGCCTTCGTTGCCGTGAACGATGTCGTTGCCTTCGTCGCCGTAAACGCGGTCGTCGCCAGCATCGCCAGTGATGAAATCAGCGCCGGTACCGCCGCGCACGATGTCGTTGCCGGTGCCACCGCCCAGAAAATCGTCGCCTGCGCCGCCGTAGATCGCGTCGTTACCTTCGCCACCCCAGACATGGTCGCTGCCGTCGCCGGAGGCAATGATGTCATTGCCAGCACCACCGAAGACGAAGTCGTCGCCTTCACGCGAGTTGATTACGTCGTCGCCGGCGTCACCGTAAATTGCATCTTTTCCGCTGCCGCTGCCGATCAGATCGTTGCCGTTGCCGCCGAGTATTTTGTCGTCGCCGTTACCAGAATAGATCGTGTCATTACCGTCGCGCCCACGAATCTCATCATTTCCAGCCGTACCCTTGAGAGTGTCGTCTGAATTGGTACCCAGAACGTTAGCCATTTCGATTCTCCCTTTGAAACACAAGTAAGATATTTATAGTGAAGCGCCCTCGGCTTTCGCTCCCTTGACTATTTAATAATTAATATATTGTAAACCCTGAAGTTGCGAACAAATTTGGGCTGATAAAAATATACTTAATATGGGATCACTCGCTTAAGGTGTACTTTCGTTCAACTACGCGATACCGCAACTATTGCACGTTAAAATATTCAACTGATGGAATTACAAGAATAGCGATATTGGAGGGTGCCAATAGGGCCAGGAACGTGCAACCAAGAGGCCGACCCGGACTCCGGATTTTCACTGCGCAAGGCGTCCGGCACACACGTTCATTATAATATCTACCGCAGCACTCGCGACGGAGAGTTCGATCGACTTCGTCCATTCGTCTTGGGCCGTCGATATTCTAACGGGAATGGCTGACCCCCGGCTCAAAGACGCGTCGGGCGCTGGGTACGATGACCCGCCGCGAGCGAAACCATCAGCTCTCGCGATGCAGCCTGCTTCCGTCGCCATCGCCGCGCTACGCAAAAGCGCCGAACTGGGAAAAGACGAGTCCCTCAACAAATACCGGGATAATCCAGCCACACCGATCTCGGTCATCGCGGCAAACGAAGCAATGCAGTTCCCCGTTATCATCGACTGCCAGGCGCGGTGGGGACAGCCCGAACTTTTCGGGATCATTGAGCCGCGAGCTGGCCCGATCTTAGCTCAAAGTAAGGAGCCAGCGCCGCAGGGATCCTTTCGAGACCTCAACACGAAAATGTCCATTTGCCGGCGCCCTCTGCTGAGCCCATGGCGCCAGATGCATTTTCGATTGCCTCCATCGATCGTGAGCTCCTCGCCTGTGGAAACCATCCGGCGACATGCTGCTGGAGGCACCCGCCAAGTCCGGCTGCGCGCATTTATTCACTTATAAATGATATCTCGAAGCGCATCGTATGCGGCCTTAGCCATTTGTTTTTACTCCGCTAATCACGCGGATGCTCGACTTGGGGCACCAATCGGCCTGCCATTATTTCTCGACGAAGGCCCAAGTCAGGCCGCAATGTCGCCAATTTCCCCAGAGATTTAGGCGTTGCAATCGCTTGGGAATATTAATATCCATTCTAGGCCTGAACGGGGCGTAGGGATTCATTCGCGAGGAATTCTAATGGCTTACGCTGTATCAGCAGTAATACCTGTTAAGAATCGGCCTACCGAGATCATCCGAGCCGTAAAGAGTATTTTAGCTCAAACGGTAGTTCCGGAAGAGATAGTCATCGTTGATGACGGCTCGACAGATTCTACTCCGGCGGCAATTAGCCAGCTCGCCGAAGAGCATTCAATTATTAAACCAATTTTCCTGAGCAAAAGCCGGGGCGCCTCTGGTGCCAGAAATGAAGGCTGCCGTGCGGCGGCAGGCGACATGCTTGCTCTTCTCGATTCCGACGATGAGTGGCTTCCGGAAAAAATGGAGCTGCAGCTAAAGCTCCTGACGGAAGATGAAAAATGCCCGGCCGCCGGCTGCGGTATGAAATACGACTATATAGACAGGCCCAGTGTTTCCCGCGTGCCTCCGCGGGTGATCACGCTCGAACACCTCAGCCAGGGAAATATCTTTGGCTCTGCCTCTGTGGCGCTGATCCGTAAAAGCAGCTTCGTGGATGTCGGCGGGTTTGATGAAAGCCTGCCGAACTGCGAAGACTGGGATCTGTGGTTCCGTCTATCGCAGATTGCGCCACTCCTGAGCACCAGTGAAATAATGGTGCGCTATAGCTATGACGGGAATGACAAGCTTTCGCGCAATATCGACAAGCTCATCCTTGGTCACAATATGATGCGCGACAAGATATTGGCGAGCGTCAGCAATCAGCGCCAGAGAAACATTATCATCGCCGCCCATGAGATGAAGATGGCTGAAATTGCCGTTCGTACGATCGGCTCTCCCAGCATGGGCTTTAAACATGCGTGGAAGAGCCTGGCGGCGAATGCAGGCCCACAGAATGTCACGCGTGCTCTGAAGCTGCTGGCCGCAGGCGCTTTCTATTCAAATCGCTACTAGAGAAGTCCTGCATTCAAATGGCTTCGCTGCAAAGTGAGGTCATTTGATGCAGGCATTCTTGTGCCTGATTTGATTTTGCCCACCCTCCCACATCATGTGGGGCGCTGCGAAGACGGATCTATCCGTCCAAATTTCCGGTCGCCTTCGAGAACAGGTTTTGTCCTCCTCCGAATCGCGATTTGGTACGGCGCAGCACAAATCCACGTGCTGAGGGCGACCTTGCCAGCCTCCAAATACCCTATATATGCTGCATTGCACACTGCCCTTCGGCGGCGTTATCATTACTGCGGCAGACGGCCAAAAAACTGTCCGCCAGCATCGATGCACACAAGAGGAACAGAGGGAAAGTAAGCTGACTTTTGTAAAAAAGCGTTTAAAAACAACTCTCTGTCAGCGATGATCGGAACTTCGCTTTTGAGTTTTCGAAAAAATCCCCAGAATGGCTATTTCGAAAATGTCATATGCACTATACAAATGTGATCGAAATTGATCATCGGCAAAACGTTCATTTTTTTGCGGTTGCGTAATCGATGTAAATTTTCGGCTATCGCCGCACAATCACAAACAGCAGGAGCGTGCGAATGAAAATTGCAATCTTTGGCCTTGGCTATGTCGGCCTCACAGGTGCCGGTTGCCTGCTCAAAGAAGGTCATTCCATCGTCGGCGTGGAACCTCACGAAGACAAGGTAAAGCTCATTCTCTCCGGTCATTCGCCGATCTATGAGCCAGGCCTCGACGACCTCCTGGCATCGGGTCTGGCTGACAATCGCCTGACTGTCGTCTCCAAGGTCGGCACATTGCTTTCGGAATGCGACCTGGCCATTGTCTGCGTCGGCACCCCGAGTGCAGCCGACGGCTCGCATAACATGACATTCATTGCCGAAGTCTCGCGTCAGATTGCTCTGGGCGTGAACGTCGGTCGTGAGAAGCCATTGACCGTCGTTTTCCGCAGCACGATCCGCCCAGGTTCGATCGACGGACTGATTGCACCGATCTTCAAGGCCCATCTTGGCAAGGATTTTGGGAAGTCGGTTGAAATCGTCTACAACCCTGAATTTCTCCGCGAGTCAGTCGCCATCAAGGATTACTTCAATCCGCCGAAGATCGTCGTTGGCACTCAGAACGGCCAGCCCTCCGAGCGCATGACTGAACTTTACAAGAATATCAGTGCGCCGATGTTTGTCACCGGCTACCGCGAAGCAGAGTTCACCAAATTCGTCGACAACACCTGGCACGCGGTCAAGGTCGCGTTCGCCAACGAAATCGGCCGCGTCTGCGTGCAACTCGATATCGACCCTCAGACGGTACACAAGATCTTCGTCTCCGATACCAAGCTGAATATCTCGCCCTATTACATGCGTCCCGGCGGCCCCTTCGGCGGCTCCTGCCTGCCGAAGGATGTCAGGGCACTGGCCCACATCTCCGAGGAAGTCGGCGCTTTCAACCATCTGGTCGATTCACTGCTGCGTTCCAACGAGGCGCATAAACGCTTCATCTTCGACTACGTTACGCGCGATGTCGCGCCGAAGGCAAACATCCTCATGCTTGGGCTCGCGTTCAAGGCAGAAAGCGATGACCTGCGTGAAAGCCCCCAGCTTAACCTGGCACATAAGCTGATCACCTCAGGCTACAAGCTCAGCATCTACGATCCCGCCGTCAAGCCGACGCAGTTGCTCGGTCAGAACATGGGTTACGCCTTCTCGCATCTTCCATCCATCTCGGAAATCATGGTGTCGAAGGAAGAAGCCGAAAGCACCGAATACGATCTGGTGATCGATACAAACGGAAGTTTGGCAAAGATAGATGTGAAGGCTGCTAAAACAGTTGACACAAATACGCTGCACTAAGAAGCAAAGACACGCCGTCGGCCTCTCCGGAGGCCGATTCTTTGAGAATTACCGAGAGTAGGCAATCGATGGCAATTCAAGAAACAATCGATATGGCCCCGGATGATGCGACAGATCTCAGTGCCTTGCCCTTGAAGGGGCGAAAAGTGCTGATCGTCGTCGAGAACCTGCCGGTTCCCTTCGACCGTCGCGTCTGGCAGGAAGCCCGGACCTTGACCGCCGCAGGTGCGCAAGTTTGCGTCATCTGCCCGACTGGAAAGGGCTTCACCGAACGCTACGAATACATCGAGGGGATCCATGTTTACCGGCATCCCCTGCCGCTCGATGCGAGTGGGGCGTTGGGCTACCTGCTCGAATACGGCGTCGCGCTGTTTTGGGAAACCGTCCTTGCCTGGAAGATTTTCTTCCGTCACGGCTTCGACACAGTTCACGGCTGCAACCCGCCTGATCTGATCTTCCTGGTCGCTTGGCAGTTCCGGCTCTTTGGTGTTCCGTACATCTTCGATCATCACGACATCAATCCAGAGCTCTACGAAGCCAAGTATGAAAAGCGCGGCTTCTTCTGGAGATTGATGTGCTGCTTCGAGTGGATCACCTTCAAGAGCGCTCGCGTCGTCATCTCTACAAATGAGAGCTATCGCGAAATTGCCCAGGTGCGCGGCGGCAAGAAAGCCGACGATATCTACGTTGTCAGAAGCGGACCGGACCTCTCGCGTTTCGTAGCAGTACAGCCCAACGAAGCACTCAAGAAGGGCAGAAAGTACCTCGTTGGGTATGTAGGCGTGATGGGCGCTCAGGAAGGTGTCGATATCCTTCTCGATGCCGTGGCCTATATCAAGAACCAGATGGGTCGCGATGACATTCAATTCGTTCTGGTCGGGGGTGGCCCAAGTGCCAAGGGCCTTGCTGCCGATGCGGAAAGAATGGGCCTTTCGGAGTGCGTGACCTTCACAGGACGCGTCTCGGACCATGATCTTCTCGAGGTGCTGTCGACGTCTGACGTCTGCGTCAATCCCGACCGCGTCAACCCGATGAATGACAAGTCGACGATGAACAAGATCATCGAGTACATGGCACTCGGCAAGCCGATCGTTCAGTTTGACGTTACCGAAGGCAGGCGTAGTGCCGAGGAAGCCTCGCTTTACGCGAAGGCAAACGATGCGAAGGATTTCGCCGAGAAAATCGTAGCCCTCCTCGAAAATCCGGAAGAGCGTGCGCGGATGGGCGCCATCGGCCGGAAGCGTGTCGCAAGCAGCCTTGCATGGCCGTATCAGATTCCCAATCTGATCGCTGCCTACAAGAAGGTGAAGCGACAGGGCTGATCTCAGGAAACAGGCAGACAAGCAAAAAGCCGCATGAGTTGCTCTCATGCGGCTTTATTTATTGCTCTTTCGCTGAGTTGAAATTCCAGAAGGTGTCGCGATTCAACCGTTGTCGCTCTGACCGATTGGCAAATGCATTTCTGTCCCCAGCACAACCCGGCCGGCGGCTATTCCTCGCGGAAGGTGTGCTTCATCTGGTCGGTTAGCGGCTTGGTCAGATAGGATATGACCGAGCGATCCGCAACCTTGATAAAGATTTCAGCCGGCATGCCGGGGTAGAGCTTCATGCCCTGCAGCTTTGCGAGACTTTCGGGTTCCGGTCTTATGCGCACCGGATAATATTTTGCACCTGTGCGCTCTTCGGTGATGGCGTCTGGAGATACCGACAGAACCTTGCCCTGAACTTCAGGTGTCGATCGTTGATCGAATGCGGTGAATCGAATGTCGACATCCTGATCGACATGCACCTGATCGATGTTGCGCGTTGCAATCTTTGCCTCGACCGTGAGGGCACGATTGTCCGGCGCCAGCAGCATGAGCGTTTCGCCTGGGGTGACGACGCCGCCGAGCGTATGGACGGAAAGCTGGTAAATTCGGCCGCTCAGCGGCGCCTTCAAATCCAGCCGCTGAAGTTGATCGAGAGCAGCGATGCGACGCTCCTCCATCTCGGCAATATTGCCCTCGACATCCGTGAGGTCCTTGGAATTTTCAGCACTTTGATCCGCATCAAGCTGAAGAACTTGCAGTTTGATCTCGGCAATCTTGCCCTCTGCCTGAGCACGGTATGCAACCCGGCTACCGCGGCTGCCATCAAGATCGGCCTTCTGGCGTTTCAAGCTGTTGATCTTTTGCATGGTCACGAGCTTCTTCTCATAAAGCTCTTCCGTTGCAGCAAGCTCTTCGTTGACAAGTGTGGTGGCGTCGTCGATCGCCTGCAGTTGTATGGTGTCGCCTTTGATTTCCTCGTCAAGCTGGGCCATTTTCTCTTCAAGCTGCTTTTTGCGTCCGACCATCGAAGATTGGCGCGTCTTGAAAAGCTGCATTTCGCCGTCAATCAGCAGCTTGTTTGCCTCGAGATCGACGCCCTTTGCCTCCAGTTCGTCCATTGAAAAACTGGGCTGCCCCAGCCGCTCCGCCTCGAGACGACTTCTCCGTACATAAAGCTGAGCAAGATTACTGTTGATGATCCCGAGATTGGCTTTGACAGAAGTCCCGTCGAGCTTCAGCAGGACCTCGCCCGCGTTCACATGGCTGCCTTCGCTGACCGAGATTTCGGAAACGATACCACCAACAAGGTGCTGTATCTTCTTCACATTATCATCGATAACAACCGTCGCCTCGCCGACGACGGCATTTGAAAGCGTCGTTGTCGCTGCCCACCCCCCGATGTTGCCGACGAGCAGGATTGCCATGGCGACGACCATCACCGAATGGCGCCGCAGCGATCGCTGAGATTCAGATATCGTCACGATGTCACTGCTCCTGGGAATCGCCAACAATTTTCAAGGTCGATCGTTCTGCAGGAATCGGCTTGATTTCCCGCCGCAGAACCTTGGCAAGCACTTCATCCTTGGGCCCGAATGCCGCAAGTTTACCATCCTTCATCATCAGAACGTAGTCACAACCGGCAAGCGCGTTGGGCCGATGTGCGATGATGACGACGATGCCGCCGCGCCGGCGCACGGCGAGAATAGCTTCTGCGAGTGCGGCTTCTCCCTCAGCGTCCAGATTGGAATTCGGTTCGTCCAGCACAACAAGGAAAGGATCCTTGTAAAGCGCGCGCGCCAGCGCGACGCGTTGCCGTTGGCCGGCAGACAGCATCGAGCCACTTGGACCAATTTGGGTTTCATATCCGTTCGGCAACCGCAGGATCATCTCGTGCACGCCGGCGATCTCGGCAGCAGCGATAACCGCTTCGGCCTCCGAATTTTGCTGAAACCGGGAGATATTCTCGGCGACGGTACCCGAGAAGAGTTCGATATCCTGTGGCAGGTAGCCGATATGCGCGCCGAGGGCAGTGTCATCCCATTGATCGAGTGCAGCACCGTCAAGCCGAACTGAACCGCGATAGGCAGGCCAGATTCCCGTAATCGCGCGGGCGAGCGACGATTTACCGGACGCACTGGGGCCGATCACACCGACTGCGCTACCCGCATCGAGCGAAAAGCTGATCCCCATGATGGTGAAGTCCTGCCTGCCGGGAGGGCCGCTCACGAGCTGCTCTACAGTCAGCTGGCGATAAGGTGCGCGTAGCCGGAGCGGCGTCGTATTCTCCGGCAATTCGCGGAAGGTTGTCTTTAGCCGCTTCCATGACTGCTGGGCCGAAACAAATCCCCGCCAGTTGGCAATCGCCTGTTCGACAGGCGCGAGCGATCGTGACGTGAGGATCGACGACGCGATGATGATCCCGCCGGTCGCCTGATTCTCGATGACCAGAACGGCGCCAGTTGCGAGCACGCCAGACTGCAAGACTGCCCGGAAGATTTTGGAGATGGTGGAATAGACATTGCTGGTATCGGAACCTGAACGCGACATCATCCGATAGGCTTTATTCTGATCGAGCCATCTGTCGGCCAGATCGTCTCTCATCCCCATGGCCTGGACAACCTCGGCATTTCTCTGGGCGGCCTGGAGATAGGCATTGCGCCGATTGCCGAGTTCGGTCGCCTGTTTTGTGGACACCTGCGCCGCTCTATGGGTGAGGACTGTCAGCGCGACCAAAACCAATGCGCCCCCGATGGCAATGACGCCGATGATCGGATGAAACATAAAGCATATCGCGATGTAGATCGGCATCCAGGGCAGGTCGAGAAATGCCGCCGGACCGGAGCTCGAAAGGAAGCTGCGGATCTGATCGAAATCACGAAGGGTTTGCAGTCCGTCGCCGTCAACCCTTGTTTTGACCGATCCGATCATGACCGAGTTGAAAATACGTCCGCTCAGCACCTCATCGAAGACGCCGGAAATGCGCACGAGCATACGACCGCGCAGTACCTCGAAAACGCCTTGGAAAACATAGAGAAGAAGCGCCAGCAGTGACAAGGCGATGAGCGAGGGAATGCTGCGACTGGGAATGACGCGATCATAAACCTGCAGCATGAAAAACGAGCCGGTCAGGTATAGAATATTGACGAGGGCGCTTGCCAGTGCGACCACCACGAACGCGCTCTTGCAGCGCGAGAAAGCCTCGGCACCGGTGGTCTTGTTCTGCGGCAGCACAAAGCCAGCTATCAATTTATTCAAATCTTCCACACCTTCTGAACAGCGCCCGAAGGTAATACCCCTCCAGCGATCTTCCCTGTAACATCACAGAAACGTCTTAAAAGATATGCGACACTGTGACAGCAAGGTCGCGCCTCCGATCCCGAACCTAAAATAAAATAAATTTTGGGTAAAATAGAATCTCTCAACAAAATTAACGTCAACATGCCTTTCAAGAGACGTAACAAACACAGCAGGAAAGCCAAAAGATAAAAGAACTTAGCGTTTGTTGATCTATCTACGCCAAATCAGCCCTAAATTGGACGAAACCTCGCTGATGAGCGAACATCCGGGCGGGACTAGAGATCGATTGCCCCGCCTATCCGAGGTCAGTAAGTCAATATCACGTCGTCATAACCGAAGAACGCCTTGTTCGCACCGATGAAAGCGATGTCCTGCGCCGCCTTCCCGCCAGATCCGTCCGCATCGTAGGAGACTATGCCGCTTGCTGAATTGTAGATCACTTGCGGTCCGCTGCTCGTCGTAAATGCTCCCACCTTGGTCAGGATCGTGAACGCCGCCTCATCAAGAATATGATCGCCGTTTGAATCGAGCCCCGCGAATACCGACTCAGATAGCATGACCTTATCGTCGTCACTGAAGTCCCAGATCGTATCCTTGTTTGCCGCCCCCATCTCGGCAAAGTAGAACGTGTCTGCTCCACCACCTCCATAAAGAGAATCAACGCCGCCGGCGCCAGCGATCGTATTGCTCTGGGCATTGCCGCTAATCATGTTGGCGAGAGCGTTGCCGATACCGTTGATTTCGGCGGTCCCGGTAAGCCGCAAATTCTCGACGAATGACTCGCCGCGGAGATCGACGCCGACGGAAGACCATATCGTATCCTTGCCGCCGTCGGCCAATTCGCCGGTGACGTGATCGCGGGCATCGTTGAAGACGTAACTGTCATCACCGGCGGAACCGTAATAGAGATCGGCACCTTTGCCGGCGACGAAACTATCGGCCTTGTCCGTGCCTGTATGAGGCGTAGGGGGCGTCGAAGGAGACGTAGGCGTGTCGACTGCCCATTGCGTGGTCGCAGAGAGCGATGTCTGGAGATTGTGCTTATCGAAGTCCGCGGTAAGCGTATTTTGCAACAATGCGAGCGTCGACCAGCCCTGACCGTCGTTGGCCTGAACTAGAGTTGACGTTCCACTCTGGATGACCCGGATATGGCCATCTGCGATCAGGTCACCGCTTCCCCATCCCAAACGCGCGGCAAGAACCGATACATCGATAACGTCGCCATTCGCGCCCATTTGAAAATCCGTGATGACATCTCCGCCTTCGCCCAGCGCATGATAGGCGAAGCGGTCGTGTCCGGTCCCACCGGTCAGCAAATCGGCTTTGTCACCGCCCCAAATATAGTCGTTACCGTCGCCGCCCGAGAGGTTGTCAGCGCCCAGACCGCCAAGAAGCTTGTCGGCGGCAGCCGTGCCGACAAGGGTGTCATTTCCGGGTACGACGCCGGTGAGCAGCACCGTATTGAGGAATTTGACCATTGACTCAGGGATGTTGTATCCCTGAAGAAGGCTCTCGAAGACGCTGTTTTTGACGATATTCGCCTCCGGCGAATTCGATATGATGAAGGCGTAGTTCTGTATTTCACGCAGGATTAGGTTGTCGACAAGCGAATTGCGGGCGTCGCCATCGCCATATTCATAGAACTGTATACCGTAGGCGTCGCCGACACTGCCGCTGTTCGTAAAGGAATTTCCAATCCCTCGGAAATCGCCGAACATGCGCGAATAGAACGAGAGATCATCCGTATAGACTCCGTTCCGGCTCTCCGAATGAAAGTCGTATGCCGAGTTCGATGCGTCGTAGACGACCGAATTCTTGGCAAGGAAATTGATTTCGGCGCCATAGGCCGATGCACTTGCGGCATTTGCTATCGTTCCGATGCCTTGAACCGCGATGGCCTGGCCGACGTGTTCGGCGAAGAGGCCGTCGATCAGCGTGTTCAGCGAAGCACCGGTGTGAATGGCTGCATACAGATTGGCGCCGATGATATCGGTCAGGTGGGCATTGACGTTGTTGACGATGTTGATGCCACCAGAACCGTCCTTTATCGTGACGTTGTCGACGACCGCATCGACCAGATTGCGCAGGTTGAGCAGATCGCCGCCGGTCGTGCTGTATTCGCCGCTCACGCCATCGATCGTGCCGTTCTTGATCGTAAACTGGCCTTCGGCATAGACGGTCGCACGGACATTGGTCGCGTAAAGATTCTGCTCGACGAGTGAGCCTTCAAGAACGACTGTGTTGCCATTGATGGCAATGACTTTGGCCGCCTGCCCAAGCTTCGTCGTCTGGCCCGCATCACCGGGGTCGATATGGTCTCCTGGCAGACTGTCATCTGCAGTCACTTTTATCCAACTGCCAACCTGTATGTTCTGCGGCAGGGTTGCATAGGTGATGGTTGCATTGTTCGATGCGTCGGATCCGAGCGTGACGCTCTGTAGGGGCGATTCCGCTCCCCCAACACCGAGAACTCTCTCGGTAGCCGTGACTTGATGCAGGGTGCCGCCGTTGAGATCTATGGTGACATCGCCTGATCCGATTGCGACATAGATCGCCTTGCTGACCGTGATATCGGCATCCTTTGCCAGCACAACCGTGCCGCCGCCATTGGCAACGGTCGCAAGCGCTTTGCGCAATTCGGTCTCGCCGGCTGTGGTATCGAGGTAGATCGTGCTGGGCATCAAAATCTCCAGAAGCATCAGTGCTGTAGGAGCTATTTTGAGGGCCACGGGTTTAAGATTGGCACCAAACAACAATTAAAGCTTTAATCAACTATCGGTTTTTTTTGAATAATTTTGAGCATATCGCAATTGCGGGGCGAAAACTTCCCGCGTAGCGCGCATCTCACTCCGTCGTGATTGCGACATCGGAAAGAAGCGAAATGTATCCCGATTGCGCTCTTTCATCGGTCCGTTTGAGGGAAAGGACGGAAAGCGGCGCTCTGAAAAAGACATGATCGTTACTGATACCGAGAGGGCCGAAAGCGACTGGCCAGGTGGCCGGCTCGGGATAGGCATTGCGCAACCTGTTGTTGCCCAGGAACCAGCGCATGTCCGGCACGATGACGGGCGCACTGAAATCTCCGGCCAGCAAGACAGGCTCGCGAGTGCCCCGGAGCACACGGGTGATAGTGAAGAGTTCGAAGCTATGGAACGTATCGAACCACATCTTGGAAAGACGAGTGGCGAAAACGCGGACGCGCGTTCCATCAATGGAAATGGAAGCGGCAGCCAACTCACTTCCAATAGGGCTCAACTCCTGGAAACGAGGATCCGCAAGAGGCCGGCGCGAGAGAAGCATGACGGTGCAGCGTGCATTGACCGGATCCTCGCAGCCGATGCGAAATGGATAGGATTGGCGGGCGAGATCATGCCGGTTTGCAAGTGAACTGGCACTTGTCACAATAAGAATGTCGGCGTTGGCCTCTTCAATCGTCTGCTGCAAGGCCGCGTCATCCACCTTTTCGTCAACAATCTTGATCGACAGCAAGCGTAAGGCTGGCACCGCACCCGGTACAGGCGGCTGAGCAAATTCCCTGAGCATCAGGATCGGGTGGGCAATCAACACGACGCAAGCCGCTCCGAGCAGCAGGCTATACCAACGCCGGACGGAGAGAGCGGACAGAAGGATGATGGCAAGGCACGCAAAGCCGATCTGCATCTGCAGTGCACCGACAATCGCCAAGGGCCATATATAGGAGACGTATTGGAGCGAAACGAGGAGGAGGAGGACGGAAACGACGATGCAGACAACACGAAAAACACTATGTCTCATTCATATCGGTTCCTGCGATGCGAAAATGCATTGGCGTTAAAGGGCGGAAGTAAAGCCTATTCGGATCTCTTGTGGCATAATTGAGCGGCCAGACCCGTCAGGACGGTGGCTGGATACCCTGCCCGCCCTGATGGCATCGCGACGCTAACAGAAATTCGCGGAGACGCCAGGCAAATGACAACGGACAATCCAAAGCTTTTTGTGGCACTGCACACAAAGCAGCTTCCACCGGCTTGTTGTCCATGCTTTATATGCCCGGCGTTCGGCACCGACAGAACTGAGATGTTCGCGCAACAAGGAGATGGTGTTTAATGGCACGCAGCTTGAACAAATTCCTCTGGCTGAGATCGCTTTTGGTAAAGGCTAAGTACCATTACTATACACGGTTCTGGGGGATGAATATCCATCCGACGGCGACCTTTTCACTGAGCGTTCGCCTGGACAAGACCTATCCCAAGGGCATTCATGTCGGCGAGAAGTCGTATGTCGCGTTCGACGTGGCCATTCTCACGCACGACAGAACGCGTGGGCTTTATCGCAACACGAAGATCGGCAAGCACTGCTTTATCGGCGCCAGAAGCATAATCCTTCCGGGCGTCGAGATCGGGGACGAGTGCGTCATCGGCTCGGGAAGCGTCGTGACCAAGAACATACCGTCGCGCTGCATCGCCGCCGGCAATCCGGCAACGATCATTCGTGAAAACATCGAGGTCGGTCCTTACGGACGTTTTCTGTTCGCCGACATCCCTGAAGCCGAACGTGCTGCCGATCAGAGAAAGAGCGGCACGAATGTCCGAAAGGCATAGGTGTTAGCCAGCTAGTCGCTGTCCCCGGCTTCGAAGAGACGGGTCGCAGGCAAGGCCACGAAGGTATTGGTCATCGGCCGCAGGGGCCGCGCAATCTCGTCCAGCTTTTCGGAGAGCTCGGGATCGCGGCTCCTGAAATGGGGCAACAGGACATCCATCCAGGTGACCATGCCGGGCTCGACCTCCTGAGGGTAGCCTATCCGCGCCTCCAATTGGTCGGGATGGAGGTACATGGTTGCGGCAAAGCTGGCGATTGCCCGTAGCCTCTTTTCCTGGTCGGGAGTAAGCGTGACATTGTTGACATCGGCAAGCCGCACCAGGATCGCGATCGCATCCATGGCGAAATTCTGATATTTCAGCGAGCGCCCGCCGCGGGAGAGTTCGCGCGGCAATCCGCCGTCATAGGGTGCTTCATCCAGCGCCGACTTCAAAATATCCATCGACCAATCGAACCGCTTGCGATCCTGCAGGTGAACGGCCATCAGGCCCACCGCAGCCGCAGCCCAGTATCGGTGGTTGCTGTTGCCATCGAGCCAAACATATTTGGGCTCGCGCGGCGCCGGCGTGAATTCTGCAACGAGCATATCCGAAAGCTTGACAAACCACGCCCTGATAGGCGCGTCGGCAGAGCCGGCGGGTGGTGCGATTTCCTTTGCCACCGCGTAGGCGTTCGAAAACGAAATCGTTGTCCAGCCCCCGGCGAGAACAGCCTGACGATGCCCGAGCGGATCATTGTCCTCGACACCACCCAGAAGCGCATTGGCATCCGCCCATACGCGGGTCTGTCGAACGATACAGTTGGCGGCGTTTCTTCGCTGCTTTGGCACGTCGAGTGCTGCCTGCATCATATCCAGCATGCTCTTGGTCACGGCGCCCGTCGGCCACAAGCGCTTTGCGAAGGCTTTCATCGCGACCGGATCGACCTCCGACTGCGTGTAGCTTGGCTTATAAAAGCTGAACAGCTTGCTCATGTCGATCAATGGCGCGACTGGTACCGGGCATATGAAAGGACGCGGTTTCTTGCCCGCACCGGCATCTTGAACCTTGGCAGGTGGCAGATCGAAAAGATAGTGAAGCGGCTCTTCAGCGCCGGCCGGAACGGTGAATACGAGGAAGGCAAAAATCAGCCACATTACGACGCGATTGAAAGGCTGTTTCTTCCGCCGGGGCTTTGAAGCCATAGGCATCTATCTCTCCAGTTCCGGTGATTGGCTGTGCTGTTCGTGGCAGATAACCATAAGGCGATGTTTGCGGCAAAGTTAACCCTCACCGCCCATTTTCTCCTTTTCAACCCAGACCGCAATGTCTATGTTGCACCGCAAGATCAGGGCCGCAGACCGTGCCGCTTGCTGAAGATTAAACAGCTCTACTGACATATTCTCGAACAATAGAGTAGTCATGCCGAAAATCACACTTTTCTCGACAAGCAATCTAAAGCAGGGTCGCTCGGAGCATCTCCAGAGAATGATCGATTCGATCGCGAGCGCGAAAGCCGCCGATCCTTCGATCGATGTCCACCTTTATCTTCTTCTGCAGAATGTTCCTGACGACGCCGCCGATCCCGCCTTTCCTGACTGGATCAGCACACGACGCATCAATCATCAGATTTCGCTCTCGGCGGCTCGCAATCTCCTGCTTCAGGACGTGGTCAATGCCGGCGTCGTCACCGCCGACAGCATCTATGCTTTCCCCGATGACGATTGTTGGTACCCGGAAAAAATTCTAACTTTGGTTGCTAATCTGTTTTCAGAGAAGCCAGAGATTGATTTTTGGTTCTGCCGCTATAGCTCAACACCCGAGATTCGAAGTGTTCTGGCGACGGAAGCCCCGGCATTGCAGAAAGTGATATCGAGAGCATCGTCCAACACATTCTTCTTCCGCGGAAGGCTTCTGCCGAACTTGGCTGCATTCGACGAAACATTGGGAGTCGGTGCCCGTCTCAACGGCGGCGAGGATACCGACTACGCGATACGGGCTTTTTATCTCGCCCGTGGCACACTTTTCACAGATGCCGCTCTCGTCGGCCATCGGGATCACGATCCAAGCCTCAAGCCGAAATATTTCCCGGGGACGCTCTACGCCATCGCCGCTCACAAGAGCCGCAGTCTTCCCGGAATAGTCGCCTTCATACGCAAACTTCTTGTCGGCGCGACCCTGGTCATGAGCGGAAAGCTGCCGCTTTCGCGCTATATTGCTGCGGTGCGGAATGCATAACCGCGGTAGGAAGCCCTTCACGTCTTCGCTCAATGCCAAAACGAGGCGCGCATGAATCGTAGTTCCGTACTCTGGTCAGCTGTTCGCAACTGGGGACCGCGCTTTGGCACCATCCTCACCTTTTTCGTGCTGGCCCGGATTCTCGATAAAACCGAGATCGGGATGTTTGCGGCAGCCTATGCGCTGGTGTCGCTGACGGAGCTGTTTGCCGATAACGGTTTCGGCGACGCAATCGTCCGTACGCAGGACATCACGCGCGGCATGACGACGAGCATTCTGATCCTGAACTTTGGTCTCGCCGTCCTGATCTATGCGCTCCTGACGCTTTTCTCCCCCGAAATCGGTGGCCTGCTGGGCGTCACGGGCATAGAGCCTGTTCTGCAACTCGTCGGTCTCTCGCTCGTCCTCAACAGCTTTGGGTATGTTCCGCAGGCCCTGCTCCGCAAGGAGTTTCAGTTCAAGCGCCTTGCCTTCCGTTCGTTGGCATCAACCGTATTTGGCGCGCTGACCGGACTGGCCATGGCTTTCCTGGGCTTCGGCGTCTACAGCATGGTCGGTCAGTTGCTGGCGACCACTGTCATCAATGTCGCCTTTCTCTGGTATCCGCCTGTGTTGCGGCCTGCCGCCCCGCAGATTGCCGGAATGAAGCACGTTCTCCATTACGCTCTAGGCATCTTCGGGTCTCGCGTACTCAACTACGCCTCCCTTCGAATGATCGAGATCGTTATTCCGATTTTTTTCGGGCCGGCCGCTCTCGCGCTCTATATCATGGGATCGCGCGTTCCCGCGGTGGTCGCACAAATGCTGACCGCCGTAATGGTCGACGTCAATCTTCCGCACTTTTCCCGTCTGGTTGACCGCCCCCCACTCCTCAGGGAGGCGTTCTATACGAGCCTGCGCTCACTTTCGATGATCTCCGCGCCGGCCTTCATCTCGATTGCCGCGCTTTCGCCGGAGATTGCCCGCATCTGCTTCGGAAGCAACGGCATAGATTCCGATTACATCATGTTCCTGGCGGCAATTCTCGGAGCGGCCCAATCGATCGGCTACTGCAATGAAGTCATGCTGAATGCATGGGGCTTGCCGCGTGTCGTTTTCAGGATGCAATGCTGCGCCGCACTGCTCGTTGCCGTGATCCTGACTGTTCTTCAACATAGCAGCGTATTTACACTTGTAACGGCATATGTTTGCTGCCATATAACTGTTATTGTTGGAGGTATACTTTACGGATCGCACAAAACTGAAGTTTCTGTAAAAACAATTATCAGCAAGTGTGGGGCTTTCTTCTTGTCGGCCCTCGCGGCCTTGGCCGCGGTTCATTTGACAAGGTCATATGCCATCTCACCCGATTATCCCATATTACTGAAGGCGATGATGCTCGGAATGCTGTTCGTCGCGACTTATGTCGTCGGCATCGGGCTGCTCGACCGGGATGCCCTGCGTGGATGGTGGAACAGAGCGCGAATGATAAGAGCCTGGAAAAAGGCGTAGTTTTCCAAGGAAGCGAGTCGTCATGTTTAGAGAAATAGCTGGAGACTTTCGAAGTCATAAGAGAGCCCTGATCTCACAAGGCTTCTGGGCGCTTGCCTTTCACAGATACGGAAGCGCTGTACGTTCGATCAAGTTCGCGCCTATCCGTCTGCCGCTGAAAGTCATTCATGTCTTTCTTATCAAATTTTCCGAGATCTTTTTCGGGATATATATCGGAGCCAACGCGAAGATCGGCGAGCGATGCGTCATTGAGCATTTCGGATCGATTATCGTGCATTCCGAGGTGCGGATCGGCAATGATGTTCGTCTGCGTCAAGGCGTGACGATCGGCAACAAATCAGCCGACAAGCCGAACGAGGTGCCGATCCTGCATAATGGAGTAGACGTGGGCGCGGGTGCGAAAATCCTCGGCGCCGTTGTCATTGGCGAACGCGCTGTGATCGGAGCGAACGCCGTCGTTGTCAAGGATGTGCCGGCAGGAGCTATTGCGGTCGGTGTGCCGGCGAAGATCCGATACAAAGAAACGCCAAGCCCAGCCATCGTCCAGCCGAGATCAAATAACAATCGCTGACCGATATTGCCTGCCAACCGAAAATCGATTGGCGAGCGATGGAATTACGCCAGTCCATTCCAATATCTTAGGAATAATTCTTCCCGGCATGGCAGGCTTTGCCTGAGCTGAGCTCAGTCAGAGCATGTCCCGCCGATCGCCTCGACGATTGTCGGCACCATGACTTCAGCCGCAGCGGCAGGCGTGGGATGGACGCCATCCGGGATTCCTGTCGAGAGCTCGCGGCTCGACAGCTTCGCCCAGCCGGCACTATGATCAATGACCGCAACGTTCCATTCTGCCGCAACACTGCGGTGAGCCGAAATATAGCTCTCGAGATAGGGTCTGATCGCCCCCCGCAGCCCCGACATAGGGTTCATCACCATCATGAAGACACGCGCATGGGGCAATCCCGTCCGCAGCCTTTCCAGGATGGTTGAAAAGTTCCGCTGGCTGGCACTGACGCTCATCCAGCGGTTCAAGGCAGCGTCATTGGCGTAAAACTCGACGAGCACTATGTCAGGGCTCTCGGCGATCACCCGGTCCACAGAAGACAAAGCCCATTCGGTGGTTGAGCCACTCTTTGCCACAATGGCGATATCAACGGGGCGGTGAAGGCACTGCTCGAGGGCGTTCTCGAGACCTGCCTGCCATCCGCCCCTTGCCGTCAGCGATGTGCCGAACGTTACGATCTTCAGTCCTGCCGCAGCCACATCAGCCCCCTGCAGAAGAAAGAGAGCGATCAAACCGGCAGCAAGTTTCATCAGCCATTGGAACCGGCGGCAACGGTCGTCGGCGCCGCACGCCTTTTCTTCATCTGCATGATCTTCTCTTCGAAGAAGACGAAGGAAGCGATCGCTACGATCATCGTCAGAATGAAGGCCGTAACAATCTGCATGACCTGGAACGCCGTCCCGTCCCGCATCCCCGTTGCTATGGCGACAAGCCGTCCTGACGGACCAAGCAGCAGGCCGTGAAACAGGTAGAAGCCGTAGCTGACAACGCCTACGCCGCGGATCAGCGGAAGATCAAGAAATCTGGTCGCGGCAGAGTTCTGGCAGACCGTCACCAGCATGATCAACAATCCGGACAGAAGCGGCGCAATAATCAGCGCTGCATTCGGATGTCCGCCGAAAATGAAATAGAGGTGCTGCAGAACCAGGAGCACGCCGAGCGCAAGGATCGCCAGACTGGAAAAACGCAGGTTGATCGTGCCGAGCTGTCTGGCGAAGAGTCCGAAAACGCCCCCGACAGCAATGGCATAGAAGCCCGACAAGGAGTTGACGCGGAACATGAGTTCATCGCCGAATACCCACAGGCTCGAAACCGCAAGCAGCAGAAGCAGGAATATCAGAAGGCTGGACCGCCAGTATCGCGATGGCAGCCAGATGAACAGCAACGGGAACAGCACGTAGAACTGCTGCTCCACCGCAAGCGTCCACAGGTGGGACAAGGGTCCCAGCCAATCATGTCTGACGAAGCCGATATAGATGTTGGTCGTGTAGGTCACGAGCCAGCTGATACTGCCGTAAAATTTGTCGACATTGTCGCCCGCGACAAGGGTAACGGTCGACAGGAAGATCAGTGCCAGTGTCAAATAATAGACTGGAAAAATCCGCAAGGCTCGATTGCGCATGAAAAGCGCGATCTCGGTCGAAGCATCGGAACTTCCCGCTTCGATGCGCTGCCGCGCCCGAAACAGGATTGGCACGATCAGGAAGCCGCTCAACGCGAAGAATACCCAAACGGCAAGCGTTCCCGATTCCGACCTTTTTGTCAGGCCCGCATGATCGGTCAGTACGAAGAGAACACATATCGCCCGAAGACCGTCGAGACCTTTGATGGCTTTGCCGACACCGAATACCTTCTGATAGATTTCGTGCATACTGGTTCCTTGGCGGGTATTTACATCAGACCGAAAAGATGGACCTGGCGTCCGGCCATCCATATCGACCGCAACAGACGTCCTGGCGCTTCATCGGGCAGCTTTGACGGAATTCTGGAGCCTTTTGGAAAGGTTGGCGATGGAGCGCTCTCCAGCATCTACGATTAAATCAGGCTTAAGACTATCAACGGAATGCACCCGTGCCAAGCCATAACCCCTTCCCGGCGCCATAGCCCCGAGCCATTTTCGATTGGCACCCTAGCACAAAGAAAGGACGCGCAAACGGCGCGACTGTGACAATTTCGCGAAATATCGTGATCTCGCTGGAAGCCGTTCCGAATTTTGTTGCAATGCGGTATCATATCGAAATTCGTCGCCAATTTCACCTGTCCGAATTGAAGCCAGAGAGAAAATGCATCTGGACGCGATGACTCCGGGGTCCTAAGAAAGCAGGGACAAAATCGTTCTCGGCTCTTCTCAGGTACCGATAGACATAACCGCTGCCAACTATGACACGCGGAAGCATAGGCTGGCGCGCATGGGTGACAGCGGTAAAAATCTTGCTTGAATCATCGATGAAAATCGAGCGAACGAAAGGCTTTCAATGACGCTGCTAGCACCTGCCTCCCCGCCGCCGGCCGATAATCCCGCCTATGGTTATATAAGAGGTCTTGACGGCTTGCGGTTTGCCGCGGTCCTGATCGTCGTCGTTGCGCATTTCCGGCTCTCGGCCGCGATCCCCGGCGGTTTCGGTGTCACGATTTTCTTTGCAATCAGCGGGTTTCTAATTTCGAGACTCCTGCTGTCGGAAGAACGGAATTATGGGAAAATATCCCTGCCGCGCTTTTTCGCCCGGCGATTCCTGCGGCTGATGCCGCCGCTTTTTCTGATGATCGCCATAACCGTGCCGATCTATCTGATCTTCGATCGCGAAAACGTGCTGGTCAGCCAGATTTTGCTGGCGATCTTCTATCTAGGCAACGTCCCGGTGGTGATGAATGTCTTCACGCCGATGCCCGAAGGAATTCACAGTTACGGTCCTTTGTGGTCGCTGGCCGTCGAGGAGCATTTCTATATGTTCTTCCCATTCCTGCTTCTCGCCCTGCGGACGTGGTCTTCTCGAGTTGTACTGCTCATCGGCGTCGTGATTCTCAGCCTGGCGCTGCGCATCCTGGCCGCCTATACCGTTCCAGACCCGGAAAGCTTCAACTACTATTTCACGCTGACGCGCCTGGATTCGATCGCCTGGGGCTGCCTGCTGACATTCGGCCTCGCAAATGAAGCGATCAGGAGCCATTTGGTCAAACTTCGTGGCTGGAAGACCTTCCTGTTCGCCATCATTCTTCTGCTTGGCGGCATCGCCTTCCGCAATCAGTTTTTCCAAGACACCTTCCGCTACACCGTCCACGGCTTCGGCATGTTTCTGCTGATCAACGCCTTTGTTTTCGGAACGGCAACTGAAAAACTCGTTCGCCTGGCCGAATGGCGGCCAATCCAAATGGGCGGACGCATCAGCTATGAAATGTATCTGTGGCACCTGCACGTATGGTTTGTCGTCGGGCTGGTTTTTGCTGGAAATTACTGGCTTCGATTCTCGACGAGCGTGATCCTGACAGCCGTCCTAGCCTACGCGTTTTATAACCTGACGACGACAGCGACAAAGCGCTGGTCCAAGAAAGCTGGCAGCAAAAGCGTCGAAGACGAACGCCAGAAGGTTTACCAGACGGTATCGACCGCCGATGAGACTGACGTCCCCGAGGCAAGAACGCGCACCGCCAGCTGAAGCAGGAAGAAATCGAAACGGCTTTCCTTTTGTTTGGAAAGCCGTTTTCAAGGGACAAGACCTAACAAGCACTTGCCTGGAAATTACCCGGGACTGAACCGGGTTCCGCTGTTTCAATTGCGGATACGCGGCCCCCTTTTGAACCGCGCCTCTCTCCTCATTCCATCGCGGCAGCGATTGGGCGCAGCGATCCGATGCGGCCGATCGCATACTTGACGATGATTGGCCCGACGACACCTGCCGTTGTCGCAAGGAGGAGAAGCAGCAGCGCCTGATCGCTGACCGAGAAGAACCGCCCGAAGACTGCCTTCACCGCTCCGACAAACATCGTGTTCAACAGATAAATAGCGAACGCGTTCTGGCCGACGAATTCCAGGACGCGGTTCTGGTTGCAAAGCCGGGAGCGGATCAGGCCGTGGAACACGACGAGCGACGCCATGCCGACGAGGAAATAGCGCCATTCGGAATCGAAGGAGAGATAAAGGAGTACGAGGAAGACCGCAGTCGCGGGAATGAAATACCGCTCGACGAACCGCTCCCAAACGTCCTTGTGCAGGCAGGCGACGCAGCCCGCCATGAAGAACGCATAGAACATGAAGATGCGGTTTATATAGACGTAGTCCAATATCGAGTCATTGTAGAACATCATGACGTGCAGACCGAACATGATGATCGATGCCGCAAACAATATGTTCAGGCTTACATTCATGCGCGAGAACAGGAACGTCGTGCCGATCGAAAAGTAAAAAAGCACGATCAGGTACCATACGAACATGGACGGGCTCTGCTCGGTATGGATGAAGACGTGCTGAACAGAGAGCAGCAGGTCATTGACCGGCTTGTCGACCGATACGAACTGACCTGCGAAGAATTTTCCGAGAATGACGATGGCCGCCATGATGAAGAACGGAATAAGAAGCCGCTTTGCGCGCTTTGACGTATAGGTCGACAGCGACCCCTTCAGTTTGTGAGCGCCGACATAGACGAAGACATAACCACTCAGGAACATGAAGAGCGGCATGTGGAAAGCGTAGATCGCCTTACGCAGACCAATAGCCCATACAGGGAAAGCTGCATCATAGGTATGCCCCCAAACGACAAGGATGATAGCCAATCCTTTGAGGCGTTCGATATCAC
>NZ_JBFTME010000024.1:0-95372 GCF_056396805.1 Rhizobium sp. 05N49
GTTGCAGCGGATGATTGCGCCGGCAGGTCGCCGGCGAGGTCATGCGGATCCGTCGTCATGGAATATCCGGCGACGATGATGGCCAGAATGACCGGAATGGCCAGCGGCCAGGGATTGGCACCGTAATAGATGCCGGTCGGGCTGCGAAAACCGAGCGGCCTGCGGATCCATGGCGTCAGCAGCCAGAGCCCGAAGAGGATGATCAGGCCACCGCGCGGACCGAGCTGCCACCAGTCGAACCCCACCTCCCAGATTGCCCAGGCGAGAGCCACGACGACGAGTACTGCATAGACCAATAGCGCGACTGCCTTGCGCATGAGAAGCAGGCCTGCCGTCAGCAGGAACATCAGTCCCGCGAAGAGATAGAAGACGCTGCCGCCAAGCGTGACGAGCCACAGCCCCCCGCCGCCGAGCGCCAGTCCGAAAATGATGAAGAGTATGGAGGTAATGACGATTGCCATAAGGCAGTCTCCCGCTGGTTAGCCGGATCGGAAAATGGCGAAAAACATACGCCGATCAGGCAGATAGAGCGGGAGGCCTGCCTTTCAACCGCCGCATTTGGCCGCGGTTGAAACTGGCGCGCTAGTTGGCTTTTGCAAGCTCTCGATCGATTGCGGAAACGAGGCGGTTGTCGTCCGCCGTGACGTCAGGGGCGAAACGGGCAACGACCTTGCCATTGCGGCCGACGAGGAATTTCTCGAAGTTCCAGAGGATTTCCTTGTCGTCGCCGGCAAGGCCGGCGCCCTTCAGCCGCTCACGCATCGGCCCTTCGCCTGTCGTTTCCACATCGGAGCCGGTCAGGTTCTTGTAGAGCGGGTGCTTGTCCGGTCCCTTGACGGAAATCTTCGAGAACATCGGGAAATCGACGCCGAAGGTGCTGGTGCAGAAATCCAGGATTTCCGCATCCGTGCCCGGCTCCTGGCCCTTGAAGTCATTGGCCGGGAAACCGGCGATGACGAAGCCGCGCTCGCGCTTGTCGGCATAGAGCTTTTCAAGCCCTTCATACTGCACCGTCAGGCCGCACTTGGAGGCGACATTGACGATGAGCAGCACCTGGCCGCGATATTCGTTGAGCGTCGTCTCACGTCCTTGCACTGTCTTGACCGGAATATCGAGAAGGTCAGTCATTGTTATCTCCAATGAATATGGGGCGAGTTGAATTGGAACTGTCTGAAATCAGGTTCCGCAGAAGGTCTGGAGCACCCGCTCTTCCGGCTTCGGCGGGTCCATATAGGCTGCAAACGCCGGCTGCTCCTCATAGGGATGCGAAAGAACTGTGAGCAGCGCCTCGAACAGCGAGAAATCGCCGTCCTCAACGGCCGCCTCAATCGCCTGCTCGACCCGATGGTTGCGCGCAATGAAGGCCGGATTGACCTGCTTCATTGCTGCAGCCCGATCACTGGACATCTGCGGATCGCGCGAAAGCCGCTCGCGCCAGCGCGCCAGCCATTCGGTGCTGGCAGCAGGCTCGCGGAAAGTCGATGTGAATACCGCCTCGGACGCGTCGTCGCCTGCAACAGCCGACAGCCGCCGGAAAGTCAGCGTAAAATCTGCGCCCCCTGCCTGCATCAGCGCCAGCAATGACTGGATGAGTTCGAGATCGCCGTCTTCGATTGAAGTCAGACCGATCTTGTCGCGCATGCCCTGCAGCCAATAGGCGTGGAAACGCTCGCCATAGGCCTTGATGATGGCGTTGGCATGCTCGATCGCCTTGTCTTTGTCGGCATCAACAAGCGGCAGCAGCGCTTCACCGAGCCGCGCCAGGTTCCATTGCCCGATGCCCGGCTGATTGGCATAGGCGTAGCGCCCGTGCTGGTCGATCGATGAGAACACCGTCATCGGATCGTAGATATCCATGAAGGCGCAGGGGCCGAAATCGATCGTCTCGCCCGAGATCGTCATGTTGTCGGTATTCATCACTCCATGGATGAAGCCCACCTGCAGCCAGCGGGCGATCAGCGCCGCCTGCCTGTCGCAGACAGCTTCATAGAGCGCGAGATAGGGATTTTCCGCCGCCGCCAGCTCGGGATAGTGCCGTTCGATGACATGATCGGCGAGTGCCTTGATGCCGTCCTCGTCGCCTCCAGCGGCAAGATACTGGAAGGTGCCGACGCGGATATGGCTTGCTGCGACGCGCGTGAAGACGGCGCCCGGCAAGATATCCTCACGCCGAACGCCTTCGCCGGTCAGCACGGCGGCAAGCGCCCGCGTGGCGGGAATGCCGAGCGCAAACATCGCCTCGCTGATGATATATTCACGCAGTACCGGACCGAGAGCTGCCCGCCCGTCGCCCCGGCGCGAAAACGGCGTCTGGCCCGCGCCCTTGAGCTGGATATCGCGGCGCTTCCCGTTGCGGTCGATCACTTCTCCGAGAAGGATCGCCCGCCCGTCGCCGAGCAATGGCACGAAATGCCCGAACTGATGGCCGGAATAGGCCATCGCCAGCGGCTCCGCGCCGCCAGGCACGAGATTTCCGGAAAAAATTGCTGCGCCATCGCGCTTCAGGACCTCGACATCAAGCCCCAGTTCTCTAGCCAGCGGTTCGTTGAGCTTGATCAGCCACGGCTCGGCCACCTGCGTCGGCGCCTGCAGGGCGAAGAAGTTCTGCGGTAGCCGCACATAGCTGTTGTCGAAGCCGAAGGCGTTGTCCGGCGGGTTTGTCTGCGGGGCGGAGGTCATGACTAATAGGTAGGGCCGCAGATGCGGTCACGCAAGCCGCCTTAGGTCCAAACCATCCGCTTCACGAAGGGCAAAAAAGTGCAAGGAATGGTGATCGGCCTTTACCTCTCGGCAAAGCAGATGTGCCATAAAAGACATAGCGCCGCCATGATTGCAGGCGTATAGCAAAACCATCTCCTCTTGGCATTTTTGCCATGTCATCCCCGCGGCCCTGTCGCCCCGTGTGCTCCGCTGCGCCTTTGCGAGTGATCCCTGACGATGTCGGATCAGATTTATCATGCGCCGATGGTCCGGCGTGCAGCACCCAATTTCCGGGTGATCGCGATGATTGTCGCGAGTGCCATGCTCATGGAAAATGTCGACGCAACCGTGCTGGCGACCGCGCTGCCGACGATGGCGCGCGATTTCGGCGTCGACGCCCCGGCCATGTCGATTGCGCTGACTTCCTACCTGCTCAGCCTTGCGATCTTCATTCCCGCCAGCGGCCGCGTGGCAGACAGTTTCGGCTCGCGCACCGTCTTCCGCTCGGCGATCGCCGTCTTCGTGGTTGGCTCGATCCTCTGTGCCTTTGCGCCGACCTTGACGTTCCTCGTGCTTGCCCGCCTGCTGCAGGGCATCGGCGGCGCCATGATGATGCCCGTCGGCCGTCTGGTGCTGATGCGCAGCGTCGACCGCAAGGATATGGTCAGCGCCATGTCCTGGCTGCTGGTGCCGGCGCTGATCGGCCCGATCGTCGGCCCTCCGCTCGGCGGCTTCATCGTCACCTATCTCGACTGGCGTTGGATCTTCTACATCAACGTGCCGATCGGCATCATCGGCATGATCTTCGTGTCGATCTATATCGACGAGGTGAAGGGCAAGGCCGCCGGCCCCTTCGATACGATCGGCTTCATCCTCTCGGGTATTTCGCTCGGCTCGATGCTTTTCGGCTTCGAATTGTCGAGCCATGAAGGGCAGGGTTCCTTCTCGATCTTCCTCATTGCGATCGGCCTGCTCTTCGGCATTGCCTATCTGCGCCATGCGCGCCGGCATCCCGCCCCGATCATGGATTTCTCGCTGATGAAGGTGCCGAGCTTCGGCACCTCTGTCATCGCCGGCTCGCTGACGCGCATCACGCAGGGCGCGCAGCCCTTCCTGCTGCCGCTGCTCTTCCAGATCGGCTTCGGTCTTTCAGCCGCCGCCGCAGGGCAGATCGTCATTTCCACCGCACTCGGCGCGCTGTTCATGAAACCCCTGGCAAAGGCCGTCTTCCGCCGTTTCGGTTTCCGCCGAAGCCTTATTATCAACGGCATTCTCGGCACGATCGGTTATGGTCTCTGCGCCGCCTTCCGGCCGGATTGGCCGATGCCGCTGATCTTCATCGCGCTCGTGCTCAGCGCCTTCTTCATGTCGTTCCAGTTCACCGCCTATAATACCATCGCCTATGACGAGATCAGCCAGGAACGCATGAGCTCGGCGACGAGCTTCTACACCACCTTCCAGCAGCTGATGCTCTCGCTCGGCATCTGCATCGGCGCACTGGCGCTGCATGCCTCGATGGCGTTCAACGATGTCGAAACGCCCAAGCTTGGCGATTTCTCCGCCGCCTTCATCGTGGTTGCGATCATTTCGATCAGCGCCACCATCTGGAACCTGCGCTTCTCGCCGACGGCGGGCGAAGAGATCAGCGGCTACAGGGTCAAGCACAAGAAAGGCGCCGCAGCCTGAAGCTGAGGCGCCTTCCTCTTCGTCAGAGGCCGACAGGTTCCCGCAATCGCCTGCGCCGCAATGGACGCGCCTTGCGTTGGTCCGCCTGGAGCCCGTAGGCCATGCGGCGGTCGAGGTCCTCGAAGGCCGCAAGATCCATATCCTGCAATGCCACCTCCACAGCCGCCTCCGGTTCGGCTTGCGTCTGTTGCCCTTTAATCGCAAGCCACAGATCACGCCAGCTGCGCCGGCGTGTCATTGCCCCCACCATCGTCACGCCATGCCCTCCCGATCACTCCGTCACGCCGCCCGGGGCAGGCACGCTTCGCAGATCGCCGCAACATGGCGGTGGTCGGTGCCGCAGCAGCCGCCGAGCACGTGCACCTGCGGCATGCGGCGAAGGAGCTCGCGGTAGCGCTGGCCGAGATCGTCAGGGTCGCCGGCATCCAGCACCTCACTGTTGTCGAGCTGTTCATGGCTCATGGTCGAAGCGTTGGCGCGGATGCCGGAAATGCGCTTTACCCAGCCGCTGCCATGATCGAGCGCCGCCTCGAAATGCGTCGGGTGGGCGCAGTTGATCATGTAGTAGGCCGGCGATCCGCCGGTGGCCGCATCCGTCGTCTCGATCGCATCCTGAAGGCTGCGGCCGGTCACCAGCCTGCCATCTGTCTCCAGCGTGAAGGAGATGGCACAGGGCATGCCGAGCGTGCTGGCTGCCCGCGCAATACCGATCGCCTCGTCGATATTAGTCAGCGTGAAAGCAGCGACCATATCGGCCTCGGTGCCGGCGAAGGTCTCGATCTGGAAGGCGTGATAGTCCTCCGCTTCGTCGGCGCTCATGACGCCCGCCTTGTAGCCGTCGCCGCGCGGGCCGATGGCGCCGCTGACGACAATTGGCTGCTCCGGTCGCTCATAGTCGTGGCGCAAGCCCACGAGCAGTTCGACGGCTTGTTCGTTTGCCGTTTGCAGCGCTTCGGTCGTATAGTTGAGCTTCTGACCCCAGTCGGGATTGGCACGCCATGTGGCAGTGTCGAGCACGAAGCCCGTGCCGTGTCGCCGGGCGATATCCAGGTAGCGGCGATAGTAGTTCTTCGTGCGCTCCCGCCCGTCTTCGGATGCCAGCAATACGAAGGAGGCGAAATGCGGAAGATCGATGCCTTCTTGAAAGATCATCGTGGTTTCCATGCCGCCATCGCTAATGAAGGCGCCGCCTTTAAGCTGCGGCAACCCATGCCTGTACTTTGCCATCGTGAAACCTCTCCAGCCGAGGCGCCTGAAATGACTGCCGTCGATGGTCATGTTCTGCCGCTTATTCTGGTGTCAAACTAGGCGACTTGCGGTATACTATCACAGGTTTCGAATTTTGCGGATTGAAATCAATCCCTTGCATGGGCCGGTGCTGCCGGGGGCGCAGGCGGGCTCGATCTAGCTGTCCAGAAAACTGTACCGTGGGTACAGGAGGGGAACATGCGAAAGGGCGAAGAAACGCGGAATCGCATCCTTGATGTGGCGGAAGCAGCGGTCTTGCAGAAGGGGTTCGGCGGCACGTCCATCGAGGAATTGATCGTCGAAACCGGCATTACCAAGAGCGGCTTCTTTTACCACTTCAAGGACAAGAACGAGCTCGCGAAAGCGCTGCTCAACCGCTACATCGAAAACGACGAACGCATCTATGACGAGATCTTCAGCCGTGCGCGCGATCTGATGGATGATCCGCTGCAATCCTTTCTGCTGGGCCTGAAGCTGCTCTCCGAACTGGTGGCCGACCTGCCGAACGGTCATCCGGGCTGCCTCGTGGCGACGGTCTGCTATTACGAGCGGCTCTTCGATCGCGAGATCCAGGAGACAAACCGCAATGCCGTACTTGCCTGGCGCCGCCGCTTCGGCCGCATGTTCCGCGAGATCATGGAAGTCTATTCGCCACGCGAGCCCGTCGATGTCGACCAGCTCGCCGATATGGTTTCTTCGGTGCTGGAAGGCGGCATTGTTCTCTCAAAGACGCTGAAGGAGCCGAATACGCTCGCCGAACAGGTGCTGATGCTGCGCATCTTCGTGAGGATGCTCTTCCTGCCCGCCATCGAGTCGCCGCTCGTTGCCGTCAGACATGAACATATCTATGGCACGGTGAGGAGTGGCGAGCAGCTTTAGGCTTTGCCGTCTTCCAGCTCAGCCGCCAGGCCGGCAAGCTTGCGTACGGTGTTGAGGTTGCGGGAGGTGCCCGCCTTCAGTGCCGGAAGCTTCAGCTTCGATCGGCCGGAGCCGATGGGATAGTGCACATAGATTTCGCGCCCGGCGAGCTTTGCTTCCTCGCCGTCGGGCGCCACTATCTGTTCCAGCGCATCCTTGGGTGCTGCCTCGGGCAGGAAATAGACCAGCAGAAAATTCGGCTTGGCCTCGGGGAAGGGCGCGTGGGCGATGATGCCGTCAAGCTCCCTGCGGCTGCGCACCATCACGCCCGGCCGCTTGCCCATCTTCTTTCCCAGTGCCTCGTCGAGCTTCTCCACCACCACCTTTTCGGCCTCATCCGAGCGGAACAGGACGTTGCCGCTCTGGATGTAGGTCTTCACGTCGGTGAAGCCGAGCTGCTCGCAAGTCGCCTTCAGCTCGGCCATCGGCAGGGAGCCCGTGCCGCCGACATTCACGGCTCTCAGCAGCGCGATATAGACGGCCATTTCTCCCTCCCTTGGGCGAGTGGCGCACCAGGGCACGCCACATCCGCGCGCCTTACATCTTGCCCGCTACCTTGATCGCAAATGCGTATTCGAATGCGATCTCTTCAAGCCGCTGGAAGCGGCCGGAAGCACCGCCATGGCCGGCGTCCATGTTGGTCTTGAGCAGGATGGGTGCGGCACCCGTCGTCTTGTCGCGCAGCTTTGCGACCCATTTCGCCGGCTCCCAATAGGTGACGCGCGGGTCCGTCAGGCCGCCGAGCGCCAGGATCGGCGGATAGGGCTTGGCGCCGACATTGTCATAGGGCGAATAGGCGGCAATCTGCTCGTATTCGTCGCGGCTCTCGATCGGGTTACCCCATTCCGGCCATTCCGGCGGAGTGAGCGGCAGCGTGTCGTCGAGCATGGTGTTCAGGACGTCGACGAAAGGAACGGCGGCGATGAGACCCGCGAATTTCTCCGGCGCCATGTTGGCGACCGCACCCATCAGCATGCCGCCGGCAGACCCGCCCTCGGCGATGATACCAGCGTAGGACGTGAACTTCTCCTGATTCAGATAGTCAGCGGCAGCGATGAAGTCCTTGAAGGTATTGGTCTTCTTGTCCATCTTGCCGTCTTCGTACCAGGCAAAGCCCTTGTCCTTGCCGCCACGGATATGGGCGATGGCATAGACGAAGCCGCGATCGGCAAGCGACAGGCAATTGGTATTGAAGCCGGCCGGAATGGTGATGCCATAGGCGCCGTAGCCATAGAGCAGGCAGGGTGCGGAACCGTCGAGCGGCGTGTCCTTGCGATAGAGCAGCGTAACCGGCACCTTTTCGCCGTCCCAAGCGGGCGCGAAGACGCGGCGGGTGACATAGTCGTCAGGGTTATGGCCCGATGGCACTTCCTGCGTCTTCAAGAGCGTGCGCTCGCGGGTGACCATGTTGTAATCGTAAAGCTGCGAGGGCGTCGTCATCGAGGAATAGGAGAAGCGGATGACGTCTGTGTCATATTCGGCGGCACCCGAAAGGCCAAGCGAATAGGCTTCCTCGTCGAAGGCGATTGCATGTTCTTCGCCGCTCAGGCGGTCGCGGATCATGATCTGCGGCAGGCCGTCCTTGCGCTCGAGCCACAGGAGATGGCGAGCATAGGCCATGTGGCTGATGATCAGAGTGCCCGGCTTGTGCGGCACGACCTCGCGCCAGTTCTCCTTGCCCGGCTTGTCAACGGGCGTTTCCATGATCTTGAAATCCTTGGCGCCGCCGTCATTGGTGAGAATGTAAAAGACGTCGCCGCCTTCGGTCAGCGAATATTCGATGCCTTCTTCGCGCACCGCTACCAGCTTCGGCTCGGCGTTCAGGTCCTTCGTCGACAAGAGGCGATATTCGCTCGTCTCGTGGTCATGGATGTCGATGTAGATGAAGTCGTCGAGCAGCGAGCCGCCGACGCCCATGAAGAAGCCGGCATCCGCCTCCTCGTAAACCAGCCTGTCTTCGCTCTGCGGCGTGCCGAGGATATGGTGGAAAACCTTCGACGGGCGGTGGTTCTCGTCGAGCGCCGAATAGAAGAAGCTCTTCCCGTCGGGCGCCCAGACCCCGCCGCCACCGGTATTCTCGATCACGTCGGACAGGTCTTCGAGGCTCGAAAGATCGCGAACCCTGAGCGTGAAGAATTCCGAGCCCTTGTCGTCATAGCCCCAGATGCCGCGGCTGTGGTTCGTGCAATGATCGAGGCCGGCGAGTCGGAAATAGGCCTTGCCGGCGGCTTCCTTGTCACCGTCGAGAAGGATTGTGCGGATCGTCTCGTCTTTCACATTGCCATCGCGCGGGATGCGGAAATAGCGGGGCTGCTCGCCGCCGGTGACGAAGGACGTGCCGTAGGCATGAGGGCCGTCCTTCATCGGGACCGAGCTGTCGTCTTCCTTGATGCGGCCGCGCATTTCGGCAAACAACACCTTCTGCAAGGCCTTAGTGTCTTCCATGGCCGCGTTCATGTAGCCATTTTCGGCTTCCAGATGGGCGCGGATATCCGCGTCGAGGATGGAGGGATCCTTGAACATGGCCTGCCAGTTGTCGGCCCGCAGCCAGGCATAGTCGTCAGTGCGCGTGATGCCGTGCCGCGTATCGGAGACGGGTCTTTTTTCAGCAGCGGGCGGGGCGGGCAGGTTCTTGAAAGCGGTCAAGGAAAGCTCCGTAAAGGGCGGTATCGGTGGGCAAGAGATAGAGATGCGGCGGGTCATGATCAAGCGTCGGCCGGTGAACCTTATTGAGACAAAATGGCCGGCGCGTTGCCTTGATGTCACCACATTGTTTAAGAATGTCCGCTAGCGCTGCGCGAAAATTGCACCCGCGTCAGGCCTCCGGCAAGTTTCCGGCGGCATTATGATGAATACATAACAGTAAAGGTTTCTCCGTAATGCCGAAACGTCTGGTCCTGTTTATGTCGCTTGCAGCCCTTGCAGCCTCGTCCGCCCTTGCTGTCGATCCCGCCATCAAGAAGCAGCTGGAAAAGCTGGATCCGGCCACCCGCCTCGAGCAGAGCTGCGATACCGAAGCCATGAGCCGCATCAACCAGGACGGCACCGGCTTCCGGCCGGACAAGGTCATCGCGTACACATTCAAGGACCCGATCCCAAGCGATGACCGCCTCGAAGCCCCCGGCGCCGTCTTCCGCAGCAAGGGCGATTGGTATCACCTTTCCTACACCTGCATTACCGGCCCGCAGCACATCAATGTGCGTAACCTGCAGTACAAGATCGGTGACAAGGTGCCGAAGGATAAGTGGACAAAATACTATCTTTACGATTGAGCCCTCGGCCTCTTCCCGGCACTCTCGCATTCCGGTGACGGGCACAGGAATGCGGGCAGATTGAGACATGAACCGCTCGCGCCGGGCGGCATCAGGCCACATGGCCCGCTTCGTTTCTTTGTTTTAATGTTGCCTGAAACATCAATTGAATCTGATTCTTCATGAAACGCTTTCTTCTTGGTTCTGCGCTGCTCCTGGCTGCCCCGTCGGCATTTGCCGCCGAAATACTTGCTCCTGCCATGCCAGCCCATACGCCAGCGGCAGCCGGTCCGAAGCTCGTTGAGCCGCATCTGCACATCGCTCGCTCCAACGTATCAGGCCGCGCCCGTATCGCGCTCACCTTCGATGCCTGCATGGGCGAGGCTGATGAGCGCATCCTGTCGACGCTCGTCAGCGAGCGCATCCCGGCGACGATCTTCGTCACCGCCCGCTGGCTGAAACGCAATCCGAAGGCGGTTGCCGTCTTTCTGCAGAATCCCGACCTTTTCGAGCTGGAGAATCACGGCGAGAAGCATATCCCGGCAATCGACAAGCCGGTGCTGGTCTATGGCATTGCATCCGCCGGATCGCCCGATGCCGTCAGGCAGGAGGTGGAGGGCGGTGCTGCCGCCATGGTAGCATCAGGCATTCCGGCACCTCACTGGTTCCGGGGCTCGACTGCCAAATACGATCTCTCGGCCATCGGCCAGATCCGCGCCATGGGATACCGCATCGCCGGTTATTCCGTGAATGGCGACGGCGGCTCGCTGCTGGGTGCGGCGGTCACCGAAAAGCGCATTTCCTCGGCCAAGGATGGCGATGTCGTCATCTCCCATATCAACCAGCCGACCCATGCGGCCGGTGAGGGCGTCGCCAAGGCGCTCGTCGATCTCAAGGCAAAAGGCACGGAGTTCGTCCGGCTGCAGGATGTTGCTGATACGGGCGACGACAAGACGACGGAATAGAGCAATTCCGGCAAAAGTGTGCAGCGGATTGCGTCCGGAATTGCGTAAAAGCAAAGAGATAGAGAACTTTCCTGATTCGAAATAAACGGAAATGCTCTGGGACGGGGCTTATCTCAGTTCCTCGCCGGTCCGCGTCCAATCCGCCGCGAAACTCCGCATGGTCGGCGCATCCCTGTCGAGCGCGAAATCCTCGAACCAGTCACGATGCATGCCGGCGAGCATTGCGCCGATCATCTGTCCGGCAAGGTAGGAGAAGGTGATGCCGTTGCCGCCGTAGCCGTAGGCGGCATAGACGCCGGCCATGCCGGGCACGGGGCCTATCAGCGGCAGGCCGTCTGCCGTCTCACCGAAGGTGCCGCACCAGGCATGCTCCACCCGTGTATCCGCCTTCGGCCATAGCCGCTTCAGCTTTTCCCGGATCGCCATGATCTTTCCCGGCAGCTTGCGGTCGCGCTCTTGGGGGGCGGTCGTGTCGTCGTCCTCGCCGCCGGCGATGATACGGTTGTCGTCAGTGGTGCGCACGTAAAGATAAGGATGGCTGTCTTCCCAGAGCAGCATGCCATCCCGCCAGAGATCGTCAGGCTTCTGCGGCACCGTGGCGAGCGCCCAGCTGGAACTGGTGCGATGCAGCTTCGGCAT
Organism: Rhizobium sp. 05N49; assembly: GCF_056396805.1. Lineage (NCBI taxonomy): Bacteria > Pseudomonadati > Pseudomonadota > Alphaproteobacteria > Hyphomicrobiales > Rhizobiaceae > Rhizobium > Rhizobium sp. 05N49. Next base: position 11,408 of record NZ_JBFTME010000024.1, read on the forward strand.
GTCGAGGCCGGGCATGGAATATCCGGTCGCCAGCACCACATGCTGCGCCTCGATCACATGGGCGCCGTTCGTCTCGGCCGTCACGCGCCCGCCTTCGCTGTGAAGCCCGGTCACCGAGGCGTTGACCAGCCGCGCACCGCGCGAAAAGGCAATCTGCAGCAAAGACCAGGTGAGCAGCAGCGGGTCGGCCTCCGCTGACCCCGGTGAGAGGATCGCTGCATCGCGGTCGAATTCGTATTGGGTGAGGAGATCGGGATGTTCGAGATAATGGCCCGGCAGTCCTGCCCGGCGGCGAAGCTGCCGTTCGTCCATCAGTTCGCGCGCACCCTCGTGGTTGTTGGCGAGGTAGAGCGTATTGCGGGGCTGGAAACCGCAGGTAATGCCATGGGCGGCAATCAGCTTGGCAAGCCCCGCGACACAGGCAGCGCTGCGTCGATAGATGCCGGCCGCCCGCTCGAAGCCGTAAAAGGTCTCCAACTCACCGAGCGTGCGGTCGATCTCCCATTGCAGCATCGCCGTGCTTGCCGCGGTGCTGCCGAGCCCGGGCTGTTCGCGGTCGATGACGACCACCGAGAAGCCGCGCGCCGTCAGATGTTCGGCGGCAAGCGCACCGGTGATGCCGCCGCCGATAATGGCAATATCGGTCTTGAAGCTCTGCTCCAGCGGCTGATAGACCGGTTGCACGCCGTTCCTGCCCCAGAGCGAGCAGCCGCCCACGAGCTCTTCGTGGCTGGCTTCGTTGAGATGCAGGTCGGATGCCATAGGCTTGTCTCCGGGCGCTGTCGTTACTTCGGCAGTTGCGGCTGTGGTTTTTCCTCGATCAGCAGTTCGTCGATGATGGTCATGACGACGAGCGACAGTGGCAGGGCCAGCATGGCGCCGACCGCCCCCCACATCCACGTCCAGAAGATGATCGCCAGGAAGACGACGAAGGGGTTGATCTCCAGCCGCCGCCCCATGACCGCGGGGAAGATAAGGTTCTCCATGACGAGGTGCACGGTGAAGAATGCTGCCGCCGGGATGAGGCCGATGACGATGCCGTCATGGGACATGACGCCTGCGATAGCCACGGCAAAGGTCATCATCGTGATGCCGAGATAGGGGATGAAGCTCGAGATGAAGGCGAAGAAGCCCCAGAGAACGGGCGTCGGCAGACCGCCGGCATAGGCGATGATGGTCATGACGACACCGAGGGCGACATAGATCAGCGAGGCTGTGGCGAAATAAAAGCCGAGCGCCTGTTCCACCGCATTGATGACGCGGATTGCCGCGAGCCTCTGCGCACGCTCGCGGAAGGTCATGATGATCGTCTTGCGCAGGCTGACACGGCTGGCAAGAAAGAGCAGCAGGGCAGCAAAGAAGATCAGCCCCTGTACCAGCGCCGGCGTCAGGTTCGTCGTCACCACGTGCAGGACGTTGCCGGTATTCGCAAGCAGGGATTCGATGGACATTGGCCCGCTCTGGAAAGTCGCGGGCGTGATGTGCAGCCACTCGATCCGTTCCAGATAAGGCATGATGCGCTGTGTGGTGCGATCGATGAAATCAGGCGCGTCATTGGCAAGCATCGTCAGTGGTCCGGCAAGCGAATTGACGAGCAAAAAGATGACAAGCGCGACGCCGCTTGAAAGCAGTACGGCATTGGCAAGCCGCGGCACGCCCATCTTTGAAAGTTTCTCGGCTGCCATCCCGAGGATCATGCCGACGACCACGGCGAGCGTGATCGGGATCAGGATCAGCGACATCTGATAGACGGCGGCAAGCCCGAGGATGCCGAAGATGCCGATGATGGCCCAGGCCATGCTGACATCGAGCCCATCCTTCTCGACGCGCCGCACCGGTGCCGGTGGCAGCCCCTCGGCTGCTTCCTGCAGTGTTCGCGCCCATGCGCTGGTATGGCGTTCGCCAAGACGGATCTTGCTTGCCTGTTTCCGGATGCCGTTGGCGATACCCATGTGCGATAAGTCCCCGAAGCCCGATTGCTTCGCCAATCAACGCACAGGGGTTGCCACAGGTTCCCCTCTGGTATCGAGCCATCTAGGCAGCCCGCTGTCGCGCGACGAAATCCACGAAGGCGCGTAGCGGCGGCGGCATCTGGCGACGGCTCGGATAATAGAGGTGGAAGCCTGGGAAGGGCGGTGTCCAGTCATCGAGCATGCTGATCAGCCGTCCGGCGGCGAGATGTTCCGCGACGTGATAGTCGAAGAGATAACCGATGCCGACGCCATCGAGCACGGCCCGCAGCATCAGATCGTTGTCGGTGGTGCTGAGGGGGCCCGAAACGGCAACCTCAAGCTTCTCGTCGCCGCGCTCGAATTCCCAGTGATAGAGGCTGCCATCCGTCGGCCAGCGGGAGACGACGCAGGAATGGTCGCGCAGGTCGCGCGGAGTGTCCGGGATGCCGTGGCGCGCGATATAGTCGGGTGAGGCGACGACGACGAGCCGCATCTCGCCGCCGAGTTTCACGCTCACCATGTCCTTTTCCACCATCTCGCCCAGCCGGATGCCGGCATCGAAGCGGTCGGCGACGATATCGGAGAGTTTGTCATCCACGATGATGTCCATGACGATATCGGGAAAGGCCGCGTGGAAAGGCGCAATCAGCGGCGCCAGCCCGTGTACGATCGCAACCCGCGGCGCGTTGATGCGCAGCAGGCCGGCCGGCGTATCGCGCAGTGCAGAAACATCCGCCACCGCCTGGTCGAGATCGGCAAGTGCCGGCAGCAGCCTCGAAAGCAGGCGCTGGCCTGCCTCGCTCGGCGCCACGCTACGGGTCGTGCGGTTGAGCAGCCGGATGCCCATCCGCTCCTCGAGCGTGCGGATCGTCTGGCTGAGCGCGGAGGCGGATATGCCGAGCCGGGCGGCCGCACGGGCAAAATTGCCGTGCTCGGCGACCGCGGCAAAAGCCCTGAGCTCCGCATAGTCACTACCGCGCATTATACTCTCTTTCCTAAGGAAGCCATGCCGATAATGTAGCATTGTTGTCAGTATCGGCAAGGCGCATCTTCTGTCTGCAACACAGGAGATTACCCATGACTGATACATTGTCCCTTGACCGCTACCGTCTCCTCGGCCGTTCCGGCCTGCGCGTTTCGCCGCTGTCGCTCGGCACCATGACCTTCGGAACAGACTGGGGCTGGGGCGCGGATGAAGAGGAGTCCCGTCGCATGTTCGACGCCTATGTCGATCGCGGCGGCAACTTCATCGATACCGCCAATCAATATACCGGTGGCACCTCGGAAAAACTCGTAGGCCGCTTTGCCGAAGGCCGCCGCGACGAGCTTGTCATCGCCACCAAATATACGATTACCTCGCGCCCGAAAGATCCGAATTCCGGTGGCAATCATCGCCGCAGCATGATCCGTTCGGTAGAAGACAGTCTGAAGCGACTGAATACCGACTACATCGATCTCTTCTACCTGCATGCCTGGGATTTCACGACCTCGGTCGAAGAGGTCATGCGCGGGCTCGACGATCTCGTTACTGCCGGCAAGATCGTTTATGCCGGCATCTCCGACACGCCCGCCTGGCAGGTTGCGCGCATGCAGACGCTGGCCGACCTACGTGGTTGGGCACCGCTGGTCGCCTTGCAGATCGAATACAGCCTGATCGAACGCACGGTGGAACGCGAACTGATCCCGATGGCCCATGAACTCGGCCTCGGCGTCATTCCCTGGTCGCCGCTCGGAATGGGCGTTCTGACAGGCAAATACAGCCGCTCCGATCTCGATATCGGTGCGGGAACGGCAAGTGCGGTCGGCACCCGCAAGAATGTCGCCGCCGGCAATGGTGCGCTGACGGAACGCAGTCTCGGCATCGCCGATGTCGTGAAGCAGGTCGCAGCCGAAATCGGCAAGACACCGGCCCAGGTGGCGATCGCCTGGACGCTCACCAACCCGGCCGTGACCTCGCCGATCATGGGCGTCAAGACGATGGCCCAGCTCGAAGACAATCTTGGTGCGCTCGATGTTGTCCTGTCGGACGAACACCGCGCCCGCCTCGCCGAGGCAAGCGCGATTGTCCTTGGCTTCCCGCATGATTTCCTCGCCAAGCCGCTGACGCGCGGCGTCATGTTCGGCGAGGTGACCATCGAGCCCCGTCGTTGAAGTCTGCCACATCCAAAATGGAAATGGCGCCGGAAACGGCGCCATTTGTCGTTTGGACGCTTTGCTGCGAAGAGCCTAGCCGTGCCGTTCCAAATTCACCGCCCAAGTGCAATGGAAAGCGGGACGGCAATGTAGCCTGATGGCGGTGCCGTTTCCGCTCCGGCCGGCGCAAGCACCGGGGGCGGCAGATTTTCATCTATTTTTGCCGGGCCGATACGGTTCCAGTCGTAGAGGAAGATTTCCTCGTAGAACTTGGCGATCTCCACATCATAGAAGATCAGGCTCGCATCGCGGTTGAAGCCGGTGCCGGCTGTCGTCCAGTTGTGGCTGCCCATCAGGACGGCTTCACTGTCGATGATGATCCCCTTTGTATGGCAGTTCTTCTGCTTGCGGATCTTGTTGGTATCGAAGCCGTAATCCTTGGCATTGCTGATGACGTCGCGGTCCTCGGAGCCGAAGCTGCGGAAGATGATGCGCACGTCGAGGCCACCCTTTTGCTTTTCAAGCAGCGCATCCAGGAGCCGGCGATAGTTGTCGCCCACTGTCCTGGTATTGAAGCTCTGGTTCTGGAAATAGATCCGGCTTTTGGCCGATTGGATGAACGGCAATACGACGTCGATATAGTTGTCGGGCGTCAGGATCGGCTGCACGTCGATCGTGCGCTCGCCGGTCAGCGGCTGGAAATAGCGCGGCTTCTGAGGCGCCTCGAGCGTATCCATGGCGAGATTGGCTGGCAGGAACACCAGCTGTTCCGGCACGATGCCGGCCTCCGTCACGGTCTTGGCCTCTGCAAGATCGCGCAGGATATGCGCCTCGTAGAGTTTGCTGAGCTCAGCGTTTTCAAGGATGGCATGCCATTCGCGATTGTAGAGCCGCAGCGCCGATGCCTCGTCATCCTTGTTCGTCAAAGGCGCCACGTTTGGCTGGTTGGAACTTTGCCAATTGCCGCTCGAGAGCCACATGGCCTTGTGGTCACGCACGGCGACCTTGATGTGATAGGCGGAATCGAAGATGCCGTCCTTGCCGACGCTCGCCGGCGCGAAATCGAACTTGTTGCCCTTCGCATCGCGGATCTGAGCGACCGCTTCGGCATCCGTCAGGTCGCCGTCATGCACCTTGCCGCCCATCTGCAGCACCATGGAGATGGTCTCGGCCTGACCCTTGACCGCATCCAGCACGCCGTTGGCCACATTCGTCGCTCCGAAATCGTACATGGCAACGACCAGCGAGGTGCGGGTCTTCGACAGGAACGGGCCAAGCTGCGGCCAGCTTGCGTCGGGTCCGGTATGGATGACGAATTTGCCGCCGACCGGGCGCCGGCTCAGCGGCAGATCGGGACGCGGCTTGTAATTCGTGTGCCAGCTTGCCGTCGCTGCTTCGTCCAGATCGATGCCGAAGAGATCCTGTGCCGAGGCGACGGTGATATCGGTGCGAACGCCATCGATATAATCAGGCAGTTTCGTGCGGCCGCGTGCTTCCAGGGCACCCAACTCGAGCTTGCGATTGACCGCAATCACGACGGCGCGCTGATCGGTGATCTCGCCATTCTCGAAGCGATAGCCCGGTTTGATTGCGACGACATCCTCGCGATTGGCAAATTGCGATCGCGCGCTGCGCACCGCTGCAAACACCTGTTCCTTGGTCGGCATCGCGATCGGCGCAACCGCTGCCGCATCGGTGCCGGAACCGGCCGTATTCACGACGAAGGTCGATCCCGAAGAAGAGAGTGTCGGTCCGCCGGAAAGCGATGATTGCAGCGCAGCGGCATCGAGTTCAACGGTGATCTTCAGCGGCACTGTGAACGTTACTTTCCCGCCGCTGCTGCCTGTTCCGCTTCCGCCGCCGCTGTTGCCGTCCTTGCCGCTCACGATGATCTCCCCGTTCGATGGCGCTTCGAGCAGTCCGCGGGCGCGTTGCAGGCAGCGCTGCAACACGGCTGCCGGGACCGCGTCATTCTCGATGAATTCGGTGCCGCTGTAGTGAAGCCCGGTCACCCTCCCGGTGCCGATGTCGAGCAGCGGAGAGCCGGAATTGCCGCCGAGGGTGGAGCAGGAATGCGTGACACGGTTCTCATCGGCGGCCAGCAGGTTGCCGACCGCAAGCCGCTTCTTGGTGAAGACGCCGCCAAAGATCTTTTCGGCAAGCCTCTGGTCGGAGAAGCGGGAATCGCTGGCGGGATAACCGATGGCGGCAACCGGCAGATTGCGCACTGGCAGATCGACAGCAAGGTCGAGTTTCAAACGTCCGACCGGCGAGGACTTCTGCTCCAGTTTCAGGAAGGCGACATCGGGCCCGCTTTCCGGCGCCACCCAGACGACGCGTTCGATCTTCACCTCGTCGCTGGCGTCATTGCCGTATTCTTCCAGGAAGTCGATATTGACGCCGATCTCGCGGCGTGCGTCGAAACCGATCTTGAACCTGAAGCCGGTGCCGCTTGCTTCGGCGAAAAGATTGGCCACATGCCGGTTGGTTACAACGAGGCCATCGTCGATCACCCAGGCCGTGCCGGCATAATCGCGATCGGCGTTGCTCACATCGACACGGCCGATCGAGACCATCGCCCGGTTCACATTCGCGGCGTTTTCCGTGAGGATGCGACGCCACGCCCTGGCCTCCTCGCGGGCGCTGTCGATATCGACGGCATTGTTCTTGACGAGGAAAACCGGCGTGCCGACGGCAAAGACGATCGTCTCGTCGTTACCGACAGGTGGCGGCCCGATATCCACCCCTTCCTCGACAGGCTGGTCTTTGTTCATCAGGGCGCGCACGCCCCCATAGCGGACGTTCATGGCGCGGCCGGCTTCGCTAAGCCATTCGGGTTTATCGGCGCTGTGCATCAGCGCCCGGATATCTGCCTGCACATCAGGCGGACTGGCAGCCGCGACCTGCTGCGCCACCAGCTTGACGCGCTGGGAGTCCTCGACTGTCATTCTGCCTCCTCAGTCCGTAGGCGGACATTTGGTTGGGATACGATCGGGAATGGCTGCGAAATCTATTGAGGGTTGCAAACTAGATGGATACGCCCAGTTTATTACAGCGGCATGATGGCGTCGAGACCCGCTGCATCGCCAGCCTGTGGCGACTGGTAATTGCCTGAAAACAAAAGGGTCGTTTCGGAAAATTCCGAAACGACCCTTCTGATATTGTCTGAGGGTGGTCGCCTTAGGCTGAAAGCGTCAGCCCTATGCCCCACGGATCCCTGAGGAAGACACCGCCGTCGCGTTTCTCGCTCTTGATCTCCAGTTCGTCGAGCTTCAACACGGCCTTGTCGAGCGTTTCCTTGTCGTTGAAGCGAATCTTGTAGTCGGAAAGGCCGGTCATGTGGTCGGCGCGCATCCCGGCGCCGCGGCTGTTCCAGATATTGGCGGCGAGATGGTGGTGATAGCCGCCGCTCGCAAAGAAGCTCGCGCTCGGATAACGGGCCATCACCTTCAGGCCGAGCACGTCGCGATAGAAGGCATCCGCCTGCGGAATGTCGCCGACCTGCAGGTGGATGTGACCGATCGCAGTGCCGTCAGCCATTCCGGTCCAGGCGTCATCGGGGGCGCTGTTGTAGAGCGCCTGCAGATCCAGCCGCAGGGTCGCCATCTCCACCATGCCGTCTGGGTGGAATTTCCAGCCTTCATGTGGCCGGTCGGCATAGATTTCGATGCCGTTGCCCTCCGGATCGGAAAGATAGATCGCCTCGCTGACCACATGGTCGGACGCGCCTTCGAGCGTGACATTGTTCTGCGCAGCATGACGAAGCCAGCGCGCAAGCTCGGTGCGATTGGGTACGAGGAAGGCGGTGTGAAACAGGCCGGCGGCGTTGCGGGGCGCTTCGCGTGCGTTGCTGTCCGTCGTCAGCGTCAGGAGCGGCAGGCCCGCAACACCGAGAACCTCACCGCTTGCGGTCTTTTCGAGCACCGAGAGACCAAGCATCTTCTGATAGAAACCGGAGACCGCAGCCAGGTCTTTTACGACCAGGTGCGACTGGTCGATATAGGCAGGGCGCGTCAGCGCATAGGAAGTTTCTGATGATGTCATGGAATGATCTCCTGCCCTGGAATTGAAAGGCGTACCGGCGGTGGCGGCAAGTGTGCCGCCCGTAGCGAGCGCGAGGAATTTTCGCCGGTCCATTCGCCTGTAAGCTCCCCTCGGCTGCTGTACTTGATATCTATATGGCCTATTCGCATTGTTCACAGAAGGCCCATTTTTGACGATGAAGCGTTCTGAAAACGTTGACGATGCCTGGCTCTCCACTTGATATCAGTCAATGCGCTTTATCTATCCAGAGAGGATAGTTGACGACGAAGAGCAACACCTCAAGGAGGATCGCATGTACAGGAAGATCATCGTTCCGATTGAAATCGGCAGCATCGAAAAAGGCGAGAAGATTTTCCGCAAGGCGGAAAAGCTGCTCGACGATGGCGGCGAGATCATCCTCCTCAACGTCGTCGAGGATATTCCGACCTACGTTGCCATAGAGTTGCCGGCAAACGTCGTCGAAAACGCCATGAAGGAAGGCCGTGACAGGCTGGATAGCCTCGTTGCCAAGACCGGCATTCCGGCCACCGTCGAAGTCCGCAACGGTCCGCCCGCCAACGGCATTCTGGCCGCTGCCGAAAACCACGGTGCCGATCTCATCATGGTCGCCTCGCATCTTCCCGATATCTACAACTACTTCATCGGTGCCACCGCCGATCGCGTGGTGCGTCACGCCAAGTGCTCGGTGCTGGTGGACCGGTAGGACGTGAAACCCATGGACATGAAATTACAGGAAAAGATCCTGCGTGATCGCTGGCACGAACTGACAACGCGCCTGCGAAAGATCGACACGGATCTCGGCCGCACCAAGGCGATCGATGACGAAGACCGCGCCATCGAAAACGAGAACGACGAAGTGCTGGAAGGTCTCGGCCAGGCCGGAGAAGAGGAGTTGCGCGCCATTGATGCCGCCCTCGAACGCATCGCCAAAGGCACTTACGGCACCTGTGCCCGCTGCGGCGCCGGGATCTCCGCGGCCCGCCTTGCAGTGCTGCCGCAGACGCCGCTCTGCGAGGATTGCGCGGCGGGCAAGTAAGCGCGCCATCAAGAACACGCTAGGCTCGTCACAAAGATTTAACCTGACGCCACCAGGCGTCCGGTTGCGCCTTGCCCAATTCGGTGCGACCATCCCCTTACTCTGAGTAAGGGTGCGTGCATGGGCGAGTTCAACGGCATTCGCTGGGCCTACGACAGATATGAACTGATCGCGGACGGCATTGTTCATGGCGTCGGGCTGTTCTTTGCGCTGATCGGCGTGACCGTACTGATCTTCTACGCCACTCTCTGGAGCCCGGCCGGCGCGCTTGTTGCCGCCTGGGTTTACGGCGTGGGACTGGTGCTGACGCTCGGCATTTCCTTTTCCTACAATATCTGGCCGGTTTCGCGCACCAAATGGTATCTGCGCCGGTTCGATCATTCGGCGATCTTCATCCTGATCGCCGCCACCTACACGCCCTTTCTGGAGCGCGGCGCCGATGACCCGCTGCTCTTGGGTACGCTGATCGCCATCTGGGCGATCGCAGCCTTCGGCATCTTCGTCAAATGTGTTTTCCCGGGCAGGTATGACCGGCTGGCGATCCTGCTTTATCTCGCCATGGGTTGGAGCGGCGTACTGGTGGCAGAGCCCGTCGCTTCGCGCATTCCCTATGCCTCCATGCTGCTGATCATCATCGGCGGCATCATCTATTCGCTGGGCGTCATCTTCCATGTCTGGGAAAGGCTCCGCTTCCAGAATGCGATCTGGCACGCCTTCGTGGTGGCCGCCGCCGCCGTGCACTATTCGGCCGTGCTGACCTGCTTCAGCCTCTCGGTCCCCGCCTTCTGACATCTTGCGTTTACATAAGCCCGCGCCCGGCGTATTCCCCGTGCAAACAAGCTTATTCGAACACGACCATTCCGAGCCGGGCCTGCCACATGACCAATACCGTTCTTATCAGGGACGCTGCCGAAGCTGATCTTCCTGCTGTCAGAGATATCTACAATCACGCCGTCGAACATACGACGGCGATCTGGAACGAAACGCTTGTCGATCTCGACAACCGGCTGGAATGGTTCAAGGCCCGCAAGGGCAGGGGCTTTCCGGTCATCGTCGCCGAAATGGATGGCAAGGTCGCCGGCTACGCCTCTTACGGTGATTGGCGTGCTTTCGATGGCTACCGCCACACGGTCGAGCATTCCGTCTATGTCGACAAGGATTGCCGCGGCGCCGGCATCGGCGAAAAGCTGATGCGTGCATTGATCGAGCGTGCAAGCGCCGCCAACATCCATGTCATGATTGCCGGCATCGAGGCCGAAAATGCCGCCTCCATCAAACTGCACGAGAAGCTCGGCTTCCGCATCGCCGGCACATTTTCCGAGGTCGGCATCAAATTCGGCCGCTGGCTGGATCTGACCTGCATGGAACTGCGCGTACCGAAGGCCTGATAGGGCCGGTTCCAGATTGATTGCTGGCGAGGACTAACCATATTTTTATCGTAGTCTGCGCCTTGTAGGAATCTCTGATGGCGCGACTCGCGGAGGAGAGGTTGATGTTTGGACGCTCGGTGCTCGGTCTTTCGGCCTTCCTGGTCATGACAGCTTATTCGCTGCCATCGATGGCGGCCAGTTGCGGCAGCACGGCTTCGCCGGAGCTCGACTGGCAGGAGTGTAACAAGAAGAACCTGATGCTTCAGGGCAGCGACCTGCAGGGCGCCAACCTTGCCGGCACGGATTTTTCGCTGACCGATCTCGGCGGTGCCAACCTCAAATCTGCCAATGCGGAAAAGGCAACCCTCGTGCGCGCCTCTCTGGCCGGAGCAAGTGCCCAGGGCGCCAATTTCGGCAAGATCGAGGCCTACCGCTCCACCTTTGCAGGTGCGGCCGCCGACGGCGCAAGCTTTGCCGGTGCAGAGCTGCAGCGGGCCGATTTCACCGGTGCGCAACTGACGAAGGCCAATTTCGAGAAAGCCGAGCTTGGCCGCGCCAATTTCGACAAGGCGGTGCTGACGGGCGTCAGCTTCGCGCTCGCCAATCTCTCGCGCGCCGATCTGACGGGTGCACGTTATGAAGGCCCGATCAGCTTCGACCGTGCCTTCATGTTCCTGACCCGCATCGAGGGGCTGGATCTGTCCGCCGCCACAGGCCTGCAGCAGGCGCAGATCGATCTTGCCTGTGGGGATTCCTCCACGAAGCTGCCTTCGGGGCTTACCGTCCCGTCAAACTGGCCTTGCCCGCAGGAGCAGGATTAACTCAGGCTAGGCGGCCGACCGGAATGATCTCCCGCGACTGTGCCTGGAAAGGGTTGCCTTCCCAGTCGCCATGCCATGCATCGACGGTTAGCCCGGCATCGCTGATCATTGCGGCAAGCTTGTCGCGCGGGGTGTAGAGGATTTTCGAACGTCCGGCGAAACGCTCGCCGGTCGAGAGTACGCGATAGCCGTTCTCGTAGGAAAGAATGCCGCTCGTCTCATCGTAATGCGACTCGTCCGAGGCCTCGATCGCACCAAGCTCCGCATGTTCGAGCTGGCGCACCTTGCTATGACGCACGTCTTGCTGTCCAAGAAAACCGGGATTGCGCGTATCGAAGACAAACCGGCCGATGGGACTGAGATGTGCGGCAATTGTCGCAAGGGCGGCGCGCTGGTCTTCTTCCGTCAGAAAGACCTGGAAAGCGTGGCCCGTCAGCACGATGAGATCGTATTTCTGCCCGAGGCGAACGGTGCGCGCATCACCCTCGATCCATTCCACCTTGTCGCCGCCTGGCCGCGCCCTGCCGATATCCAGCATGGCGGCGGCCGGGTCCACGCCAGTGACGTCGCGTGTCGCTGCGAGCGCTGCCGTCAGTTCTCCGGTGCCACAGCCGAGGTCGAGCGCGGAATGGGCGCCTTCCGCAAGCTTCATGCAGAAGTCGAAATCCGGCCCCCAGCGATTGGCGGTATCATAGAATTGCGCAAGCGAAGGGTCGCGGTAGAGGGGATCGTCGGAAACTGTGCTCATACGTCTGATGCCCTTTCGCTGATGTAGAGATAACGTTCCACCGTCTCGCCGGCCGCGTTCTGCTTGCTGAAGATCTCTCGCCGCTGATGCACGCGTCCGGCGACCTTCTGCGAGGGAAGATTTTCCAGGCTGACGATACTGACGAGGCGCGACAGCCCCATGGTCGAAAAGGCATGATCGCGGCAGGCAAGCGCGGCCTCGGTGGCATAGCCCTTGCCCCAGTAATCCGGCCAGAGATGGTAGCCAAGCTCAGGCTCCAATCCGCGCGATGTGTCCTGCAGTGTGATCCCGCAGTCGCCCGGCAGTTCTCCGCTCTCGCGATCGATCATCGCCCAGAGGCCGAAACCATTTTTCTCATAGCTTCCGAAGGCGAGCCTGTCGAAGAAATCGCGCGTTGCCGCGGCATCCTTCACGGAAGGGTAATATCGCATGCACAGCGGATCGGCGAAGATGCGCTCGAGCGCCGGCAGGTCCGCGACGGTGATTTCGCGCAACACCAGCCGATCGCTGCGCAGGATTTCGCGGACGATGGACATTGTTTCATCCCTCTGTCATCCAGCGCGCCTAAGCCCGCCAACTTCTTCAGTCCGCTTTATACGAGAGCTTCCGCCATGGCATCTGCAAAGATACGCGTCATTATCGTTGGTGCCGGCGTTGTCGGCGCTTCGCTTGCCTTCCATTTGGCCCGGCGTGGAGCCACTGTCCAAGTCGTGGATGAAAATGAGCAAGCCGGCAGCGGCGTGACGGCACGGGCCTTCGGCTGGGTGAATATCATCAATGTCGTGCCGGGAGCCGTCAATTACGGCCTCGTGCAGCAGGCGCTCGCCGACTATACCCGCCTGCAGTCCGATCTGCCGGATGCCTTTGTCGCCGCGCGTAACGGTTCCCTGTTCTGGCTCAAAAGCACTGCGGAGACCGAAGACTTCGCCGCAGCCCATCGCGCAGAAGGGACGGATGTCGAACTGGTCGATGCCGCAAGGATCGCCGCATTGGAGCCCAATCTCCTTGAGCCTCCCGCCTGCGCGATCTTCTCGCCTCGCGATCTCGCGCTCGATCCTGCAAGGCTGGCGCGGGACCTGATCAATGCCGCCGGCGTGCCCGTTACCTTCGGCCGGAAGGTCGAAAGCCTCATCCTTTCGGGCGATCGGGTGCGTGGCGTACGTCTGGCCGATGGCACGATCGAGGCCGATCTCGTGATCCTCGCAGGCGGAACAGCGGTCGACCGCCTGACGGAAAGCGTGGATTTCCAAACGGGCGTCGAAGCCTCACCCTCGATCATCCTGCGCTATAGGTGCGCAGAGCCTGTCGTGAACCGCATCCTCCGCGGCCCCGGTCTGGAAATTCGCCAATCAGCGGACAACATATTGCATGTCGCCAAGAGCTATATCGATGATTCCGCGGAGAACGCACCGGAAAGAGTTGGTGAGCGGATCTTGAAGGTCATGCATGAGCGCCTGCGCCTGCCCCAAGGCGTCTCATTGGTCGAGGCTGCTGCCGGTTACCGGCCATTCTTCTCCGATGAAATGCCGCGGCTCGGTTTCCTGCCCGGCATCGAGGGCGCCTATGTCGCCGTCGGTCATCCCGGCGTCATTCTCGCACCGCTGCTCGGACGGCTTGCAGCAGAGCATGTGCTGGAAGACCGGCGCTCGCCGCTCATCCCATGCGCCGGCCTGATATGAAAAAAGCGGACCCGTGGGTCCGCTTTTCTTTTTGGTTTCAATATTTTACTTGCCGGGCTCGAAAACCATCGCATGCCCGTTAATGCAATAGCGAAGGCCGGTCGGCGGCGGTCCGTCCGGGAAGACGTGGCCGAGATGGGCCTCGCAGGTGCCGCAGCGGATTTCCGTGCGCACCATTCCATAGGTCGTGTCGCTGTGTTCGGTCACGGACTCCGGAGAGACCGGCTCGAAATAGCTCGGCCAGCCGCATCCGGCATCGAACTTCGTGTCGGAGCGGAAGAGCGGCGCATTGCAGCTGACACAGCGGTAGAGACCGGTCTCGAAGGAATCCCAGTAGGGACCGGTAAAGGCGCGTTCGGTACCGTGCTGGCGGGTGATACGGTACTGCTCGGGGGTCAGCAGTTCCTTCCATTCGGCATCGGTCTTGTGGACTTTCGGTGTGGTGGTCGTTTCGGCCATGGAGTGCTCCTTTCGCCGATGGGGGCAATCTCTTTTCGTGCGCAAATGTGGTGCGTTGAGCGCAATTGATCAAGACTGGGATCGCGCCTCCGGGACCTGAACCTGGGGGCATCGCACGTGATCGGAGATTATTCCTGCTCTCGATACGCCCCTAAGCAACGAGCAAAGCCTGTATCCTGGGACAGGAGACCACGAGATCACACAGAACAGCAAATTCATTCGCGTCGTGAGGCGCAGACGCAAGCCCAAACCAGTTCTGCCCTTCTTCTCGTGGCGCCCATACGAGCCGTTGCTCCAGAAGATAGATGCCGTAAACGACATCGATCGAGTCGCTTCCGGTTAGCCCGAGGCACGTCCGAATGCTATAGGCGGTGAGAGCGGCGTTCAGAACGATCGCAACCTCGATCAGTGCGGCGCGATAGCCCGGTTGGCGAATGACCTCTACTCCATGAGCCCTTTCCAGCCAGGTCGCTGCGAGCTGGACGATGACCAGTGTGCGGTCCACGATGCACCGCAGATCCTTCAGCGGCACGATATGCATGTATTTGGCGGGCTGCAAATAGACATCGACTGCCGCAGAAACGGCGCCGCACCGGCTGTGGCCAAGAACCACGATAGACTTGAGACTATCCCCGAGATGGCTGATCGCATAGCTCAGGCTCCCCACGACATCATCTCCGATGCCGTTGCCGGCGGTCCTGACGACGAACAAGTCGTTCGGGCCCTCGGAAAAGACTAGCTCGACAGGAACACGGGCGTCGGCACAGCCAACAATTGCCGCGAACGGTTGCTGAGCTGGCGCGCCGCTGCCCCTTGGATAAAGGCCGAGATCCCGCGGGTCGATATCGATACTTAATGTTGTCGCCTTGGAAGATCCGAATCGGGTCAGGAGTTCGGCGAAAGCCCGATTGCCAGCCTCGAGCCGCAAACGAGCAGCATCTGCATCCTGCGGCAGGGGCCCGTGTGGCGCATCGAACGCGAACCGATAGATCACTTCGGCCAGCAACGCAGAGGTTTCACACGAATGGTCTTCTGTAGAGCCCTTTGCCATGTCGACACCCCCCTGCACAGACAGATCCGGCGGCTGCGCGCAGTTTGTCGTTGAAAGGACGTGGTCGCTGCGCGCAGTTGCCTTGGCTAACAGTTATAGACACCTGCCGCGCATCGCCTTGCGCTCCTGCGGGCAACGCCGGCGACGCTGACCGGTGTCAGCGGGCGCCCAACCCTGGCCTCTGCGGAAGGCATCAGGTTGAATTCGACCGGAAGGGGGCCGCGAAATTCGATGCTTGAGCCCCCGGCGACTACAGCAAGCAACGTGATAGCGATCCATTTAAGCATGCCGTCTCTCCTTTCAAGTTCGATCATTTCATGGAGAATATTTCTGGCAGTTCGTCAGCGTCTGGAAGCTTGCTCAAATCCCGCTTTTGAGCCCCGTCGGGCGCCTTGAAGCTGAAGTCGCCTGCCGCCACGTCCGCCCCTGCCTTCCATGACCGTATGTCAATCGTATATTGCGGAAAGCCTGCGACCTTGGTGCTGGTAACAACGTAGCGGCAAGGGTAGGGGTTCTGTCCCTGGGCAATCCAGATTTGCCAATCCACCCCTTCCTTGGTGCGAAATGCCAGGTGGTCGCATTCCTCGCCGCGTATTACCCCACTCCCAAGATCCTTGACGTCGGTGACCTCGGACATGAGCGCGTCGTAAGGGTGTGACATCAAGATGTCGCCGGCCGGCAGCGGCCGATGGAATTTGTCCCGCAAGGCGTCGATCAGCTGGTCGGTCGTTCCGGGCACTTCCGTCTGAGCGTAAAGGTTGGCGTCCTTCCCGAGAACCGAGAGTGTCTTGCCGTCGAAAACGATTTCGACGTTAGCGAAGCCGCCCTGGCGTGTGACGTTCAGCTTGTCGGGCCGATTGAGCTTCACCGCGCCGGAGCTTGCAAGGGCCAGTTTCTGCTTCTGTTTGGTGACGACCTCCAGGCTCGTGTCATATTCGAAGGAGATTGCGTCCTGCGCTGCCATGTAGTCCGACATCGCCTTTAGCAGGCTCTTCGCTTGCGTGCCGTCGGCCTGGGCGGACGTCGCGCAAGTCAGCGCCGCCAAGGCAAGCCCAGCGGCAAGCAGGCGGGCATTCTGAAAGGGGTTTTCCGATCGAGATCGCATGGGTGTTTCCTCCGCTAAGATAGTGAGAAGACGACCCGCGTGGCTCAAACAAACGCGCGGGATGGATTGTCCTACAGCGCTCGTGTGGCCCTCGCTGAGACGGTCCACCAGCGACTTTCGGCTGAAGTAGCTTGCTCCCTCAAAAAGACTGCATTGCAAAGATTGAAGATGCCAAGGAGAGCAGCGCAGCGACGCACCACTGCAATGCTGCCGGCTCCAGTCCATACCTAGCTGCCGCTCTTTTGCTCCAAATGGCGTTGCAGAGCGGCATTCATGCTAAAAAAGAGGCGCTCACGGCCGAGCTTGTCGGCGAAACCGGAGGCGCGAAGATAGTCGAGTACATCGGAATTCAATCCTGCGAGCCACACGGTTATGCCCTGGGCAGTAACGCGGCGTTCGCTCTCAATCATCGTCTGGAGAGCGGAATACTCGATGTCAAAGACCCCGCTCATATCGAGTGCGAGCACTTTCGGTTTGTATTCGGCTACGAATGCCTGAATCTGATCCGCGACTTGCTGGACGTTGGCGAAAAACAACCGTCCCTCCGGGCGCAGTATCAGCAGACCATCAAATGTTTCGTCGTCAGGATGGTCCGAAGACAGCGGCCGGAGCACGTCAGTGCCCGGCTTGCGGCCGATGACGTAAACTTTCGGTTTCGCCGACTGACTGGCCAAACCGATCAGCGAAAGAACGATCGCGACGACGATGCCCTGAAGCGTACCGAACACGAGCACGCCGAGGAATGCCGCCAGTGCCCAGCGAAATTCCATTCGCCGCACCTTGCGGATGGCCGCAAATTCCGCCGGAGCAATGAGGCCGACCGAGTAGATGATCACAATCGCGGCGAGCACGGCCTGTGGTAGCAAACCAAGCAACGGCGCAAGGAACAGCATTGTGGCCGCAGAAGTCGCAGCAGTGACAAGCGAGGCCGTCTGGGACCGCCCGCCCACTGCGCGGACGACCGCCGTCTGCGAAGTGCCACCACCTGCGGGCATCGAGCCGAAGAATGCGCCGACCACGTTGGCCGTGCCTGTCGCGAGAAGTTCGCGGTTGGGCCTGATTGGGGGCTCGGACGGTGCGGCAAACGCCCGACCCGCGGCAATCGTTTCGGTAAAACTCATCAGCGCGATGCCGAGCGCTCCGGGCAAGAGTTGCTCGACCAAACTGGCGCTGGGGAGAGTGAGTGACGGCAGCGACCGCGGGATGAATCCGACTGTCGCGATACCCAAGGCATTGAGACCGGCGAGCCAGGATACCAGAATGCCCGCGCCGACGACCACGAGTGGGGCCGGAGAATGAGGCCAGAGCCTTTCCATCATCCACAAGGCGATCAGCGCCACGGCTGCAATGGCCAGCGTAAGCAGCGACGTTTCGGGTATATGCTGGACCACGCTCATGATGTCGCGGAAAAAGCCCGCCTTTTCAATATGCACGCCCAGCAGTTTCGGTATCTGATCCAGTACGATCACCAGGCCGATGCCTGCTTTGAAACCGGTTAACACTGGCGATGAAATGAAGTTGGCCACAAACCCCAGGCGCAGCACGGAGGCTGCAATGAGGAGAGCCCCCGTCAACGCCACAAGTGTCGCAACGGCGGTGACCAGCTTGCCTGGATCGCCATCTGGAACGGCGGTTCCAAGCTCGGTCCCGGCCAAAATGGCAAGGGTGGTGGTCGAACTGACGCTTAGTACGCGTGACGTGCCGAGTAATGCGTAGACAATCATCGGCACGAATGCCGTATAGAGACCGACGCTCACAGGCAGCCCGGCAACCGTGGCATAAGCCATCGCCTTGGGCAGTACGACCGCAGCGGCGACAAGGCCCGCCATTATATCGAACCGAAGGCCAGCCGCGAACGAGGCACCGCCATCGTTTCTACTGACTGCCATGTGGGTTTCGTGGGACACGGCCACTGCTCCGATCGGAAATTCAGTCGCTTTCGTGACATTTCACCGGGCATTTTGACGATGTCACTATAGCCGCGTCCCGGCGTCAGCGGCCGTCTTGCTCCAGTTCAAAACCTTGTGCTCACTTCGTAGAAACTCAATTGAATACACATGCCACGCACTCTGCCTCAGCAGAGTTGGATGTTTACTGGACGGGTGCGAACTAAAAGAGGTGCCATTATAACGTAAAATACGTGCGAAAAGAAATGAGTATGGGTGTCGTTGCTTACATCTTTCTTGCGGTCATCGTAGGAGAACTGATGTTCTCTTGGGACGAAGGCCGTCGCCGCGGTTTTTTCGCCCGCCAATAGCCGTCTCGGCCTGTCCTGAGAGTGCCTGAGGATGGAAGCCTCGGTGTGATCAAGTCCCCAAAGCAGACTGTGCCGCTTCAGCGCCCCAATTGTCATCTACCCAATTCGGGGGAAGACGACGAATCACCCGTGCTTTATCTTTAGTGTGCCATTAAGCTTAATGCTGCGTGTTTCGGGGACAAACGGTGTTTCATACTCTGATGATTGTTCTGTACGGCGCAGTCGCCGCGATTGCCATGGGTGTGACCCTGCTGGAGGGCTGGGTCAATCATGATCGCTGGACGGTGTTCCGTATCGCAGGGCTGGTCGCCTGTCTGGTCTGGCCGCTGCCGCTCGCTTTCTTCATCCTGCACGGTTCCGTTTTGCGTCTCGCCACGCGCCTTTCCTGAACGTCAAGCCGTGAACACAGCCCGCATCCATTGCGGGTTGTCGAAATTGCTTGAGGCTATCAGCCGATTCACCTAAGCCTTGGAAAAGGCTGATTGCCGACTTTCATCCGTGCTCACGGGGAGGGGACATGGCCGATGTCACGGCTCTGACATTTCTGGCCCTGTGTCTGCCGTTGATCGGCGCTCTTGCGGCTCCCTTTATCATTCGTGCCTTCGGCGCAGGCGGCGCCTGGCTGCTCGCCGTCGCCCCTTTGCTCGCCTTCCTGCATTTCCTGCGTCTCGTGCCGCAGATCGCTGATGGCGAAATCATAACCGGCGGTTATGACTGGGTGCCGGGCCTGGGCCTGCGTTTTTCCTGGTTCCTCGACGGATTGTCGCTCACCTTCGCCCTGCTCATCACCGGCATCGGCACGCTGATCGTGCTTTATGCCGGCGGGTATCTGAAGGGCCATCCGGATCAGGGCCGGTTCTTCTCGTTCATCTTCCTCTTCATGGGCGCAATGCTCGGCGTCGTGGTGTCGGACAGCTTTCTGATGTTCTTCATCTTTTGGGAGCTCACCTCGATCACCTCCTTTCTGCTGATCGGCTTCGACCATGAACGGCAGGCGGCACGGCGCGCCGCTTTGCAGGCACTCGTCGTCACAGGCGGCGGAGGGCTGCTGCTGCTTGCCGGCTTGCTCCTGCTCTGGGGGCAGACAGGCGTTGCGCAGCTGTCGGAACTGATGCAGTTCGGCGATGTCGTCAGAGGCAGCCCGCTCTATTTCGCCACCCTGTTGCTGGTGCTCGGCGGCGCCTTCACCAAATCGGCACAGTTTCCATTCCACTTCTGGCTGCCGAACGCCATGGAGGCGCCGACACCCGTTTCGGCCTATCTGCATTCCGCCACCATGGTGAAGGCCGGCGTCTACCTGCTGATGCGGCTGAACCCGGTCATGGGCGCAACACCCGCATGGGAGGTTCTGCTGCCGGTCTTCGGCGGCCTGACGCTCGTCACCGGCTCGGTGCTTGCGATCCGACAGACGGATCTGAAGCTGAAGCTCGCCTATACGACTGTCTCCTCCCTTGGCCTGCTGGTGCTGCTGACCGGCTTCGGATCGGATTATGCCATTGAAGGCGCAGTGCTCTATCTGGTGGCGCATTCGCTCTTCAAGGGCGCGCTTTTCATGGTCGCCGGCATCATCGACCACGAAACCGGCACGCGGAACATCACGCGGCTGCGGGGCCTGCGAGGGGCCATGCCGCTGACCTTTGCGATCGCTATCGTCGCAGCACTTTCCATGGCCGGGTTGCCGCCTTTCTTCGGTTTCCTCGCCAAGGAGGAAATTTATACGGCTATCGTCGGCAGTGATCTCTATCCCGTCCTTGCCACCACCATCGCCGTCCTCGGCAATGCGCTGATGTTTGCGATCGCCTTTGCGGTGGGGCTGAGGCCTTTCGCCGGCAGACTGGTGGAGACGCCCAAGCATCCGCATGAGGCGCCGGTCCTGCTTTGGCTCGGCCCTGCCGTCCTTGCTCTGGCAGGTCCGCTTGCTGCAGTCTTTTCCGGCGTCACCCACAGTGCGATCTCCTCGCCCATGGCCTCCGCTATTGCTGGCGCTCCCAAAGAGGTTTCCATTTCGCTGACCCCGCATATCGGCCTGCCGCTTGCCTTGTCGTTGCTGACGATCGTACTCGGCATCGCTGTTTACTGGCAGCTCGACCGTAGCAGGGCTTTCGTCGCCTACGTGCTGCACTCCGCACGTGGCCCGGATCGCGGTTTCGATCATTTCATCGCCGGACTTGTCCGTTTCGCCCACGGTTTCATCGGCATCGTCCAGCCAAGGCGGCTGGATATCTACGTCGCCTGCACATTCCTCTGCGTTGCCGCAGTCCTGCTTGTACCGCTCGTCATCAATGACGGGCTGCCGTCAGGCTTTGCCTGGCCTGCAGACCTGCGCCTGCGCGAAGCGGGCATCATGGTCATCGCCGTACTCGGCCTTGTCGCCGTGCTGATCGCCCGCGACAGGCTGACGGCGATCGTATCGCTCGGCATTCAGGGTTTTGCCGTCGCGCTGATCTTCCTGCTCTTCGGCGCCCCGGATCTCGCCTTCACCCAGTTCATGGTCGAAACGCTCGCGGTCGTCATTCTTGCCCTCGTCATGACCCGTCTGCGCCTGTCGCCGACCGATCCGCGCCACGGCGTCCGCCGCTTCTTCGATATCGTGCTTTCACTCGCCTGCGGTCTCGGCTTCGCGCTGCTTTTGATGCGCGCCACGCAGGCGCCGTTCAACACGGCGCTCAGCGATTTCTTCAATGCCCATTCGAAGCTGATCGCCCACGGCGCCAATGTCGTGAACGTCATCATCGTCGATTTCCGCGGCACTGACACGCTCGGCGAAATTGCCGTCGTGGCGGTGACAGGCCTCGCCATCCTTGCGCTGATCCGCATCCGCGGCAACACGGAGCGCCGGCTGGCGACAAACGATCCGGATGCGGAGGAGGCATGAGACAGGTCTCTTTGGAATCTGATTCTGTCCTCGCAGCGAATGCAGCGTTCGAGGTATCGCGAGACGTTACCGTTTCCCCTCATTCCCGTGCTTGCCACAGGAATCCAGCCTGCCCAACTCCTTGGGAAGGAGAGACTCTTTGGTTTGCTGCAAATGAGTCATTCACGACGCAGACGCGTCGTGGCTGGATTCCTGTGACAAGCACAGGAATGAGGGAGGTTGGTAGACGTCCCCGGCCGTCTCAGCCTCTTTGTGGAGGCACGCAATGAACACCCTCATCTTCCGTACGGTCGCCCCCTTCATCACCGCGCTGATGCTGCTTTTTTCCGTTTTTATCCTGCTGCGCGGCCACAACGAGCCGGGTGGCGGTTTCATCGGCGGCTTGATCGCCGCTTCGGCTCTGGCGATTTACGGCATTGCTTTCGGCGTGGACGCGGTGCGCCGGGCGATCCGCGTACATCCATTGGCGATTGCCGGCTTCGGTCTCTTGCTCTCTTGCCTCGCCGGCCTGATCTCGATCTTCTTTGCCGTGCCATTCATGACCGGCCTTTGGGTCTATCCCGTCCTGGCAGGTGTGGAAGTGCCGCTCTCCAGCGTCATGCTCTTCGATCTCGGCGTCTATTTCGTGGTGCTCGGCGCCGTCGCTTCGATCGCGCTGGCGCTGGAAGAAAGGGAGCTGGACTGATGGAAGCGCTCTTTGCCATTCTCGTCGGCCTGTTCTTTTCGGCCGCTGTCTATCTGATCCTGTCGCGCTTCTCGATCCGCATCATGCTCGGCATCGCCATTCTCGGTAACGCCGTGAACCTGCTGATCTTCACGGCAGGAAGGCTGACCCGCGTCGTGCCGCCGATCATACCCGCAGGGGCCGACATGCTGCCATCAGGTGCGGCTAATCCGCTGCCGCAGGCGCTGATCCTGACGGCCATCGTCATCTCCTTTTCTTTCCTCGCTTTCCTGCTGGTGCTGACCTACCGCGCCTATCAGGAGCTCGGCACAGACGATACGACCCGCATGCACGATGCCGAACCTGAAGAACGGCCGCTGCCGCCTTTGGGGTATTGATCGTGAGTAAGATGCGGATGCTCAATGCCCATGCGTCGACCCTCGCGGGAGGCACCCACTAATGGCCGCTCCCGTCACCGACCTCTCGGCCGCCATGGTCACCGCTCCCGTCCCGCCCGCCCACTGGCTGGCGATCCTGCCGGTCGTGCTCTGCATCAGCCTCGGTGCGCTGCTCCTGATGCTGCGCAGCCTTCCGCGCCTGCAGGCATGGATCGCAATTACCGGCCTCGTTGTCCTGCTGCTCCTTGACGCTGCTCTCCTGCAGCAGGTCGTCGGACACGGCCCGCTCACCATGGTCATGGGCCGCTGGCTGCCGCCCTTTGGTATCGCTTTTACGGTCGATGTCTTCAGTGCGCTGATGGCGCTGGCCGCAGCGGTCGCTGCCCTGGCTGCCGGTATCTATGCCCTGTCAGATACCACCGAAAGCGGCCGCCGATACGGTTTCTTCCCGCTGCTGATGCTGCTGATGGCAGGCGTCACCGGCGCCTTCCTGACCGGCGATATTTTCAACCTCTATGTCTGGTTCGAGGTGCTGCTCATCTCCTCCTTCGGCCTGCTGATCCTTGGTTCCGAACGGGCGCAGATCGATGGCGCGCTGAAATATGCGGTTCTGAACCTCATCGCCACGACGCTGTTCCTCATCGCCGTCGGCATCCTCTATGCGAGTTTTGGCACGCTCAATATGGCCGACATTGCCGAGCGGGCAGCAGCCTTGAGCGGCACGGCGCCGCTGATGACGCTCGCCTGCCTCTTCCTGCTCGCCTTTGCCATGAAGGCTGCGGCCTTTCCGGTCAATTTCTGGCTGCCGGCCTCCTACCACACGCCGCGCATCGCCGTTTCCGCACTCTTTGCCGGCCTCCTGACCAAGGTCGGCATCTACGCGCTGCTGCGCGTCCTGGTCATGCTGCTGCCGGCCGAGCGCGACGAGCTCAGCCTGCTGATAGCTGTCGTCGGAGCCCTGACTGTCCTCGTCGGCGCACTCGGTGCACTCGCTGAAACCGACCTGCGTCGTCTGCTCGGCTATGTGGTGATCTCGGGCATCGGCAATATGCTGATCGGTGCAGCACTCGGCACCGCCGAAGGCCTCGGCGGCGCAGTCTTCTATGCGCTGCATTCGGTAGTGCTGATGACGGCGCTCTATCTTCTGGCCGGCGAAGCGGGCAGGCGAGGCGGCTCCTTCTCGCTGGCCGCGCTCGGCGGCCTCTATCGTCAGAATGGCTGGTTCGCGGCGATTTCGCTGATGCTGCTGCTGGCCGCCTGCGGCCTGCCGCCCTTTTCCGGCTTCTGGCCCAAGGTGTTGCTGGTCAAGGCCTCGCTCGATGTCGGCGCGTGGTGGCTGGCGGGCACGATCCTGCTCGGCGGCTTCCTGTTGACGATTGCCTGCGGCCGCGTCTTCCTGTTTGCCTATTGGCGTCCCGCGTCCCCGGCGCTCCCTCCGGTGCGGACCGGCTGGACGGCTGGTCTTCCGCTTGCGGCGTTGACGATCCTCGTCATCGGCATCGGTCTCCTGCCGGAACAGTTGCTGCAACTCGCGCGCTCCGCCGCCGACGGGCTTGCTGATCCCTCCGCCTATATCTTCTCCGTCTTTCCGGAAGGGACCATACGATGACAGTCCTGTTCCTCAGCCTGCCGCTTGCCGTCGCTTGGGTCGCCGTAACCGGCAGCGCCTCGCCGCTTAATTTCGTTCTCGGCCTCGCCCTGTCGCTGCTGTCGCTCGCAGTCGTGCGCGAGGCCTTCGCCGGCCGTTCGCCGCCGCGCCGCATCCGCGCTTGGCACATCTTCCTGCTGGCGGGTCTTTTCCTTTGGGAACTGGCGCTTTCGGCCTGGCGGGTGGCATTGACGGTGCTTTCGCCGCGTATGCAGCTGGCGCCCGGTATCCTCGCATTCCCGCTGACGGTGAGAACCGATTTTGAGATCACGCTCCTTGCCAATCTCATCACACTGACGCCGGGTACTCTTTCGGTTGATGTTTCCGAGGACCGGCGCACGCTCTATGTGCATGCGCTGGACTGCGCCGATCCTGCCGCGGTCAGGCGCGATATTGCTGGCGGTTTCGAGCGCCGTATCATGGAGGCCTTTGGATGATAACGCCTGCCGCCATCGTTTCCGCCGCCGCCATCGCAGCCCTCGGTATTCTCTGTATTGCGCTTTTTGTGACCGTCTGGCGCGTCATTGCCGGCCCCACTCTTCCCGACCGCATCCTGGCGCTCGACATGATGACGGGCATCGCCATTGGTTTCATTGCCGTCGTCGCGGTGCGCACCGGATTTTCGCTTTACATCGATATCGCCATCGCGCTCGGCCTCGTCGGTTTTCTGGCGACCGTCGCCTTCGCCCGTTTCGTGCTCTCTCGGAGAGCCGTGGCATCTGGGACGCAGGGGAGAGGCGAATGATAATGGACTATGCGCTTGCTGTCGTTACTGCGGTCCTGCTGCTGGCAGGTGCCTTCTTCGCCCTGGTGGCCGCGATCGGTATCGCGCGCTTGCCGGATCTCTACACGCGCATGCACGCCGCTTCAAAAGCCGGCACGGTCGGTTCCGGTTTGTTGTTGCTTGCTGCCGGGCTTTATTCGGGCGAACTTGCTGTGCTTGCAAGAGCGTTGGCCGGTTTCCTCTTTTTTATCCTGACTGCACCGGTTTCTGCACACCTTCTTGCGAGAGCTTCGCATATATCAGGACATTTTCCGGCCGATATCTCAGTACGTGACGATATGCGAATGCGCTGAGAGCGAGGGCTACTCAGAATTTTAAGCAATTTTACGCAAACTTATGCACCGGAAGCACGAGTAAAGCTTGCTGAACCGCTGACCAATTCTTTGTGATGGATTTTTTTTCTAGGAAAATCACAATTAATAATTGGCCTTTTGCGAAAACGATGCTATTTGAAAATCCAAGTAGAGTTCTGATTGTGAATTAGAATCGTACTGCTTCCAGGTCTCCTAGCCTTGTTTGTCAATGTCTAACTGGGTGACGGCCTGGAAGAATACGTAGTAGCTCACCGTCAGGCAGTATTGGTGCAGAGTACGGTCTTCGGAATCTAGGGGTGGATTCCGGTTTTTCGAAACAAAGGCTGTAAGCTGCTCTTTTGGTGTTTGGCTCTACGACGAGGGTTCTTTGTCTTTTTGGGAGAAGGACCGTTTGAGCATGCTAACAGGAGAAAGAATATGACGGATATGGCGACCGGCAATGCGCCGGAGCTGCTTGTGGAACTGACGGCCGATATCGTCGCGGCCTATGTCAGCAACCACGTTGTCCCGGTCAGCGACCTGGCTAATCTGATTTCCGACGTACATTCGGCATTGAGCAACACATCCGTACCGCAGCCGGTGGCAGCGGTCGTCGAAAAGCAGAAGCCTGCAGTTTCTGTCCGCAAGTCCGTACAGGACGAGCAGATTACGTGCCTCGAATGCGGCGGCAACTTCAAGTCCCTGAAGCGCCACCTGATGACGCATCACAATCTCGCGCCGGAAGAATATCGCGAGAAGTGGGACCTGCCTGCCGATTACCCGATGGTAGCCCCGGCCTATGCCGAAGCGCGTTCGCGCCTTGCGAAGGAAATGGGCCTGGGACAGCGCCGCAAGCGCGGCCGCGGCTGAGTATTGCACCGCTGCATGATAAAGAGCCGGGCCTGTTGCCCGGCTTTTTTTGTATTTACCGGTCGTCTCTTCCGGTGATTTCGGCTCTCGTCATCTATCTTCAAAAAAAGCGCGGCAAAAAATGTCGGTCCCGGGATTGCTCATCCGTCTCTAAAGCATGTCGCGCAAAAGTGCGCAGCGGTTTTGCGATAACGACGGAATGACATGAAAGATCGAGGACGGGCGGGCACTCATGCCGCCGCAAACAAGAGGAGAAGAGACATGCGCGTAATGGTCATCGTCAAGGCGACGGCAGACAGTGAAGCGGGCATCATGCCCACGACTGAGCTTCTGGGGGCTATGGGCAAGTATAACGAGGATCTGGTCAATGCCGGCATCATGATGGCGGGTGAAGGCCTGCATCCTTCTTCCAAGGGAAAGCGCATCGCCTTCGATGGCCCGAAGCGCATGGTCATCGACGGCCCCTTCGCCGAGACCAAGGAACTGATCGCCGGTTTCTGGCTGTGGCAGGTCAAGGATATGGACGAAGCCGTCGAGTGGGTAAAGCGCTGCCCCAATCCAATGCTCGGACCGAGCGAGATCGAAATCCGTCAGGTGTTCGAAGCGGCCGATTTCGGCGAGGCCCTGACGCCGGAGCTTGCCGAGCGGGCCGAACGTCTCGGTGAGAGGATGACAAACGGCAAATAACGAATCGGCAATATCAGGTTCGGCGCCCGGCGTATTTCTCCGTGCGCCGAACCGTCTGGTCTCAAGGCTTGTTTTCTCGTGCGGATCGCACCTGTCAGGCGGTAGCCCGCACGCGCGCTTCCTCGCGGATGCGGTTGACCATCGAGCGCAAGCCGTTCGAGCGCTGCGAGGAGAGATTTTCAGTCAGACCGATCTTTGAGAAGATCTCGAAAGCATCGAGCGAGGCGATCTCGGCAGCAGTCTTTCCGGAATAGGTGGCAAGCACGATAGCGACGAGGCCGCGCACGATATGCGCGTCGGAATCGCCTTCGAATGTCATGACCGGATTGTCGGGATTGCCTGCTGTATGCGTGACCAGCCATACCTGGCTGGCGCAGCCCATCACCTTGTTCTCGGAAGTCTTCTTCTCGTCTGCCAGTTCAGGCAGCGCCTTGCCGAGTTCGATAACGTAGCGGTAGCGGTCTTCCCAATCGTCCAGGAAGGAAAAGTCGTCGATGATCTGGTCGAGGGTCGCCATGCTTGTTCAGGCCTTTCACTATTATTAGTTCATATAGGCGAAGCGACCGCAGATTTGAACCGTTAAAAAGAAACGCCGTGAGGGATGGGCATCCTCACGGCGCAGCAAAGTGCTGAAATAAACAGGGCAGGCACGTCAGGCATGGGGCATCTCCGCGTCATGCGGACCACCGATGCAAGCTGGGGTGCGGGCGGGGTGCCCGCGAAATTCGTCAGATCGCCGGTTTCGGCGTCGGCAGCGGGATCGACCCGGCCGGAATGGTTCCGGTTACCACACGTTCAGCCGAAGCGCCGTCGTCCACCGGTGGGCGGTAGGGCTGCGGCAGGTGCGGCATCGGCTGGTTCAGCGCGGCCTGAGCCTCGCGCATTGTATTAGTGATGGCCTCCGGCAGGGAAGGAGCGGCAAGCGCGACAGGCGCCGGCGGCACGGCCGTCTTTGCGGAGGCCATTTTGGAGTTGTCGTCCCTGAACTGGCTGTCGAGCAGCTCATAGGCGACACGGGCGCCTTCGCGGGCCCGGTAGCCGAGAGCCGTCAGGGTCTCCCCACCCTTGCTGCAGACCTCGGGCTTTTCGGAGCACATGCCGGTGATATAGACGTAAGCGCCGCTTGCCGCGGTGAAGGCGTCGGAAAGCTGCAATTGCGGGTGGCCGGCATTGTCGGAGCTCTCCGAAGAGAAAACGGAGAGAGCGACGAGCACAAGGCCAAACCAGAATGATCCTTTGATCAGAAACCACATTGTCTTGCCCATCCTGTTTTTCCCGTCCGGTCTTGTCGCCGAATCGGGCCGGTTGTCCGGTATGTCTGCACCTTACAGCCGAGTTGCGAATGCAGCTTTTCGAAACTCATCGGCATTTGCGGCAAATTTATCTCAAATTTTAATGATCGGTATTTTCGGGGCATTTCACTCAAATTCTAACAGATGTCGTTAAGCATGGTGGCAGCCGCCGCCTGCAATTGCTGGACTTTTGCCCCGCCGCTCTGCCACAAGAGTTAACGTGATGCTGAAATATGAGGAAAATCCGGCGCTTACCTGCTATTAACCACGAAATTCAATGAGCCAGGCAGATGGCCCAAAACGGGACTTTTAGCATTTTTGGGCTGTGGAAGGCGACTTTGCCTTATCCTTTCCTTAAGCCGCGAGGGCCTATTGTCCGGGTCAATGAAAGGCCTTTTCGGGCAGGTATTGCGTGCGTGTATTGAGTGACATTGGCGGTTGGGCGACAGCCCTCGTGGACCGGGCAGCTGCAAGCTGGCTTTCCCGCACGAGCGGCGGCGAAGCTGTGCGTCAGAGCGAGCTCACCATTCTGCGCCGCCTGGTCTTCCTCTCCTCTGCCGCTCTTGTCGCCGCTCCGGTCGGCCTCTCCATCGTTACCAGCCCCGCAGTTGCACTGCCGGCCGGCGTCGCCACGGTCTGCGCCGCCTTTCTTTTTTCTGCCGTCGGCAGCATTGCGCTCGCCCGCCAGGCTATTCCACAGCACGTAGCCGCAGCCAGTGCCGACGATCTCTTCCTTGAGATGAGCCCGGGCCTCGTCCTCTTCCTCGATCCGCTTGGCAGCGTGACGATGGCCGGCGGCCGCGACAAGCGCGACTATCTCGTCTGGATGCGCGACCTGAAGGGCCGTGGCTTCTTCGAGCAAGTGCATGTTTCCGATCGCATCCTTTTCCTGCAGGCGCTGGATGCGCTGCGCCAGGGCGAGGAAAAGGCGACCGTCGATATCAGGCTGGAGCGCCCCTCCGTCTCGCGCGATAACAGGCAATTCGCTTATCTGCGCATGGATATGACCGCACGGCGTGATGTCGACGGCATGCTTTCGGCCGTCATTGCCCAGTTGCATGATGTTTCGGTGGAGCAACGGCTTCGCGCCGAGGCGCAGACGCGCGCGGCAGATGCGGAATCGGCCAACGATGCCAAATCCCGTTTCCTCGCCGCCGTCAGCCACGAACTGCGCACGCCGCTGAATGCCATCCTCGGCTTTTCGGATATCCTGATTGGCGAATATTTCGGCAAGTTCGAGAACGAGCGCCAGCGCGAATATGTCGGCCTGATCCGTGAATCCGGTGCGCATCTGCTTTCCGTCGTCAATACGATGCTGGACATGAGCAAGATCGAGGCGGGCCGTTACGAGCTGATGCTCGAGCCTTTCGATATCGGCGCATCGATCCGGTCCTGCGAATCGATGCTGGCGCTGCAGGCCAAGAGCAAGGGCGTGACGCTCACGAACCGTGTCCAGCGCGGTATCGCAGAGGTCGTGGCCGATCAGCGCGCGCTGCAGCAGATCCTTATCAATCTTGTCGGCAATGCCGTGAAATTCACCGAAACGGGCGGCGTGGTCACCGTCGATGCGGCCATGCGCGACGGCATCCTGAAGCTCACTGTCAGCGATACCGGCATCGGCATTCCTGCCGACAGGCTCGCCACACTCGGCCAACCTTTCGTCCAGATCCAGAACGATTATACCCGTCGATTCGAGGGCACGGGTCTTGGCCTGTCGCTGGTCAAAGGCCTTGTCGCCCTGCATGGCGGCAATTTCGCCATTGCCAGCCAGCCGGGCGAGGGCACGATCATCACCATCGAGATTGCCGCGGATGGTTCCGGAGCCCCGGCGGCAGAAAATGCCGGCCAGGTGGAAACGGTCGAGTTTCCGCCGCGGCTGAAGGGCGCGGCGGGTGCCGCAGAACTGGAAGAGGGGCTTTTCGATGGCCGCGCGCAAGCGAAAATCGCCTAAGGGCAGGAAGGGGCGGCAGCAGCCGGGCCTTGTGATGACCGGTGCGGCAGCACTCGGCGGCATCGGCCTGCAGGGTGCGACGGCGCTGGGTGGCCTCGGTCTTCAGGGCGCCGGTGCGCTAGGCGGCGTCATCGGCCGCAATCCGTCCATTGCCGGCGGCACGATCGCCTTCGTCGTCATTTTCTCCTTCGTCGCTGCCAATGCACTCTGGTATCAGCCAGGCGCGCATCCGCATCCGATTTTCCGCACCCGCGATCCGGGCGCGCCGACCGCCATAGGCTTCCGCCCGCAGGTCGAGCCGCAGGGCGATGTCACCACGTTCCGCATCGAGCGGCCGGACGACGCCGCGGCAACGACCCAGACGACGCCGCCATCTGCCGCAGCCGGCCAGCAGCCGAACCAGCTCGTGATGGACATCCAGAAGGAACTGATCCGCCGCGGCCTCTATAACGGCAATGCCGACGGCGTCATCGGCCCGCGCACCAGCGCAGCCATCCTTTTCTTCGAGGAAACGGTTGGCATGGCGCAAAGCGGCGATGCGACGCCCGACGTGCTTGCTGCGCTCAGAACCGATGCAGTCGGTCCCTCCACCGTCCCTCCGGAGAAACCTCGGGAAGACGTGACGTCGAAGGCGACAGAGGAAGATCCGGTCGCAGCCGCCATCCGCAGCGCCGAAAAGACCGTCAAGACGGCGCCCTCAGGGCCGAAACAGGTTCCGCTGTCAGGCATTTCCAGTGTCGACCTGGTGCTGAAGATCCAGAAGGGCCTGGTCAACATGGCCTACGCCAATGTCGGCGTCGACGGTGTCGCCGGCGAACAGACCCGCGCTGCCATCCGGCACTTCCAGAAACACTACAATCTCCCGGAAAATGGCGAACCCAGCGAAGCCGTGTTGAAGAAGCTCAAGGAAATCGGTGCGCTCTGAGCAATAACGGACTGAAATCAGCCCTGCTGCGACAGGGCTGACGGCTGGCTCGCCAGCCGCAGGAGCCGGTAGTCGACAGTTCGCACCCGACCTTCGACATCAACCACCTCTTCGATCGGCCCGACATTGATAGCGGCCGAAGTCCGGTAGCGCTTCGGCGCAATGCCGGTCACGCGCTTGAATGCATTGCTGAAGGCGCTCTCCGAGGTATAGCCGAGTGAAAGCGCCAGCGAGGAGACCGGCATCGATCCCTCGCGCAGCGCCCGCTCGGCAAGGCGCATGCGCCAGGCGGTGAGATAGGTGAGTGGGGCAACGCCCGCGACCGTCTTGAAGCGCAGGGCGAAGCTGGTGCGCGACATGCCGGCGGATTTTGCGAGCTCTCCGAGCTGCCAGTCATGCGCTGGGTCTGAATGCATCAGTCGCAGCGCCGGCGCGATCTTCTCGTCGCCAAAGGCGCGCAGCCAGCCGACCGTCAGCGGCTCCGACGTCATGATATGGGCGCGCAGCACCTGCACGAAGATGAGCTGAGAAAGCTGGGCCGAGGCAAGCAGCGCGCCCGGTTTGCCGGCCGCCATTTCCCGCACCAGCTGGTCCAGCAGCCAGCGCAGCACGCCGGCCTCGGCAAGGGTCGCCCGCACATGGATGACCGGAGGCAATACGTCGAGCAGCAGCGCCGTGCCGGTCGGCCCAAGCGCGATATGCCCGCCGATATAGAGGAAATCCTCGCCCACGCCATGCCGCGCCATGCCATTGACCTTCTTCTCCTTGAAGGTTGTGACGGCATCGGCGGGCTCCATCGCAAGATCGGTTGCCAGCATGAAGGAATGCTTGCCGTTGAGCAGGACGACGTCGCCGGCTTCGAGCAGGATAGGCTCGCTGCCATTGTCGAGCACCAGCCAGCAGCGGCCTTTGGCCACCGCGCTGATCTTGATGCGGTTCGGCTGCGGAAAGGCAAGCGCCCAGGGGCCGCCGGCAATCAGACCGCCCGCCATCAGGCAGCGGGCATCGAGCAGGCTGAGCATTTCGGAGAGGGGATCGCTTGTCATCTTTGTACGATGGCGCAAGAAATCGGGATTTACAAGCATTCAGAATCCCACCTGCCGGACATAGATATTTCCCGACCAGAGCAATTCCGGCAGACATGTGCAGCGGTTTTGAGTCTCGAACTGCATAAAAACAAAGAGATAGAGCATTTCCGTCACCCACGGGACGGAATCCTCTTGAAAGGAGACATTTCATGTCCACTCCCCAGGCTCCCATCGGTTCACGTTTCGGTGCAGCGTCCACGGCGCAAGAGGTGATTGCCGGCCATGACCTCACCGGCAAGGTGGCGATCGTCACCGGCGGTTATGCCGGTCTCGGCCTCGAAACCGCCCGCGTGATGGCGGCCGCCGGCGCCAAGGTGATCGTGCCCGCCCGCAATATCGAGAAGGCGAGGGCGGTGGGCGAAAACGTGCCCGGCCTGGTATTCGCCTATATGGACCTGATGGATCCCAATTCGATCGACGAGTTCGCCGATTGTTTCCTCGAAGACGACAAGCCACTGCATTTCCTCATCAACAATGCCGCTGTCATGGCCAACCCGCTGACGCGCGACAGCCGCGGTTATGAATCGCAATTCTCCACCAACCATCTCGGCCACTTCCAACTCACCGCGCGCCTCTGGCCGGCGCTGGTGAAGGCCGGGGGCGCCCGTGTGGTTGCCGTCTCCTCGCGCGGCCATGTCCGCTCTGGCGTCGATTTCGACGATCCGATGTTCGAGAACCGCGAATACCTGCCCTACGTCGCCTATGGCCAGTCGAAGACAGCCAATGCGCTATTTGCCGTTGCGCTGGACGCTTTGGGCGCAAGAGAGGGCGTGCGCGCCCTCTCCCTTCATCCGGGCGGCATCGTCACGACCGATCTCGTGCGCCACCAGTCGCGCGAATATCTGCTGGCGAGCGGTTATGTGGATGCCGACGGCAACCCGGTCATCGACCCTGAAAACAACAAGAAGACCATTGCCCAGGGTGCGGCAACCACTGTCTGGTGCGCTGTCAGCGATGAGCTGGATGGCATGGGCGGCGTCTATTGCGAGAACTGCGATATCGCCAAGGCCGTGCCTGCCGACTCCGAGGAACTGCTCGGCGTGCGCCCTTGGGCGACCGATCCCGAGCTTGCCGAGCGCCTCTGGCAGCTGAGCGAGAGACTGACGGGTCTGACGCAAAGCTGAAGGCTTAAGCGGGCAGGGGTCTAAGACCTAAGTATAGGCGCCGCTATTCTTAGCGAGTTGTTAACCATGTTGTTTGAAGCTTCCCTAATGTAGCTTGGGGGAGCTCGATCATGCAGGCGTTGAAGGCGGTGGGGGAGAATGCCGGAAGCCCGGCTTACGAGCCGGATGGACCGGATCGCGACGCGCTGCGCCATATCCTCTCGCGCCTTGCCGAAGAGGCCTCAACGCTCGGCGTCGACCTCGTCGATATAGCCGGCGCCATCCAGGACATGGCGGCAATGTCGGCCCGCCATGCCGCCGCCTTCGATGAGGTCACCCGCACAGCCCTTTCCATCGCGGAGACCAATCGCTCCGTCGCCGTTTCGTTGCGTGAGACCGACAGTACCGCCACGCAAGCGCGCCACATGCTGAAGGAATCGGCTGATCGCCTGTCCGGCTCGGTCTCGGAAATCCGTCACATGGTCCAGTCCTCGGACGAGATCAGCACGGAAATCTCCGGCTTCTCCCGCTCGCTGACCGATGTCGACAAGGTGGCCGCCGAAATCAGCACCATCGCCCGCCAGACCAATCTCCTGGCGCTCAATGCGGCAATCGAGGCCGCCCGTGCCGGCGAGGCTGGCAAAGGCTTTGCCGTCGTCGCCTCCGAGATCCGCGCCTTGTCGCTGCAGACCTCCAAGGCCACGGGCTCCATCCAGGAAACGCTGGAGCAGCTTCGGCTCAAGATCGATCGTCTCTCGACTGTCGGCGGCGGCGCCCGCAAGAGTGCTGCCGGCGTCAGCGAAAAGTCCGAAGCGATGCGTGGCGCCTTCGAAAGCATGGAGCATGTCATTACCCGCATCCTCGATTCATCCGCCGTCATGGCCAACACGACCGAGGCCGTGGATCGTGATTGCGCCGGCTTCGTCGCCAAGCTCGGAGAGATGTCGGCCGAGGTGCTGGATTCCAACGGCCGGCTGCAACAGGCGGCAAAACGCGTCGACAGCGTCGTCGGCCTGTCGGAAACGCTGATCCAGCTGACCGCGAGCGCCGGCGTGGAAACCGCCGACCGCCACTGGATCGAACAGGCCCAATCCGTCGCCGGCCAGATATCGCATGCCCTGGAGCGTGCCGTTGCCGAAGGCGCAATCGGCATGGAGAGCCTATTCAACCGCCACTACCAGCCGATATCGGGCACCGATCCGGTACAGATGATGGCACCATTCACTGAACTCGCCGACCGGCTGCTGCCGCCGATCCAGGAGCCGGTGGCGGGTTCCGACCAGCGCATCGCCTTCTGTGCCGCCATTGATGAAAACGGCTACCTGCCGACCCACAATCGCAAGTTCTCCGAGCCGCAGCGGCCGGGCGATGTCGTCTGGAATACTGCCAATTGCCGCAATCGCCGCATCTTCAACGATCGCGTCGGACTTGCTGCCGGCAGAAGCACTGCGCCCTTCCTCGTCCAGACCTACAGGCGGGACATGGGCGGCGGCAACTTCGCCATGATGAAAGATATTTCCGCCCCGATCACAGTCCGCGGTAGGCATTGGGGTGGTTTGCGGTTGGCGGTAAAAGTATAGCGTTGCCGCCATCTGCCATCCGGTCTATGTCCCGCCCATGAGATTGCGCGCCGATATCTACGTTTCCGCTCTCGTCCGCAGGGTTTTCTCCGCCGGCGATTTTGCTGCCGTGGAGAAGAAGGGCGCGGAAGAAGCTGGCGCGATCTTCATTCGCCAGCGCTTCCGTGACGGGCTCGAAACCCTCTATGCGCCGGCCCCGCAAAGCTTCTTCGACGAGGAGAGCAGCGGCGACCGGCTGTTCGAAATCAGGCTGGAACGCGCCGAGCCCGAGAAGGTGCAGGAAATGCTGGAGCGCGAGCGCAAGTTCGACCCGGATCTCTGGATCGTCGAGCTGGAGGCAGACGAGGTCTCGGAACTCATCCCGATGGCCAACTGACGGCTTGCCTTGAATTTACGCCAATTCCCGCCTAGTTTACCGCCATCCGCAATACCAACAGGATGTGTGCTCAATGGATATGAACCTGATCGCAACGCCAATTCGCCTTGCCATCGGGGATTTACATGCCTGCATCCATTACAGTTTCCAATCTTTCGTGGTCCACGCCTGACGGCCGGCCGCTTTTCTCCAATATCGATCTGAGCTTCAACGCGGAGCGCGCCGGCCTTGTCGGTCGCAATGGCGTCGGCAAGACAACGCTCCTGAAGCTCGTCGCCGGCGAACTGCAGCCGCAGACGGGCTCCGTTGCCGTATCCGGCACTATCGGCATCCTGCGCCAGAGTGTGCAGGTTGGGCCGGATGAAACGGTCGCCGATCTTTTCGGCGCAACGCAGGCGCTTGCCATTCTCAGCCGTGCCGAAAGCGGCGAAGCCATTGCCGATGAGCTTGCTGTTGCCGACTGGACGCTCGAAGCCCGCATCGAAGCCGCACTGGAACGTGCCGGTCTTGCCGCTGGGCCGCAGACTTTGCTCGCAACGCTCTCCGGCGGCCAGCGCACGCGCGCGGCATTCGCCGCCCTGATCTTCGAAGAGCCGGATTTCCTCATCCTCGACGAGCCGACCAACAATCTGGACCGGGAGGGGCGCGAAGCGGTGATCTCGCTTCTTGGAGGCTGGCGCCACGGCGCCCTGGTCGTCAGCCATGACCGCGAACTGCTGGAGACGATGGACGCGATCGTCGAGCTGACGACTTTGGGCGCCACCCGCTATGGCGGAAACTGGAGCGATTACCGCGCCCGCAAGGCGCTGGAATTGGCCGCCGCCGAGCACGATCTGGCGGACGCCAAAAAGCGCGTGGCGGAGGTCGCCCGCAGTGCCCAGGAAACGGCCGAGCGCAAGGCCCGCAGAGACAGTGCCGGCAAGAAGAAAGCGGCCAAGGGCGACATGCCGCGCATCGTTGCCGGTGGTCTCAAGCGGCAGGCGGAAAATACCAGCGGCGAGAATGCCCGCCTTGCCGAACGCCGCCATAGCCAGGCGCTTGAGGATGCCGAGGAGGCACGCAAACGCATCGAGGTCCTGCAGCCGCTCTCTGTCAAGCTGCCCTCGACCGGCCTGCCGCCGGGCAGATCGGTATTGAAGATCGACGCGGTGACCGTCGGCTACGAAATCGACAAGCCGATCATCCGTCAACTCTCCGTCGATATCACCGGACCCGAACGCATCGCA
The DNA here is from genome assembly GCF_056396805.1 of Rhizobium sp. 05N49. Lineage (NCBI taxonomy): Bacteria > Pseudomonadati > Pseudomonadota > Alphaproteobacteria > Hyphomicrobiales > Rhizobiaceae > Rhizobium > Rhizobium sp. 05N49. The sequence goes on from NZ_JBFTME010000024.1 coordinate 47,823, forward strand.
GTCACCGGCCCGAATGGCTCGGGCAAGACAACCCTGCTGGCGTTGATCGCGGGCGATCTCCAGCCATGGGAGGGAGCGGTGCGTGTTTTGACCTCTTTCTCGATGCTCGACCAGCGCGTCAGCCTGCTCGACCCCGAAACCTCGATCCGCGACAATTTCCGTCGGCTGAACCCGCAATCGGATGAGAATGCCTGCCGCGCAGCCCTTGCCCGTTTCATGTTCCGGGCGGATGCTGCGCTGCAGATCGTCTCTACTCTGTCAGGAGGCCAGCTTCTGCGCGCCGGCCTTGCCTGCGTTCTCGGCGGTGCGACACCGCCGTCGCTACTGATCCTCGACGAGCCGACCAATCACCTCGACATCGATTCCATCGCGGCCGTCGAAGCAGGCCTCAGAGCCTATGACGGCGCGCTTCTGATTGTCAGCCATGACGAGGTGTTCCTGGAGATGGTCGGCATCACGCGCCGGCTGGCATTGCCTGGGAGATAGTTACTCGAAGGAGATACCGAGCAGCTTTTCGCTCAGCGTCCAGAGTCTCGCGGCGGCCTCCTCGTCCATTGCCCAGGGCATGACGCCGCGCAGCTCCGTCGTATCGGCAGGCAGCGCCTCGGCAATATCGCAGTCCTCGCAATAGACGCCGCCCATGCCGTCGAGCTGGCGGCTCGTCGCACACCAGACGGTGGTTGCCGCACCCTGTTCGATCGTCTTGAAGAGGGCCGCGATATGCGAGGGTATATTGCCGTCGACATCGCGGAAGCCGATCGCTTCCATATCCGCGTCCGAGACATAGCGGGTCAGCTCCGTCCGGATCGAGCCGGGGTGGACCGAGAAGGCGCGTACGCCATGTTCTGCCCCGCGCCGGTCGATCTCGAGCGCGAAGAGTGCGTTGGCGGTCTTCGACTGGCCGTAGGATTTCCAGGCATCATAGGGTCGGCGCTGATAATTCGGATCGTCGAAGTCGATGGCGGAGAAGCGATGCGCGCCCGATGACAGTGCCACGACGCGGGCATTGCCGGAGCGCTTCAGCGCCGGCCAGAGCCATGCGGCAAGCTGGAAATGACCGAGATGGTTGGTCGCAAACTGCCTCTCGACCCCCCTGTCGTCATGGGCAAGCGGCGTTGCCATGATACCGGCATTGCCGATGAAGAGATCAAGCGGCCGGTGGCTCGCGGCAAATTCCCGGCCGAAGGCATTGATCGAGGCCGGGTTGGAAAGATCGAATGAATGGATCTCGATACGCGGCAGGTCTTTGAGCGCCGCTTTGGCCTTCTCGGTATCACGCGCCGGCACGATGATCGAAGCTCCGGCCCCCGAAAGCACCCGCACCGTCTCGAGGCCAAGGCCGGCATAACCGCCGGTAACGATGGCAAGCTTGCCGGTGAGATCGGCATTGCCGAGCGCTTCTTCTGAGGTCGTCGAGCGGCTGAATCCGGAGGGAAGGGGATATTGGGAAGTCGGCATGAAGTCCTCGCATTTGTCTTGTGGGCGGCTTGTCCGCTCCTACTGGACTAGACCTAGGCCATCCGATGTAGGATTATCCATGCGCTGAAATCCAATCTGCTTGCGTGATCGTCCTAAATGTTTCCTGTCGACCCTCTCTCCGATGTCCTGTCGCTGCTCTCGGCCAGGAGCCTGCTTTCCGCCAGTCTCAGAGCCAAGGGTGACTGGTCCATCCGCTTTGCCTCCGATGGCGTGAAATTCAATGCAGTGCTCGAAGGCGGCTGTTATCTGGTCTCCGAGGGAAGTGAACCACGCTGGCTGGAGGCCGGCGATTGCTTCCTCCTGGTCAATTGCGGCACCCATATCCTGTGCAGTGACCCCTCGCTGACGCCGCTTTCGCCGTCCGAGGTATTCGGACCCGACCATGTCGGTTCCGTCCATGCTGACCTGCCGGGGGAATGCCTGTTTGCCGTCGGCGGGCGCGTGACCTTCGATGATGCCGATGCCGGCCTGTTGCTCGATGCGCTGCCTCCTATCCTCTTCGTCAGTGGCAAGTCGCGGGAGGCAGCCGCCATCCGCTGGCTGCTGTCGCGTCTGGGAGAGGAATGGGATGAGAAGCGCGCCGGTGGGTCGGTTGCGGCGGATCATTTGGCCCAGCTTCTCTTTGTGGAGCTCATCCGTGTCTGGCTCGCTCAGGCCGAGACGGCAGCGCCGGGCTGGATGCAGGCCTTGAACGACCGGCGTGTTGGCGCGGCGATCCGATTGCTGCACGGCGATCCCGCGCGAAACTGGCGGCTGCAGGATCTGGCGGATGCGGCCGGCATGTCGCGCTCCAATTTCGCACTGCGGTTCCGGGAGCTCGCCGGCATCTCGCCGCTCGATTATCTGCTGCGCTGGCGCATGCGGCTTGGCGCGAAGGCGCTACGGTCAGGCCCAGAGCCGATCTCGGCGATTTCCTATTCGCTGGGCTATCAATCGGAAAGCGCTTTCAGCAATGCGTTCAAGCGTATCACCGGCGTTGCGCCGCAGCAGTACAGGCGCGATCACCAGATGGCTGCAGCATCGGCCCGAAAATCGGAATCGATTTTCGGAAAGCCTGATGCGTAGAATCAAAGAGTTAGAGCGTCCTTTGTGCGTCCGAACGGACGCACAGCGCTCTAGCGCGCCCGGTTGACGCTCTTGAGGTCGCGCAACGGCGCCTGCCGGATGAAGCGATAGGCGGGAGCCTGCGCCTGGGCTGCGGGAGCTGGTTTGGCTGCGGCCGGACTGTCCGGATTGTAGGTATAGCTGTCGGCCCGCCGCCAGGCCTCGACACGGGCATGGCACTCTTCCGGGTCCAGCGCATCGAGGACGAGGAAGGCGCGGCTGACATTGTGCTGCACCTCGGCAAGATGCGGATAGAGCTTTTCCAGCACGAAGACGGAGTCAAGAAAGCCCATGCCGAGGCTCATCAACGTCGTGGCGAGCTGCTGGCCGGAGAGGTCGAGCATGATACGTTCTGCAAGCCAGCGGCTGGCTGACAGCGCATCGGCAAGTGCGGTGGCGAAATGCGTGGCTTCCCGAGAGCGGGCAAAGCGCACCAGCAGCGCCTCCTGAATGTCGGATAGCGAACGAAGGCCAAGCCGGTCGTCGTCATCGCGGCCAAGATGGCCGGCAAGGCCGCGAATGCGCTCGCGCAGCGCCTCTTCATTGGCGAGACGCTGGGCTTCTTCCTGATCCATTTCCGGCGGAGCAGGCATCGGCGAAAGAGGCATGGGCGGCTGTTCGGCAGGTGTGGCGGCGGAAGGACGTGGCTCGGCCTGTCGCAATGCCACCAGCGCATCGATGACCTTGGGTGAGAGAGAGTCCCGGCTGACGATTGCCTTCACATGCGAGGCACCGTGGGTGCGGGCAATCGTGATCAATGTATCGTCGCCGATTGCCTTGGAGGAGGTGAGGAAAGGAGCGGCGATTTCGATCGGCTGGTTGCCGATAAAGAGGGCGACTGCTGCCGGCATGTTCTCGCACTGGGAAAGTGCGGCGACGGCCTGGCGCCGTGCTTCCTCGGAGGATGCCTGGAAAAGCGGCATGAAGAGTTCGGCAAACTGGCGCAGTTCGGAGCGTGTCGGATGTGACAGGTTCTCGAAACTGCTGACAGTCGCCATTAACACCACGTCCTTCTTCCTGATGGCCAACGGGCCCTCTAGGTCTCGAAACCGGTCACGCACAAGCACACCCTGAAAACGCAGAACAAGCGGGACACCGTGGGCCGACAAGCGCTGGCGGGGCGCGCGTCAGACCATACGGTTATGAACAAATCCTACACCGGCACGGTTAATGCATGCTGAAGATTCTATTAAAATGCAACAGAAATATACACGTTTCGCGTGTCGCAGAATAATAAGCCGGCAAAATAAAATCACGTGCCCCCGGAACACGGGGATTCGCAGTTTCCAGACATGCGGATAAATAGCCGGCAAATAATCTATAGGCCGGTGCGGCCGTTGAGTGCCGACRGAAGCTTGTCGTGTTCGTGGTGGCCCGACTGGTAGAGGTCGAGTGCGGTCGAAGCAGCGAACTGCGCCTCGACACTTCTGATGTCGATATGTCTTTCAGCGCACCACGCATTTAGCACGCCACTTAACACGTCCAAATCCTCTGACGTGAATGCGCAACCATATAGAAAGGGCATGGGCTGCTCTCCGATGACAGCAAGAGCACGTATGACTTCCAAGCGGCCATCGCCTTAAAAGCTTTGGGCCGATAGAGTTACGATACACCCATCCATCCTGGCCGCAATTCATATTTTAATGATGCATATTTGCAACAGTGGGGGCTTGGGCGCCGTTTCAATGGCGGGGAGCCGTTAACTATATGAATTATCTCTAATTTTATCGGACGGCTTTCAGCCTGTCTTTTCTTTTCCGCGGCTGAAACCAAACAACCGTTCTGCGCGTTATCTGAGTGCCGAGCAGGCTGCCCAAAGCAGCGGCTGAATATTAGTAATCTGTTAACGGTCGTGTGTCTCAATTCGGACAGGAACGACGCGATTTGGGAATATGGATCGTGGAAGCTCCGCAACATCACGGTATTTCGGTAGGTGCCGTGAGAAAGGCGCGAATGCCCTCGGTCCGGTTCATCCGGCGCTTGAGGACGCGCTGGCCCGCAGCAAGGCGGGCAGGGTGAAATCCAACGCAAGTTCATCCGTCTCGGGCAGTGCATGGAGACGAGAATGGCAATTGTAGTCGCATTGGCGGACCGGCTGCCGCAGGCGCCGCGTCGCTCGGGCAAGGAGCCCGGTGAAGCAAAAATACTCTGGTTCACCGGCGTCCGTTACGAACGGATCGTCGAAACCCCGAAGAAAAATCCGGCGCATTCTGCGCCGCGCGTCAAGAATAAGTAATTCACGAAAACAACCCTAGCGGGCGTCGAGTTCCTCGCAGCCCGCTTCCGTCAGGAAGGCGCGCGCAGCCTCGTCGAAGCTTGCCTGCGGCGCCAGCGTGCGCAGCACCGCATAGCCCTCGGGATGCGCCATCTCGACCATGATCGTCTGCTCCAGCTCTTGCGGGAGGTTCTTTCGAAGGTCCGTCAACTGGATCGGGCCTGCTGCGAGAACATCGAGAGCGCCGCCGACAGAGGTGCGGTCGTTCATGCTGAAGACCTCGTTCGAAGCGCTGTCATAGATCGCGATCGACCAGAAGGGCACATTTCCCTTGGCGGTGAAGTGCACCGGATCCTCGCCCACATCGAAGGAGCAGACGGCCGTGCGCACGAAGGGATCGCCATTGGCGAGCCCTGCTTCATCATATCGGCCGGTCAGCAGATAGAAATTGTTCGGATCGCCCTCCGCCTCCACGCGCGTCGCGGCATCGCGGCCGGTGAAGTGCGGCAGCGCCAGAATGATCACCAGATGCAGAAGCGCTGCGCCGAAAAGCCCGGCGAGAAGGGCAAAGAACACCCTAAGCATTGCCGCATCCGATCTTGGTCAGTTTCGGCATTGACAGGTCGATGACGCCGGAGCTGCCGGCCGTTGGCGTGTCGAACAGCGTCAGCACCAGCCGGAACGTACCGGCTTGCGGCAGTGCCAGCCAGTTGCCGGGCTCGGCCCGCGTCGCAATGTCGATGGTGAAGCTGCTGTCCGGCTGGCGAAGGACCGTCCATGAATTCAGCGCCGCCGGCAGGGCCTGCTGCAGGGAGGCGGGATTGCCGGCATTGTCTGCGGTAAACAGCGTCCACAGCCGTGCCGGCGGCGTCTGGCCGCTGATGCGGTAATGGCAGGCAGCGTTCAGCCGCTCGCCGCTGTCGTCCACGCTTGCTGTAAAGGTCAGGCCTTCGGCGCTGCCATAGAGCAGCTTGCCGGCGCGCGCGCGATGCGACTTCGCATAGGGGTCGGCGTCGACGGTCTGGAGTTCCGGAAAGGCCTCCCAGGCGCCGAGCTTGATCGCTCCGAATCCCTGCGTCGCATCCAGCGCGTAAAGCGAAATCATGATGCCGCCGCCGAAGGCGACGATCAGCGTGATCAGGATGAAAAGGGGAAACCGAAACACCTTGCGCCCTTGAAGATCAAACTTGAAGATCAAATCAGTTGAAAGGGTTACCACTGATTCTGGCAGGGTGGAATGCCATGGGGCGATGTGTCCCCCAACTCTTGGCAAGTCGAAGGGCGGTCCGACCAAAACAGCCGAAGCATCATTCCGCGCTCGCCACCTTCTGCACCTCGAGCGGCGCAGCATCCTTCAGCTTCTCGCCGATACCCTTGAGAATGTTTGTCGATTGCACCGACAGCATGCGCGGGCGGACAAGCGTTGGCACGCCGTCCTTCGGCTTGTTGGCCTGTGCCTTGGCGACATCCTTTTCGGATGGCAGCGGGTTTTCGATGCCGGGGATGGCGCGCAGCGTGACGCCCTGATGGGCATAATCCATGGCGCGCTTGAAGGTCATGGCCGGCAGCGAGCCGCCGGTCATGTTGTTGGTCGACGTGTAGTCATCGTTCCCGAACCAGACGGCGCAGGTATAGTTGCCGGTGAAACCCACGAACCAGGCATCGCGATAGGCCTGCGTCGTGCCCGTCTTGCCGGCGGTGACGACGCCGTTGTCGAGGGCCGCCTTGCGCGCCGTGCCCACATAGGGCACCCGCGACAGCATCTGGTTCATGTAGCTGTCGGCCTGTTCGGACAGCACCCGCCGGGCTGGCGGCTCGTCACGATCGAAGTCGTAGAGAACGTCGCCGTCATAATCGAGAACCTGCGTAATGCCATGGCGGCGGGACTGATAGCCGCCGGTCGGGAATACGGCATAGGCGGTCGCCTGGTCCAGCACCGTCACCTCGGACGTGCCGATCGGGATCGTCACGTCGTCGCGGATCGGCGTTTCGACGCCCATGGCCTTGGCCATGGCGCGGATCGGCTGGATGCCGAGCTTCTCCTTGGCAAGGCGCACCGGGATGGTGTTAATCGACTGGGCGATCGCAGTCTCCAGCGTGATGCGGCCGGCATAACGGTTTTCGTAATTGTGCGGGCTCCAGTTGCCCCAGGAGATCGGCGCGTCGATGATCGTCGTTTTCGGCGTCATCCCGCTCTCCATGGCCACCGAATAGGTATAGACCTTGAAGGAGGAGCCCGGCTGGCGCAGCGCCTTGGTGGCGCGGTTGAACTGGCTCTCGCCATAGTCGCGTCCGCCGACCATGGCGCGCACGGCCCCGCCGTTTTCGATCATCACCATCGCGCCCTGCTTGGCGTGATAGGCCTCGCCATATTCGCGCAGCGACGTCTCGATGGAATCGTCGGCCGCCTGCTGGATGCCCATGTCGATCGTGGTGCGCACGATCAGCGAGCGCTGGTGGAAGCGCGGCGACAGGCGCTGTACCTCATCGAAGGCCCAGTCGAGGAAGAAGTCGGGCGATTCCACCTCGTTGCGGTCGACGACATTGGCCGGATTGCGCCGTGCCGCGATCACCTGACCCTCGGTCATCAGCCCGCTCTGCACGAGATTGGTCAGCACCTCGTTGGCGCGGCCGCGGGCGGCCGGCAGGTTCACATGCGGCGCATATTTGGCAGGCGCCTTGAACAGGCCGGCGAGCATGGCGGATTCGGCCAGATTCACATCGGTGATGCTCTTGCCGAAATAGAATTGCGCCGCGGCCGCCGCACCGAATGTGCCGCCGCCCATATAGGCCCGGTCGAGATAGGTCGCGAGGATCTCTTTCTTGGAGAGATTGGCTTCCAGCCAGAACGCCAGGAAGGCTTCGGTGATCTTGCGGTCGATCGAGCGCTCGTTGGAAAGGAACAGGTTCTTGGCGAGCTGTTGCGTCAGCGTCGAGCCGCCCTGCACGACTTCGCCGGCCTGAGCGTTGGTCACCATGGCGCGGAAGAGGCCGATCACGTCGATGCCGAAATGGTCGAAGAAGCGCCGGTCTTCTGTGGCGATCACGGACTTGATCAGGGAATCCGGCAACTCGTCGATCGGCACGGAATTCTGGTGGATGACGCCGCGATGGCCGATCACATTGCCGTAGCGGTCGAGGAAGGTGACGGCAAAATCGCCGCGGTTGCGCCAGTCTTCCTTGGTGGCCTCGAAAGCCGGCTGGGCGAGCGCCAGCATCAGCACCATGCCGACGGCGCCGAGCGTCAGCCCTTCGCCGGCGAGTTCGAACACCGCACGTTTCCAGCCGCGAACGCGGAAGCGGCGGAAGAAGATAGTTGTGTCTTCCCAGATCTCTGCGGCGCGAAAACCGGCATTCCAGACGGTCGAGTCGATCCACGAATCGATGCGCAGCAGCAGGTGACGGTTTTTCGACTGCTGCTTGCCTTGCCCGTTTTCGGGGCCTTCTGAACCAACATCTGACCCATTATTTGGGTTGTCCGGATCCTGCACGTCCTATATTCCCGCCTGAGCACGCTCGGCGACCGTAGAATCCGGACGCCGGAGCGGGGCCTGAAAGGGGCCGCAACTCTCCGGATAGCCGGAGCAAGTTGAATAATTGGTTGATTTTGCGCACAAGAACAAGAGAGTTGAACGGTCGTCACGCGAATTTGCGGGCGGCTGTTGCAAGAAACGAACGATGAACGATCTGCCCTTCTGGAAGCGTAAGACACTTGCCGAAATGAATGCCGAGGAATGGGAAAGCCTCTGCGACGGCTGCGGCCTCTGTTGTCTGAACAAGATCGAGGAATGGGATAGCGGCGATGTCTATTTCACCTCGATCCGCTGCAAGCTGCTCGACAGCGAAAGCTGTCGCTGTTCCAGCTACCCGAACCGCTGGGATTTCGTGCCCGATTGCGTTCAGCTGACCAGGGAAAACGTTCCCGAAATCGCATGGCTGCCGCCGACCTGCGGCTATCGCCTCGTCAATGAGGGCCGTGATCTCTATTGGTGGCATCCGCTGGTCTCAGGCGATCCCGAGACTGTCCATGCCGCCGGCATTTCCGCCCGCGGCCGCACCATCAGCGAAAACGAGGTCGCTGTCGACGATTTCGAGGATTACGTCGTCGACTGGCCGCTGACGGTCGGAGATGATGCCAAGGAGCCCGAGGAAAAGGCCGGCTGACCGTCATGACCAGGTGCTGTGAGGGATCTGGAACAGATGCCTTATGCGCGTCGTCAGCGTCGTTGGATGGCTGGCTTCGGCCGACACGCCTGCACTGAAATGATGCTTCTCGGACTCGATCCGGCGAGACAGCAGCAGACCAAGCTCTTCGGCAAGTGCCGGCCGCTCCTGCATGATCGCCGCGAGGTGATCCTTGGCGATTTCGTAGACCACGACGGATGTCAGCGCACGGATATTGGCCGGCTCAAGCGCACCCATCAGCACGCCGCGTTCGCCGAAGAGATCACCGGGCGCGATTCTGGCGAGTTCGATCGTCTCGTTGCCTTCCTTCCGCTCGACGACGGCAACGCCGCGCCGCACGACCATCAATGATGTCAGCGACGTATCCTGCGTGGCGATCAACGCATCCTTCCGGAAGGTCAGCCGCTTCATGTCGGCCGCAAGCGATTCCTTTTCGTCTTCCGTCAGCGTCGAGAAGAGCGGAATGGCGTTGAGCAGGCGCCAGGCCGAGTTCGGATGTTTCCCGGCGTCCTCCGGCGGATCCGCAGCCGGGGGAAGCGACGACCCTGCAGGTGACGCAAGCTGCAGGCCTGACGCCTTGATGTGACGATAGACGAGATCGTAGACTTCGTTCCGGGCAGCGGTCGCCTCGCCCAGTCCGGAGACACGGAAGGAGAGCTCGAATTCGATGGCACTGCTGTCAAGCCCGGTGACGCTGACAGTCGGGACGGGGGACTTCAGGATGGCGTTGCTGCTCAAGAGTACCGTGCGCATCGTCTCCTCGATGGTCGCCGGCGGGCTTGAAGGCACGACCCGGATTTTCAGCGAGACGCCATGGGCTTCTTCAGGGCTGGTCAGGTTCGTCAGCCGCGCCTTGGCGAGTGCGCTGTTGGGTACGATGACAAGGTCGTTTGTGCCGTTCAGGAGATGGGTGGAGCGCCAGTTCGTCTCCACCACGCGGCCCTGCACGCCGTCTTCGAGAACGATCCAGTCGCCGACGCTGTAGTGCCTGCCGAGATTGAGCGCGACACCCGAAAATACGTCATTCAGCGTACTCTGAAGCGCAAGGCCGAGCACGATGGCGAAGACACCCGATGTCGCAATCAGTGTGCCGATTGGCGCGCCGAAGACGTAAGCCACGACCGACAGCCCGGCGCCGAGATAGATGATGCCGACGACGAGATCCTGCAGCAGCCGTGCCTCGCGCGGCTTGCGCTCGAAGATCAGGAAGAGCCGCACCGAACTCGCCAGTACCATTGCGCCACCGATCCACCAGACGGCCTTGGCGACCCCGACGAAAATGCGCCGGAAAAGATCTTCGGCCTTGCCCATGTCGGACGTATAGGGGGCAATCTCGTGTTTCACGAGCAGCACGGTCAGCAGCGCGAAGAAGATGAAGTTGGCGATCAGGCGGAAGGCGGGTTCCCGTCCGAAAATGAACCGCGCCGCGCCACTGRCCAGAACGAGAACAATAAACTGGTACAGCGGATCTTCGAGCGTCTGCCATGACATGCAGGACATCCTGATTGGGGGTTGGACCCTATATCACGGAAGAAGAAGTCCTGTCCTCTGACACGAATGGATAGGGTGTCGTGACCGCTGACAACGCCGGCCGGGATTCTTGCCCGGCCGGGCATTTGACAGCTATTGCGCCGCGAAGGCTTCCAGCGCCTGGACTAGCTTCAGCCCCGCTTCGGCGCGGACCGTGTTCGGATAGTTCCGGTTCGCCAGCACCGTCAGGCCGATATGCAACTTCGGCACCAGCACGACATAGGCGCCGAAACCGTTCGTCGATCCGGTCTTGTTCATCAGCACTGCCGTCTGCGGCGCAAGCGGCTTTGTCCGTTTTTTCACGGGCTGGCTTTCCAGGCTCATCTTTGCGGAATTGCCGTCGAGAAGCTGCTTTAGCGCGACGGGCCAGGCATATTGCTCCCAGACCATGTCCTGCGTGTAATAGGCCGTATCGAAATATCCCGTATGCGTTTTCTCGATCGCAGCCCTGAATTCAGGTGCAAGAGCGTCCGGCTTCAAATTGGCGTCCAGCAGATGCACCATGTCGCGGGCCGTGGTCTTGATGCCGTAGGCCTCGTCGTCGAGGACGCCAGGTCCGACGCGGATCGGCTTGTTGGCCTTGCCATAACCGAAGGCGTAGCGATCCATGGCATCAGGCGGAACCGCGATGAAGGTGCTTTTCAGACCGAGGGCGGGAAACAGCTGCCCTTCGGCGGCTTGCCGGTAGGTGCCGCCGAGACGCTCTCCGGCAATGCGCCCGAGCAGGCCGATGCTGACGTTGGAATAGGAGCGCATGGTGCCGGCCTTATAGGCTGGCTTCCAGCTCTTCAGGTACCTCATCAGCTCGCTATCATCCGTCACGCTGTCGGGAACCTGCAGCGGCAGGCCACCTGATGTATGGGTGGCGAGATTGACGAGGGTGATCTTGTCGAAAGCGCTGCCCTTGAGCTCCGGCAGGTAGGTCGAAACCGGCTGATCCAGCGACAGCAGGCCGCGCTGTTCGGCGACGGCGGCAAGCGTGACATTAAAAATCTTGCTGACGGAGCCGAGTTCGAAGATCGCGTCGCTGGTGACCGGCGCTTTCGTCTCGCGCGCGGCTTCCCCGCGGGTATAATAGAATTCCGAGCCATTGATCGTCACGCCGACGGCCAGTCCCGGAATGTCGTATTCCCTGATCACCGGCTGAAAAACGCGATCTGCTATCTCCTGGAATGCCTTGTCCGTCATGTCTGCCGCGTGAAGCGGGCTCGCCGACAAGGCGAGGGCGATAAGGCAATGTCTTGTGTTCATCGGGCGGTTCCTCTTTGCGCAGCCGGCGACATGGCCGACACACGGTCGATAGCGTGGCCTTTTGCCCCTCCACAAACGATAAGAACTCGCAGGAGGCCCTAGTTAAATTGGGGCTTGAGAGCGGCAAGAAAGAGCCGCAGTTCCCGCTCCACGTAATCGGCAACCGCGCCATCGGACGAGAAGCCCCACCAGAGCAGCGATCCCTGCCATTGCGAGAGCATCAGCCTGGCAATGGTCTGTGCTTGACTGTGCCCCTCGAAACGCTCGGCAAGTGCCGAGATCAGTGCGGTCCCCCACGCCCCGCCGCGGGCGCGCAACACCGGGTCGCGGAAGTCTTCGCGCAGCAGAAGCAGGCCTTCCGCATAGGAGGCGGGATTATCTCCATAGTCCTGGGAAAGGGCGGCCAGAAGCGCGATCGCTCCGTCCGAGGTCTTCGGCAATGTATCGGCAAGTCGGGCGGTTTCAGCATCCAGCCGGTCCCAGGCGTGGAGCAGGGCGGCGCGCAACATGCCGGCCTTGGTGGCGAAGCGCTGCACCAGCGTCGAACCGGAAAGGCCGCTCGCCTTCGAGACCGCCGCAAAGGTCACCGCATCCGGTCCCTCCGACTGGATCACATCGAGAACGATCGACAGCAGCTGTTCATCGGAAAGCGTGCGCGGACGCGGCATGAAATTCCCTCTTGCGTTCGCCTTATTTATGAACGAACATTCGTTTATATACAAGCGAGCCGATCGATATGGCCAATTCTTTCTAGCGGGGAGGACAGCGAAGTGACAGTGAACTTGAATGGAAAGGTAGCACTCGTTGCCGGCGGAACGCGTGGTGCCGGCCGCGGCATTGCGGTGGAACTGGGCGCGGCAGGCGCGACCGTCTATGTGACCGGCCGCACGACCCGCGCGCAGCAATCCGAATATGGCCGGCCCGAGACCATCGAGGAAACAGCCGAATTGGTGAGTGCGGAGGGTGGGCACGGCATCCCGGTGCAGGTGGACCATCTGGTGCCCGAGCAGGTCGAAGCGCTGGTTGCCCGCATCCGAGCGGAGCAGGGCAGGCTCGATATTCTCGTCAACGATATCTGGGGTGGCGAACATCTGACGGAATGGAACAAACCGGTCTGGGAACATTCTCTCGACAAGGGCCTGCGCATGCTGCGGCTTGCAATCGACACCCATTTCATCACCGCCCACTATGCGCTGGCGCTGATGATCGAGCAGCCGGGCGGCCTGCTGGTAGAGGTCACAGATGGCACGGCGGATTACAACGCCACCCATTATCGCCTCTGCCCCTATTACGACCTGGTGAAAACAGGCACGAACCGCATGGCCTGGGCGCATGCCAAGGATCTGGCAGCCCATGGCGCCACTGCCGTCTCGCTTTCGCCCGGTTGGATGCGTTCGGAAATGATGCTGGAAATTTATGGGGTTAAGGAAGAAAATTGGCGTGACGGTACGAAAGTCCAGCCGCATTTCGTCATATCGGAAACGCCGCGGTTCACCGGCCGAGCCGTCGCCGCACTCGCTGCCGATCCCGATCGCAACAGATGGAACGGCCAGTCGCTCTCGAGCTTCCAGCTGGCCGATGCCTATGGTTTCACCGATCTCGATGGCACCCGGCCGGATTGCTGGCGGTATCTCGCCGAAGTGCAGGAGCCCGGCAAGCCGGCAGATGACGCTGGCTATCGCTGATCCGATGGACTGCAGCCCTGGGCATTGATCGGCCGGCGAATCTGCTAGTCTCCTCCCGGAAAGGGAGCTCGCACGACTTTGCGTATCATTTCACTGAATGCCTGGGGCGGCAGCATCCACGCGCCGCTGATCGACTATCTCGCGCACGCGGAGGCCGACGTCTTTTGCCTGCAAGAGGTGATCCGGTCAGCGCCCGATACGCCGGAATGGCTGGAATATCGCGACGGCGGCACTCGGTTGGCCCAGCGCGCCCGTCTCTACGACGAAATCGCTGCCGTTCTTCCCGATCACGACGGTTATTTCAGCCCGTTTGCGCGCGGCGACCTCTTTCACGGCGAGATCCTTTTCCCGTCCGAATTCGGGATCGCCACCTTCGTCCGCAGATCATATCCTGTCATCGGGCAGGCGGCGGATTTCATCCATGGCCGTTTCTCGCCAGATGGCTGGGGCGAGCATCCGCGCTCGCGCAATGCCCATTGCATCCGCCTGTTCGATCATGCCGGCGGCTTTTCCGTCACCATCGCCCAGCTTCACGGCCTGCGCGATCCCGCCGGCAAGGGCGACATCCCGGCACGTCATGCCCAGGCGGATGCACTCGTCGAGCTGATCGAACGCGTCTGGCCGGGTGATGAACGCCTCGTCGTTTGCGGCGATTTCAATGTGCTGCCTGACAGCATAAGTTTCGAAAAGCTTGGCCGCCTAGGCCTCAACGATCTCGTCACCAGCAGGGGTTTTACCGATACCCGCACCTCGCTCTATCCGAAGGAAGGGCGCTTTGCCGATTATATGCTGGTGACGCCAGAGGTCGTGGTGGAGCGCTTCGAGGTCATCGAACAGCCCGAAGTTTCCGATCACCGGGCGCTCCTGATTGAGCTTGCCTAAGCAATTCCGAAGGCGAGAAGCGGTTTTGCGTCCGGAATGGCGCAGGAATTAGCGCAGCTTGAAATGCCGGTTGAGGTCGGCGATCTGCTCCTCGTTCAGCTGCCGCACCTTCATGCCGCGCGTAATGATCGAAAGCTTCGCCGCCTCTTCCAGCTCTTCGATCGCGAAGACGGCAGAGTCGAGCGTCGCGGCCGAAACGATGGGCCCGTGATTTTCCAGGAGCACGGCGCTGTGTTCGCCCGCAATCTCGGCAATCAGCGGCTTCACGTCGGTTGAGCCCGGCCGCGTATAGGGCACGACCGGCACTTTGCCGACGCGCATGACCACATAGGGCGTCAGCGGCGGGATGGCGTCTTTTGGATCGGTATCCGCAAGGCAGGAAAGGGCAGTCGCATAGGTGGAGTGCAGGTGCACCACGGCGCCTGTTTGCGGCCGCTTTTCATAGAAGGAGAAATGCAGCGGCAGTTCCTTGGTCGGCGCATCGCCCGACAGATGCCTGCCGTCGCTATCAAGCTTCGATAGCCGCTCGGGGTCGAGGAAGCCGAGGCAGGAATTGGTCGGGGTCGCGAGATAGCCTTCTGCGGTGCGCACGGAAATATTGCCGGAAGAGCCGGCCGTAAGCCCCCGGTCGAAAAGCGATTTTCCCCAGCGGACGATGGCTTCACGCAGTAGGGTCTCACTCATGGCCTGCAATCCTGTCCAATGCCTTGGCGAAAAAGTCGGGCGAGCCGAAATTGCCGCTCTTCAGCGCGAGTCCGATCGGCTGCATCGGGTTGCCGCGTTCCGATACCAGCACCGGCACGCCGGGATCGATCTCGGCGCCGATGATCATATGCCTGAGGCCGAGCGCCTCGACCACCGCGCCTGAGGTTTCGCCGCCGCCGACGACGATCAGCTGCGTGCCGGAATCGGCAAGCCGTTTGGCAAGGCCGCCGAAGAAATCCTCAAGAATCTTCGCCGATTCCTCGCGGCCGAAGCGCTGCTGCACGAAGCTGACGACTTCAGGCGAGGAGGTGGAATAAACGATCGGATTGTCGGCCGCATTGGAAGCAACCCAGTGGGCGGCATGCTCCACCGACATGGTGCCGCGCATGATCGCCGCCGGGTCGATAGAAAGGCCTGGATGATTCTGGAGATGGCAGGCGACCTGGTTCTGAGAGGCGAGCGAACAGGAGCCGCAGAGGATGACACCAGGCCCGCTGACGACAGGCACTTCGGCCGGGGCGCCAGAGAGCTTGCCGCGCCTGGCGAAATTGCGCGCCAGCCCCTGGGCCAGTGCCGACCCGCCGGTTACGAGTTCATGATCGGCGACGGCTTCGCCGATTGTCAGCAGATCGGCATCCTCGATCGCATCGACGACGACGAGACGATTGCCATCGGTCAGCTCATCGCGCAGCCGGCGGCGGATGGCTTCCGAACCCTGGCGCACCGTATCGAGCGTGATGCCGCCGACACCGCCGCGCGTCTGCAGCCGCAGCCAGCGGCGAATATCCGGATCGGTCATCGGCGTCAGCGGATGGTTCTCCATGCCGGATTCGCTGAGCAGCTTGTCCTTGACGAAGAGGTGGCCCATGAAGACCCGTCGGCCGGTTGCCGGAAAGGCTGGGCAGACGACGGTGACATTGGCGCCGGTCAGTCGCTGCAACGCTTCGGCCACCGGGCCGATATTGCCTTCAGGCGTGGAATCGAAGGTCGAGCAATATTTGAAGAAAATCTGCTCACAGCCCTGATCGAGCAGCCAACGTGCCGCATCCATCGATTGCCACACCGCTTCCTCGGCCGGTATCGAGCGCGTCTTCAGCGCCACCACACCTGCTTCGCAATTGACCTTGCCGCGGCCGGGGCCGACGAACTGCATCGTCGACATGCCGCCGCGGGCAAGGGTGTTGGCTAGATCGCTGGCGCCGGTAAAATCGTCGGCAATGGCTCCAAGCAGCATGTCAGGTGCGCTCCGGTAGACTATTGTTCAATTGGTCCTCGATATGGACGCGGATGGTGTCATCAAGGGATGTCCCGGCTGTGAAACCGGGCGAAAGAGTGCGGCTGGCATCGAAACTCTGCGCCGATCACAAGGATTTTCATCTGAAACGGTCCTCCGACCGATGAAGTGAACGCAAACCAGAACGCGTTGTCGCCTGAGTCGGCAGACATAGTGCGTTTCCAGTTAAGACCAGCCGGGCACGGCTGTCACGCAATTTCGGGCAGAGGGCGTACCTTGCTTCGAGAGCGGTTTCGCGGCAACAAGCAGGGCATGAGCATTCCGACAGACTATCCGTTCGACTTCGATCCCACCTACGGGATGACGCTTGCCGATCTGCAGGCCATCCGCCCGCCTGAGGCGCCTGAGGGATTCGATGCTTTCTGGCAGAAGCGTTATGCGAAGGCGCTGGCGGTCAAGCCCGGGCCACGCCTGAGCCCGAGCAAGGATACCCATCCGGATTGGCAGGTGCGCGATGTCGTCTACACCTCCACTGATGATATCAGCATCGGCGGCTGGCTGCTCACGCCCCGCAAGGGCGAAGTCAGGCGCGGCCTCGTCGTCGGTCACGGCTATGGCGGGCGCGACCAGCCGGAATTCGATATTCCGGTCGAGGAAACCGCAATCCTCTTTCCCTGTTTTCGCGGCATGTCGCGCAGCGCCCATCCGCCGATTTCGCCCGACGCCACCGGGCATGTGCTGCATGATATCGATGATCCCGACCATTACGTGATCGGCGGCTGCGTCGAGGATCTGTGGGTAGCGGTGTCGGCGCTGCTCTCCCTCTATCCTTCACTCGACGGTCACATCGGCTATAGCGGGATCAGCTTCGGCGGCGGTATCGGCGCGCTCGCCATTCCCTTCGACAGCAGGATCGAGCGCGGCCATCTGACGGTGCCGACCTTCGGAAACCGCAAGCTCTGGCTGACATTGCCAACGGTCGGCAGCGCCCACTCGGTGCAGGAATACGCAAAGACCCACTCGGGTGTTTTGGAAAAGCTGCGCCTTTTCGACGCCGCAACGGCTGCGACCCGCATCAGAATACCAATGCTGGCCGCCGTGGCCCTCTTCGATCCAGCCGTCGCGCCGCCATGTCAGTTCGCGGTCGCGAACGCTCTGCCGAGATCAAAATTTAACGAAATCTTCATCCTGGATGCCGGGCATTTCGACTATGCTGATAGTGCAGTGCAGCAAACTGCGCTGCGCGAGCGAGTCGGGCGGTTTTTCAGGGGTCTATGAACCGAGAATATCTGCGCTGGTACAGCGATCGGCTCCATCGTGACATGGAGCTTCTGGTGTTCGGGCATGCCGGCGCCAAAGTTTTGATGTTCCCAACGCGGGAAGGGCGCTTTTGGGAATATGAACATCTCGGTATCGTCGCCAGCCTCGCTGAAAAGCTCGAGGCCGGCCATTTGCAACTGTTCTGCATCGAAGGCCTGGCGGGCGAGACCTTTTACGATTTTGGCCGTCACCCGGCCGATCGTATCCGTCGCCATATCGCGTTCGAGGAATATGTACTGAACGAGGTCCTGCCGTTGATGGAGAGCCGCAACGGCCACGAATGCACCATCGTGCACGGCTGCAGCCTCGGCGCCTTCCAGGCCGCCAGTCTCGTCTTCCGCCACCCGCATCTCTTTCGCAAGCTGGTGGCCTTTTCCGGCCGCTACGACCTGACGATGAAGGTCGAGTCCTTTGGCGATCTTTTCGACGGCTATTACGACGAGACGGTCTATTTCCACACGCCGACGCATTTCCTGCCGGGTCTCACGTCCGACTGGCGGTTGGAAAAACTGCGGCAGGTCGAAATCGTCCTGACGATCGGCAACGAGGATCCCTTCCTCGACAACAACCGCTATCTCAGCCGCCTGCTCGCCGAAAAGGCCGTCGGCCATCAGCTGCATTTCTGGGATGGCAGGGCGCATCGCGCAGGAGCCTGGCGCCGGATGGCGCCACTCTATATTTAAACGCTGCCGGATGGCGCCACTCTACATCTAAACGCTGCCGGATGGCGCCACTCTAACTCTGACTATTGCATCAGCGGCTTCTTGAGGAAGCTGTTGCGGTCAGCGGATTTGATGCGCAGCCAGGCCTCGCGGCCGTTCCGCAGCACGCGCATGGGAATTTCCGCCCCTGCCGGGCCGCTGCCCCAGACCTTGCGGTAGAAATCGGCAAGCCCGTCCACTTCTCCGTCGCGGATTTCCGAGATGACGTCGCCCTGCTGCAGACCCGCCTGTGCCGCAGGACTACCCTTGGCAACGCTCATGACAACCACTTCGCCATTGCTTTCGGCCGAAAAGGCGCCGAGCCAGGGGCGCGGCGGGCGGTCGATCTGGCCGCGATTGAGCAGGTCGTCGAGGATCGGCGGCAGAAGGTTGATCGGTACGACCATGTTGATGTCGGCCACCTCGTCGCCCTGTACCATCTGCAGACGCAGCGAGCCGATGCCGAGCAGCTTGCCGTCGTCGCTGACGAGTGCTGCACCGCCCCAGGAGGGGTGGGCGGGTGCGATGAAGATCGCCTCGTCGAGCAGATATTCCCAATAGCCCGCAAATTCCTGTTTGGCGACGATATTGGCCTGCACGAATTCACCAAGGCCGTCGGCAAAGATCACGGCGTCGCCGACCGTCGTCTTGACCTTGTCGCCGATGTCGATGGCCGGCAGGTCGAGAGGCGCAAGCGACTGGATGAGGCCGAAGCCGGTTTCCTGGTCGTAGGCGAGCGCATGACCCGGAACCACCTTGCCGTCATGGCGGGTCAGCCAGATTTCGTCTGCTTCGGTGATCAGGTAGCCGATGGTGAGCACCAGCCCGTTTTCCCTGATGACGACGCCGCTACCTTCCCGGCGGGTGCCCAGCGTATTCGCGGTGAAGGCATCTTCGGGGATGGAGGCGCGAACGGCCACAACTGACCGCAGGATCCTGTCGATATTCATGGTTTCATCCTCGTAAGGCGCGGCACAAAGGCCCAGAATGCAGCGAGGGCCGGCAAGGGCCGGACGCATACCATTCTCTGTATAGGTATGAAACGACAGCCGTTTCTGCAAGACCCGCGGCCTGCGGTCTTTTACTCCGCCGCGTCCCGGCCGTATTGCCGTGGCGAGCGCGCCATCACCCGCTTGAAGGCGGTGCTGAATGCGCTTTCGGACTCGTAGCCGAGGGAAAGTGCAATCGTACCGATCGGTTCGCGGCTGTTTGCCAGCCGCTCGCCCGCCAGCATCATGCGCCAGCGCGTCAGGTAATCCATCGGAGCAGCACCGACTTTCTGCTTGAAACGCTCCGCAAAGGAGGAACGCGACATGCCGGCCATGGCTGCAAGCTGCTGTAGCGTCCAGCGCCGCGCCGGCTCGGCATGCATGGCGCCGATCGCCGCGCCGATCTGCCGGTCGGCGAGCGCAAAGAGCCAGCCCGTGCCCTCCGTATCGGGTGCCGCGAGATAGAGCCGCAGGATCTGCATCAGCATGATATGTGCCAGATGCTCGGTCATCAGGAAGCCGCCAGGGTGCCGCCCGCGCAATTCCCGCGCCATCTGGTCGATCGCAAAGCGCAAGACCGATGCCTGGTCCGAATGCTCGCGGATATGCACGACCGGCGGCAATATGCCGACGAGCAGGTCGGCGCCGGCGCCGGAAAAGCCGAAACGGCTGCCGACGAGGAAGAAGGCGCCGCCGCCATTGCAGACCGCGACACCATCCTTCGCATGCGCGTAGATGTCGTCGGCCGGGATCGGCTCAAGGCTGCGATCGCTTGTCATCCGGAAGGACCGGCTCTGCGTCAGCAGAAAACAATCGCCTTCTTCCAGTCGGACAGGCTCGGCGACACCATCCACCTCCAGCCAGCAGCCGCCTGAGAGGACTGCGTTGAACTTGATACCCTGCGGTGGCGGAAAATCGATCGCCCAGTCGCGGCCGGCATCGAGACCGAGCGAGACGTAGCTTTTCGGCTTCAAGAGCGCCAGCACATCGGAAAGTGGATCCATGGATACGGAACTCATGCGGAAATCCGGACGATCGCAAACATATCACGGACTTTAACGCATAGATCGTATGGGCGCCACCGCACTAGTCTCCGGGCGAAAATAGAGAAGGAGACATCCATGGAAAACGCACAACACCCCATCGGTTCCGGTTTTGGCGCTCGCTCGACGGCCGAAGACGTGCTCGCCGGCATCGATCTCACAGGCAAACTGGCAATCGTCACCGGCGGACATTCCGGCCTCGGATTGGAGACGACGAAGGCGCTGTCGCGGGCCGGCGCACATGTGCTTGTCGGCGCACGTCAGCCGGAAGTGGCGGCCAAGGCGCTCTCGGGCACCACCAATATCGAGGTCGACAGGCTCGATCTTTCCGATCTCGAAAGCGTGCGGCAGTTTGCCGAGCGCTTCGTGGCCTCCGGCCGCAAGGCCGATATCGTCATCAACAGCGCCGGCATCATGGCCTGCCCGGAAACGCGGGTAGGGCCGGGCTGGGAGGCGCAGTTCGCCACCAACCATCTCGGCCATTTCGCGCTCGTCAATCGCCTCTGGCCGGCAATATCAAAAGGAGGCCGTGTCGTCTCCGTCTCCTCAGCCGCTCACGGCATCACGCCGATCCGCTGGGACGATATTCAGTTCAGTAGTGGCTATGACAGGTGGCAGGCCTACGGGCAGGCGAAGACCGCAAATGCGCTCTTCGCCGTACATCTGGACAGTCTGGGCAAGGATTCCGGCGTGCGTGGATTCTCGCTGCATCCCGGCAAGATCCTGACGCCGCTGCAGCGGCATCTGGAGAAAGAGGATATGGTCGCCGCCGGCTGGATCGACGCTGACGGCAATGCCATCGACCCGACCTTCAAGACACCCGAGCAGGGTGCCGCAACACAGGTCTGGGCCGCGACCTCGCCAAAGCTTGCAGGCCTCGGCGGCCTCTACTGCGCCAACTGCGATATCGCATCCATCTCCGACGACGGGGCGGAGACCAGTGTGCGCGCCTACGCCGTCGATCCCGACGAGGCTGCCCGTCTCTGGGCGCTCTCGGCGGAATTGACCGGTGTAAACGCGTTCAGCCGTTAAGCGTGGATGCCGGGCGCTTCGTAACCGGTGCGCTCGACATACTCGGTATAGCCACCGCCATACTGGTGGATGCCATCAGGCGTCAGCTCCAGCACGCGGTTGGAAAGGGCTGCCAGGAAGTGGCGATCGTGCGAAACGAAGAGCATCGTGCCCTCGAAATCGGCGAGCGCCTTGATCAGCATTTCCTTGGTATCGAGGTCGAGGTGGTTGGTCGGCTCGTCGAGCACGAGGAAGTTCGGCGGGTCGAACAGCATATGGGCCATGACGAGGCGGGCTTTCTCGCCGCCGGACAGCACGCGGCAGCGCTTGTCGACGTCATCACCCGAAAAGCCGAAGCAGCCGGCAAGCGCGCGCAGCGGCGCCTGGCCGGCAAGCGGGAAGGAATCTTCAAGCCATTCCAGCACGGTGCGTTCGCCGTCCAGCAGGTCCATGGCGTGCTGCGCGAAATAGCCGAGCTTGACACTGGCACCCAGCGCCACGCTGCCGGTATCCGGTTCGGCCGTACCCGTCACCAGCTTCAGAAGCGTCGATTTGCCGGCGCCATTGACGCCCATGATGCACCAGCGCTCCTTGCGGCGGACCATGAAGTCCAGCCCTTCATAGATGGTGCGGCTGCCGTATTTCTTGTGCACGTTCTTGAGGTTGACGACGTCTTCGCCCGAGCGCGGCGCCGGCTGGAATTCAAAGGCCACCGTCTGGCGGCGCTTCGGCGGCTCGACGCGCTCGATCTTTTCCAGCTTCTTGACGCGGCTCTGCACCTGCGAAGCGTGGCTGGCGCGTGCCTTGAAGCGCTCGATGAACTTGATTTCCTTGGCAAGCATCGCCTGCTGGCGCTCGAATTGCGCCTGCTGCTGCTTTTCGTTCTGTGCCCGCTGCTGCTCGTAGAAGCCGTAGTCGCCGGAATAGCTGTTGAGCGAGCCGGCATCGATCTCGATGATCTTGGTGACGATGCGGTTCATGAACTCGCGGTCGTGCGAGGTCATCAAGAGCGCGCCCTCATAGGTCTTCAGGAACTCTTCCAGCCAGATCAGGCTTTCGAGATCCAGATGGTTGCTCGGTTCGTCGAGCAGCATCACGTCGGGACGCATCAGCAGGATGCGGCCGAGCGCCACGCGCATCTTCCAGCCGCCCGAGAGCGCGCCAACATCGCCGTCCATCATCTCCTGGCTGAAGCTCAGGCCGTCCAGAACTTCGCGGGCGCGGCCTTCCAGCGCATAGCCATCCAGTTCCTCGTAGCGTGCCTGCACTTCGCCATAGCGCTCGATGATCTCTTCCATCTCGTCCATGCGATCAGGATCGGACATGGCCGCTTCCAGCTCGCGCAACTCGGCGGCAACGATGCTGACGGGGCCGGCGCCCTCCATGACTTCGGCAACCGCGCTGCGGCCAGCCATTTCGCCGACATCCTGGTTGAAATAGCCGATCGAGACGTGTTTCTCGACCGAGACCTGACCTTCATCCGGCAGCTCTTCGCCGTTGATCATGCGGAAAAGCGTGGTCTTGCCGGCGCCGTTCGGGCCGACGAGACCGATCTTCTCGCCCTTGTTGAGGGCTGCGGTAGCTTCGATGAAGAGGATGCGGTGGCTGTTTTGCTTGCTGATATTTTCTATACGGATCATGTCTTACGCGGGAGCTTGGGAGAATTTTGGCGCCCTTATGCCACGGGTTTGCCGCCGTGTCGCAGGTTTTCCGCGTCATGAAGCTGTGATCTTTGCAGCCTGTGTCCATTCCGCACGACTGGAAATCGAGACATCCTTCCTTATTATCCCCACGGGGAGGAGCCCATGACCGACAAGATATCCGCCAAGCCGGCAAAACCAGCGGAACCGAAGCTGCTGTCCGGCGGCAATCCGCAGATCGCCAAAGGCGAGGGCGATGGCCCGGTGCAAGCCTATATCGCTGCCATGCCCGGCTGGAAAAGCGATGTCGGCCGTCGCCTCGACGCACTGATCATGCAAACCGTTCCCGATGCCCACAAGGCCGTCAAATGGAACTCGCCGCTCTACGGCATGAAGGGTGACGGCTGGTTCCTCGGCGTTCACTGTTTCAACAGATACATCAAGCTGGCCTTCTTCCGCGGCGCCGCCCTGCAGCCCATGCCGCCCGAGGAATCCAGGACTGCGGAAACGCGCTACTTCCACATCCATGAGAACGACGTGATCGATGAGGCACAGATTGCCGATTGGGTGAGACAGGCAAGCCTGCTGCCCGGCGAGAAAATGTAAGGAGAGAGACCATGAAGAAAGCGGCGACCACAAAAAAGGAAACGGACCTGAAGGAAGTGTCTCCCTCCGAACGCATCGATGCCAAGATCGAGGAGTTGAGCGACTGGCGGGGCGAAACGCTCGCTCGCGTCCGGGCGATCATCCGCGCGTCCGATCCCGAGGTCGAGGAGACCTGGAAATGGCGCGGCGTTCCGGTCTGGGAACATGCCGGCATCATCTGCACCGGCGAAACCTACAAGACCGTCGTCAAGCTGACCTTTGCCAAGGGCGCTTCGGTGGAGGATCCGTCCAAGCTCTTTAATTCCAGCCTTGAAGGCAATACGCGCCGCGCGATCGATATTCACGAAGGCGAGAAAATCGACGAGGCAGCCCTGACAGCGCTGGTGCAGGCCGCGGTGGCGCTGAACACCGCGCGCAAACCGGCGGCGAAGAAAGCAGGCGCCTAGTTTTGCAGGCGAAAGGCGGTCCGGCCCGACTGGACATTGCCGACACCGCGGAGTGGGCTATGTGGAACCTTGCGCGCTGATTTCGATTAAAACCCGATAAGACGGAGGCTCTCTTGAAGGGTTACCTTCCCTATCTGCTGGGCGCACTGGCCGGAATGCTCATCGCGATTTTCCTGTCCAGTCTTTTGACGCTGACAGGAACGCCACAACTGGTTCTTTTCGCACTTCTGCCCGTCGCGGGCGGTGCGGTCGCCGAGCGTGCGGTCCGTCGCCGCTCCGGCAATTCCTGAGAGACCCATGGGACGGCTGAAGGAAATCGTCATCGATTGCGATGTGCCCTCCCGCGTCGCCCGTTTCTGGGCCGAAGCGCTCGATGGTTACGCGGTGCTGCCTTACGACGACGATGAAATCGCGCGTCTGGCAGCGCTCGGCCTGACACCCGAGACCGACCCGGTGGTGATAGTCGAAGGGCCTGGCACGCGCCTTTGCTTCCATCTTCGCAAGGGAGAGCGTCCGGCTCGCAACCGCGTTCATCTCGATTTAGCTGTCGACGACCGGAAAAAGGAAGTCGCGCGCCTGTTATCCCTGGGCGCGACTTTCGTGCGCGAAACGGCCGATTACACCGTGCTGAACGATCCCGAAGGCAACAATTTCTGTGTCACCTCCGACTAGTTCACGTCAGACCGACTTCACCTCGCCGCCATCCATGCGCAGCGTCGTGCCGGTCATCCAGTGCGCAGCCGGCGAGACGAGGAAGGCCATGAGTTCGGCGATCTCTTCCGGCTCGCCGTAGCGGGCAATGCCGGCTTCCTTCGGAAACCTGGCCGTCGCCTCTTCCGCCGTCATGTTGTGCAACGGCGCCCAGTGCTCCAGATAGCTGCGGCGGCGCCCGGTCATGACCGGCCCGGGCAGCACGCTGTTGACCTGCACGCCATCCTCGATGCCACGATCGGAAAAGCCCTTGGCGAGCGCCGAAATCGCCGCATTGATCGTGCCGACCGCAGCATAGGCCGCCTTCGGAAAGACCGCCGAGTTACCGGACATCAGCACGACGGAACCTTTGGTTTCCTTCAGTGCTGGCCAGGCGGCGATGGTCAGCCGCCGAGCGCCATGCAGCTTCAGCGCCATGCCGTCATCCCATTGTCGGTCTGTCATCTCGAACACGTCGATCTGCGGCACGGCGCCTGCAATGTTGAGCAGCGCATCGATCCGTCCGAAGGCGGCAAGCGCCTTGTCGACGATGCCCCGTGCCGCCGCCGGTTCCGCAAGGTCGGCATCGATGACCAGCGTTTTTGCGCCCGCCGCCTCGACAGCCTTGGCGGTCTCGGCGAGATTGGCCTTGTTGCGAGCAACGAGCACCAGCGCGGAAAAATCCTTTGCAAGCCGGATGGCCGTTGCCTGGCCGATGCCCTGGCTGGCGCCGGTAATGATGGCTACTCTGTCGGACATGATATCCCTCCTTTTTGCAGGCCTATCAACCGAGGAAGTCGCGGATCGCAGCGGCAATCTCGTCCGCATGCGTTTCGAGCGCGAAGTGGCCAGTGTCGAAGAATTTGATCACGGCATTAGGAATATCGCGGGCGAAGGCTTCTGCGCCCGGCGGCAGGAAGAAGGGGTCGTTCTTGCCCCAGACTGCGAGAAAGCGCGGCTTGTGGGTGCGGAAGTAATTCTGGAAGGTCGGGTAGAGTGCCACGTTGCTCTTGTAGTCGCCCATGAGATCGAGCTGCACATCGTCAGCACCGGGACGCGAGAGATAGAAATTGTCGAGCGAATAACCGTCGGGCGAAACTGTGGTCGGATCGGCAACGCCATGCGTATACTGCCAGATCGTTGTCTCCGGACCCAGAAAGGCCTTCAGCGCGGCACGGTTTTCTGCGCTGGCGTCCTGCCAGTAGGCCTGCACCGGATTCCATGCCTCGCTGAGGCCATCGACATAGGCGTTGCCATTCTGAGAAATGATGCCCGTGATCCGCTCCGGATGCTTCACTGCCAGGCGGAAACCGGTTGGCGCGCCATAGTCGAAGACATAGACGGCGTAGCGATCGAAGCCGACGATCTCGGTGAAGCGGTCGATCGTGTCCGCAATGCTGTCGAAGCTGTTGACCGCGGGATCGTCCGACTGGCCGAAGCCCGGAAGGTCGGGCGCGATGATGTGGTAACGATCGGCAAGCAGCGGGATCAGATCGCGGAACATGTGGCCGGAGGTCGGGAAGCCATGCAGCAGCAGTAGCTTCGGCGCGCCTTTGGGACCGGCCTCACGATAGGCGATCTTGATGCCGTCGACGGTGGTGTTGCGGTAGCTGATCTTGGTCATGGTCATGTTTCCTTCAGTTGAGATGAATGGCGATATGTCGGCCGTTCAGGCTTCGGCCACTGTTGCAGCGGCCTCGCGGATGACCTGCAGCACCGTCTCAGGTGCCGTTACCATCGGCGTATGATCGACAGCGAAGGGCCGCTGTATCGCCTGCATACGCTCGGCCATGAAGCGCTGGTTGGAGGCCGCGATCATCCGGTCGTCTTCGGCGACCAGGAACCAGGAAGGGCGATCCTTCCAGAGCGGTCGCCCGACCGGCACCGTGATGCAAGCAGGTGAAATCGGCCGTTGCACGGCAGCAAGTACTGCCAGTTCTTCATCCGTGGCATTCTGCGCATAGGCCGCGGCAAAGGCTTCCCGCGGGTAATAGATCAGGCCGTTTTCATCGGGCGCAAGCTGCGGCGCCCGCGGATCGAGGTCAGTGCGATAGAAGACATCGGCAACCGTCTCTCCCTCATCAGGGGCAAGGGCAGCAACGTAGACCAGTGCCTTCACATTCTCGTTCTGCACGCCGGCGATAACCGCTCCGGCATAGGCATGGCCGACGAGAACCACCGGCCCGTCCAAACGGTCCAGCGCCTGCGCAAGGGCTTTGACGTCATCGGCATAGGAGGTCAGCGGCAGCGGTGCGGCCGTCACCGCAAAACCGTCGGCGGCAAGCGGCGCGATCATCTTGGCCCAGCCGGAGCCGTCAGCCCAGGCCCCATGGACGAGCACGATATGCATAGTCTGCTGATCAATCGATTGCGACGGCATCTGCTTTCTCCCTTTTTCGAAGTAACCGTTTAAAGCGATGTAGAACGGTTATCCCGCCGACGTGTAACTTGTCAACAGGCTTTTGACAGGTTACATAAGAGCCGCATTTTCAAACGGGCTGCCCTACAGTTACGGTCTGCAGCCGAAATAGGACTTGTCATGGATAACCACTCTCCCGCCCTGTTTCTGGGTGATGCGCTGGCACTGGATTTCCTGAATTCGGTGGCGACGCCTGTCGACACGCCTGTTGATTGGATGGAAGACGGCGAGGGCCTGTTGCGCTGGCTGGAGCAGGCAAAGCTCGTCCCGCGCGAAACGCTCGAAAGCCTGCGTGCCCAAGCATTGCCGGGGGAACTCGACAAGGTCGCCGATCAGGCGCGCAATCTGCGCGAATGGTTCCGGACTTTTGTCCGCGATCACAAGGGAAAGCCGTTGAAGCCTCAGGCTTTGGCCGAGCTGGAACCGCTGAACCGCCTGCTTGAACGTGACGAGGGTTTCAGCCGTATCGTGGCGCGCCAGACGGAAGAAGGCGAGGTTTTCGAGTTCCGGCCGATGCGCAAATGGCGTTCGCCGGAAGCATTGCTGTTACCGGTCGGCGAGGCGCTCGGGCGCTTTGTCTGCTCCGAGGATTTTTCCAATGTGAAAGCCTGCGAGGGGCCGGTCTGCACTCTCTTGTTTGCCGACCATACACGCGGTCACCGCAGGCGCTGGTGCAGCATGGCAATGTGCGGCAACCGCGCCAAGCAGGCCGCACACCGCGACCGGATCAGGCAGGCGTAACCTTCATTTCTTCGATAAGCCGGTCGAAGCCGATACCCGTGCCGCTCTCTCTGATATCGCCGTCTTGGGAGTCTCCGAAGACGGCCTGCTCGGTAAAGGTCATCAGCGTCGTGGCGCCCCGTCCGGTAAGTTCCACCGTTACCAGTGACGAGGAGATGCTCTTGCCTGCCGTCAGCATCGTATAGGCATAGACGATGCGTTCGCGCGGGTGAATTTCGAGATAGTGGGCGCGCATCGCCTGCTCGGTCCCATCAGGCATGCGCCATGTCATGCGCTCGGCTCCGCCGATCTCGAAGTCGAAATGATCCTCCATCACCTGCCAGTCGGGATGACACGCTGTCCAGCGCCGCTTCAGCTGGTGGTCTGACCAGAAGCGGAAGGCATGCCCGACACTACCAGGCAGGTCGCGCTCGATGACGAAAGTCCGATGATTGACGGTGACACCCATCAGTGATCCTTTTCCTCAGGGGTTTCCGCCATCAGCAGGGCAAGGCGGTCGAAGGCGGCATGCATTTCGGCCTGTCGCTGCTCGAGCCACCGGTTGATGGCGCCGAAGGCCTGTTGCTGCATGCGATAGGTGCGCACGCGGCCGATCTTTTCCGAAATGACGATGCCGCTTTCCTCGAGAATGCGCAGGTGTTTCAGCACGGCCGGCAGACCGACATCGGCTGGCTCTGCCAGTTCCGTGACGGAGGCCGGTCCCCTGGCAAGCTGCTCGATGAAGCTGCGCCGATAGGGATCGGCGAGCGCCTGAAACATCCGGTCGAATTCGGCTGGCGCCGGCTCTGCCATTACATTGCCTCAAGATACCGCGCGGGCATCGCCTCCCGATAGGGAAACATCGAAAAATAGGGTTGCGCTTCCGACAGCACGCGTTTGACGGAAGGACGTTGTAACAGACGCTCCAGATAGGAGGAAAGCGCCCGCTGCTCCCTGGTGAACGGATGCACGATGGAGGCGAAGAACAATCCGGGCAAGGCCGCGCAATCGGCCATGGTGAAATCATCTCCCGTTGCCCAGCGCTTTTCCTGCATGTGGGCATCAATCATCTTGTAGGCCTGATCAAGCATAGCCCTCGCTTCCACCACGCCATGCGGATCATGAGCATCTGCCGGCCGGATCCTGTCGGTGACGACCTTCTGCATCGGCACACTGACATAGAGATCGTAGAACCGGTCCCAGAGCCGCACCTGCATCTGCGCCCCCGGATCATCGGGCAGAAGCCGCACCGGTCCCGGACAATGGGCCTGTAGATACTCTATGATGATGCTCGTTTCCGGTATCGTGCGCCCCGCCGCCCGATCATGCAGAATCGGAATCTTGCCGACCGGCCACTTGTCGAGCAACGCTGCGGCCGACTCCGGATTGCCGAAGTCGACGATCTCCGCGTCAAACGCAGTCCCATTTTCATAAAGGGCAATCAGCACCTTATGGCAGAAGGAGGCGAGGGGATGAAGATAAAGCGTCAGTGTCATTAATCCACCTATAGTTTCCAACTGAGGAAACTATAGCGTCGCCGTGATGGTACGGCAAGATACTTTCCAATAGCGGAAAGTTTTTATGCGTAAGCCACCCATCCCCTGAAGCTGAAGGCGGTGTAGAAAAGGGTGACACCCGAAAAGCCCGCCTCGCGCAACATGGTCTCCTCTTCCTCGGGTGCGAGGATATGCAGCCTTTCACGCATCGCCTTGCGCGCATTCTCGACGCGGGCGGGGTCTGTTCCATCGATGGCRCCAAAGGCGAGATGCCGATCGATCCATATCGATCGCTCCGGCTCGCTCTGCAGAAAGCTCATATGCGCAATCACAAAGGGCGCGCCGGACTTCAGGCGACGGCGAATTTGCAAAAGGGTTTCAAGCCGCTGCTCGATCGGGATGTGGTGAAACGTCAGAAGGCAGACGGCGGCATCGAACGGTCCCTCGGGCGCGACATCAATGTTGCCCTGATGAAAACCGATGCGGTTGCCGTGCTCTCCGGCGACCTGATGCGCCAGTTGCAGCATGTCGGCGGAGGGGTCGACGCCATCGAAAGTCCAGCCCGCCTGTGCCTCGGCAAGGGCTTTAAGCTCCAGCCCGCCACCGGCGCCGAGGACAAGAACGCGACCGTTGTCAGGCATGCGCTCTGCCATCAGCAACGTCGCCATCCGGTGCAGGCTTGAAAAGCCCGGAACCTGCCGCGGTGGGCCTTCGAGATAGGATTTGACGGCATCGCCGCTGAAGGCAGATGCCGCCGTGTGAGACGTGGAGTGGCCAGGATGATCGCCGTTCTTCATGTAACTTTTATTATTACATGATTTCTGGCCTGTCAATTCGTGGGCCTATTTCGCAAACTTGCGCGCCCCGGCGACGCAAAGAATGACGGCGACCGTTACCGCAAGCATGGACCAGCTCACCGTTTCCCGCAGCAATGTTGCGGCAAGCGCCAGGCCGAAGAAGGGCTGCAGCAGCTGCAACTGGCCAACGGCGGCTATTCCACCCTGCGCAAGGCCGCGGTACCAGAAGATGAAGCCGATCAGCATGCTGAAGAGCGAGACATAGGCGAGGCCCAGCATGGCCGGCGTCTGGATCTCGGCAAAGCTCGGCGGCCGGTAGGCGATGGCCGCGATGATCATGACAGGCAACGAAACCACCAGAGCCCAGGAAATCACCTGCCAGCCGCCAAGCCGGCGCGACAGCCGCGCACCCTCGGCATAACCGAGCCCGCAAACGATGATCGCGCCGAGCATCAGCGCATCGCCAACAGGCGAGGCGGTCAGTCCCTGCATCAGCGCAAAACCGGCCACAAGCCCGCTGCCGAGCAGCGAGAAGAGCCAGAAAGCCGGCTTCGGCCGCTCGCCGCCCCTGATGACGCCGAAGATCGCGGTTGCGAGCGGCAATAGGCCGATGAAGACGATGGAATGCGCCGAGGTCACATGCTGCAGCGCCAGCGCCGTCAGCAGCGGGAAGCCGACGACGACGCCGAGCGCTATGACGACGAGCGAGATGAGATCCTGCCGCGAAGGACGCTTTTCCCTAAAGACGATCAGCAGGCAGAGCGCCAGGATGCCGGCAATCGCCGCTCGCGCCACCGTCAGAAAAACCGGATCGAGCTGCATGACGGCCACGCGTGTGGCAGGCAACGATCCGCTGAAAATGAGCACGCCGATAAAACCATTGATCCATCCGGTCGCTGTGCGATCCATGTAGGCACTCCTTTGTTTGCCCCATGCTTATCCGCTTTCCGCACTGGCGCTGCCAGCCACAGTTCGATACAGTTTTCTGAAACTGTTATGGTGAAGGAAGCAGTACGGATGGACGAGCAGATACAGGCAGGCAGCCGGGTCGGCATGGTCATGGCGACCATCCGCCAGCGCATCGCCGGCCGCAGCCTCACACCCGGCGCCAAGCTGCCCTCGATCCGCAGCCTCTCGGGGTCTTTGAAAGTCTCGGCCTCGACCGTTGTCGATGCCTATGAGCGGCTGGTCGCCGAAGGCGCGATCCTCTCGCGCCCCGGCTCCGGCTTCTATGTCGCGAGCCAGACGGCCCCGCTCTCGCTCGCCGATATCGGCCCGAAGCTCGACCGCGCCGTCGATCCCTTCTGGGTATCGCGGCAATCGCTGGAGGCACAGGAAAGCGACCTCAAACCCGGCTGCGGCTGGCTGCCGCCCGCATGGCTTCCCGAAGAAGCGATCCGCCGAACCCTTCGATCCCTGTCGCGCGCCGATGCCGCAAGCCTCTCCGATTACGGCGCGCCCCTTGGCCTCAAGCCGCTGCGGCAGCTGATCGCACGCCGCGCGGCCGAGCGCGGCATCGAGGCATCGCCGGACCAGGTCATGCTCACCGAATCCGGCACGCAGGCGATCGATTTCCTCTGCCGTTTCCTGATCGAGCCCGGCGATACCGTGCTGGTGGACGACCCCTGTTATTTCAATTTCCATGCCCTGCTCAGAGCCCACCGCGCCAAGGTCGTCAGCGTTCCCTATACGCCCTCCGGCCCCGATATCGAGCTCTTCGCCGCAGCGCTTACCGAGCATCGGCCGCGCCTCTACATCACCAATTCCGCAATCCACAATCCGACCGGGGCCACGCTCTCGCCGGTTACAGCGCATCGGCTCCTGAAGCTTTCCGAACAACACGGCCTCACCATCATCGAGGACGATATCTTCGCCGATTTCGAACTGATGCCGGCACCGCGCCTTGCTGCCTTCGACGGCCTCGATCGTGTCATCCATATCGGCAGCTTCTCCAAGACGCTCTCGGCTGCCGCTCGTTGCGGCTTCATCGCCGCACGGCCGGAATGGATCGAAGGCCTGATCGACCTCAAGATCGCCACCTCCTTCGGCGGCGCCCGGCTGAATGCCGAACTGGTGCTTGGTGTGCTCAGCGACGGCAGCTATCGCAAACATGCCGAGGGCCTGCGCAGCCGCCTCTCGAAGGCGATGTTCGAGGTGACAACCCGGCTGAAATCACTGGGCATTCGCCCCTGGCTGGAGCCGCAGGCCGGCATGTTCCTCTGGTGCCATCTGCCGGATGGTCTGGATGCTGCGGCAGTCGCGCGCGCAGCACTTGCCCGGAATGTCGTGCTCGCGCCGGGCAACGCCTTCAGCCTGTCGCAATCCGCCACCGGCTTCATGCGGTTCAATGTCTCGCAGACGCTGGAAAGCAGGGTGTTTGATGTGCTTAGGGATGCGCTTAGGCAGGCGGAACGGTCCGCTGAGTGATACGCTGTCGCATGCCGATGTTTTAGGATGACAGGATCGCTGCCCAACAATATACAGTCAATTTCGGCCGGCCGTATCAGTCCGGATGCGCATTGTGGATTACGACATGAAAGACTGGCATCCAGACCTCAGCCTCTCTTCGAGCCCACGTTACATGGCAATCGCCGATCTGATCGAGATGGATTTGCGAAGCGGCGCACTGGCAGCGGGCGACAGGCTCCCTCCGCAGCGCGAACTCGCAAAGCGCCTCAACATCGATTTCACGACGGTGGCGCGCGGTTATGTGGAAGCGCAGAAGCGCGGGCTGGTGGACTCGCATGTCGGCCGCGGCACCTTCGTGACCGGCGGACCGGGCAGGGAACGGCGCGACCCTTTTGCCGATGCTGCGCCGGATCCGCGCCGGACATCGGTGGTCGATTTTTCGATGAACTTGCCGCCGGAGCCCGACGATCCGGAACTGCTGACCCATATGCGCGAAGGCATGTCGACGGTGGCTGCCAATCTCATTTCGCTGCTGCGCTATCAGGGATTTGGCGGTTCCAGCATGGACAAGGAGGCGGCTGCCATTTGGCTTGCCCGCCGCGGGCTGGTGCCGTCGCAGGAGCGCATCTTCGTCACGCCTGGCGCCCACCCGGCGCTGCTGGCGATCTTCGGTCTTCTGGCAAAGCCTGGCGAAACCGTGCTGTCGGAAAACATCACCTATCCCGGCATGCGCTCGATCGCCGCCCAGCTGCGCCTCAATCTCTCGGGTCTGCCGATGGATGAAGAGGGCATCCTGCCCGATGCCTTTGCAGAAGCCTGCGAGCGCTTGAAGCCGAAGGCGCTTTATCTCAATCCAACCTTGCAGAACCCCCTGACGCTGACCATTCCGGAAACGCGCCGCGAGGAAATCGCTGCCGTCGCCCGCAAATATCACGTGCCCGTTGTCGAGGACGATGCCTATGGCTTCATCCCGCTGCACGGCCCGCCGCCACTGGCCGCAATCGCGCCCGATCTCACCTGGCATATCGGCGGCCTCGCCAAATGCATCGGCGCCGGCCTGCGGCTGGCCTATGTGGTGGCGCCGGACACCAAGGCGATCTGGCCCTTCGTCAGCGCCATGCGCGCCAACAATGTCATGGCCTCGCCGATATCGGTGGCGCTCGCGACGCGCTGGATCGAGGATGGTACGGCAGACACGATCCTGCGCTTCATTCGCGCCGAGGCAGGTGCTCGCCAGCAGATGGTGGCGAATATCCTCCCCGAGGGCAGCTACAAGGCCGATCCGATCAGCTTCAACATCTGGCTGCCGCTCACCAATGGCTGGACCCGCTCCACTTTCGGCAGCCACATGCGCTCTTCAGGTATCGGGGTAGTCGCGAGCGACGCCTTCACGGCGGAAGGTGCAGCACCCGAAGCCGTCCGTGTTTGCCTGGGTGGTCCGATCGGCCGCGAGAGGCTTAAGGGCGCGCTGGACTTCATGGCCCATGCGCTGGAAGGCCCGCCGGAAATGTCGGCGTCTTTCTTCTGAGCCGTTGCTCCGCCTAACGCCTTCAATTCAATCAATAAAGACCCTGCCCCAAACCTCCCCGCAAGGGGAGGGACTCAATCTGCCGCGCTCGGCKGCCACTTATTCGGTGTTTCGGAAGGAGTGAAGGGGCGCCACAAGTTAGCCCTCCCCCTTGTGGGGAGGGTTGGGGAGGGGCTTTTGGCAAGCGCGCAATCTCGTCCGGTTAAGATTGGATCTTCCCTCCCTCGCGCCTCATGAGCCTAACCCAAAAGATCTCTGCGTCATTCTGACTAATGGACTGGCAATTCCCTTTCAATGTAACTATATTGTATGCATTCATTATGGGGCATTGAATGGATTTCCTGATGCCTCGCAAAGTCGAAAAGCGAGATCGCGATGGACACCGAATATCCTCCTCTCCCTCCGATGCAGACTGGCATCCGGGGCCGCTGCCCGCGCTGCGGACAGGGGCATATGTTCAAGGGTTTCCTCACGCTGCAGAAGGAATGCGAAGTCTGCGGGTTGGATTATTCCTTCGCCGATCCGGCTGACGGGCCTGCCTTCTTCGTCATCTGCTTTGCTTGCGTCCCAAGCGTGCTGCTTGGCGTGTGGCTGGAAGTCGCCTTCTCCGCACCGCTCTGGGTGCAGTTGGTGGTCACCGGCCCCTTCATGTTCGCCACCTGTATTCCGCCGCTGAGACCGCTGAAGGGATGGCTGGTCGCAAGCCAGTATTTCTATAAGGCCGAAGAGGGCAAGCTCGCCTGATCTCAGGCTGCCAAGGTCTGCTACTGTCAGGCATGCTGACCCTTCACAATGAAAGGCCGTTCGGAAAGCGAGCGGCCTTTTTTGCTGCCCGGGCCGTCACCGGATTTCTCCGAAGCCAAAATGCCGCAGGAGCCCGGTATTCAAGTCCATTGCATTTTCTGTACCGATCAGTACAATGAGTAACAATAGGTACAGATTCATCAAGGAGACCAGATATGCCTGCACCGCTTCCTCCCTTCACCCGTGAAACTGCAATCCAGAAGGTTCGCCTTGCCGAAGATGGCTGGAACAGCCGCGATCCGCAGCGCGTCTCGCTCGTCTACACGCCAGACAGCCAGTGGCGGAACCGCGCCGAATTCGTGACGGGCCGTGCCGAGATCGTCGCTTTCTTGACACGCAAGTGGGCAAAGGAGCTGGATTACCGGCTGATCAAGGAACTCTGGGCTTTCACCGACAATCGCATTGCCGTGCGTTTTGCCTATGAATGGCATGATGACAGCGGCAACTGGTTCCGCTCCTATGGCAATGAGAATTGGGAATTCGATGCGGAGGGCTTGATGCAGCGCCGTTTCGCCTGCATCAACGATCTGCCGATCAAGGAATCGGATCGCAAGTTCCACTGGCCGCTCGGCCGGCGGCCCGACGACCATCCGGGCCTTTCCGACCTCGGCCTTTGAGGCCTCAAGGTGAACTGTGAAGACCGTTTATGAACGTGCTGATGTCGTGCCGCTGCTCGCAGAGATCTTCCGCGAGCTCGGCTACGAGGGCACGACGTTGAGCCGCATTACCGAGCGCACCGGCATCGGCAAGGGCAGCCTCTATCACTTCTTTCCTGGCGGGAAAGAAGAGATGGCGGCGGCCGTCCTTGCCGATGTCGACGGCTGGTTCGAACGCGCCATCTACGAGCCGTTGCGCCGCGACGATGCCGGGGCGGCGATCGATGCGATGTGGGCCAATGTAATGGACTATTTCCGTTCCGGCAGCCGCATTTGCCTCGTCGGTGCCTTTGCGCTGGACGAAACGCGGCAGCGCTTCTCGCCCGTCATCAGGGATTATTTCGTCCGTTGGATCGAGGCGCTGCGCCAGGCACTGATCCGCGCCGGCTACGCCGAGGATATCGCGCTTGCCGCGTCCGAAGAAGCCGTTTCGGGCATCCAGGGCGCACTGGTGCTCTCGCGGGCGCTGGATGACAAGGATATGTTCCGCAGGACCCTTGGTCGATTGGCCGTCAGGCTGGCTGCGACGAGACTTGGGGAATAGTCCGTGGCCGCCGCGGCTGGAGCGCAGATGACGCCAATGCAGAAGGCTGCGAGTGAGGGGTTCAGGACATCCTCACTCGTCAGGATTGTGTTTAAGAGTCGTTCTGGGAGGGCAGACGGACCGGGCGCGGATTCTCGCGTTGCGTGCGTACCTGGCGCCATTCGTTTTCCATCTGGTCGACGACGTGCTGGGGGATCTTGGTCGGAGTTTCTGCGGTGGTCGGCATCGTGTCCCTCTCTTCCTCAGCAAGAGTGTGCTTGCGGATGGAGGCATCGCACAAGAAAAACAGCGTGTAAATCTACCCCGGTCACACTTGAAACGATTAAAAAAATTTCAATCGATTAAGCGGACATTAACCACAGCAGGCCTCGGAGAAAAGCATCATGACCGTCCCACTCGACCGGCAATTCTTCTTCGACACTGTGCAGCACAGCCTGTTCAAGGGCAGCCTCACGCCGGCCCAGATCGAAGGCATGAACGCGATGCTCGACTACTGGAACGCGAATTTGGCTACCGCTGATCGGCGCTGGTTGGCCTATATATTAGCGACCGCGTTTCATGAGACTGCTTACACCATGCAGCCTGTACGCGAGACGCTGGCGACGAGCGATTCGCGCGCCGTGGAAATTCTCGAGACCGCCTTCGCTTCGGGTCGGCTCTCCTGGGTGAAGTCGCCCTATTGGCGGGCGGATGAGGACGGCAAGTGCTGGCTCGGCCGCGGGCTGGTGCAGCTCACCCACAAGAGAAACTATGAGGCGATGAGCGAGGTAACCGGCATCGATCTCGTCGCTCATCCCGATCGCGCCATGGAAATGGCGCCGGCTGTGACGATCCTGATCGAGGGCATGCTGCGCGGCAGCTTCACCAGCCACCGGCTTTGCGATCACCTCAATGAGGAAAGGGAAGACTGGGTCAACGCGCGCCGCATCGTCAACGGCACCGACAGGGCCGAGAAGCTCGCCGACTATGCGCAAACCTTCCTCGCGGCGATCAGCATGGAGCAATGCGGTTCATCGACTTGATCTCCACGCCTCAGGTCGGCGAGCCTCAACGATGTCGAAACTGCTGGGAGGCTGACGACTTCCAACTGCTAGCCGACACACTATCGCGACGATGCAACTGACATTGTCCTGCCACCCGTTTTCAGCGATAAATTGAATGTCGAGGGTAATGGTCGTGAGAGATCTAAAGCGAAGTCGTGGGCCACTGTTTGAACCGCTTCAGCTGCCTTGCGGTTTGACCCTTGGTAATCGAATTGCAAAATCAGCGATGTCGGATTCACTGGGCGACGGAACTGGGCATCCGACCGCTTCGCAGATGAGGCTTTATCAACGCTGGGCCGAAGGTGGATTGGCCCTATCCATAATCGGAGAGGTCCAGCTTACCTCCGGGTATGCCGAAAACCCCGGCAACCTGG
Organism: Rhizobium sp. 05N49; assembly: GCF_056396805.1. Classification (NCBI taxonomy): domain Bacteria; kingdom Pseudomonadati; phylum Pseudomonadota; class Alphaproteobacteria; order Hyphomicrobiales; family Rhizobiaceae; genus Rhizobium; species Rhizobium sp. 05N49. Next base: position 85,329 of record NZ_JBFTME010000024.1, read on the forward strand.
TGCTCAACGAAGCATCGGACCTCGAACCGTTCCGGAAACTTGCTCTGCACGGCAGCGAAAACGGCACTGGGCTTTGGCTGCAGCTCGGTCACGCTGGAGCCCTTGCCTATGCACCGACAAGCAACCCGAGGGGTCCGAGTGCTTTCGACCTCCAGGGCCTGCGTTGCGCGGAAATCACATTGACGGAACTAGGCCGATTGCCCTCGCAATATGCAACGACAGCCCGGCTAGCGCAGCAGGTCGGGTTTGGCGGTGTGCAGATTCACGCGGCACATGGATTTCTGCTGAGCCAGTTTCTTTCACCGCTGTTCAACAGGCGGCGCGATGCATACGGAGGGGAGATCGCCCATCGTATGCGGATTCTGCTGGAAGTTATCGAAGCCACCCGGGTCGCTGTCGGGCCGGCTTTCCCGATCGCCGTGAAACTGAATTCTTCGGACGAGCTAGAAGGAGGGTTCGACGAAGATGACGCGCTCGAAGTGGTGGCGGCGCTGGACCGATCTTCGATCGACCTGATCGATATCAGCGGCGGGACTTACTTTCCTGGCGCAAAATCAGCCTCCGACAGGGCGGGCCGGGGGCCCTACTTCCTCGATTTCGCGAAACGCGCACGCGCTGTCACAACCAAGCCTCTTATGCTGACAGGCGGTTTCAAGACTCGCGGGCAGGCTGAAGACGCCGTGACATGCGGTGCCATTGACATTGTCGGTCTTGCGCGCGCGCTCGTCCTTGAGCCTTCTCTTCCCAATCTTTGGAAAGAAGACCAGAAATCGGAGCCGTCCTTTCCCAGGTTCCCGGACGCTCCGGAGGGTGGGATCACAGCATGGTACACGATGCGGCTCGCCGCGATCGGTGTTGACTACGATCCACCCGATTCTAGCGGACTCGAACAGGCCGTCCGCGACTATGCGGAACGGGACAAGCATCGAACAAAAGTCTGGTTGGCTCACTTTGCCAACGAGGCAGCCGGAAGCAGCTGAAGCCGACGACGCTGCCATTATGGCGGAAGGAGCGATTATCGGTTTCCGACTAATCGCGTTCCATCGTCGCGAGGATAGCCGCGGCCATCCGTTTCGCCTGGCGGCCGGGCTCCGCTGTGCGAACCACTTGGGCTACGGCCGTTGCTCCCTCATGAAGAATATTGATTTCGTCCGCCACACGTCTCGGATCACGGAACCGTGCAGCATGAGCAAGTTCTTCGAAATAAGCGAGCGTCAGGCGCTTGTGCATGCTGGCGGCACGAAACACAGGATCGACGATGTCCTTGTGTTCTCCGGTAGCGGCCATAAAGCTGCAGCCCCTGAAGTCTTTGTCCTTGAACCAGAGCTGCAGAAAGTCGAACGTCAATAAAATCCGCTCTGCCGGATCACTGGCACGCTTTTCCACAAACTCCCGCATCTCACGGCGATCCTCCTCGTCGCGCCGCTCGAGCGCGGCAACGATCAGATCCTCCTTCGTCTCGAAGTGCCGATACAACGTCGTTTTCGCGACGCCGCTTTCCGCGATAATCAAATCGACCCCCGTTGCCTGATAGCCCTTCTGGTTGAACAGGCGGAGGGCCGTTTCAAGAAGATGGTCCCTGATCTCTGATCGCCGCATTGTCACCCCTCAAACAGAACTGATCTGTAGCGACAATTAGGTATTCCAGCAACCAAAGGCAACGCGCAAGCGCAGGAAGATTCCTTTAGACGCCACTTCTGCCAAGCCAGCCCGCATGTCTTCACTATCGAAGGGCGTTGACGATCGCGCTTTCGTGATTTGGAAACGATACAGTTCTGTAGTATTTCGTTTATAACGATACAGATTTGTATCGTTTTCTATGGAGGCGAGGAACCTCTGGAGATCAATTCAATGGGAGAAGGAAATGACCCAAGCTATCAATCGTCTCGGCAAGCAGCCGGCGTCCAGGAGCACCTTCGGCATCTTGCATCTGGCGGATACCTATGGCCGTTCGGCGACAACCGCCGGCCTCTATGTCTCGATCACCGTGATTTATGCCTGGTTCGGCGGCATGAAATTTACTGCCTACGAAGCGCAGGGACTGGTCGATCTGGTCAGTAACAGCGCCCTTGTAAGCTGGATGTATGCGATCTTCAGTGTTCAAGGTTTTTCGAGCTTTCTTGGCGTCCTGGAACTGAGTATCGGCGCACTGATCGCAGCAAGGTTCATTAGCCCGGTCTACTCGTTGCTGGGAGGCGTCCTGTCTTCGGGACTGTTCGTCACCACCATCAGCTTCATGGTGACGACCCCTGGCGTGATTGTTCCCGAGCTCGGGTTCCCGGCCATTTCCGTCGCTCCTGGACAATTCCTGCTCAAGGACGTCGGGCTACTAGCGCTATCCCTTTGGATTGCAATGGATTCCCTTCTCGCGATCCGGTCCGCCAGAGCCTAGATCCGAAAGCTCGCCAGTTAGCCTTTGGTGCGAACGCCCCGATCCAGCTCGGATCGGGGCGTTCGCCATTCACTGAAGGCGAAACTCGTGCCATTCTGCGAAGCGCGATCTTCTTTTCTGAACGGAGGATTGGTGCTGTGGACGGATTGCCCGGCGGTGCGGAGCCAGCAGGTTTCGAGACATGGGCGGGTTTCAGCGTTATCGGTACGCTGAGCTTCGTACTCGGCTTCGCGATGAACTACGGTTCTATCTGCACCTTCATCGCTACGACCGAGCTGGTTTCCGAGCGCCGACCTGCACGATTTCTTGCTTTGGCCGAATGCGCGGTATGGGCTGGCGTCGGATATATTGTCCTCGATACGTTGCCGACCATGCATGCTGAATGGTCTCCTTTGCTTCATATGGTCAGCGCAGCCATCCTCTTTGGCGTCGGCGTATACGTGAACGGTGCCTGCGTCTTTGGATCGGTCGGGCACTTTGGCAACGGGGACTTGGAGTTCGGCTTCACGTTCCTCGGTATTCTGGTCATCCTCTCCCTCGACTTTGCGCTCGAATTCCGCCCGGCACCGATGCCGATCAGCGCCGCACCGCCGCTTGCGCTGGGAGCGTTGCTCGTGGTTCTGTCCGCATTTCTCTTTCTAAGACTGGGCGTCTCTTTCAAATCCGAGACGAACTTTCGGCGGCTGACGCTAGCAATGGGTACGATCGGCATAACTTCGGCCACCTTGTCAGAGTTTGCCCCCCGCTTCTCGATCACCACCTCGGTTGGATCGATGCTTTCGATCCCAGTGACGAGTTCGCTCATTTTTGCCTGCATGTTCGGAGGCAGTCTCGTTTCGGCGAGAATTCGCGGCCATCGTTTTTCGCTAACCTGGCCGACATGGGGAAGTGTGTCGCGAAGGATAACGGGCGGGATGCTGATGGGCTTTGGCGCGCTCCTTATCCCTGGCGGAAACGACACCCTGCTGCTCGTCGGGCTCCCGATGGGAGCGTGGCAGGCCCTAATCGCCTACCTTCTTATGGTTGCGGCGCTTGCCGCGCTGATCGTTGGGTTTGGTTCAGCAGCGCGATCTTGGTCGTAACATCAGGCTCGCCCGTGCGGCTCAAGCTTTGTTGGTCAGTGACGCGACATTGTAGCCCGGTTGAAGGCCCGGGCGGCGCGTGTTATCGCCCGGTTGCCGGCCTTGAGAGCCTAGGCTCAGAGAATTGCCCCAGGAGTGTTCCGCGTGATCCGCCATATCGTCTTCTTCACCGTGCCGGAGGAAAACCGCGAGGCAGTGCGCAGGGGGCTCTCGATACTGACGGGTATCCCGCATGCGCTGAAGCTGGAGATCGGCGAAAACGTCAAGACCGACCAGTGGGGCAATGCTGTCGATTTTGTCGTCTACGGCGAATTCGAGAGTGAGGAAGCGCTCGCCGCCTACAAGTCGCATCCCGATTATGATCTCTCGACACGCACGGTAAAGCCGCTCCGCGATACCAGGACTGCGGCCGATTTCGATAGTGGCAAGGCAGTCACTACGCCCCTGCAGCATTGACGATCGCGACCGCGCCGCTTCGGCGAAAGGCCTATCCCGTTGAAAATGAATAAGTATTTTTCAAATTCCGGCATATTTGCCGTGATTTATCGGCTAAGTCATTGATTCTGTTTAAGTGATGCATCCAAGGCCAAAACCTCTTTTTAAATTCGATTTCAGCAAAGGCTGCCTCTGATTTTGAAATTCTTTACGCGAAGTTTTGAGGCAAAGTGGATCACTTATTCAGGATCAATGACTTAGCGCCCAAAACACCGCATTTAAGGCTCATTTTGAAAATTCTTATTCATATTCAAATGGATAGGGAGAAATTGGATGCTGCGCCGGTTGCCGATGAATCAATCTGTCAAGAGCCGGAATCAACCATTGAGGAAAAAGCTGCAAATGATTCAGAAGCTTAACGGATTTGCAGTCTTTGGTGCCGACTGACCGGGCTTCCTGCGCCGAGGGCAGGGCGCCGGTTCTCCGCTGGTTGTGGGGACATCATAATCAACAGATTTAAACGGCCGGCCTTGGAAGACGAGCCGGCCGCCGGCAAATGGGATGGGCTTCTCCTGTCGGTCAGGCTGGCTGGACGCTCGGTCTTGCGCCACGCACCAGTGCCATCAGCATCAAAACGAAAACCAGGGCGATGGCCGCAAGCGCTGCGCATATGATCACCGTCGGACCGGCGCCGGCGCGGTCGAGAACCGCGGTGAAGATGACGGGGGCGATCGCATTGGCGAGGTTCTGCGGCATCGACAGGCGGGCTGCCTGCAGCCCGTATTCCCTGGCCGAAAAAAGGGCGAGCGGAAGCAGCGCGCGCGCAACCGCCAGCACGCCGGAGCCGAAACCGTAGAGCAGCACGAAGGTGATGAGCAGAGGCGCCGACGGCGGCACGACGAAGAGCATCAGGAAGCTGAACAGCATCAGGCTGACGCCCATGACCGATGTCAGGATCGGATTGCCGCGCTTGCCGAGCAGCATGTCGAGCGCACGCGCCGAGATACCGATCACGCCGCGGGCCGAGCCAAGCTGCAGGGCAAGGGCCGGCGATGCGCCGGACTGGCGGAAGATTTCGAGCAGCGACGGCGAGACGCCGAAGGTGATGAAGGTGCAGAGCGTGGTGGAGATGGCAATCAGCAGGAAGGCTTTGCGCCGGTCGGCCGGCGAAAGCGCTACCGGTGGCATTTCGGCGGCGGCTCCCTGTGTATGGCTTGCGACCGGTTTCGGCAGGGCGAAGAGGTGCAGCGGCAGGCAGATGAAGAATTGCAGGCCGGCGCTGATGACGAACGTGATGCGCCAGCCGAAGTTTTCGTTGAGCAATGTCAGGATCGGCCAGAAAATGGTGGCCGAAAGACCGGTAAACAGCATGAGGATGGCGATGACGCGCTTGCCGTTCACGCCCTCGCGCTCCACGACGGCGGTGTAGCAGGGCGCCGAGAGACCGAGCGCGCCGCCGAAGCCGATCACCACCCAGGCAATGGCATAAAGGATGACATTCGTGGTGGCGGCCAGCAGCAGCAACCCGATCGCAAAGGTGATCGACGAGCCGGCCAGGACTTTTGCCGCGCCATAGCGGCCGAGCCAGCACCCGGTCGCAGGGCCGGCGAAGGCGCTGATGATCATCATGATCGTCAGGCCGGCGAAGATTGCCTCATTCGGAAGGCCCAGCGATGGCGCGATGACGCGTCCCATGACGCCGAGCATGTCGAAGGTGGTTCCCCAGCCGATAAGCTGGGTGACGGCGAGCACGCCAACCGTCTGCGCCGTACGGAGCGAAAATGATTTTTGCATGGATTTTGAAATGAAATGAATGAAGACGCGTCAAGCGATAGCAGCTTCAACCTGCTGGTGAAAGGCTCGATCGAACAGATCCACCACCGGTCCGACCGATGCCGGAATTTTCGTTGCGGAGGAATACATTACGACAGTTTCCGTCCATCATTCGGAAATCAGGTATATTTCGCGCAATAGTCGAGAATTGTTCTAAAAAACCTGCATAGCCGTGCATTCATTTGCCATTCAGGTCGCTTGAGTACATAGTCTGGGCAAGTTGGCATTACATTGAAAGCACAGCACATGGCCTCTCCTCTGAGCGTCGCAGCATTGGCCGCCGGCCTGGCGGTTTCGGCGCCCTCACCGGACGATACGCACACGCTTGTCCTGCGTGTGGCGGGCGATTGCAGCGCCGCAGCCCAGCAGGTCGTGGACGAGACGGGCGGCCAGCTTCTCTCCGTGCAGCCGGTGGGCAATAGCTGCATCATAACTGTTCTCGTTCAGGGTAACGGCCAGCGTCCGCGCAAGGTGACGGTAAAGGTTCCGATGTAAGCGGAATCGGCTTATCAAGGTTCCAGTGATTTGCAGCGGAAGAAGGCGAAGCGATGCGCATTCTGGTAGTCGAAGACGACGTCAATCTGAACCGGCAGCTGAGCGACACGCTCAAAGAGGCGGGATATGTCGTCGATCAGGCGTTCGACGGCGAGGAGGGCCACTTTCTCGGCGACACCGAGCCTTATGACGCGATCATCCTCGATATCGGTTTGCCCGAGATGGATGGCGTGACTGTCCTTGAAAAATGGCGTGGCGCAGGCCGCACGACGCCGGTGCTGATCCTGACCGCCCGCGACCGCTGGAGCGACAAGGTGGCCGGCATCGACGCGGGCGCCGACGACTATGTGACCAAGCCCTTCCATGTCGAGGAAGTGCTGGCCCGCATCCGGGCGCTGATCCGCCGGGCGGCCGGCCATGCCTCCTCCGAAATCGTCTGCGGCCCGGTGCGCCTCGACACCAAGACTTCCAAGGCGATCGTCAACGGCGTCACCCTGAAACTTACCTCGCATGAGTATCGCCTGCTTGCCTATCTCATGCATCACATGGGCGAGGTGGTCTCCCGTACGGAACTGGTCGAACATATGTACGATCAGGATTTCGACCGAGATTCCAACACGATCGAAGTCTTCGTCGGCCGCCTGCGCAAGAAGATGGGCGTCGATCTGATCGAAACGGTGCGCGGTCTCGGTTACCGCATCCAAGCGCCGACCAATGCGAATTAAGTCTCTCACCGCACGCGTGCTGCTTCTGACCACGGTCTGGTCGACAGTGGCGCTGGTGGTGATCGGCCTGTTGATCTCGACGCTCTACAGGCGCAGCGCGGAGCGCGGCTTTCAGGACCTGCTGCGCGCGCAGCTCTACAACGTCATCAATTCCGTCACGATCGGCGATCAGGGCGCGCTGTCAGGCAGTCCGCAGCTCGGCGACCTGCGTTTCGCCCAGCCGAAGACAGGCTGGTACTGGGTGGTCGAGCCGCTCGGCACCTATACGACCGCGCCACTCGTCTCGCCCTCGCTGGGGTCTGCGACGATCCCGGTACTCTCTGTCGTCGAAGCACCCTTCGACAAGAACTATGAACGCTACTACCAGGTGACGGACGCTTCCGGGAACAGGGTACAGGTGGCCGAAACCGAAGTGGTGCTCGACACCGATGGCCGCGCCGCACGCTTCCGCGTGACGGGCAATGTCGATGTCGTGGAAGACGATGTCCGCAATTTCTCCCACCGTCTCTATCTTGCGCTGGCAGGCTTCGGCGTCGGCAGTCTCATCGTCAACGCTCTCGCCATTCTCTACGGCCTCAAGCCGCTGGATAAGGCGCGCGCCGCTCTCGAGCGCATCCGCGCCGGCGAAAGCGAGCAGTTGAAGGGTGATTTCCCGCGCGAAATCCTGCCGCTTGCCAATGAGGTCAATGCGCTGATCGACAGCAACCGCCGCATTGTCGAGCGGGCCCGCATGCAGGTCGGCAATCTCGCCCATTCCCTGAAGACGCCGATTGCCGTGCTGCTCAATGAAGCGCGCGTGCTGGAGCGCTCGCATGGCGACCTCGTGCGCAATCAGGCCGAGGCCATGCAGGGACAGGTGCAAACCTATCTCAACCGCGCGCGCATCGCCGCCCAACGCGAATCCGTACTTGCGCGCACCGATGCCGAACCGGCGCTCGAACGGCTGGTGCGTGTCATGCGTCGCCTGAATGTCGAGACCGAGTTCGAGCTGATTGTCCAGCCGCCGCATCTCGCCGTCGCCATGGAACAGCAGGACCTCGAGGAGACGGTTGGCAACCTCCTCGAAAACGCCGCCCGTTTCGCCAAGAGCAAGGTGCGCCTCTCGGCAGTCGAAGCCGGTGACGACGTGAAGGGAACGGAAGCCAGCGCCCGCAAACATTGGGTGGAGCTTGCCGTCGAGGATGACGGCCCGGGGCTGGAGCCCGATCAGATCCGCGAAGCGCTGAAACGCGGCCGGCGGCTGGATGAAAGCAAGCCCGGAACAGGCCTTGGTCTCTCCATCGTCACGGAAATTTCCAATGAATACCAGGGTCGGCTGGAACTCTCCCGCGGAGAGTGGGGCGGGCTCAAGGCCAAGCTTATCCTGCCGGGTGTGACAAAGGATGTTGCATGAGCAACTGCTTGATGTCACAAAGATAGTGGCAAATGTATAGCATGCTTTGCCTTAATGCTGACACGGGGACTCTGCACTTCGATCGGCTGTTATTTCACCCCTGATCGTGGTTCGATTGCAATGACTCTACGTTCGCAAGGCATGATCGTTTCTTCCCTTCTCGTCGCCGTTGCGCTCTCTGGCTGCACGACGACGAAGGGCGCCACAACGCGCGGTCTCTTCGGCGGCAAGCCCCCGGCTTCCGCTGCTTTCATTTCGGCTTTGCAGGGTGGCATCGTCGGCCGCACCGGTGTGGAACTCAGCGACAGCGACAAGCAGCGGGCGCTGGAAGCCGAATATCGCGCCCTGGAAGGAGCCGCCGTCGGCCAGCCGGTCACCTGGACCGGCCGAGACGCCAATGGCAGCGTCGTGGCCGCAGCGCCCTATCAGGTCGGTTCGCAGAACTGCCGCCAGTACACCCATACGGTCACTGCCGACGGCAAGGATACGCTGGCGCGCGGTGTCGCCTGTCGCAACGAAAACGGCACCTGGTCGCCGCTCGGTTGATCTCTTTTTCCCGCTATCCTTGCGGCCAAAAGCCTCAAATCTTCGTCAACACGGCATTGGCAGTTGGAATGAGGGCGCGCTTCAAGTATTTGGGCCAATATGCTGTTCTGGATTCTCGTGGCCGTCCTGACGGCGGCCGTTGCCGCCATTCTGCTTTACCCTCTTTTGCGTGGAGCAAAGACGGTGGAGGATACGCACGCCGGTGAAGCGGCTGTCTATCGCGATCAGCTTCGCGAACTCGACAGGGATCTCTCGGGCGGACTGATCAGCGCCGATGAGGCCGAATATGCGCGCGCCGAAATTGGCCGGCGGCTGATCGCCGTTTCCGGTGCTGCTCCAGCCGAACTGCGCAAGCCGGCGCGGCATCACCGCTTGACCGAAGCCTTCATCGTGCTGCTCCTGCCCGTCATTGGGCTCTGTCTTTACATGAATACCGGCAGGCCCGACCTGCCGTCGCAGCCGCTGGAGGCACGGCTTGCCAATCCCGGCAATGATATGGCCGTCCTTGTCGCCAAGGCGGAGCGGCATTTGGCGCAGAACCCTGACGACGGCAAGGGCTGGGATGTGCTGGCGCCGATCTATTTCAGCACCATGCGCGTTTCCGATGCCGAGACCGCCTATCGCAACGCTATCCGCCTGCTCGGCCCGAGCCCCGCGCGTCTCGACGGTCTTGCCGAAACGCTGATGGCGGTCTCGGAAGGCGTGGTGACGGAAGATGCGCGCAAGCTGCTCGAACAGTCGCTCTCCCTCGAGCCGAACAATYCGCGTGCACGTTTCTACATTGCCTTGAGCCTGGAGCAGGCGGGTCAGCCGGAAGAGGCGCGGAGCGCTTTCGAGACATTGGCGAAGCAATCGCCTGCCGATGCCCCCTGGCTGCCGCTGGTCAACGAGCATATCGCCAAGAATGGCGGTCCGGCGGCAGCGCCCGAGGCCCAGCCCGCGGCGCCGGGCGGCCCGACTTCCGAGGATGTGGCTGCGGCTGAGAATCTGAGTAGCGGCGACCGTCAGCAGATGATCCGCGGCATGGTGGAAAGCCTCGATGCGAAGCTGTCAGCTGATCCCAACAATTTCGAGGGCTGGATGCGTCTCGTCCGCTCTTACGCCGTATTGAACGACAAGGATCGCGCCGCGGGCGCTCTGAAG
>NZ_JBFTME010000025.1:0-93527 GCF_056396805.1 Rhizobium sp. 05N49
CTCATCAGCCTGAAGCATATCCCCGCCCTGCATCGTTCGCGACAATGCAGCATGCGCCGAAATCTCAGTCGTCATCCATCTCTCCTCGTTTGACACGAGGGGTCAGTTCTACGTTTCGTTAGGGGGTCAATTTCTCATTTCGCCCGACAGGAACCATCGGCGAGTGCTAGCCGCGCCGTTTAAGACCAGGATTGCAGTAACGGAGCCGCCGCAGGCGGGCAACAGGCGGAGGTCGAATGGAGAAGGGGCCGCAACAGGATGGAATAAGCCCCTTCTCCGACTGATAACGCAGTATCAGCAGTTTAAAGCTAACGTCGCCTGCGACACTGTCGAGCCAGGGTACGCCAGCGTACGAAAACGGATTGCGTGACCGCCAGTTTGCGCTGAGCCGCCTTCAACACGGTTGAATAAGGAATCTCGTAATTACGAAAAGGACAAATGAACCAGAATTTGGGGACCTCGGCTCGGACGCGGGTAGGCGATATGCTTTAGTTTCAAAATTGCATTCTGTCGCCAGCGACGCAGAATTGCCGCATGCAAGCCTTGCAGCACCAATAAGGCCAGGAGCATGCAGCTTACTGAGTTGCCGCCGGATTATCGACATGTTCCGTCACGGGCTGTCCATTGATCATCGGCCGCAGCTCATAATAGGCGCAGGCCACGATCAATACGGATATCAGGACTGCAAGCAACGACCACCAGACCGCGCGCTTGCCATACAGTCGGTGCGGTGTCGTCCTTAGATCCAGGTCGTTTTTGTCGGACGCGGGCATTTTGCTTCCTTGAGTGACAAGTGATCAACTTCAGAGCTGCCGGTTCGTTCCCCGCCCCGGACTTCGGTCCGATATGGCCAGGCCAGCATCGCTGGCTGTCCCGGATTTGTCAAAGATGCCACGGAAGGCGGCGGCAGCGATGGAAAGGCCGTGGCGTCACGTGACGGACCAATGGTCGCCACGCATGGCGGGAGCGATGACGATCGCATCGTCAAGGCTGGGAAAAGCCAACCGAGTAAGGTTGCCCGCCAGAGAGCGCCGTCGGACAACGAACCTGGATTGGTATCGTGTCTTTGATGCCGCAAGGATCGGGAGGATGCGGAGTGACGCTTGGAGAATTGATGGATCGATACCGGCCGGGCCTTGCCTGCGAGACCTCTGCTGTCCGCCGCAGCTGGGAGGAAATGTTCACCTTCACGCTACGACACTACACCCGGGAGACGCCCATCATAACCTTCGATCCCGATTTCCTGTCTCAGCGGCTTATCTTGGCAGGCATCCACCATCTTATCGTGGCCGGATACGTCATACGCTGGCGCCACATGCTGTCCATGGCGCATGAGCATAACTGAGACCACGGGGATTATCCTGATCGCATCCTTCGCAAGGGAAAAACCTCCTCTTGGGGGGCTCGCTTCTTGGCTTCGGCCGCAGGCATCATCACCCATATTCCGGCCATGCGACACGAACAGCTGGCGACGACGCATGGGCCGGAAGCTGTGGATAATCCTGCCGCCGGCCTAAGGATCAGCCCCGGCCTCATGACAAAGCGATTTGCCGATGGCAGGGGTTTTGTCCCAAAGATAACGCGGAGACCGACATGACAACGACGAATGAAATTGCAGACAAGATCGCCGGCGCGCACGGCCTGACAAAGGTCCAGGGCAAAGCGATCGTCGAAGCCGTCCTGGCATCGATCACCGAGGCGGCCCTTGCCGGAAACGAGACATCGCTGCCTGGCTTTGGCAAGTTCAAGGTGAAGGCGACGCCTGAACGCGAGGCGCGCAATCCCTCGACCGGCGCCACGATCAAGGTTGCGGCCGCAAAGAAGCTGAGCTTCCAGCCGGCCAAGGCCCTCAAGGATGCGATGAACAAGTGATGCGAGCCTGAGGGGCAAACGCCCACCTCTGCCCGCGGCAATGCCGGGGCAGAGGCACAGTGCCGCCCCTGACACTTCCAACGACAGCAGCGTCAAGAGGCGGCTCAGCGCTGCTGCAAACATCTATTGCATTGCGACCTGGCATTGCGATCGCCAATCGCCATCTGAAGCCGATTGCGTCACCCGTTGCCTTTCCCATTTTTTGATCCCGTCTCCGCCACATGAGATCGATAGGGTAGCCGTAGTGCCTCGAAACTGGCCGGGGTGTCGTTTGCTCTACAACGTCAGACGCAGCCCCGCTGCGCCGATCAGCCAGGAGCGGGCAACGCAGGCTTGTTACGGGAAGGGTCCGCCGGGGCAGCCTCTCTGCTGTCGAGCGTATCTGGTGCGGCCGCCGCGCCGCTTCGGCGCAAGCGCAGGCGCAGGCTTTGCCAATGCCCGTTCCCGAATTGTTTTTTGTCGCCCCATGCGCGGGCTCGATGCCCCTGTCTGACCGGAAAGCGGCTACGCCTCGATCGTCCAGCCGCAACGGCAGTCGCAATTTTCTGACCCCTGCCGGCTATCGCCGTCATTCCGCGCCACTCACAAAATTGCGACTTGCCGTCCTCCATTGCATTTCGGCCCTATGGGTGCGGTCCGCTCGTTCCCGGTCTTTTCGACAGCCATCGAGGCCGCGATGGGCGCGGCCCGAAACAGCGAAAGGAACAGGAAAATGGCAAGCATCGGTACCTTCACCAGCATCGAAAATGGCTTCTCCGGCTCGATCCGCACCCTCGCCCTCAACGTCAAGGCCCGCATCGCCCGGATCGACAATCCCACAGACAAGGGCCCGCACTACCGCGTCTTGGCCGGTCCCGTCGAACTCGGCGCCGCCTGGAAGAAAACCTCCGAACAGGGCCGCGACTATCTCTCGGTCAAGCTCGACGATCCGAGCTTCTCAGCTCCGATCTACGCAACGCTCTCGGAGATCGAAGGGGAAGAGGGATACCAGCTGATCTGGTCGCGCCGCGTCAGCCAGGACTGAGACCGAGCGCCCCGCCGAAAGGCGGGGCCTTGCCTGCACCATCAGGATGTCGAAGCGGCGATCGCGTCGGCAGTTCCTCGGAGGTAACGGCCAACGGCCCCCGAACTATCGCGGCGTGTTTCTGTGGAAACGGTTTTCGTGCACGCAGACGCGCATGTCGGCTCTTCGGAACCAGATCGCTCGCCCGCAGCGGAGCGGCCGGTTGCCCGCTGTGAAGATGATCTGCTCATCGGCGCGCATCTGCAGCACTTCGTGAGGCAGGATCAGCGGGCGTGGCGCCAGCTGTTTCGAGCGGGTGCGGGACGATCCCCTCGCCTGTACGCTGCGGCTTTCCTGGTCGACCTCTACGGTCGTCATGCCGCAGCGGCGCGAAATATAGTCGGCGGTCTCCGGATCGTTGATCGCCGCAAACGAAATCCAGCTCGCGCTCTCGAACCATTTGCTGGCAGCATCCCGACCGCCATAGGTTTCCCGCATCTGGCCGATCGACTGGTAGATCATCGCCAGCGTGATGCCATATTTGCGGCCGGCGTCCCTTGCCGTTTCCAGGACGCGCATATAACCGAGACGGGCCGCCTCATCGAGGAGGAAAAGCGAAGGTTCGCTCACGATGCCGTCGCGATTGTAGATCGCGTTCAGGAAGGAGCCAATGATCAGGCGCGCGAGTCCGGCATGCGTCTCGAGCGTCTTCAGGTCGATATTGATGAAGACGTCGGTTGTCCCGGAGGCGAGCTCATCGGTCGAAAAGCTCGAGCCCGACACCAGGGCCGCGTAATTTTCATAGGAAAGCCAATGCGTTTCCTTGACGGCATTGGCATAGACGCCGGAAAAGGTTTCCGGCGTCATGTTGACGAAGACGGCGACGTTGCTCCGCACGAATTCGGAACCCGACCTCTCGTAGATCCCCTCCAGGCGCCGGCGCAGTTGCGGTTCGGGTTCGGCAAGATTGGCGCGCACCTGCCGCAGCGTCTGCCGGTCGCCGTCGGTCTGCCCCGACAGGCAGACATCGGCAATCATTGCGGTCAGCAGCTGCTGCCCCGATGTGCGGAAGAAATCATCGCGAAGGCCGCCGCTCCGTCTGCTGTCGCTCATGATCCAGGAGGCGATCGCTGCTATATCCTCCTCCTTCGACGCGCCGAAGCGGCCTATCCAGTCGAGCGCGTTGAAGCCGACAGCGGGCTGATGCGGATCGAGGATCTTGATCCGGCGACCTGCCGCCTGCCGGTGCGTTGCTACCATCGGGGCTACCTCGTTGGAAGGATCGAGCAGGACGAGCGTGCCGCCCCATTTGAGGGCGGTAGGGATTGTCACCGACGTCGTCTTAAAACCGCCGGATCCGGCAAAGACGATTCCATGGGTCGAACCGAACGAGCAATCAAAACAGAGAAGGGGCTGCCTGCCGCCGGGACCCCAGCTCTCCTTGTCGATTGCCCGAAATGGCCGGCCGGCAACGTCGGTCCGATCCACGCGGTAACACTCGCCGATGACAATGCCACCGGTCGGGGTAAAGAGCGCTTGCGCTTGGGACAATGACATCCATTCGGCCTCGCCGTGAACTGCACGTTTGCCACGGGTCCGCCTCGGGGTCGGGCGGACAAAAGCTGCGTTGCCTGAAACCACGACCCGCAAGCCGAAAGCAGCCGAGAGCAGAAGCGCACAAGCGCCGATCATCGTCGCGGGATCGAGATAGGGTGGGACTGACCGGGCTGATGGCATGACTGTGGCGTGTCGCGCGGCCTGCTCGAACGCTGCGATAGCGAGGCTCGACATGGCGCCTGTAACGACACCCGCGCCGGCGTGCCGGATTGCCGCCGACCCGGCACAGGCAAAGAGCAGGGCAAGACCTGTCGCCGCGGCAGAGACAAAGGGCAGAGCCAGGCCGATGCCTGCCAGAGCGCGCCGGCTGGCGCCGGTCTTGCCCAAATCGGCAAGCGTCACATCCATGCCCATCGTCAGGAGCGTTGCGCTCAGCATCAGCCCAAGGGCAAGAACCGGCAGGATGATCCTATGTGCCATCGCAGACGACCTTGCCGCCGATTACCGCCGCAAGACGGCCGATGCCCTCGTCTTTACCGGTCGCGGCTTGTTTCACATCGTTCCACAGGCCGGCAACCGCGGCGCGGATCGTGCAGGATGGCCTCCTCATTCGAGATGCTCCTGTCGGGCAGTTTCGACCCTGCGACGATCCTTCAGATCGGCCCGCCCATCTACTAACAGAAATGCGAGTTGGCCCAGTCGACCGCTTTGGCCATGATCCGGACCGTAGCGAAGGGACAGATCAAAGGGCGCGCCAGACTGACCGAAAATGTCGTCTCCTTGCGGCTGTCGCAGTCAGGATCGCGCCGAGAAAGCCCGTCACCCCGAACGAACTCATGTCAGAGAAGGAGGCTTAACCGATGGTAGCCGAAATGATGAAATCTGCCCGACCTGACGCGGTGTCCGGTGACGACAGTCCGCGCACCGATCGCCGCCCCAAGGTTTCAGGGCAGGAGATCCTGCGAGGTGCCGAGGCAGGTTCACGATGACCCGGGAGGCAAGGTCGATTGGCGGTCACATTTTTCCTGTCGCATGGGCTCGTGGCATCCACGCAATTTCCGTGTTCGTCGGATTGGCCGCGGGTCTCGCCCTTCTCCATCAGTTCGGGCTGCGGCTCAATCTGACCCCGAGCGAGCCGATCGGCCTTTGGCGTATCGCACCGCTCGACAGGCAGGCGCTCGCCGGCGCGCGCGTCTTCATCTGCCCGCCGCAGCGCGCGGACATGCGCGAGTCCAGAAGGCGCGGTTACCTGCGGCCAGGCCCGTGCCCTGGAGGCTACGCGCCGCTCATCAAGTCTGTCGTCGCAACCGCCGGCCAGACAATCAAGCTCAGCGGCGGCGTCGTCATCGACGGCGCCCTGCTCGAACAATCCCGGCCGATGGCGGCCGATGGACGCGGCAGGCCCCTGACGGCCTGGCCGGGAGGGCCGGTGCCGGCTGGTCAGGTCTTCCTCCACTCGCCTTTCGAAGCCTCCTTTGATTCGCGCTATTTCGGGCCGGTCCCGGCCTCAGGCATTCTGGGGCTGGCAAGAGAGGTCGCAACCTATGCGCCCTGACGGAACGCGCCGCTTGCGCCCGCGCATGGAACCGCTGCGCTTTCCCCTACTCGTCGTCACCTCTATCGCGGCGGGCTGGATCGGCTGGTGCGGTGCCGTCGACATGCTTCCTGCGGCCATGGCGTTTCCGGCGATCTGGTCGCTCTGCCGCGACCGCCGGCAGGCCGGCGCCGTATCCTGCTTATATTTCCTGTCGGCGTCGCGCGCCCTGCCGCAAGGCGTGGCAACCTATTACGCAACCGACCTCTGGCCGGGACTTTTCCTGTGGCTTGCAGCCTCGATCCTCTTCGTCGGCATCCACATGCTCTCCTGGACGCAGGCGTCAGGATGGAGGAGAGCCTGCCGCTACCTTTTCGCCACCACCCTCATGATGGTCCCGCCCTTCGGGATCAGCGGTTGGGCGAGCCCGTTGACCGCGGCCGGAGTTCTCTTTGCAGGCTGGGGCCTTGCGGGGCTGGTGGCCGGCGCTGCCGGTCTTGCGGTTCTTGCCACGCGTTTTCGCCCGCTCGGCGCGATCGTGCTTGCCGGTGCCTGGCTCTGGTCGGCCTCGACCTGGAAGGACAGGCCGGTACCGGTGGGCTGGCAGGGCGTCGACCTGCAATTGGGACCGGCCCTCGGCCGCGACCTCTCTCTGCCGTTGCAGCGGCATCTCATCGCGACGGTTGGCAAGGCGCAGGCTGGCGCCAGCAGCGTCGTCGTCCTGCCGGAAGGCGCGCTGGGCTTCTGGACGCCGGCCGTCGATCACCTGTGGCGCAACGCGCTTGCCGATTGGAACGTCACCGTCCTTGCCGGCGCCTCCCTCGCCGACGCATCAGGCTACGACAATGTCGTCGTCAGCATCGGCAAGGCCGACAGCCGCGTCGTCTACCGCCAGCGCATGCCGGTGCCGATTGCCATGTGGGCACCCTGGCGAGGCTGGATGGGAGAAAGCGGCGGCGCCCATGCACATATGCTTGGGAAGGCCGAGCAGACGGTCGCCGGTCAACGCGTGACCATCCTGATCTGCTACGAACAGCTGCTGATCTGGCCGATCCTGCAGTCCATGTGGTCCGACCCCGATCTGGTGGTGGCGATCGGCAACGGCTGGTGGACGTCGGGCACGTCGATCGTTGCAGTCCAGCGCGCCACCATCCTGGCCTGGGCGAGGCTCTTCGGCAAGCCGGCCCTCTTTTCCTTCAACACATGATTCAGGGACTGTCATCATGGACGCCAGCCTGATTGCGCAATGTGCCGACCCTACTTTGACACCTGCCGTCGTCGAGCATTTTCTGGCGGCAGCAGGATCTGCGGATCCGCTCGCGGTCACGGTCATGTCCGGAGACCGGCTACTGGTCCTGCCAAAGCCGGCCGATACCGGCCAGGCGATATCCCTGGTGCGCCAGTATGCCGGTCACGCCGTCGTCAGGGTCGGCGTAACGCAGATGCCGGCCGGACTTGGCGCGAGGCAGGTCGAGGAGATCGATGCGGATCTTTTCGACCCGTGCCAGAACCTGAAGCGCGGCTCGGGCCTTTTCAGCCATGTGATGCGCGTCGTTGCGGCTTGGTATGGAAATCCGCAAGGAAGGGAAGCGTCCCGGTTGATCTTCGAGGACGCGGTGCTTTCGTGGAAATCCGGATATTTCGAGGGTTTGAAGGTTTTCGAGGGCGTCAAAACAGCCGAGCGTACACCGGCAAAAGCACTCGCTCCCGACGAAGACGCCAGTCGCCAACCGGCCCCTCCCCTGGCGCCGACAGATGATCCTCTGCGTGAGGGCGACATCGGTGGCGCGGTCATGCGTGTGGACCTCTCCAGGCTTGACGAAAGACGCTAGAGCCTATCTTGGGGCACGGGCTCGTGCCTCAGATCAATCCGAATTCCTTGGCGAGCGCCGTTGCCTGCGGCAACGTGGTCGCCCCCAGTGCTGCCTTGGCGTTTCGAAGATGGAAGACCACATTGGCGTAGGCCATGTTCTCGATGACGGCGATTGCTTCCATCGACTTGCCCTCCGCCGACCAGCGCAGACAGCAAAGTTCTTCGAGCTTCAGCCTGATATCGGGCCTGGTCGTAGTGTGAAGCTTGAGCATGCTGAGGCGGACGTGGAGCTGCGCGATCGTTGCGGCGGCGATAACGGGATCGAGGCCGGGTAGCTGACCGGCGTCGCCTTCGCCCGAGGCCAGTGTAAACAATGCAAGACCGCCATAGCCGGTATGCACCGGGATGGTGAGGCCGGACCGGATCCCGAACTCGACCGCTTCGGCCATGAACCGGCGCTGCTCTTTGGCACCGTCGAAGGTCGTGCTCGACCACCGGAAGGCTTTCATCCCTGCTCTGGCGCCCCGGATCGCCGGATCGACATGGGCGTAACATCGCTCGAGATATCGCCTTTGCCATTCGGAAGGATAGTTGGAAAGCGCCGCCGCGTGATCGGCACGAAGGACGAGATAGGAATATAAAGTAAAGCCCGCCTCAGCGGTCAGCCGCGCAAGGACCGATGTGGCACTGACTTCGTCACGGGCAAGAGAAAGCCCTTCCGTCAACCTGTCGAACCAGATCTCCATCGTCGCGTCCCTCACTGACGCTGCACCCGGGCCCCTTGCAACAGCATAGGATGTTTTTCGTCAAAATTGCAACCTCTGATACCGAGGGGGAGACCTCAGTCCGGCGTTGAAAGCTCGACGGGCCCGTCACCACGCCGACGGCTGTTGTCCGCTCGAGGCGGAAGCACGCGGGGATGCTCATGTGACGTCACAGGCTGCGTTCTTCTTCGCCGCATGGGGCGCTCGGCCGCAGTCCTGCTGCTTCGAGCCTCTGTTATCAATGGAGATCAGCCGTTAATTCCTGGCGGTTCCGATTAGACCAGTGGAGTCCGTACCGTCACTCTTTTTCCGGGAACTCATCCAACCGGGAGAACAGACGTGCCGACCATCCAGTCCTCAGCCATATTCTATGCAGCCCTGGCGATCTGCCTGCCTGAGCTTGCCAATGCCGAGACACTTGTCGTCAACAGTTATGGCGGCCCCTATGAAGCGATCATCCGGCAGGCCATTATCGAGCCCTTCGAACGCAAGACCGGCATCGATGTCGTCTACGATGCTGTCGGCTCTGCTTCCCAGGACTACGCCAAGATCAAGGCGAGCGATGGACATCCGGGTTTCGATGTCGTCGTCATGACGGCCTCCCAGTCGCTGCAGGGCTGCCGCGACGGTTTGCTGGACAAGCTGGACGTCTCCGAGATCCCCAATCTCGGGTCGCTGACGCGAAGCCTTCAGAACGCCGCCGGCCCCTGCGGCGCCGTGCATGAAGTCCAGTACATGGCGCTGCTCTACCGGACCGACAAATTGGCCGCTGCGCCGACGTCCTGGGCCGATCTGCTTTCGCCCGATCTCAAGAAAAAGGTGGTTCTGCCGACCTTCCAGAACATCATGGCCGTCTACCTCCTGGAGATGATGTCCGTCACCGAGGGCGGTGGACTCATCGACAATATCGATCCCGGTTTTGCGGCAATGGCCAAGCTTTCCGGGCAGTCGATCGGCTTCGAGCAGTCTTCCGCCATTCTCGAAAGCTACATCAAGGACGCAACCGTCTGGGCAATGCCGTTCTGGAATGGTCGCGCCCAGCTGCTGGTGGACGAGGGCCTGCCGGTCGACTATGTCCGGCCGAAGGAAGGGACGATCCCGCTTCTGGCGACATTGAACATCCCTGCCGGCTCCGAACACAAGGCGGCAGCGAGGTCCTTCATCGATTTCTTTCTCGAAAAGACCAGCCAGGAGGCCTGGGTAGCAGGCTACAAGGTCGGTAGCGCGCGCATGGATATCGAGGTGCCCGAGGCACTTCGCAGCCGCCAGGTCACAACCCCCGAGGCCATGAGATCGCTCCGGCTGCCGGATCTGACGGTGCTGGGCGACAGGCTTGCCGAATGGGGCCAACGATGGGAGCGGGACGTCGTCTCGCAGGCCCGGTGAGGACGTGTCATGACAGTGCTTGTCGCAACCGCCCCGCCCTCACCCGGGCGTCCTTCCGTCCGAGCCACGGCACCGATGCTGCTGGCCCCCTCCTGTCTCCTGCTGACGGTCTTCTTTGCCCTTCCAATGGGCGTGATGATCGGCATGAGCTTTCTCGACAGCCGTTCGCTGACGCCAACATTTGGAAACTACGAGCGCTTCTTCGTTGATGGCCTGTCTCTCGCCGGATTTGCCCGCACAGCCGTCATGTCCGCCCTGGTTGCCGTCGCCGTTACGCTTCTCGGCTATCCCGTGGCCTATTTCCTCGCCCGCTCGCGATCACGCTGGCGCACGCTCGTTTTTGCCCTGGCGCTGACGCCCGAACTCGCAGGCGTCGTCCTGCGCACCTATGGCTGGCTGATCATTCTGGAAGATCGCGGCTTCATCAATGATGTCCTGATCCATGTCGGCCTCGTAACGGCGCCTCTTCCCCTGTCGAAAAGCCTGTTTGCCGTCGTCGTCGGGCTTACCCATGTCGTGCTGCCTTTCGGCATCCTGTCGCTGATGACAAGCATCCAGGGCATCGACGTCAACCTGGAACGGGCAGCGCAGATGCTGGGCGCCTCCAGGGCCTCCGTTATGCGCCATATCGTCCTGCCGCTGTCGGTGCCCGGCATCGTCAGCTCGCTGCTGATCAGCTTCACCATGGCGGCCAGCGCCTATGCGACGCCGGCTCTGCTTGGCGGCGCGCGTTTCAAGGTCCTGGCGACGATGATCTCAGAACAGGTCCTGTTCTACATCGACTGGCCGTTTGCAAGCGTCATGGCGATCGCATTGCTGGCGATGATGCTCACCGTTTCGCTTGCCGGACTCGGCTTTGAGGCGCGTCTCAAAAAGCGCCGGTCACAACGAGACGGAGACGGGAAATGACCAGGACAATCGCATTTGGCTTCTGGCTCACGCTGGCACTGGTGCTGGCCTTCATCACGCTTCCGCTCGTTGTCGTCGTCGCGGCGTCGCTGAGCCCGACCGCGGCCGTGAGCTTTCGGCCATGGGACTGGACGCCGATCTGGTATGGCGGCCTTTTCGACGAGCGCTGGGTCCAGCCTTTCCTGTTGAGCGTCAGGATCGCCGTGCTCGTCGCAGCCATCAGCGGGGTGCTTGGAACCCTCGCAGCCCTCGCCCTCGTCTATGAGCGGGTTGCCGGCTCGAGCATCATCATGGCGGCGCTGCTGTCGCCCCTTTCGGTTCCACAGATCGTCAAGGGGGTGGCAATCGTCCTGTTCCTGTCGATCATCGGCCTGCAGAACCTGCTCGGCACGCCGGCCCTGATTGCAGCCCATGTCGTGCTCGCGCTGCCCTTCGTGATGCGAATGGCGGTTGGCGCGCTCGTAAACTTTGACGATAATCTCGATCGGGCGGCACAGATCCTCGGTGCAAGCAGGGCCCAGCGGCTGTTTTATGTCGTCCTGCCCCTGATCAAGCCGGGTGTGCTGTCGGGCGTGACCTTCGCCTTCATCATCTCGTTCAACAACATTCCGCTGTCGGTCTTCCTGGTGCGCCCCGGAGACACGACGCTGCCGATCGCCGTCATCAATCACCTCGAATACAGCCTCGATCCGATCATGGCGGCCGTCAATGTCGCTTCGATGGTTTTTATCCTCGTGGTGATCCTGGCCTTCGAAAAACTTGGCGGCTTTTCGGCGCAACTTCATGGAGGAAGCAAATGAGCGAATTCGATATCGAACTGCAGCAGGTGAGAAAGTCCTTCGGTCAGGTTTCTGTGGTCCGGGATATCGACCTCCAGATCCCCAAAGGCGAATTCGTCAGTATTCTCGGCCCTTCCGGCTGCGGCAAGACGACCACCCTGAACATGATCGCCGGCTTCAGCATGCCCAGTCGCGGCGATATCCGCATCCGCGGACGCAGCCAGGTGAACGTGCCGCCGGAAAAGCGCAATCTCGGCCTGGTGTTCCAGAACTACGCGCTCTTTCCCCACATGACCGTCGCCGAAAATGTCGGCTTCGGACTGCGCATGCGTGGCGTCGCCCGTCCCGAGATGAAGGCCATTGTCGAGAGCGCGCTTCGTAGTGTCCATCTCGAGGGTTTTTCCGACCGCTATCCCAGGGAGCTCTCCGGCGGCCAGCAGCAACGTGTTGCGCTCGCACGGGCGATCGCGCCCCAGCCCTCGGTGCTGTTGCTCGACGAGCCCCTGTCCAATCTCGACCTCAAGCTGAGGGAGGCCATGCGCGCTGAACTCAAGGAGATCCACGAAAGGCTCGGCATGACATTCGTGTATGTGACGCACGATCAGGAGGAGGCCATGGCCATGTCCGACCGTATCGTCGTCATGGAGGGTGGAACGATCGCCCAGCAGGGCGTACCGGGCGACATCTACCGCCATCCCGCTTCACGCTTCGTTGCCGAATTCATCGGGCAGTCGAACATCCTGCCGGTATCGGCCTATTCCCGCTCAGCGGCGGGCTACAAACTCTCGATAGAAGGCGGTCCCGTCATCCTCGCCGGCGCGGGCGCTGACAGTCCCGCCTCTGTCGGCTTCTGCTCGGTCAGGCCCCAGAATGTAAGGCTGGTCGGCGTCGACGACGTGCCGCCCGGCATGAACCGGCTCGAAGCCACGTTGCGGCGGGTGACGGACTTCGGCGCCCATCAGGAACTGGAGGTCGTCATCGGCCTTGGGCACCGGCTGGTCCTGCAGCATCCCCCGATCGCCGCCGGACACGCTCTGGCACCTGGTCAGATGGTGACGCTCGCCGTCAATCCGTCCGATGTGCGCCTCCTGGCAGTCTGAGGGCATCTATCGGTCGTCGCCATCAATCACCGGGCAATGACGTTGGAGCCCCGCACTGAGCAGACGTAGCGTCATGATGACCTCGACAGGGGGCAACAGAAGGAGAATGGAAATGCTGAAGAAAAGACTGAAGGCGGAGCAGGCGCAAAGTAATGTCTGCGCCGACATCGCGGGGTTCGATTTCAACGATTACGATGCACATGATATCGAGGAAGTGCGCCACTACTGGCTCACATATGGTGTCCTGCGCTTCAAGAACACACGCATCACCGATGCCGACCAGGTGGCCTTCTCGCGTAATTTCGGCGAGTTCGTCATTCACCCGAAGCAGCTCCAGGAAGGCGGCCATCCGACCCATCCGGAAATCCTCGTCATCAGCAATGCGACGCAGGACGGCAAGCCGACCGGCGCCATGGGCAACAGCGAGGCGACCTGGCATACCGATACCTGGTTTTACGAAAGGCCACCTGCCGGGGCAATTCTTCGTGCCGTCAAGATCCCGCCGTCGGGGGGCGACACCTATTTCCTCTCCACCTACATGGCCTACGAGACGTTGCCGGCTGCCCTGCGAAAGCTCGTCGACGGCCGGCAGATCTTCTTCCAGAACGTCTATGACAAGACCGGCAAGCTCAGGCTTGGAAAGACCGAGCCGACGAGCAAGGATTTCCGCGAATGGAGCGGCATGGTCCATCCGCTTGTGCGCACCCATGGCGAAACCGGCAGAAAGGCACTCTATCTCGGCGGCACCGCCGACAAGGCCTGGATCGTCGGCATGCCGCTCGACGAGAGCGAGGCGCTGCTGGCCGAGCTTTGGGATCACACCACCAATGAGCAGGAGGTCTTCGTTCAGCAATGGGAGGAGGGCGACATCATGATGTGGGACAACCGATGCACGATGCATCGGCGCGATTCCTTCGACCCGGCGTCGATCCGCATCATGCACCGCACGACCACGTCCGGCGAACGCCCCATCTGACATCGTTTCAGGAAAGACCGTGACATGACACCCTTCTACCGGGCCCATGAACACCTGCTAAGCCTACCCCCGGATCTCCTCGACATGCTTCCGGCCGTCGAAACCGCCACGATCGGACATGTGGAGCATCTGGGCTTCGTGGGTGACAATGTCCGTCCCGTCTTTCCCTGCCGGGCGTTCGGCCCGGCCTTGACCGTCGCGGCGCCAGGCCGCGACGGCACCATCATCTACCGGGCAATCGACATGCTGAGACCGGGAGACATGCTGGTCATTTCGCGGGTCGATCGCGACGAAATCGCCTGCGTCGGCGGCGGCGTGGCGACGGCCGCAAAGGCGAAAGGCGCCAGCGGTATCGTCATCGACGGGCCCTGTACCGATATCAAGGAGATCGCCGCGCTCGGCCTGCCCGTCTGGTGCCGCGGTGTATCGTCGCGCACGACAAACCGGGCCGTCTCGGTCGGCGGCTCGATCAATGTTCCGATCGCCTGCGGGACGGCGGCAATCCTGCCCGGTTATGCGGTTCTCGCCGATAGTGAAGGCGTCTTCGCCGCCGAAGTCGAGCGCATGCGCGAACTTGCGGACCTGGCGATTGCCCGCCAGCGGCGGTCGGCTGTGCTGCGCAAGCACCTTGCCGCCGGCCGCTCCATCTTTGCCTTCGAGCATGAGGACCTTGCATGAAAATCTCGATGATCCAGCTGAATTCCCGCCCCGACCGCGCCTATAATCTCGCCGAGGCCCGGCGCCTGATGCTGAAGGCCGTCCAGAAGGAAAAACCGGATCTGATCGTGCTGCCGGAACATTTCGACTGGACAGGGGGAACGGTGGCCGAGAAGACGGCCGCTGCCGATCTCGTGCCCGGCGGGCGGGCCCACCAGATGATCCAGCGCTTCGCTGCCGAACATGGGGTTGCGATCCATGCCGGCAGCATATTGGAAAGCGTGCCGGGCCATGACCGGATCTTCAATACGAGCGTCATCTTCGATGCCAATGGAAGCCAGATCGGAACATACAGGAAGGTCCATCTCTTCGACATCATCGCCCCGGATGGGAAACGCTACGCCGAATCCGAGACGGTTGCGCCGGGCAACCAGCTGCTGATCTACGAGCTCCGCGGATTCAGGATTGCCTGCTGCATCTGCTATGATCTGCGTTTCTCGCGATTGTTCGATCGACTGGGAGCCGAGAAAGCAGACGTCTTCATCCTGCCGGCAGCCTTCACGACACAGACCGGGAAATTTCATTGGGAGGTCCTTTGCCGCGCGCGCGCCATCGAGTTCCAGGCTTTCATGGTCGCCTGCGGTCAATGCGGGTCCTACACGACGCCTGCGGGCGAGGAACGGCACATGTTCGGGAATTCGATGATCTGCGATCCCTGGGGACAGATCCTGGTGCGAGCGCAAGACACGCCCGGCGTCTTCAGCGCCCGAATCGACCCTGACCGCTTGCGGCAGGTGCGATCGTGGATTCCCATGGAGGCACACCGTCTCGATCTTGACGTCCTTCCGGTTGCGACGGCCAAGGCCGGTCCGAAGCGCGAACTGTCGGTCGCAGCGCAAGAAAAGTCTTAGAACCGGTCCAACCGCGGTGACGCGTCTGGATCGGAACCTTTTGGGGAGTAACCCGCCGGACGCAGCGGATCAATGGACGATCGAAAATGCCCTGATGCCCGCCTCGCCGRCGGCGCGAATGAGACGTTTGCGGAATTCGGCCGGCTGGATCTCGCCGCTGATTGCGTCCGCGCAGGCCTTGACCGCAGTCCTATATTCCTCGCCGTCGTCGGACGGCCAGTCTCGAAGGAGAGTGGCTGCCGCATCACCAAGGTTGCGAATGATCCTGCTGCGTCGACGGTCTGCGAAAACCAGGCCGATGGGAGCAAACTCCGTCACCCTGTTCCAGGTCATGGCTCTCTCTCCGAAGCGCAATACTGCTCGAGCCCACGCCACGATCTCATCGAGGGTCATGACGACGGGATTCAAATTGCACGGCTCTCGAATGGCGAGCCAGCAAAGGATGGCTCAATGCGCGAGCCTCTTGAAATGGGTCTCAAGCCTTGAAGCGAGCTCGGGCGAGCGTCAGGATAGCGTACGAATGCTCGATATCAATTCATCCAAAGGGGCTAACGTCCACCCATGTTCCCCCACCAGTGCCTGGATTTGACAAAGGGCGAGTGTCTTGATGAAAAGCTGGACTGTGATCGATGTCGGCGGCCCGGGTCTTCACGGCGACCACTTTCCTATCATGGGGGCCCGTGCCCAACTCATTTATCAGTGCCATGATTAGGGTGCCAAAGCCTTTGCCGCACGGACCTTAAGCCAGTCGAAGCGAGTGGCCCAGTTTCCTGTCCACGTGACGGTCGGCAGACATATCGTGTCACCTGTTTGCGGCTGCGGACGCAAACGTCATCGAATTGTTTCCCGCTTGTTGCCAAACAAGCGGGCGGCAAACCGAAACGTCTCCGAATATTCACCCGCAGAAGTCGCTTAAATCCATAGACTGCACGCTCCTGGCACCAGGGTCGAGCAGAGGAGGAGACGACGATGGATGCAGCCGCCAACATAACCTATTTGAAGGCAGCCGATCTGGAGGCGACCCAGCAGGCGCTGACGATGGGAGAAATTCATCAGGCCGTAACGCGCGCCTGGACCGAAATCCGCTCTGGCCAAGCGCGCGGCGGAAAGGCGGTGCTTTCCCTTGGCGAAGACGAGTTCTGGTCGACGCCCGACTTTGCCGCGTTCAGGGAAGAATTTGCTGACGAACGGCTCGGCTGGAAATTGTCATCCCTCTACAGCGTCAGCTCGACGCATGGCGGGGTGAAGATCATCGGAGCGAATGCCTTCAATCGACGTCTCGGTCTGCCGAGGTCGACCTCCACCTTCCTGCTTCTCGATAAATATACGTTGCGGCCCATCGTCATTCTGGACGAAACCGGGCTGTCTGCGGCACGCACCGGAACCTATGCCTCGATCGTTGCCGATCGATGCCTTGCCAGGGCCGGCATGGCTCGCGTCTTCCTGATCGGATCGGGGCCGGTCGCCCGCAGCGTCATCCGATCGCTTTCCTGCTC
Organism: Rhizobium sp. 05N49; assembly: GCF_056396805.1. Taxonomy (NCBI): domain Bacteria; kingdom Pseudomonadati; phylum Pseudomonadota; class Alphaproteobacteria; order Hyphomicrobiales; family Rhizobiaceae; genus Rhizobium; species Rhizobium sp. 05N49. The sequence goes on from NZ_JBFTME010000025.1 coordinate 16,758, forward strand.
CTGTGGCGACAGGATCGAGCAGATCTTCATCCGCAGTCGCAGGATCGAAAACGCCCGTGCGCTCGCAATCGCATTGGCAGAAGAGACAAGCATCCCGCTTTCCTGCGTCGAAGACAACCGGATGATGGCCAGTTGCTCGCTCGTCATCACCGCCACGAACGCGCGCCAGCCGGTCTTTGACGACGAGGAGCTGGAAAGACATGCGACCACCCTTCATCTTGGTGGCGATGAAGTCCCGGGCGCATACCTGCAGCGCTGTCTGCGGACCGGCCTCGTCGTCTGCGACGACCTTGCGACGGTTTCGCGCCGCAACTCGCAAAGCATCGCTCTTCATTTTTCGCGAAACGGCCTCTCCTTGGAGAACATTGGCCCCTTGATCGGCATCCGCTCATTGTCCGAGCCCAAGGAGTGGTACGAGCCTGTCGACGGCCCGACCTGCATTACCTGCGTTGGCCTTGGCGTCCTCGATCTCTTCGTCGCCGAGGCGAGCTACGAGAAATACTGCCGGATCAACGCCGATCGCGATCGGATCGCCGCATGTCTCCCCTGACCCAAATGCTCGCCGAACACGTCTTTGCCGGCCCACGCGATCATTCCGCCGATCTCGTCGATATGGTTCGGCGCTGCGTCCTCGATCTTGTCGGCGCGGCAATTGCCGGATCTCAAACGGCAAGCGCTGTTGCCRCATGCAATATGGTTGGGCCCGTCTTCGGAGCCGGTAATGACCGCATATGGCTCGGCGCAACGAGTGCGCCGGGCGGCGCGCTATTGTGCAACGTGATGGCGGCAACCGCGCTCGACATCGACGACGGGCATCGCGCAGCCAGGGGGCATCCCGGAGCAGCGGTCATTCCGACCGCACTTCTGCTTGCCGACGAGCTCGGCGCCACAGGCTGCGACCTGATGAACGCGATCATCTGCGGCTATGACGTCGGCGTCAGGATTGCGGCGGCGCAGACGGCCGAGGGCATCCGGACCCGTCAGTCGGGGCGATGGGCAGCCTTTGCTTCCGCCGCAACGGCCGCGCGCCTGCTTCGGCTCGAGCCGGGCCCCCTCGCCCACGCCCTGGCGATCGCCGGCGTGCTTGCGCCAAACCAACTTGCCAACGGCAGCTCGGGATATTCGCGGATGACCGGCAACGATGTGAAGGAAGGAATCGCCTGGGCGAGCGTTCTTGGCTTGACGGCTGCACGACTTGCCGAAAGCGGCTTCACCGGACCGGTCGACCTCCTCGACCATGGCCACTATTATGACGGAGGCCGGATCATCGGCTCACTCGGTCAGCGCTGGGAAATAGCCGACACCTATTTCAAGCCCTACGGCTGTTGCCGCTATATCCATCCGGCATTGGACGCCTATCGTGAAATCGCGGGCGACGATATGATCGGTGCTGATGACATCGTCGAGATCGAGGTCCAGACTTTCGCCTGGGCGGGGAGACTGGCCAACCGTACCGATCCGCAGACCCTGGTCGACGTGCAATACAGCCTTCCCTATTGCATGGCACTGATTGCGGTCGACGGCCCACAGGCGCTTGCGCCGCTCGATGAAGGCGTGTTGGGGCGCAGGGAGCTGCAGATGCTGGCGGGCAAGGTCAGGATCAGCATCGACCCTGACCTCGACCGGTCCTTTCCCGCGCAGACGCTTGCGCGGGTGATCCTTCGCACCAGGACGCTCGAGCTTGTGTCTGCCGTTCATACACCACGGGGCGAAAAGACGCGGCCCATGGACTGGAGGACGATCTGCAACAAGTTCGAGATTGTGACGCGTCATCGCTTGCGGCAGCAAGAACAGCGCCGGATCATCGAGGCGGTCTCGGCCCTGCCCTGCGGCGCTCCGGCCGCGCTGATCGCCGCACTTGAGCCCGCGAGCGCGGTTGCATGAGAAGCGGCGAAAACGGTGCCGGCCAACGGACGGGCCTGTTGAGGACGAGCGTCAATTCGCCATCAGCGCTCGATACGTTGCAACCGGCGAATCTTTGCGCGCTTGACTCTGATCCTTGCAAGAACATAATGAGAACGACGTACAGGTGGGCCGTGCGGTTCCGCCTTGTCCTACGTCCAATCGCATCGCGTGGCCCATGACCAACGATCAACCCCGATACAAGTGGCGCGAAACCTGGCCGGGCGAGGGCAAGCCGGATTTCGTCGGCTATGACGGAAATGAAATTGTGGGCCGCGTCAGGTTGGACACGACCACTGCGACCAAAACCGGCTTATGGCGCTGGAACGGCGGTTTTGCCTCCTTTGTGAGACGGAGGGTCATGCCGCAGCAGGGATGGGCGAAGACAGTGCGAGCGGCCTCACGCATGGCCGAGGAACATTACGACAGGTTGAAGGACGTGCATTGCCAGGCGCAGTCGCAAGCGAGTGATGTGCTCTCCACCCAATTTGGCAGCACGGATCACCGATAGACACCATCCTCAGTAGGAGAGCCACGCCTGGCCTGTCACTGCGGCTCGTTTGCCGGTCGGCGACAAGGCGCATCTTTCTTGCATGTGTCGTTCGGCATCCTCTCCGGCCCTGCCCTTGGACCAATCTCGACCGCAGCGCGCCGGCGTCGAAAGCGGCGATAAATAGCCTGGAACATTTCTTCCGCATCCTGGTTGGAGGGCTGGATCGCGCGACAGTTCAATCCTGCGGCCCCGCAGAAATCGCGCGATCCAGTTCCCGTTGCACCCCTTGAATTGCCCGCTTCGGCGGGCTTTTTTCTTTGATCTGAGGGGTTGGACCCCCGGCCTTGCGTCGCTTGTCTCATTCGAGAAAAAGATCTGCACGGGAAAACAGGGCGCGAGGCGATCTGGAAATTGCATGTGCCGGCCTGAAGAGCCGAGCGTCTCTCGTCATCGCGGGCCTGGAGCAAGTCCGGGCTCGCTAGCGATCGGTTTCTGGTCTGGGAGCGACAACGATACTGCCGTTCTTGACAACGATCCTGCCCCGGCAAATGACATGACGGACGCGGGCGAGATTGTGGGACTGGCTGATAACGATATCGGCACGCTTGCCGTTTGCAATCAGGCCACGGTCGCCAGCGAGCTCCGGAAAGATCCTTGCGACGTTCCCCGTCGCCTTGGCGATAGCGTCAGCCGGCGTCAGGAGCTTGCGGCAAATCATCCGGTGGATCGCCTCCAGTATCGAATCCCAATCGCCGCCGCCGAAGTCGGTCGAAATCGTATCGACAAGCCCTGCATCGACGAGGCAGTCAAGATTGTCGGGGCCGTTGCGCCAGCGGGTCGAGATGCAGTCGAGCGTCGAGACGTCGATGCCCACACCGAGGGCGCGAAGCGCGGCAGCCGTTTCCACGGCTTCGGCACGCGTGAACGACGGATGATTGCTGTGGCCGGCGACCATTCTTGCCCTTGGAAACCTTCCGGCAAGTTCGATGAGCTGGGCTGCCGTCGGCGCGGCATTGTGAAAGATCGCCGGCATGCCGGTGCGCGCAGCTTCCGCGGCGATTTCGGCAAGACCCTGGCGAGCAAGCGCAACGGGCGTCATTACGGTCTTGCGCACGAGGCTTGTTATGCTCTCGATCGTAAAATGCCCTTCAAGCCCGTTCTCCTTCAACAGCGACGACAGGGTTGCGCCGTCGGGATTGGTGTTTGCGTCGAGCCTGCGTCCGAGTGCAGCCTCCTTGAGCTTTCGCGCAAGGTTGGGGTGGACGACGAGACCGCTGGCTTTCTCGATCGCCTCCGGCAGGAACCGGTAATCCTGGGCGCCGCCGCCGAGTGTCTGGCCGCCGCCCGCTTCACCGAGCGCCTTGGCACCAGCTTCGAGCAGACGGTCGATCCTTGCGGCCAAGTGACGGGGTGAAAGCCCACTTCCATCGGCCGCTTGCGCCGCCGCAAGGCTCGCCGGCGTATGGGCCGTGCTGATATGGATGTCGAGCGGATGGGGATGTTGCGCGATGTCGTCGACGTCCTCGGCAAGGGCGAGCCCGCAAACGTTGAGGAGGGTCGTCGTCCCGGATAGAAGATGGCGGTTTTTCTGATAGTCGATTTGCTGACGGTCGAAGGAGGCGGATCCGCTCGGCATCGTCGGGCCGCAGACGCAGCCATGGGCGTGGGCATTGATCAGGCCTGGCAGAACTGTACATCCGGCAGCATCGATCAGCCTGTAGTCTTCTGACAGCGACGGCCTCTCCGTCTGGACGACAGCCTCGATGCGGCCCTCGGCAAGAAGCACGCTCGCCCGTTCGAGCGAGGTGACACCGTCACCGGTGATGACACGGGCTGCATTGATGATGGCGATCGGACGGATCTGGCTCATGCGTTCACCCCTTCTCTAATCCTTTCCGGCTTCCAGGCCATAGCCAATGCCGCGAACCGTCCGCACGATGTCCGTCTTCATGACCGCACCCAGCGCCTTGCGCAGTCTGGCGATATGGACATTGACTGTTTTCGGATCGACGAAGACCCCATTCGGCCAGGCAAGGCGAGCAAGCTCGTCACGGCGGAAGACGCGCCCCGGATCGCTCATCATCCGGTGCAAGAGGGCAAATTCGATTGGACCCACATGGACGTCACGCGCGTCATAGATGATGCGATGGGCGCGGGCATCGATGCTCAATCCATCATGGTGGAGCACCTCCGGCCGCTCCTGCTGCGGCAGCTGGCGCGCCTCGGTGCCGAGAAGACGGTTTAGCGCACGCAGATAGCGATCGGGCGCTATCGGTCGCATAAAGGCCTCGTCGACGCCCGCTCTCAAGAAGGCTTCAAAGCGGTGTTCGGCCTCGACAGGGACAAGCGTGACAATACGAACATGGTCTGTCGCCGCATCCTCCTTCAGCGCTCTGCACAAGTCGATAGCAAACGCGCTCCTGCCATCGACGATGAGCCCGACGGGCATCTTGTCCCTAATCGCCGCAGCCGTTTCTGCCGGGCTCATGACAAGGTCGGTGGCAAAGCCTTCTGCCTCAAGTATATGTCGAAGAGACAGCGAGAAGTCGGCATCAAGCGAACTTATGACGACGGTGGGTTTCACGACGCAACCACGAGAAATCGACATGCTCTCGAGTTCGACAACTCATGGCTGCAGGATGCCACGGAGAGCGTGGGACTGCAAAGGCAATGATGTTAAATTTCGTTTCCTGACGGGCGGGGTCTCCGCTTCCCCCCCACCGCGAGAAACATCCTCCCAGATCTGTGACTTGAAGCGGTGGTCTAGTGTGTTTTTCTCCCGCGATGGAAACACGAGAACCAGCCATTCTGGTCGTCACCGAGGACGTCACGCTCGCCAAGCCGATCGTCGATGCGCTGGAGGTTGCAAACCTTCAAAGCAGGGTGGTTCAAACCGCTCTTGCAGCGCATCAGGTCAGCGCCGATCACGGCTTTCTTATCCTCGTCATTGCGACTGGCGATTCAGGCGATCTGAGCGTCGAGCTCTATCGAGACATCCGCAAGTCGAGCGCGATACCGATCATTCTCCTTGCCCCGGATGATCGCCAGCTCGCCGGGATCGATACCGGTGCAGACCGTTTACTGCCAGGCAGTGCCAATCCTCACCATCTGATAGCCGAGGTTCGCGCCTGTTTGCGCGGACTGGAGCGCGGCGAGCGGCAAAGACTGCGCGTGCTGACCTTCGAAGGCTGGCGCGTTGATACTCATCGCCGCGCCGTCACGGCGCCCGACGGATCGAAGGTCAGGCTGCTCGCTGCCGAATTCGATCTCCTGGTCGCCTTCTGCCGGAGCCCTGGAACTATACTCTCTCGCCGGGTGCTGCTGGAGGCAACCCATATCGGTCTCGGCAGGCCGCTCGAACGCAGCGTCGATGTCCACGTCTGCCGGCTTCGCCGCAAGCTTACGGAGGCCGGCAACGGGGGCGAGCTGATCCAGACCGTGCGTCTTGGCGGCTATGTCCTCATTTCACAGATCAACCCTGAATAAGTAAGGGTTCCAATTTGCTTCTCATAGGTGTTTAATTCGGAGCCGCATGCTTATGTCAGTTGGGATTTCAGCTTCGGTCGCCGACCTCGCTTGAACGTCGCGGCCGTTTAAGGGAGCGATGTGTCTTGAAGAAGAGACTGGATCATCTGATTGATGTCTTGAGCCTTTCGTCCGATGAACAGTCAATACGGCTGGCCTTGTTGACATTTGCGCAGCAATGCGGCTTCGAGAAGTTCGCCTATGTCAACCTGCGCTACGGCGATACGGAAGCGTTTTCCAACTACCCGCAGGAATGGCAGGAGATATATCTCGCCAACGACTACCAGCGGATTGATCCGGTCGTCACGGCAGCCAGGCGCGCCCTGAAGCCCTTCTACTGGTCAGCCCCGCCCCAGCGCCCCGAGCCCATGTCGGAAGAGCGCGAATTTTATAAACATGCCAGTCGGTACGGGATCGTGTCCGGCCTTTCCATCCCGATACGCATCGGCTTCGGTCGAACCGCCATCCTGACGCTCGCCTCGCACCTGCCCGCGTTCAAAGGGGAGGGAATAATCGACGACATACAGGCGATCACGGCCACGACACTCGTCCATGCCAAATTGAAGGGCCGAAGCGTCATGGCCAGGCCACGGGTCCAGTTGTCGGGACGGGAGAAGGAATGCCTCAACTGGGCCGCACTCGGCAAAACCATACCGGTGACGGCTGACATCCTCGGCATCAACCACCATACCGTTCGCTACTACCTCGGCAAGGCGAGGCGGAAGCTGCGTGCCAACAACACGGTGAACGCAGTCTATCTGGCGGCGCGCCATGGATTGATCTGAGCCATTGGCCGCGGTCTTGAAGGCAGCGTGATGCCGGCCATGGGTATCGCGCCGAAACCTCGGCTGGATGTTGCGTTCGCCGGGGAACGCCTGCCAGACGCCTTATATTCGGCCAATCGCCAGAAGCCAGTATCAACGACCTTCTCGCGTTGGTCTGACCAGAAAACGGCCAGCCGCTTGCGATCGCCTCGCAGTGCCTTTCGTGTATGAGGTTTGGCTGGACGCCATTCATCTCGAAGACAAACTAGAGGTCAGAGCTGGACATCGAGTGTCATCTGCTCACCCCTCCGTCGCGCTCGACATAGGCTCCGGGGAAGATGATGTCCTGGTCGACCAGGACATTGAACCTGTAGCCGGGGCGAATTTCCAGGGTTGGCTGCACGTTGAGGTTCCTGTCGATCGTCCGCTCCGCCACGCGACCGAAGCTTTCGGCAAAATTACGCCTTGCCGCGTCCGAGGCCGTGTCCTGGGTCGCCCTGGTCGAGCTTTCCGGCATGGAGGCATCGATGCCGGTGCCGATCAGAGCGATGAGAGCGGCCGCGGTGAACGTGCGGATCGTGTGATTGTTGACGCGGTCGCGAAAGCCGCCATAGCCCTCCGGATCCGAACCTGCCATCCCGCCAATCTGCAGCGTCTGRCCGTTTGGTAAGATCAGATCGGTCCAGACGACCAGCACGCGTGCCTGGCCGAAGGCGACCTTTGAATCATAACGCCCGAAAAGCCTGGCCCCTTGGGGGATCAAGAGCCGGTAGCCGGTCGTGCTGTCGTAGACGTTCTGGCTGACCTGAGCGATGATGCGTCCAGGAAGGTCGGAATTGATGCCCGAGATCAAGGTCGCCGGTATGACCGAACCGCGTTTGAGTTCGAAGGGCGATATCTGCGGCACGACCCTGTTTGGCAGATAGCCGAGCTCCTTAATGTCCTTGTTGAAAAAATCCTCCTTCAAGACCTGCCCGTTCGGATCGGCGTTCTGTGTGAGGGACCCGGCCTGCAGCGCGGCCTGATAAAGATCGAGCGGCCCTGTCTTGACGCCTTCGCCTGGTGGGGCAGAGTTATCGGCTGGCGCGTCACGGGCCTCGGCGTGACTGATGTCGACCTGAAGCGGCGAATCCAATGCGGCGTCGGCAGCCTGCAGGCGCGCCATCCCGCGGCGCTGCAGTTCACGCAGATACCGTTCGCGCCCTTCTCTGGCGAGCCGGGTTTCGAAATCGACCTCCGGCAGCGCCTGCGGCGCAGAGTTGGCAAGGCCTAACTGCTCGGGAGTCCGGCTGGACAAGGTTTCGCGCGCCGGTGTCGGGTCGCCGGCGACATTCGGCTCGAACGGACCGACCGGCTGAGCCTCACCGATGATGCCGTTCTCAATGCCGCGCTTCAGCTGGTCGCCATAGGTCGATGCCGGAAGACCGGCGCCCGTGACCGGCGCGGATTGCCTGAAGGGAAATCCGCGCCCGGAGAGACCGAAAATGATCACCGCAGAAAACAGGACCAGCAGGCCGATCGCGATCAGGATCGGCAACCTGTTGAGACGACGCATGGCCTGCGCCTGTTGGCTTTGCGGGCTTCCAAGTTGCAGCGACTGGGCCATGCGAGGCCTCCTATTGCAGTATCATCACGGAGAGTGGGCTTGCCGGCGTGGCCTGAGACCCTGAGACGAGATAGAGCCGGGCAAGCCGCAGCCGCGGCGTCGAAAGACTTGCGAGAAGCTCTGAGCCCGATCGATCAAGACGATAGGCGAGCGCGATTGTCTGTGGCTGCGGTAGCGTGCCGCTTGCGATCCGATAGCCCGATGTCTTGAGAGATGTTGCAAGCGCAATGGCAAAATCAGATGCCTCATCTGCAAGCTTCAGAGGGCCGGACGATCGGGGAAGCTGTTCGCTCAGGCGGCTCGCCATGTCGCTTGCGACCAAGGCGGCGACATCGGCCGGCAGCGATGCAGCTGGCGCGTCGGCACTGCCTCCCGCAGTCGACGTCTGGCAGCCGCAGAGGTAGGCGCAATAAAGGATAAGAAGAACAAGGCGGCCCATCTCAGCTGCTCCGGCGGATCGTGATCTTCTGGCGTCGCCACCCGACACCCGAGACGAGCACGGCGCGATCGACATTGTAGTCGACCACCATCATGTTCCTTGTCATGCGATAGTTGACGATACGGTTCTTGCCCTCCGACACGATGAAGAGGACGGGTGCATCCTCTCCGGCCACAGAGCGAGGAAACTGGATGTAGGTTTTCAGGCCATCCGAATAGACGCGTGTCGGCTTCCAGGCCGCGCTGCCGCTTACCGAATAGGAAAAGTCGAGCTGGTCGGGAGGCGTTGCCGTGCCGGGCGCTCCCCTGAAGTCAAGGCGCGCGTTTGCCTCGGCGAGTTTTTCGGTGACGTCCTGCGAATAAGAAAAGCCGACGCGGGCCATGTAGCGGCTCGAATGGGACTTCAGCTGGATATGATAGGTTCGCCGCGACGTCGTCACCACCATAGATGTCGACAGGCCGGCTTCTGCCGGTTTGACGATCAGATGGATTGCCTGGCCACCGACTGGCCCCGAGGTTGCCGGCTCGACCTTCCATCTGACCGTGTCGCCGACAAGCACGTCACGCACCACCTCCCCGGCCTCGAGCTCGATGTCGCACACCTGCAGAGGCGAGCAGACGACAAAGGGCTGGCTTTGGCCGTAAAGAAAGATGACCTTTCCGTCGGCCCCCCTGGTGACGAGGCCGGCGCCGTCGCGCCATTGCGAAGACAGGCGCGTCGCCTTCGCCTCGTTGTCGCTCATCGACTGGGCCGGCGCGATCCTTGTGGAGGCGAGCGTTGCGAGCATCGCGCAGCAACCGGCGACCGCTCGATATGTCACGTGTCTCATGGCGTGTCCTCGTTCTATAGCTGTGCGGTCCAGTCGAGATCCTTGAGATAAAGCCCGATCGGATTGAGCCTGATCGTTGCCTCATCCTGGGGGGCGGTGATCGTCACCGTGGCAATCGCGCGAAAACGCCGCGTGCCGGTTTCCTTGCCGCGCCGGTCGCGTTCGAACTCCGTCCAGTCGATCTGGTAGGACTGGTTCGACAGCGCGACGATATTGTTCACCTCGACGGCAATAGTGGCGGCCTTCGCCTTCTCGAAAGGGGAATTGCCGCGAAACCAGGCATTGACTTTCTCGGTCGACGGATCGGCGGTGCGCAGCAGCGCATAGGTCCGGTCGATATATTGCTTTTGAACGACCGCGTCGGGCGTGACCGAACGAAAGCTGGTGACGAAACCACCGAGCGCGGCGCGCACCACACGGGCGTCGGCATATTCGATATGTTCGGGAAAGCCCGCCGAAACCGGCGTGCCCAATCTGTCGACCTCGACAATATACGGAACAAGCTTGACCTGCGTGCTGAGGAACAAGGCATAGCCCACCCCGACGATTGCAAGAAGAAGCGCAAGCATGGCGACGATGCGCCAGGCTGCTGCCGCCCGCACATATGATCCATACCGCTCGTTCCACTCGTTGCGCGCGGCGAGGTAAGGATTTTCCGGAGAGCCTGGCGTCATGGCGAAATCCTCATTTCGATTGGCCCGACCGGAGCGACGACGAAGACGGCCTGCCCGCCCCTGGCCTTGACTGGTCCAGTTTGGCATTGGCCAGACCAAGCAGGGAACTTGCATGCGCGCTAGGGGCTCCGATCGCCTTGTCCTTCATGGCCGAAACCGTGGCGGACCCGGCGGCGCCTATGCCTTCCGTCAGGCCGCGCATGGCGGCTTCGCTGATCGATGCGCCTTGGGCCCGTGCGGATCCGGCCGCCTCCGCCCCCTTTACAGCGCCGCCGATCATCAGGAATAAGGCGCCCATGCCAAAGGAGGCAGCCTGGCCGCCGTGACGCATCACCTCCATTCCGCTTCCGACCGAGACGCCCTGGATGACGCCCTGGATGATGTTCGGCACATAGATCGCGATGACGAAGACAACGACGGCAATGCCGGCTATGGCAAGCAGCGTCTGGAACTGCTCACCGATCTCCGGGCTGCCGGCAAGCCCGATCAGCACCTCCGATCCGATGCGAGCGATCATCACCAGCGCCATCAGCTTCATGCCGACGCTGAAGGCGTAGACCAGATAGCGGATGGCGAAATCCTTGGTGAAGGATGACCCGCCGAGCCCGAGCATGATCATGCCGGCCAGTAGCCCGATATACATCTCCGCCATGATCGATACGAAGATCGCCGCGACGAGCGAAAAGGCGATGACGACGACGATCACCGCGAAGGCGACCGCAATCGCCCACACATTGTCCTCGAAGAGGCCAAAGCGAATCTTTTCCGCCATCTTGGCTGCGACAGCGAGCCCTGCATTGAAAATATCGGCCGGCGAGGCATCGCCGCCCGACGCGCCGATCTGGAAGAGACTGTCGACGACGGCTCTGGCAAAGGCCGGCCCCTGATCGAGAAGGAGCGCGAAAAAGCCGACGAACATGATGCGCCGCACGAGTTCTGCGAACCATTCCTGCAGCGACGGCGCCTGCAGCGCGAGCCAGATCGCCGCAAGGCCGATCTCGATCGAGGCGAGGATCCAGAAGAGCGATCGCGCCGCGTTCAGGACCGTCTGCTCCCAACCCTGCGCCGCCCTGGCGATCTCGTCCTGCAAGGTGGTGATCAGGGCGCCTTCCTGGGCATGAGCCGGAACGACGAGAAGCACCAAGATTACCATTGCCGCAACGGCAGGCCCCGTCATGGCAGGCGTTACGAGAGAAGATGGGCGGCTCACCAGCGCGGCTCCATGGTCCGGCCGCCACTCAAGGGCGGAACGGTGCCGCGGAAGAAGAGCTCGCGACGCGCCTGCGCCAGATCCCTGTCGGTCTGGTTGGTCTGAAGCCAGGTTCCCATCATCGTCATCTGCTGGGAGACGAGCCCGCGCAGCTTCTGCATCTGGGCGACCTGCTGGGCGGCGATGTCGTGGCCGACCTGAAGCGCCTTCACCTGACCGTCTGCGCTTTCAGACAGCGCGCGAAGCGTTGCCATGGTCGCTTCCTCGCTATCGAACTGCGAGGCCGTGAGGCTGGCGGCGCGAAGGGAAGCGGCGATCGTGTCCCGATTTGTGTCAGACCAGGCCTGGTAGCTGGTCGAGAAGCTGTCTTCATCTGCAATCCTCGTCTTCAGGCTTGCAAAGCTCGGGAAACGCTGCCGCAGGACATCGTCGGCATTGGCCATGGAGAAGGCAACGCCCTGGCCGTCCGTAACGATCCCTCGCAGCTGATTGAGGTCGCTCTCGACCTCGCCCCAGACATGGGCAGGCAAGAGGGCCGTGTTCTGCAGCATGTTCTGATAGATCCTCAGCTGGTTTTCGATCTGTTCGGCAAGCTGGGTGATCTGCGTCAGCTGGTTGTCGACCTGAACGCCTGAGCTTTCGAGCAGCTTGATGAGCTCTCCGTTGTTGGCAAGCTGCGTGAATTCGGTCGCAGCTCCGGTCGCAGCCCCTGCCGCGACCGGAAGTGGCCTGCCGGCGGCAAGAAGGATTGAAAGGACGATGGCCAGTCGGTTTCTAGATCGTGACATCTGATATCCCTCTTTCCTTGAGCCAGATCGACGGCCAGGCGCTGCCATGCTCTTCGGCCAAGGCGCGGATCCGCTTCAGATCGTCCTTGCCGGAAGCGCCGACGAAGGAGAGCGCCAAGGGGCCGAGGGCCATGTCAAAGAGGCGCCGGCCCTCGGGCGAGACGACGTAATAGTCGCGTTTGGGGATTGCCGTTGCGACGATCTCCAGCTGGCGCTCGTTAAAGCCGATCCGCTCGTAGAATTGGCGCGTTCCGTGCTCGCGCGCCGAACCGTTCGGCAGGCAGATCTTCGTCTGGCAGCTTTCCTTCAGGACGTCGACAATGCCCGATCTTTCTGCGTCCGAGATCGACTGGGTCGCAAGCACGACGGCGCAATTGGCCTTGCGCAGCACCTTCAGCCACTCGCGGATCTTCTCGCGAAAGGTCGGGTGGCCGAGCATCAGCCAGGCCTCGTCGAGAATGATCAGGCTCGGGGCTCCGGTCAGCCGCGTTTCGATGCGCCGGAAGAGATAGGTCAGGACGGGAAGCAGCGTGCGTTCGCCCATTGCCATCAGCTCTTCGATCTCGAAGGTCTGGAAATGCCCGAGCCTCAGCCCGTCGCTCTCGGCATCGAGAAGCTGTCCGAGCGGACCATCGACGGTGAAGTGGTAAAGCGCCTCCTTGATGTCGCGCATCTGCACGCCGCTGACGAAGTCCGACAGCGACCGGCCAGGTGCGCGGGCCATCAGCCCGATTTGGCGGGCAATGGCGTTGCGATGGTCCGGGGTGACGGCAAGACCCTGCAGGCCGACCAGCATTTCGATCCAGCCGCAGGCCCAGGCGCGGTCGGACTCATTCGAAAGCGTCTCCAGCGGGCAAAAACCTGGCGTCCTGACGTCCCCATGGCTGCCGATCTCATAATGATCGCCGCCTGCCGCAAGCGTGAGCGGCATCATCGAGCCGCCCTTGTCGAAGACGAAGAGCTGCGCCTGCCTGTAGCGCAGGAACTGGGCGCCGATCAGAGCGAGCAACGTCGATTTTCCGGACCCGGTCGGTCCGAAGATCAGGGTATGTCCGACGTCATCGACATGCAGGTTGAGGCGAAACGGCGTCGAGCCGGAGGCAACCTGCATCAAGGCTGGCGCGTCCTTGTCGTAGAAGGGACAAGGTGCGTTCTGATCGCCCGTCCAGACCGAATTCAACGGCACGAGGTCGGAAAGATTGCGCGTCGTGATCAACGGCTCGCGAACATTGCAATACCAGTTGCCGGGCAGACTGCCGAGATAGGCGTCGGTGGCGTTCAGCGTTTCGATCCGGGCGCCGAAGCCTTCGCCCTGGATCACGCGGCGAACGCCCTCGGCCTTGTTTTCAAGCCTCTCGACATGATCGTCGAAGAGCACGATGACCGGCGTGTAGTAGCCGTAGGCGACAAGCTCGGAGGCAGCCTCGGCAATTGCCTCTTCCGTCTCCGCCACCATCGACAGCGCGTCCTGATCGATGGACCGGCTCTGCGTCTGGAACAGCTGGTCGAAGAACGGCCTGACCTTCTGCTGCCATTTCTTTCTGGTGCGCTCCAGACGATCCCTCGCCTCGCCGGCGTCAAGGAAGATGAAGCGAGAGGACCAGCGATAGGATAGTCCCATCAGGTCGAGACTGTTGAGGATGCCCGGCGAACTTTCCGCCGGCAGCCCGTCGATCGCCACGATCGCGATGTAGCGATTGTCGATCTTCGGCGTCAGACCGTGCTGCAGTTCTCCCGTCACGATGCAGTCGAGGTACATGGGCACGTCCGGAAGGCGGACCGGGTGATTGTCGCCGGTGATGCAGAACCTGATGAACTGCAGGAGATCGTCATATCGGGCGCCATCACGGCTGTCGTTCGACGCGCTTTGCGTCTTCATCCTGCGGATCGACAATGTGATCGAAAGATATTGCTCGATCTCTCGGGCCGTCGTCTGGAAACTGGCAAGGGCGATGTCGGCATGGTTCTGCTTGCGGCTGGCAGCGTCGGAATAGATGTATCGGCTCAGCGTCGAGCGGCGGGGCTCGGGCGGCCTGTAGGTCAGGATGATGGCGTGATGGCTTTCGAAATGACCGCGTTCGGCTTCGAAATGGCGTCGCCGCTCCTCATCGATCGCCCGCGTCACCCGATCGGGAAAATGCGAGCGGCCGGCGGGTGCATAATCGTCCGTCGGCAGGCGAATGGCCTCGACCTGGATCATCCATCCGGAGCCGAGCCGTGCCAGCACCTGGTTGATCTGGCGCGCAATCTCGTTGCGCTCGGTCTCGGTCGAACTTTCGCAATCCGGACCGGCGAAATACCAGCCGGCCATCAATGAGCCATCCTTCAACAGGAGGACGCCGTCTGCGACAAGACCGGCATAGGGGACGAGATCGGCAAAGGATGGTCCAGCGTGGCGGAAAGAGCGAAGCGCTACCATGGCCCCTCAGCTCCTTCGCCACGGCGTGGAGGTTGCGCGGTAATAGGCGCGGTAGCGAAGATGGCGCAGATAGACCTTGCGCATCAAGGGATCGGCCTTCGCCATTCGGCGCAGCATACCGACGATCGTAACCCAGATCGCAACGCCGATAATGGCCGAGTAGACCGTCAGAACGACGAAGATAAGGATGATGGCCGCAAGTCCGGTCATGAGGACGAGCTCGCGGTCAGCACTCATCAGCAGGTTTGGCCGCGACAGCGCACGATGAATGCGATTGACGTCAAGTGCAGGGACTGTGGCGGTCATGAGCGCTCCCCTCCCCTCTCCGCTGCTTTCTGATCGATCGACATCGACAGTCCGACCGAGGCGCCCGTAGCGTTGAAAAGGGCAACGATCTGGGTGGCGCCAAGCAGGACGCCGGCGACGAGAACCAGATACATGAGGCGTCGTGCGAAATCGTTGAGTTCGCCGCCGAAGATCAGCATGCCGCCGGCAACCGCAACCGCGGCAAGCGCGATGAACCCTGCAACCGGGCCGGTGATCGATTCCTGGATCTGTTCGAGCGGCGCTTCCCATGGAAGACCGCCGCCGCTGCTTGCAAGGACCGGGTTGCAAAGGCTGATGCCTGCCAGAACGACGAGGCAGGCGAGCCCGACATGATAACTAGGCTGCATGAGGTTCCTCCGTTTCGGATTGGAGATGATAGCTGCCGTTCGAAAACCCCTTCACATGAAGGAGATTTTCAATGCGTCGTCCGGCGCTCGTGCGTTCGATCGAGACGATGAGATCAACCGCCTGCCCGATAACCTCCCGCATTGGTTGACGACTGGCCTCGCCGGTCAGTTGCTCGAGGCGCTGGAGTGCCGAGCGCGCATTGTTGGCGTGAAGGGTGGTGACGCCGCCCGGATGACCGGTATTCCAGGCCTTCAGAAGCGTAAGTGCCGCGCCGTCGCGCACTTCGCCGACGATGATGCGGTCGGGCCGCAGCCGCAGGGTGCTTTTAAGCAGCTGCGCCATGTCGACGTGATCGCTCGTTCGCAACGACAGGACATTGGCCGATGAAGAGCGCAGCTCGCGTGTATCTTCGAGCATGACAAGCCGCTCCTGCGGGCATTGAGCGGCGATTTCAGTCAAGATTGCGTTCGACAGCGTCGTCTTGCCAGACCCGGCACCGCCCGAGACGACGACGTTCAGCCGCGCGCGCACGGCCCGGCGCAAGATCTCCGCCTGGCATTCCTTCATGATGCCGGAGGCCACATAGTCGTCGAGCGCAATCAGCCGTCCGGCGTGCCGGCGGATCGAGAAAGAAGGTGCCGAAACGATGGGCGGCAGCAGGCCTTCGAACCGATGGCCGCCGATCGGCAGCTCCCCGGAAATGATGGGGTGAGCGCGATCGACCTGCGTGTCGAGGACGTGAGCGACGGCCCCGATCACGATCTCGGCCGGCCCTTCGGCCATCCTGCCGGCATGAACGATGCCGGCCCCGACGCGTTCGATGAACAGGTGACCATCCGAATTGAGCATGATCTCGATGACCGACGGGTCTGAGAGCGCCGTCATGAGCGGCGGGCCGAGAGCCTCCTCCAGCTTGCGCACGAGCCGGGGTAAAGAAAGGGCGTTCATGTCGTCCCCCTCAGGCGGCACTGCAAAACCTGTGCGAAAGGTTCGAGCGGTAGGCGGGCGGGCGTATGGCTTGGAAAAGCTCCCGCGAAACCTGCAGGCATCCCGCCACGCTCCTGACCTCGCAGATCAAACGGGGCTCGCCATAGCGCCGCAGCGGCCAGGACACGCGTTTCAGGATGCGTTCGAACCTGACGTCGGTCACCGTTGCGATCTCTGTCTTGCCGTTTGCAAGGCACCATTCGAGAATTCCGGCAAACAGGAAGAGCGTCGCCTCGTTCAAGCCGGACGATCCGCGCTTTGCAGCCTCCGCCTGCGTGTCGACGCAGAAGCGCGAGCTTTCCACCATGTCGGGATGGGCCATGAAGGGATTGCCAGCAAGCAGTACCGAAAAGACATCTGCCAACATGGTCGGTCCCGAGGCGGCAAGCAGCCGCGCTGAGGCGATCGCCTCGCCATCGTCGCCGACGACGATGATGTAATGGGGATCGAACGCATCGAAACGGTCGCGCTCCCTCCCCTCCTCGACCGAGACGCGCCATGCGAGCCGGCCGCCGAAAACGCGCGCCCTCAGACGGAACATGCCGTCGAGAAGAGAAGCGTGCGATGCTCTATCCGCAGGTCCAATCGCCTTTACAAACATGGTCGTCCTCCGCGCCGAATTCAGATGCGCTATGGTGAGCATGAAGCAGGCGACTTGTCAGACCCCCGGATGCGGGGGGCACTGAGTCGCACAGTTTTCGGAAACGGTCGGCGACAAACGCTGATTTTCAGCCTCGAAGGCCCGGCCGATAAGGGGGGCTAGAAATTGCCACGCGCCTGATTGCGCCCCCAGGCTAAGTGTCTAAGAAATCACATGATTTCCGCAGAGACGGATCGACCCATCCGGCTGTTTCGGCAGCCCGGTTAAAACTCTGTCAACCTTAAACTCCTTGCTGGCTGAACGAAATCGGAGATAATAACGGTTATGGGGGGATTTCAGCCCTAAAATCGTTATCTGGAAGATCGATTGCCATGAACGCTAATTCGATGCCTTCCGCGAATCGGCCTGTCAGTTTCGAGGATCAGATCCTCGAACAGGGTGATCTGATTTCGCAGAAGCTACACCTTTTGAGCGTGCAGCGATTTCCGCCGAACGCCCAGAAGACCCTGCGCAGTTTTTCGCTTGCCGAGGTCGCCTCCTATGTCGGCGTCTCCCAGAGCACGCTGAAGAAGTTGCACCTGGAGGGCAAAGGCCCCTCCCCCAGAACCTCGTCCTCCGGCCGCCGTTCCTATAGCGCCGAGCAGATGCTTGAGCTGCGACAGCATCTCGATGCGCATGGGCGTTCGGAAAGCCGCATGTATGTTCCCCATCGCCGGCCGGGCGAGAAGCTGCAGGTCATCGCTGTGGTCAACTTCAAGGGCGGTTCCGGCAAGACGACGACCGCAGCCCACCTTGGCCAGTACCTTGCGCTGACCGGCCACCGCGTCCTTGCCGTCGACCTTGACCCGCAGGCGTCGCTGTCGTCCCTGCACGGCTTCCAGCCGGAGTTCGATCAGGCCTCCTCGCTCTATGAGGCCATTCGCTACGACGGCGACAGGAAGCCTCTGTCGGATCTTATTCGTGCCACGAATTTTCCAGGCCTCGACATCGTGCCGGCCAATCTCGATTTGCAGGAATATGAATACGACACGCCGCTGGCGATGGCGGACAAGTCGTCCAACGAGGGCAAGACTTTCTTCACCCGTCTGTCGCGGGCGCTCGCAGACGTAGACGATCGCTATGATGTCGTCGTCATCGATTGCCCGCCGCAGCTCGGTTATCTGACGCTGACGGCGCTGACGGCAGCGACAAGCGTTTTGATCACCATCCATCCGCAGATGCTCGACGTCATGTCGATGGGTCAGTTCCTCCTGATGCTGGGCGGCATCCTGAAGCCTATCCGCAACGCCGGCGCAGAGGTCAATCTGTCCTGGTATCGCTACCTGATCACGCGTTATGAACCAGGCGACGTGCCGCAGGCGCAGATGGTCGCCTTCATGCGGACCATGTTTCACGAGTTCATGCTGAAGAACGAGATGCTGAAGTCGACGGCAGTCTCCGATGCGGGCATCACCAAGCAGACGCTTTACGAGGTCGACCGCGCTACCATGAACCGCGCAACCTATGACCGCGCGCTCGACTCGCTCGACGCCGTCAATGGCGAAATCGCCGCTTTGATCCACCAATCATGGGGGCGTTGAAGTTGTCAGCCGACAAAAATCGACTTTTCCATCGGAAATTCAATTCTCTAACCATCAAGTGGAGGCCGTGAGATGGCGCGAAAAGGCCTGCTGACGGGATTGGCCGATCTTCCGAGCGATCCGGCGACGAGCCCGTCCTATCCGATGCGTGGCGCCGGCAAGTCCATGGTCCGCTCGCTCGACGATCTGGCGCAACAGGCCAACAAGTATCTGGAAGGCCAGGTCATCGTCGAGCTGGATCCTGATCAGGTCGATGCCTCCTTCGTTCAGGACCGTGTCCTCGGCGACGAAGCGGAATTCGAGGAGCTCAAGGAAGCGATCCGCGCCCGCGGACAGGACAGCCCCATTCTCGTTCGTCCCCACCCGTCTGTCGACGGCCGTTATCAGGTCGTTTTCGGCCATCGGCGTCTCAGAGCTGCCCGCGATCTCGGGTTGAAGATCAAGGCGGTCGTAAAGCAGATCGACGACCGCACCCACGTGATCGCGCAGGGACAGGAAAATTCCGCTCGCGCCAATCTCACCTTCATCGAGCGGGCCCTGTTTGCACGGCGCCTGGAAGACCTCGGATACGACCGCGACGTGATTGCGGCGGCGCTCGCCGCTAACGCGGCTTCCATCTCAAAGATGATGACGGTGACCGAACGCATTCCGGCAGTGACGATTCAGAAACTGGGTGCCGCACCAGGCGTCGGACGCGAGCGCTGGATCGAGCTGTCGCTGCTCGTCGGCAAGGCGTCGAATGGCGCAAGGGTTTCCGAGGTCGTGAACTCTGCGGGTTTCGAAGAGCTGCCGTCGGATGAGCGATTCTCGCGTCTTTATGGCGCTCTCAACAGATCGGCGAGGCCGGTCCGCAAAGTCGAGCCGGCAGCCGGAAAGGCGAGCTGGCAGCCGCGCGACCGGGCCGTTCAGGCCGAGATCAAGAATAGCGGCAAGGTATTTTCGATGTCGATGAAGGCAAAAAATGCCAGCCGTTTCGGTGAATTCCTCTCCAGCCGACTGGATGCGCTCTATGAGCAATTCCTGGCCGGGGACGAGGGAAACAAAGGAGACTGAACCGCAAAAGAAAAAGGCCCCCTAAACGTCGCCGTCGTGGAAGCCTCTCTCGAAGTCTAGCAGCCCGAGAATCGCACTTCCTCGAATCACAGTCAAGACAGTTTGGCACCGTTTTGGTGGACGGTTTTCTTTTGCCTGACAGAAGGTGAAGGAAAATGCAGACCCATAGGATCACGACGCCTTTCGGGCGGCGGCCGATGACGCTTGCCCTGGTGAAAGGGCAGCTTGAGACGTCCTCGATCAAAGAGGGCAAATCGATAGACAAATGGAAGGTGTTTCGCGACGTCTGCCAGGCGCGGTCGACGATCGGCATTCCCGACCGTGCCCTGACCGTGCTCGATGCATTGTTGACCTTCCTGCCGTGCAACGAACTGACGCAAGAGGGCGGGCTCGTGGTTTTTCCCTCCAACCTTC
The DNA here is from genome assembly GCF_056396805.1 of Rhizobium sp. 05N49. Taxonomy (NCBI): domain Bacteria; kingdom Pseudomonadati; phylum Pseudomonadota; class Alphaproteobacteria; order Hyphomicrobiales; family Rhizobiaceae; genus Rhizobium; species Rhizobium sp. 05N49. Next base: position 36,717 of record NZ_JBFTME010000025.1, read on the forward strand.
AACTCAGCGTCAGGGCCCACGGGATCGCCGGCACGACACTCCGCCGTCACCTGGCAGCGCTTGTCGAGGCCGGTCTGATCGTGCGCAAGGACAGCCCGAACGGCAAGCGCTACGCAAGACGCAGCCGGACAGGCAAACTCGAACAGGCCTTTGGTTTCTCATTGGCGCCGCTTCTGTCGCGTGCCGAGGAACTGGCGGAGCTTGCCCAGTCGGTCGCCGCCGAGCGGCGGAGGTTTCAGATCGCCAGGGAGAACCTGTCGCTTTGCCGGCGCGACATCCGCAAGCTGATCTGCATGGCGGTCCAGGAGGGGGTTCACGGGGACTGGGCGCTGATCGAGAGCCGGTTTCGCGCCCTTCTTGCCCGCATTCCGCGCACGCCGCTCCTTGCCGATCTCGAACCGATACTTGAGAACATGGAAATGCTGCGTGAGGAAATACTCAACCAGCTGGATTTGAAAGGAAATTCCGGGAAGCCGGATGGCAATGCTGTCCGTTTTGACCGCCACCTACAGAATTCATATACCGAATCCAGCCGTGAACTTGAACCCGCTTGCGAAAGGGAGGAGGGGCCAAACCCAACCGATATGAGGCCATCCGCCAAGCCGATGAAAGTCTTCCCGCTTGAATTGGTGCTGCAGGCCTGCCCGACCATTTCCGACTACGCTCCAGGAGGAGGGGGAAGTATCGGCAGCTGGCGGGAAATTATGGCGGCCGGCATCATCGTGCGCTCCATGCTAGGGGTCAGCCCGTCGGCCTATCAGCGTGCCTGCGAGATCATGGGGCCTGAAAATGCAGCCGTTGCGATGGCCTGTATCCTGGAGCGGGCAGCCCATATCACTTCGCCCGGCGGTTACCTCCGCGACCTGACTGGCAAGGCGGCGCGCGGTGAGTTTTCGCTCGCTGCGATGCTGATGGCGCTCTATCGTTCGAACGCGGCAGGGCGCAGTGCCGGCGACAAAAGGCGGGGCGGATGCGCGCAGCCTTCCGCGTTCCAGGTAGATGACGGCCGGAACGGGCCCCCGCATGGTTAACCGCCGTCATCCGGCCTCTCGAACTGGGCAAGGTAAATACCGCCTGGGAGTCTGGCAAAGACGGAAAGCGGAGAAAAAACTTCGTTGAGGTCGTTGCGCAGGCGGGGGATCGTCGCGCGTAAGCGAGTTCGGCCCGGGAATTTTATTGAGTTTTCCAGCTCGACGGATGCCGCGCTGTATCTGCTCTGCAACGGGTAAGTCTTGGTTAGGCATATCCCCTTGTCCTGTTTGAGCGGTCATCTAGTTATGGGCGCTATGTCTTTCCGCCGTCTTGGTAGGAARGCATTGAGTTCTGCCGTTAGAGGTGACCGTGACTGACGCCAATACCACCAATGACACCGATACCACTTCAAACCAGGGTCTCGATTTCGACATGTTCTTCGGTGGCGGTACTGCAGGCGCCCTGATGAGGCAGATTGACTGGCAACATACGCCGTTTGGCCTGCCGCAGGAGTGGCCCCAGAGCCTCAGATCGGCCATCAGCATCTGTCTCGGTACGAATTTCCCGATCGCCATCTACTGGGGCCCAGAGCTTGCGCTTCTCTATAACGATGCCTGGAGCGACATTCCGGGCGAAAAACACCCGTGGGCGATGGGACGCCCGGGTCGCGAGGTGTGGCCGGAAATATGGGACGCGATCGGGCCGCTCTTCGAGGCGGTCCAGCGGACAGGCGAGGGCGTGTGGCAGGAAGACCAGCTCCTGCCGATGAACCGTCACGGTTACACCGAGGAATGTTACTTCAACTTCACCTTCAGTCCCATTCGCGGCGAAAACGGCACGGTCGAAGGTATCTTCAATGCCGTTGTCGAAACCACCTACAGGGTTATCGAGGAGCGCCGGGAAAAGACCCTGCGCGAGCTTGCCGAGCGCATCGCGTCGGCTCGGTCCGAAGAAGACGTTATGACGCTCGCGGCACAAGTCCTGGGAAAACGCCCAGAAGACGTGCCCTTCTGCCTGTTTTACCGGCTGAAGGCGGACGGCTCGCAAGCTGAACTGGTTGCAAGGGCCGGTCTGGATGTCGAAGCCTACGCGCCCTCGGCTATTGCCGCCGGCGATAGCGCCGCACTTTGGTCGATAGACAGGCTGGTTGCGAGCGAAGTCCCTGTTATCGTCGATAACGTCAACGACCTGTTCCGGAACAAGCCGGCAAGCCGCGCCTGGCCGGAAGCGGTCGAGCGGGCTCTGATGATACCGATCGGCGTGAATGCCAGCGCCCACGCGCCATTCGGTTTTCTTACCTGCGGCATCAGCCCGAGACGTGAGCTCGATACCGAATATGTCTCATTTCTGGAGCGTGCCGCCGCGCATGTGAGTACCGCCCTTGCCAATGCTCGTGCCTACGAGGAGGAACGGCGCAAAGCCGAAGCTCTTGCAGAGATCGACAGAGCCAAGACGGCCTTCTTTTCGAACGTCAGTCATGAATTCCGCACGCCGCTGACACTCATGCTCGGACCGATCGAGGATGCACTTGCCGACCGCGACAATCTGATCCCCCGCGAGCGCGAACGGATCGAGGTGATCCACAGGAACGGGCTGCGTCTCCTGAAGCTCGTAAACACCCTCCTGGACTTTTCAAGGATCGAAGCCGGCCGGACCCAGGCAAATGTCGAGCCAACGGATCTGGCCGTTCTGACACGGGAGCTCGCGAGCAACTTCCGCTCTGCGATCGAGAAGGCTGGTCTGACCTTCAGCGTAAACTGCGCGCCGCTCTCCCGGGCAGCAAATGTCGATCGCGAGATGTGGGAAAAGATCGTTCTCAATCTCCTTTCAAATGCGTTCAAGTTCACCTTTGAAGGTGAAGTCGCCGTTGAACTTTCCGAAGCCGGCGGCAATGCGATACTGCGCGTGCGCGATACGGGAACGGGAATACCCGAGGAGGAGCTTCCGCGACTTTTCGAGCGTTTTCATCGGGTTGAGGGAGCTCATGGCCGATCGATCGAGGGATCGGGGATCGGACTTGCTCTTGTCCAGGAACTGGCACGATTTCACGGCGGAGACGTTCGAGCCGAGAGCGAACTCGGCAAGGGAACCGAGTTCATCGTGACCATTCCGCTCGACGATTCACGGCAGAGCGCGTCCGAGGCGTTGCAGGAGCGGCCGATCGCGCTGACGGCGGTGCGTGCCGACTCCTACGTGCAGGAGGCACTGCGGTGGCTTCCGGAGGAAAAGGACAACGGCCCTGACGTCGCCGCCCCCGAACCTGAACCCGAACCGGCAACGGCCACCGGCACATCGTCGATCAGGATCGTTCTGGCCGATGATAATGCAGACATGCGCTCCTATGTGCGGCGCCTGCTGTCGGCGCAATATCAGGTCGATGCCGTCGAGGACGGACAAGCCGCGCTGTCGGCCATACGCCGGGAGCGTCCCGATCTCGTCCTGACCGACATCATGATGCCACGGCTCGATGGCTTCGGCCTGATTAGGGAGATCAGGAACGACCCCGCGCTTCGTGATCTTCCGGTCATCGCCTTCTCCGCAAGGGCAGGTGAGGAAGCCCGTGTGGAGGGCCTCGATGCAGGGGCTGACGATTACCTCGTCAAACCATTTTCAGCCAGAGAGCTTGTCGCCACCGTCCAGTCAAATCTCGAACTTTCCAGACTGCGTCGGGAGACCACTGCAGCCCTTCGCGAAAGCGAGGCGCGCTTCCGAAACATGGCCGATCATGCGCCCGTCATGATGTGGGTGACCGACGAGGAGGCGGCGTGTACCTACCTGAACCGAATATGGTACGAGTTCACGGGCCAGACGGAGGCAGATGGGCTTGGGTTCGGCTGGCTACGAGCGACCCATCCCGATGACGTGGCGCAAGCCGAGCGGATTTTCCTGGAGGCGAACCGGCGACGCGAGCCCTTTCGGTTCGAATACAGGTTGCGGCGGGCCGATGGCGAATATCGCTGGGCGCTTGATRCCGGCGCCCCCCGCTTTGGCGAGGACGGGTCTTTCCTCGGGTTCGTCGGATCCGTCATCGACATTACCGATCGGAAACGGACGGAGGGATTGCAGGCCGCGCAGGCACGGTTGCTGGAGGCGGCAATGCAGGACGTGCCGTTGCAGGGGTTGCTGGAGAGCCTTGTCACCATGGTGGAAGGTCTTTCTTCCCATGGCGTTATCGCCTCAATCCTGCTCACGGATCCTGATCGACGCCGGCTTTGCCACTGCGCGGCGCCAAATTTACCGGCAGATTTCAACGACGCTGTCGATGGCATCGAGATCGGTCCGAACGTCGGTTCATGCGGCGCCGCGGCCTACCGGAAAGAGGCCGTTTACGTCAACGATATCGCCAACGATCCTTTATGGGCCGACTATCGCGATCTCGCCTTGTCACATGGTCTGCGCGCCTGCTGGTCGGCGCCGATCCTGTCGACCGAGGGAGAGGTCCTCGGCACATTCGCGCTCTACTACCCCCATGCGCTGGAAGCCCCGTCATCGGACCGCGATCTGCTTGATCTCGTCGCGGGATCGGCTGCGCTCATCATCGAGCGGCGCAACGCGCAGGAGGCGCTCAGACAGCAGACGAGACGGCTTGAGGCCCTCAATCGGACCGGTGAAGCCCTTGCCGGCGAGCTGGACCTCGAGCGCCTCGTACAGACGGTCACGGATGCCGGCGTCGAGCTGACCGGCGCACAGTTCGGCGCCTTCTTCTACAACGTCGTTGATAATGCTGGCGAGAGCTACATGCTCTATACCCTCTCGGGTGTGCCCCGCGAGGCATTCTCCAAGTTCCCGATGCCGCGAAACACGAAGGTCTTCGCGCCGACATTCGGAGGGGAGGGGATCGTGCGATCGGACGACATCACGGCCGATCCCAGGTACGGGCAAAGCGCGCCGCACCATGGCATGCCGAAAGGACATTTGCCGGTCAGGAGCTATCTTGCCGTGCCGATTACCCTTGGCAGCGGCGAGGTGATTGGAGGACTGTTCTTCGGCCATCCGGATACGGGCAAGTTTACCGCGCATCATGAAACATTGATGGGCGGCATTGCCGGACAGGCTGCGATCGCCTTTGACAATGCGAGGCTGTTCCGCACCGCCCAGACGGAGATCGATCAGCGTCGGGCGGCAGAAGAAAAGCTCAGTCTCCTGAATGCGCATCTTGAGGAACAGGTGGCCGAGGAGATCGCGCGGCGCGCCGAAACCGAGCAGGCCCTTCGCCAGGCTCAGAAGATGGAGGCGATCGGCCAGCTCACGGGCGGCGTTGCCCATGACTTCAATAACCTCCTGCAGGTTATCGCGGGCAATCTCCAGCTTTTGTCAAAGGATCTGGTGGGTCACGAGCACGCAAGGCGGCGCATTGCAAACGCTCTGGCAGGCGTCGAGCGGGGCGCAAAACTCGCCAGCCAGCTCCTGGCCTTCGGCCGAAAACAGGCGCTCGAGCCGAGGGTTGTCAATATTGGTCATTTTGTCTCCGGCATCGAAGACATGTTGAGGCGCACGCTGGGCGAGGGGATCGAAATCGAGACCATTCGTGGCGGGGGGCTTTGGAATGTTTCGGTCGATCCGACCCAGATCGAAAACGCCATCCTCAATCTCGCGATCAATGCCCGCGATGCCATGGAAGGGCAGGGGAAGTTGACCATCGAGGTCGGCAATGCATTCCTGGACGACAACTACGCACGCCTCCAGAGCGACGTTAAGGCGGGCCAGTACGTCATGCTTGCCGTGACCGATACCGGCTCCGGCATGCCCGCAGAGATCATAGACCAGGTCTTCGAGCCATTCTTTTCCACAAAACCGGTTGGCAGGGGAACCGGGCTCGGACTGTCCATGGTCTACGGCTTCGTCAAGCAGTCCGCTGGCCACATCAAGATCTATAGCGAGGTCGGGCACGGAACGACGATCAAGCTGTATTTCCCGCGGGTCCATCAGCAGGAAGATCAACTCGCCGGTTCTGACACCGGGCCGGTGACCGGCGGGTCGGAAACCATTCTCGTCGCCGAAGACGACGAACAGGTTCGCGATACCGTTGTCGAGATGTTGGTCGATCTCGGTTACCGCGTCCTGAAGGCCAAAGACGCCGCTGCAGCGCTGACGATCATCGAAAGCGGCATCCACATCGATCTTCTCTTCACCGACGTGGTGATGCCTGGCGCCTTAAAGAGCGCGGACGTGGCAAGACAGGCGAAGGTGCGCCAGCCGCACCTCGCCGTGCTCTTTACCAGCGGATACACCGAGAACTCGATCGTCCATGGTGGAAAGCTCGACGCCGGCGTGGAACTGCTGTCCAAGCCTTACACGCGTGATGCGCTTGCCAGAAAGCTGCGTCACGTACTGAATAACCAGAAGCAGCGTTCAACTGCGCACGTGAATCCCGCCCCGGCTCAACTTGTGTCGGTCTCGCCCGAAGAGGCGTCGCGTCTGCGGGTCCTCGCTGTTGAGGACGATGCTCTGATCCGCATGAACACCGTCGATATGCTGGAGGAACTGCAGCATGAGGTTCTGGAAGCCGGCTCCGGCACGGAAGCTTTGGCGATCCTGGAGAAAGAGGAGGTGGACATCCTGCTGACGGATCTCGGCCTTCCCGGCATGTCCGGCGAAGAGCTCGGTGCGCGCGTGCGCGAGAGATGGCCGCAGGTCGCGATCGTCTTTGCCACAGGACACGATAAGGCGCCTGATCTTCAAGGTCCGTCGACGGTGACCTTGCTCAGGAAGCCCTTCCGCGCGGAGGATCTGCGGGAGGCACTCGAACGGGTTATCAGGCCGTCTCGTCAACCCTGAGGGGAGTTGGCGCTTTGGTTGAGCAATCAGCGTCACATGTCCAAACACATCATGAGACGCTTTCTCTTGCCTTTGCAGCTTCGAAGCCCGACGCGTCAGCCAACGGGCAGGAATGAAACGAGCGACATCGCGGTCGTGATCCCGGAGGTCACTGGTGGCATCAGCGTCACCAGGAAGCGAATTGGGCAGCTGGTCTCCGTCACCTACCGTACAAAGACTTGGGCTGGCGCAAGCGGACCCTAATATCATCGATCGTCTCGGTGGCTTGGGCTGTCGGGACTGTGCAAGGACTTGGAAGGAAAATCATGCCCGCTGATGTAGGAACGCTTCAAACCAGCATGCTGGAGGGGCGTTACAGGATGCTCGTCGATGCCATTACCGACTACGCGATTTACATGCTCGACATCGGGGGTCATGTCAGCAGCTGGAACGCAGGCGCTTATCGCTTCAAAGGCTATAGCGAGCAGGAAATTCTGGGCGAACATTTACACGCCGGAAGACCGCCAAGCCGGCAAGCCGCAGAAGGCTCTCGATACCGCCGCCAGGGAGGGCCGGTTCGAAGCCGAGGGCTGGCGGATCCGGAAGGACGGCGAGCGGTTCTGGGCCCATGTGATCATCGACGCGATCCGTGACGCCTCGGGGCAACTCCTCGGCTTTGCCAAGATCACCCGCGACCTGTCGGAGCGCAGGCTCGCCGAGGAAGTTCTCAGGCACAGTCAGGAGCAGTTCCGGCTTCTCGTTCAGGGTGTGACCGACTACGCCATCTATATGCTTGACCCGCAAGGCAAGGTATCGAGCTGGAACCTCGGAGCGCAACGCATCAAAGGTTATGATCCCGATGAGATCATCGGTCAGCATTTTTCCAGATTCTACACCGACGAAGACAAGGCCGCGGACCTGCCTCGAACGGCTCTGGAAACTGCGGCCCGCGAAGGCCGTTTCGAGCGCGAGGGGTGGCGGCTTCGCAAGGACGGCAGCCGGTTCTGGGCCAACGTGATCATCGACGCAATCCGCGGGGACGACGGCAGGCTGATCGGTTTTGCGAAAGTGACGCGCGACATCACCGAAAAGCGACAGGCGCAGGAGGCGCTTGAACGGGCGCAGCAAGAACTGTTCCAGGCACAGAAGATGGAGGCAGTCGGCCAACTGACCGGCGGTATCGCCCATGACTTCAACAACCTGCTCATGGCGATCCTCGGGAGCCTTGAGATTGCACGCCGCCGCGCTCTGGACGGCAAGGACGTCGTTCAGCTGATCGACAACGCGATATTGGGAGCCAAACGCGGGGCGTCCCTGACACAGCGGCTTCTCGCGTTCTCGCGCAAGCAGGAGCTCAAGCTGGAGCCGGTCGATGTCCAGGATCTGGTCAAGGGAATGGCCGATCTGCTTCAGAGGACGATCGGCGGCTCGATCGAGGTCGCGACAACCTTTCCGCTGAGCCTGCCGCTCGTGACGTGGATCCCAACCATCTGGCGACCGCGCTGCTCAATCTCGTCGTCAATGCTCGCGATGCCATGCCGCAGGGCGGTACCATCACGATCAAGGCTCGCCGCCGCGCCGTCAAGGAGGGAGAGATCTGTGGCTTGCCTGCCGGCGAGTATGTTTGTCTCACGGTGGCGGACGAAGGGGAGGGGATGGACGCCAAGACACTCGATCAGGCAATGACCCCGTTCTTCACAACGAAGGGCATCGGCAAGGGCACAGGTCTGGGGCTGCCGATGGTTCATGGATTTCTGGCGCAATCGGGTGGCGCCTTCAAACTGAAGTCCCGCAAGGCCGAAGGCACCACAGCCGAATTGTGGATGCCTGTTGCCTCGAGAGCGGCCGTAGAGGAGATAGAAAAGCCCGCTCCCGAAGGAACCGTTTCTCAGACCGTCGAGCCACTCAAGGTCATGGTCGTTGATGACGATGCTCTGGTGTTGGTAAACACAGCGCTGATGCTCGAGGATATCGGCCATTTCGCAATCCAGGCGCAGTCGGCCGAAGAGGCCCTGAAGCTGCTCGAAAACGGTCAGCTTCCAGATATCCTGATTACGGACCATGCAATGCCGCATATGACGGGGGCGGAACTGGTGGAGACGGTTTCGCAGAAATTTCGCGACATCGCGGTGCTTCTGGCCACTGGTTATGCCGAACTGCCCGAAGGACTATGTCCAGACGTCGTGCGCCTGGCCAAACCGTTTTCACAAGAGGAGTTGCAGGATAAGATCGCAAAGGCACGCGGCCACGTCGACTAGCCCGCGAGGTCAGGATGGTGATCCTTCCGTCGCGGGTTCGATTCTGTTGAGATTTCGATCGTCAGGAAACGCCACACCACAACGAGCATCGCTGCGCGCGCGACCGAGATCGCCTTGGAACTTCACAAGTTCAGCAATGGCCGGCACGGCAGAATACTTTGTTCCCGCCAGGAAGCACTGAAACGCGGGCTACTGGATCAAACGAGAGACCGTCTCGATAAGCTTGCTTTCGTTGTACGGTTTGTCCAATACGGCGTCGAAGACATCGGGATGAGCGCGACCGATGCTACCCTGCGCACCGCTGACGAGGATAATCGGGATGTGCTCGAGGTCCCTATCGGATCTCATGGTTTGAGCCAGTTCCAGACCATTCATCAGCGGCATCATGAAGTCGGTCACCACAAGGGAAGGGCTCCTTTCCCGCACAAGCGCAAGTGCAGCCTTGCCGTGCGGAGCCGACGCAACCTCATATCCAGCGTCTTCCAGCATCATGACCAGAACTTCAGCGATGAGGTATTCGTCCTCTGCGATCACGATGAGTGGCATGCGGTTTATGCTTCCCTTCTAATGCTCTCGTTCGACCGGGGCTGCCACTCCCGTCGCCGCGCCGGAAACTGGCTCCAGCGGCTCCTGGATCAGTATTCCGTTCGAGCCGAATCCCACCTCATGGATAACCGGCTCGTAAGCCCTGTCCCTTACCTTGACCACCGAAATAGTGCGCTTGAAGCGCGAACTGATCTCTACATGGCGCAGCATCACGAGATTATCCAGTAGGCTGGAGATTTCGGACCCTGGAGCCGTCACCGTCGGCCCGAAAAGGTCGCGCAGTTCCCATGTCGCAATTGTCGTAACGCCGAGTGCGCGCAGTTCGTTCGTAAGCGCGGCAAAAAATTCGACCAGACGGGGCGGGTGAACGGCAGCTCGCTCGAAACCACCCAATCCATCGATGAGCAGGCGCTTTGTACCTTGCGCGCGTACCTCATCGAGTAGGCGATGGCCAAGCTTGTCGAGCAGGTTTTCTGTCATCGGGCTCCAGACGACTTTGAGCGCTCCGGAGCTTACGGGTCCCTCCAGATCGACGCCGAGCGCGCGAGCCTTGCTCATCAGCCTCGCGGGCGTTTCATAAAAGCCGAAATGCAGGGCCGGCTCGCTTTGGCTGGCACGTGCCAGAAAATTGACGCCAAGCGAAGTCTTGCCGCAGCCGGAGGGGCCAAAGACAAGGGTCACCGAACTATCCTGTAGTCCCCCGCCCATCACAGCGTCCAACCCTTCGGTTCCCGATGCTATGATATTGGAGGACCCTTTATCGACGACACTGCTCGTTGCCAGAACCGCTTCAATCCGCGGATAGACGACAATACCCGCCGACGTGATGTCGAACTGATGGTGACCACCAAGCGCAGCAGTGCCTCTCGACTTGCGTATCTGCAGGCGTCGCACCGAACGGACCCCGACCAGCTCGTTATGCAGGTCGATCACGCCGTCGACCATCGTATGCTCGGGACTGTCTTCAGCGACCCTGGTGCTTGTCAAAAACAAGACGGAACAGCCGACAAAGGCCGCCTGGCTTTGCACCTCTGCAATGAATGTCTTGACGTCAATGTCAGTCTCGCCTCGGTCTCGTGCATTCAGGAGCCCGTCGAAAACGAGAAGGGTCGCGCCCTGACGGTTGATCTCCTGCCTGATGAGCTTGACGACAGCCGGCAAGCCCTCTTCGCGCAAGGTCTGGAAGACACTGACATAGGAAATACTCGTCCCGAGGCACGCGCGGTCGAAAAAATCGAGCGTACCGAGCGCCTGGAAAAGGCGATCGTGGGTCTCGGCCAGAAGGGTCACGTAAAGCACTTTACGGCCGTTGGTGACGCTGGCGAAGGCCATCTGGTTGGCGAAGATCGTCTTGCCGGCGCCCGGATGACCTTGAACGATGTAGGAAGCACCTTCCACCAATCCTCCTCCGAGGATCGTGTCCAGGCCCGTGATTCCGGTGGTTAGTCGTGGAAGCTTATGTGTCAAAGCGACTGCCCTGTCTTGGTGGAAGGCGCACCGTAGGATCGTCACGTAATTTTGCAACTGCTTATTGCCTCAGGGCTACCATCATCGCGATAAGGCGATAAAGTATCAGTGTCTCGAAACCCTCTCATGCTCGTGAGGCAATGACTGAATGCCAGCTCTCGACAACCAATCCCATCATCCAGACTTTGAAGGACGCTTCCTGGAGCTCGAGGAAAGCGTAAGGAATGCGCGCCCCGGTCATGATGCGGCAGCTTTCCTGGCCGCCATTGTTGAATCTTCCGAGGATGCGATCATCAGCAAAAGCCTGACGGGCATTATCACGACATGGAACAAGGCTGCCGAAAGACTGTTCGGCTACCCCGCGTGCGAGGCGATTGGACAACCCGTGACCATGCTGATCCCGGATGACCGGCTTGATGAAGAACCAGGTATCCTTCAACGCATCCGCGCTGGGGAGCGCATCGAGCATTTCGAGACCGTTCGGCGCCACAGGGACGGGACACTGATCGACATCTCGCTGACGATCTCACCAATCAGGAATCGTGAGGGCAAGATTATTGGCGCCTCGAAGATCGCCCGGGACATTTCCGAACGGCGGCGGGCGGCAGAGCACCGGGATCTGCTGCTTCGCGAGATGCATCACAGGGTCAAGAACCTGTTTGCGATCACGAGCAGCATCATTACGGTCGCGGCTCGCAACGCCACGTCTGCGGCGGCGCTCGCCGCCGACATGAGGAACAGGCTGGTATCGCTTTCCCGTGCTCACGAGATGACGCTTCCAAGCTTTACGGGAGATAATGCCTTCCAAGAGCGGGCGATGACGCTTTTCCAGCTGCTGTCCACCATCCTGGAGCCGTTCTCCGAGGTGGGGGAGGGACGTTGGGCGCTGAAAGGCAGCGACTTCGAGCTCGCCGCCAAGGACGTCACCAACTTCGCCCTTCTTTTGCACGAGCTTGCCTCCAATGCCGCAAAATACGGCGCCTTGTCGGTCCCTGATGGCCGGCTTGAGATCGAAGTCGAAGTCACAGCCGAAACCGCAAAGCTCCGTTGGCTGGAGAAGAATGGACCCGGTCAGTCGCCAGGTTCAACGCATGTCGGCTTCGGCACCCGGCTGGAGCAGACGGTAGCGCGCAGCCTGGCAGGAGAGATAGAGCGGGAGTGGTTGCCGGACGGGCTTTGCGTAACCCTTACCGTCAGGCTTGAGCAGCAGCCGTAAGAGCCGCTTGCTTTTCATCCAGCTTTTTCAGCAGGGAACCGAGACGATCATTGCCCTCCTGCGGAACGGCAAACGCTGGCAACCTGCGCATTTGGTGCGAGGCCGCCTCGTTCGTGGCGTAATGGGCGATCAACTTGGCGAGTGCGTCAGCGGGTTTGGTCATGCCACTATAACTTGATCAAGGGATGCTGGTTCCAAATGTCGGGCACGAACCGTTCGTGGCAAATTGGAGCAATCGTCCCTGCCAAGCGATCTGAAGTCCATGAGGTCGAGGAGTTTCGTGTCTGGTCTGGTACCGGCGCGATCCAATGGCCCTCGAAAGCCTGCGACAATCAAGAAGAGAACCTGTTTTCGACCGTGACGCCGACCCCGGCCCTTCAGACGCGATGTCGCAGCGTTCGGGTCATTGCGTCATCGGGCTACCCGTGTAGAAGCAGCACGGCATGACCATGCCGTTGTCCGATCGCTCGAATGCATTGGCCCATTCGTGCTGATCGAGGCTGGCTATCAAAGGCAAGCTGATGCGCGTCACTTTGGTCCCATGCAGTTTTGCGCAGGAACTTCGACGGCACGTCATTGTTCAGAGCCTAAACATGAAAGAGGCCATGATGAACACGCACCCGCGCAAAACTTCCACCTTCCTGACGGTCGCTGCCGTTATCGCACTCCTGCAGCCCGCCATCGGCCACACGCAGACGATGGAAAATCTCGCCAACAAGGCGAGGAAGCTCGTCGTGCCGATCACGGGCAAGACCGATGATCGTCTCGAGATGGTCGCAACCTTCGACCATCAGGTGACCGGCGTCACCGTTTCGCAAGATGGACGCGTCTTCGTCAACTTCCCGCGCTGGTCGCAGGACGTGCCCGTTTCCGTCGCCGAGGTCATGAAGGATGGTTCTATCAAGCCGTACCCGAACGAGGAATGGAATGCCTGGCGAAACGCCAGGATGAACGAGATCTCGCCGAAAGATCACTTCGTTACCGTCCAAAGCGTCGTCACCGACAACAAGGGCTCGCTTTGGGTCGTTGACCCGGCGGCGCCAAACAGCGAGAAAACGATCAAGGACGGCCCGAAGCTGGTGCAGATCGATCTCAGGTCGAACGCAGTCAAGCGCGTCTACCCCTTTACACCCGACGTCGCCGGGCCGGCAAGCTATCTCAATGACGTCCGCATCGCCTCTGACGGCGCATTCGCCTACTTTACCGATTCCGGCTCGCCAGGCGGCCTGGTCGTTCTCGATCTCATTTCGGGCAAGGCATGGCGGGCACTCAGCGACGATCCCTCGACGCAGTTCGAAAAGGAGGTCGTCATCCACACCGACGGCAAGCCGCTGCGCCGACCGGATGGACGCCAGCCACAGTTCAACGCCGATGGGATTGCCCTTTCCAAGGACGACAGGACGCTCTACTTCCAGGCGCTGACGGGCAAGACGATGTACAAGGTTTCGACTGATGACCTTCAGAAGGCAGCAACCGATCCCGCCGCAGTCAAAGCGGAGAAATTCGCGGATACCGAGCCGACCGACGGTCTTTGGATCGACGATCAGAATCGCATCTATCTCAGTACGATGGAGAATAATGGGGTGAAGGTTCTCGGCCCGGACGGCAAGGTCACGCCCTTCCTGGAAGACAGCCGGCTGCGCTGGCCAGATACATTCGCGCAGGGCCCGGATGGTGCGCTCTACATCACGGCCTCCCACATCCAGGATTCGCCCTGGTTCAACGAGGGCTGGACCGACACGTCGTTCACGCTGTTCAAGTTCGCCCCTCCGAAGTGAGGCTGGTTGGTCTGGGAAAACCGGTTGGCGGCAGCAGCAAGACGTGTTGCCGCCTATCGATTGCCCCTGCGTCGCCCACATCATCCTTCTGTCGTTTGACAAGAGATTGAAGTAAGGCGGCGGATCAAGGCAATGTCACGGCCAAGCCTCGCCTTTCGTCCACCCGGCCATTGAACGCTCTCGGCAAAGGCTCGGTTGCAACCCCGTGCGAGCAATGGGCGTTAGCGACGCTGCCCCCGGAATATGCTGCTTTGCGGTGGCGATCGCGATCTCCAGCATTTCCTTTATGCTTTTCGCTTTCGCCAGAATGTCTTCGACCTCTTTCGCATCCAGGGGCAAGCAAGCAGGTCTGTTATCATTGGCGGCCATTTCGGCATCCCGAGATCCAAGAAAGTCGAAAGGCTAGGCCACCCCGCTTAACGGACCGTTACGATGCGATGGGGAACGCACGCACACGTGACCGTTAATGGACGCTTTCGACCATGGACGGCACGGGACGGACGTCGACAAGGTTCCTGCCGAACGGATTGATGGCAACCAATACGGCCAAGATCGCCAATGCGGACGCGGCAAACAGTTTTCGATGAATGCTCATGTTGTCCTACCCTGAGGTAACCGATCGTGCGCTATATCAAAGAAAATTTGACAGATCGTTTAGGCAGCAGCAATCACGACGGTTTGCGTGACGGATTTCCTGAAATCGTTCTGTTCGCCAATCAATTTCCTTCGCGCCGAATTGTTCCGGGCTTGGATGTCGAACCGAGGAAAAGATCAAAGCGAAAGACCTTGCCCGAGATGTGAGGAAGAACAACGACGGGTCTAAGATCAGACATCCGAAGTGATATCCATGAATTGGGCTCTAGAAATCATCCGCAGCTGGATCGTTCCTGATCGCCCGCTCAAGCCTACCACCACCAACACGATTTTGGATCGATCGACACGTCTTCTGGCTTTCCCCGGGTTCGCCACTGTCTTGAGAGACACCCGTTTCGGCGCAACCATCAAGGCGAAGCGGTCGAGCGGAAATCAGGTCGCGCTGGCAAGCGCAACAGTCCATCTCCGTCTGACGGCGTCGGGAGAATCTCAGCCGGATCCGCCGACTTCGGTCGTCTCCATCGGTCTATCGCTGTCGACGCCGCGACGCCGGTCGATCCAATCCATGACCGGTGTGACGGCAATGCCGTGCACCACGATGGAAATCAAGACGATGACGAACACCGTCGCCCATACCACCTCAGCTTTGTCGAAGGACGCATGCCCGGACGCGTAGGCGACATAATAGATGGACCCGATGCCGCGAATGCCGAACACTGACACGATAAGCTTTTCAGCCTGAGGGCGTTCACAGCCGATAAGGCTCGTCCAGGCTGCCACCGGCCGGACGATGGCAAGCGCGACGACGGCGACGGTGACGATGCGCCAGTCGACATGGGCAAGGAGCGTGCCCTCTGCGAGGACGGAGCCGAAGCACACCAGGAGGACCATGGTCAGCATCCGCTCGATTTGTTCACCGAAGTCGTGGAGTTCGCCGTGAAAGTCGCTATTGCGCTCGACGTTGCGTAGGGTCAGCGCCGCTACGAAGACGGCGACAAAGCCGTAGCCATGCACGATCTCGGTTGCGCCATAAGCAATGCAGGTAAATCCAAGCGCCGCCAGGCCGTCACCAGTCCTGGCGATACGGCCCGCCTTCGGCAATTTGAACGTGAAGTAGCCGAGGACCCTGCCGACAATCCAGCCCATGGCGATGCCCGATGCAAGCTTCCACAAGACGTCGAACAAGAACCAGTGGGCGGTCCACCCGAATGGGCTGTCGCCGGCCGAGGCAAGTGCGACCGCCGCCAGCACGAAGGGAAAACTGAGACCATCGTTGAGGCCGGCTTCCGATGTCAAAGCAAAGCGGATGTCGTCTTCCTCGCCGGTCTTGGGAGGCCCGACCTGGATATCGGCGGCGAGCACGGGATCGGTCGGCGCGACAGCGGCACCCAGAAGCAGGGCCGACGCCGCGTTCAGGCCGAGGAACTGCCAACCGAGAAACGAGATCGCAGCGATGGAGATCGGCATGGCTATTCCAAGCAGCCGCCAGGTTGTCGCCCAGCTATGGAGGCCGAGCGGCCGATCGATCTTCAGGCCCGCGCCCATCAAGGCCACGATGACGACGAACTCCGTCAGATGCTCGGTGATTGCGCCATTGTCGAGCGGGTTCATCCTCGGAAGGGGCGTGAGAGGCGACCATGCCAATAAGACGCCGATCGCGACACAGCAGATCGGTAGCGACAATGGCAGACGCCGCAACGCCATCGGCAGCCATGCGGTCAGCAGGATGACGGCGCCGAGAATGAAGAGCGTGACGACATAGGTGTTCAAATCCTACTTCTCTCTCGCCTGCTTCAGGCGCGATCCGGCCGCAATCTGCCTGCCGTCCTGCTTTGCAAGAACGGCCTCTTGCAACGTCCGGGCGGCATTGCGGACTTCCTCCTGCATCGCCTGGTCCTTATCGAAGGCCGGATGGCTGGTCGCGTAGGGTTCCCAATAGCCGATATAGCGATCGACTTCCGCCAGTGTCCCGGCCGGTTCCAGTTCCATTGATTTCAGCCAGTCCGAGACGCCGCGTCGGACATTTTCGACGCCTTCGGTGTCGCCATGGACAATCACGGAAAAGAGGCGCCCTTCGAGATGCCTGGGATAGTCCCACCCCTTCATCTCGATCTCCTTGGCTTCTTTCGCATGCTTTCCATGCGTCGTTGTCGGATCCGGGTTTCCCCCGTCCGCACAGACCAGCCGGTCGATCATCAGCTTCAGAGGCGAGGACGTCTGGTACCAGTTCACCGGGGTGACGATCATGATGCCATGGGCTTCGACCCACATCGGATAGATGTCGTTCATCCAGTCGTGGATCTGTCCGAGCGAGTAATTGGGATAGCAGGAACAAGGCCAGTGACAGAGTGCGGCCGATGTCGAGAAGCAGGCCTTGCAGGGATGGATCTGGCGACCGTATTCCGATGCGATCCGGCTCAGATCGAGCACCTCGACACTGCTTTGCGGGTTCTGCTCCAAAACCGTCTTGGCGATCTCGACCATGCGGAAGCTTTTCGATATCTCGCCAGGACAGGTATGTTCGCTGCGCGACGACCCGTTTATCAGCAGGTAACGGCGGGGGCCGTTCGCATCGTCATGGCGATGCTGCGCTTCGCAAATAGCGTCGCGCGCCGCCAGCCAGTCTGTCGCAAGCTCGTAGGAAGGATTTGCAAATTCCGGCCCGGCCTTTTGCGTGCGAGGGCTCTTGCGCGAGTGCTCGTATGCGTCCCAGGCTGCCGCCGTGACCTTCTCGAGCTCCGCCTTTAGAGGCTCGAAGGCAGGATCTTGAAACTGGTTGCGAAAGCGCCTCTTGAACTCGTCCTCGTCCATGCGCGGGCTCGGGCTTCCTTTGCGGGGTTCTAGATCGGCTGGCGTTTGTTGCATCGGGCGGACCTTCGGTATGGCGGGTATCGGGCCGCCTGGACATCCAGGGGGCTTCAGCTAAAGTTCTGAGAACCGACGAAGTTCCGGACCGGCTGCCCTCAGGCTGCGAGAAACACTGCAAGTTCTCGCGCCACTGCCTCCGGATCCTCCCGCTGAGGGAAGTGGCCGACATTTTGCAGCAGGATCCGTTCGAACGCTCCTGTGAACTTCTCGTGCACGGTCTCAGACGTCGACAGTGGAGTAACGCCGTCCTCAATCCCATGAATGAAAATGGCGGGAAGCGACAGTGATTTCGTCGCCTTCACCTTTTCCTCGAGCCATAGGCTGCGCGCATCAGGCTCTGCCTCCTCCCAGCGGACACGATAACTGTGCAGAGTGACGCCGAGCCAGTCCGGGTTCTCGAAGGATTTCGCCACACGATCGAACGTCGCGTCGTCGAACCATCCGTCCGGCGCCCAGTTCTGCCACTGCAGACGGGCATATCCCTTCCGATCATTGTCGATGGCCGCAGCACCGCGCTTGGTCGCCATGAACCACTGGTACCAATAAAGCTGAGCTTGGCTGAAGGCCGGCGTCCGCAGTCCGCCCATGCGCGGCGTGGACGAAAGCAGGGCGATGCGATCGATCCTGTCTTGCCATCCGATCGCCAGGCATTCGGCGATATGCGATCCCCAGTCGTGGCCGACGACCGCGAATTTTTCGATGCCCAGTCCATCCATCAAGGCGATCGCATCCATGGCGAGGATCCCGCCATTCGCCGTTCTCGGCGCTTTTTCGTTTAGAAACGTCGTCGGCCCAAAGCCGCGCAGATATGGAATGACAAAACGAAGATGGCGGTCCTTCAGAAGATCCACGATCGCTTCCCAGGTCGTTGCGTCATCAGGCCAGCCGTGAAGCAGAAGTACTGGTTTTCCGGACCGAGCGCCGATCTCTTTGAACGTTATGCGCAGGTCGTCTGTGTCGAGGTGGGGCATCGGGATCTCCTTTGCTCGACCAACACGATCAGCATCGGTTGGTTCCTTCAAATGCTCGTTGCTTGGAACATTGGCGTTGAAGCGAAGTTCAGCAAGACCCATCGACCGGAGACGATGATGACAATCCGACTTCCCCGACCGTCACGACACTGGACCAATGCAGCGACCATCGTCTCGTTCGATCAACGCATCTTCCTGCCAAGGATGTCCCATGACCACGAAGATTAGACGCCGCTCGGTGCTCGCGGCCGCCTCCGCGGCCTTGGCGTCATCCGTCTTTCCAGCATTTGCCCAATCAAGCGCCAATCGATCAAAGGAGCCGATTATGTTGCAGGATCCGACGTCCAAGTATCCTAAGCCGCCGTTCGAAAGACAGAAGCAGCCGTTCCCCGGCCTGGCGGGCAAGATGAACCCGAAGCCCGACCATGGCGAGAACGCCTACAAGGGATCGGGTCGTCTGGCCGGTCGCAAGGCGCTGATCACGGGTGGCGATTCCGGCATGGGCCGGGCCGCCGCGATCGCTTACGCCCGAGAGGGCGCCGATGTTGCGATCAATTACCTTCCCGACGAGGAGCCCGATGCCAAAGAGGTCATCGCCCTGATCGAGAAGGAAGGACGCAAAGCCGTTGCATTGCCCGGCGATCTTCGTGAGGAGGCATTCTGCACCAAGCTTGTCGAGGATGCCGCGGCCGCGCTCGGCGGCCTCGACGTCCTCGTCAGCAATGCGGGACGACAGCAGCAGGCCGGCGCGCTCTCCGACATAACGAGCGAAGCGTTCGATGCGACGATGAAGACCAACATCTACGCCATGTTCTGGCTGACGAAGGCCGCGCTCAAGCATCTCAAGCCGGGATCGAACATCATCATCACGACGTCGGAGCAGGCCTACGATCCCTCCGAGGATCTGGTCGACTACGCAATGACCAAGGCTGCCGGCATGAACTTCACCAAATCGATGGCAAAGCAGCTCGGTCCGAAGGGCATCCGCGTCAACGGCGTGGCGCCGGGGCCGATCTGGACGCCGCTGCAGGTTTCTGGCGGGGCGACCATGGAGAAGCTGGAACAGTTCGGCGGCAAGACGCCGATGGGCCGTCCGGGACAGCCGGCCGAACTGGCGTCGATCTATGTGCAGTTGGCAGATCCGTCGGCATCCTATGCGACGGGGCAAGTCTACGGCTCGGCCGGCGGAAGTGGCCAGCCCTGAGAGACGCGGGACAAGAGATATTACTCCTGGAAGAGGATGACATAACATGAAAGCTTTGACCTGGCACGGCAAGCACGACATTCGCTGCGAAAGCGTTCCCGATCCGGTCATCGAGGATGGCCGCGACGCAATTATCAAGGTAACCGCCTGCGCGATCTGCGGATCGGATCTGCATCTTTACAACGGGGTGATGCCCGACATGCACAGCGGCGACGTCATGGGTCACGAGACCATGGGCGAGGTGGTCGAGGTCGGCAAGGACAACAGCAAGCTGAAGGTGGGTGACCGCGTCGTCGTGCCCTTCACCATTTCCTGCGGCGAATGCTTCTTTTGCAAGCGCGGCTTCTTTTCCGGCTGCGAGCGGTCCAACCCGAACCCGGAGAAAGTCACCAAGATGTGGGGCAACTCGCCGGCCGGCCTGTTCGGTTATACCCATCTGCTTGGCGGGTTCAGCGGCGGGCAGGCGGAATACCTGCGGGTGTCTTATGCCGATGTCGGCCCGATCAAGGTGCCGGACGGCCTGACGGACGAGCAGGTGCTGTTCCTGTCGGATATTTTTCCAACCGGCTATATGGCGGCCGATTTCTGCGACATTCAGCCAGGTGATACGATCGCGATCTGGGGCTGCGGGCCGGTGGGCCAAATGGCAATCAAGTCGGCGTTCATCCTCGGAGCCGAGCGTGTCATTGCCATCGACAGCGTGCCGGAGCGGCTGGCGCTTGCCCAAAAGTCCGGCGCCATGACGCTCGATTATCTCGAGGAAGATATCTATGACCGCATCATGGAACTGACGCACGGTCGCGGCGCCGATGCCTGTATCGATGCGGTTGGCACCGAGTCCGATCCTTCCGCAAGCTGGGATGCCCGACTGGACCGTATCAAGGTGGCGACCTTCATGGGCACCGATCGGCCCCATGTGCTGCGCCAGGCCATCCATTGTTGCCGCAACTTCGGCACGGTATCGATCGTCGGTGTTTATGGCGGGTTTCTCGACAAGATCCCGATGGGATCGGCAATCAACCGCGGCCTGACCTTCAAAATGGCCCAGACCCCTGTCCAGCGCTACCTGCCGCTCCTGATGGAGCGGGTCCAGAAGGGCGAGATCGATCCATCCTTCATCATAACGCATACGGGGGGTCTGGAAGACGGGCCGGATCTCTACAAGACTTTCCTCGAGAAGAAGGATGGCTGCGTCAAAGTCGTTCTCAAGCCTTAACGGGGCAACCATGGCGATCGAATAGGTTCCGTGTCTGTTCAATCGGCGGCGCAACTCTGCTGCCAGCCGATTCCGTTTAATCGCGCGTTCGCAAGCTCGGGAGTAGACGATTGCCGGTCACGGCACTGCGCTCTCGTGGAGGATCGCATTTCTTGACGCCTCCTCTGGGCTGACGTCGCCGTCGTTGCGGCGACGGAGCAGCGCGCTGATAACCGCGCTGTAATCGAGCGGCTTTTGAAGGACGATCTTGTCCTACGCCGGCATGTTCCAGGGATTGATCACAGTTGCGTCGGTCTCCTCGAAGTCCTTGACGTTGCGTGTGACGAGGATCAGGTCGTGGATGATCGCGGTCGCGGCGAGCAGCCCATCAATATCGCCCCGCGGACGGATCGCTGCGATCCGACCCCATTCCACGGCGATCTGGTCAGTTACCGGCAGGATACGATCGCCGTGGTCCCGGCGTAGCTTTCGCAGCCACTCGGTAAGGTGAGAGGCGGCTCTCGGGTCAGACTTTTGTTTCAGCGCGATGCCGCGCAAATAGAGCAGGGATGGGATCTATCTGGCGCAGCGCTTCGGTCGGCAGATGCAATTGCCACCTGATGATGCGCCACGCTGTGGATGCGTCACGCCAGGTCTAGCGACTGCTTGAGTTCGTCAATGCGCTTGGAGGCTTCCGCTTTCGTCAGATCCTCGCCGTAAGCGTCCGGTTGATGCGCCTGTTCCGATAGGGTCTTCAGATAAGAGCGCTGCGCACCAGTCATCGGCTCGTCGCCGCTGACCCATTCGTCCGGGTCCTTCTGCGTGTTGGACGACATATCGGTTTTCGGGTTGCCACTCATTACGATCTCCTTCAATTTGTTCTGCAAAGGTTCTTTGGCGGCTGATGGTTCCCATGTCTGTTCAATCGCGGGACGCAACTCTGCTGCCAGCCGCTTCCGTTTGATCGCGTGTTCGCAAGTTCGGGAGCGGACGATTGCCGATCATGGCGTTGCGCTCTTCTACGAACCAGGGGCCAGGGGCCATCGGCTGCCTTGATGCAATTGGATTATCCCACCGGTGCCTCAACGGGCGTTTTTACAAGGCTGCGCTTCGAACGGCAGGGACGGCTTGCTCGCGGACCTCTTCGAACCGACTGTAAGACAGGACGTCAGATGGTCCCTGCCGACCTCGTCAGGCATGGAAGCTCCCGAACGGATGGCGGCTTGCCAAGCCGTTCCACGTTCCCACGCCTCGTTTCTAAACAAGAGCAAGGTCACAGGCTCGCCTTGTTTGCAGGAGGGCTTCAAACAGCACTGCCGCTTGTCGCGATCCGGATCGGCCGCACGTTTCTCCGGCACAGATGGTGTGCGAGCGGCCAGTCCTCATGCTTCGAGGTGAGCGAGATCGGACGTGAGCGCTCTAGATGTATAGTCGCCCATGCCTCGTTCGACGGGCTTCAGGGTCTCCACGTCTTGGTCGGTTAGCAGCTCTGCGAGGGCGTCTTTCGCATGGGCCTCGGCAGCCTGCGGTTTCCCGGCAATAGCCCGCCGCGCCCGAAGAAAGGTATCTGCGCTCTCAAGCCAGCATCGACTGCTGGGCGGAAATCCCTGCCGTCGCGCCCTGCGATATTGCCGTAGTGACCGAGTTCATGGCCGGATTTGCGAGATCGCCGGCGGCGTAGATGCCCGGCATGCTGGTCTCGCGACGCTCATCGACCTTAAGGGCGATGCCGAAGGGCGTATTGACCGTGGCGAGGCCCAATGGCTCATGCAGGCTTGAGGACGGCTTGTTGCGCGGATGCGCGAACAGGATATCTACGCCGGCATTGCGGCCACTCTCGAGATTAACGGTGGTGATATGGCCCCGGTGATGGCCGATTTCGGCGATCCGGCCATCGACGACAGGTATGTTGCGGCGCGCCAGATCGGCACGGATATCGGGTGAAATGTCATGACCATCGGCAAAGACAGTCAATGTGTCAGTCCAGTCGTGATACAGCCTGACGTAATTGTGCGACGTTGGTCCTGACCAGACGAGGCCCCAATGCTGGTCGGCGAATTCAAAGCCATCGCAGTAGGGGCAGGGCACGATCGAGGTGCCCCAGCTTTGGACAAAGCCGGGAACATCAGGCATCTGATCGGCGACGCCGTAGCTTAGGATGACGCGGCGCGCACCGAAGCTTTCGCCATCGCCAGTGCGGACGGAGAAGTTGTCGATGGGGCCGGAGATGGTGTCGGCCCGGGCATTGACCAAATTGACCGTGGGATAACGCGTCAGTTGCCGCCGCGCCTCGGCCAGGATGTCCAGCGGTGGCTTATGATCGTGGCCGAGTAGGCCATGCGAGTGGCCGGCGAAGCGATTGCGCGGCAGGCCGGTATCGAAAACGGTGACCTTGCGTCGGGCGCGGCCGAGCTGCAGGGCGGCGGCGAGGCCGGCAAAGCTGCCGCCGATGATGATGACGTCATCCATGGTGATAAGCTCCGTGTTGTGTATGCAAGAGGTTGGGCTGAGTCTGGCGCAATATCATCCAGCGATGCGCACTCGATATGGATGGGCGGCCAAGGAGACCTGATTTGACGGACATTATAAAATCCACTCTTGGAAATTCGGAAACTGTGTAGTATCGTAATTCGAGAATAAAGATACTGTCAAGGACTGTAATTATCGTGCCCGAAGAAAACGTCCGCGCACGGCGCGGCCGGCCCGCCAATGAGGCGCTTGGCCAAACCATAGTCGACGCCGCGGGCGAACTCTTTGCTGAATTGGGTTTCCAAGCGACGACATTGGACAAGGTCGCCCAGCGAGCGAAGATATCCAAGCTTAGCATCTACAGGCACTTCGAGAACAAGGAGGCGCTGTTTGGCGCGGCCTTTGCGGCCCGCTGCCAGCAGTTAATACCACAGGCGCTTTTTGAAGGCGTCGACGGTTCGGCCGAGGATCAGCTCATGGCGGTGGGATCATCGCTGCTTCGCACGCTGCTGCGCCCAGACGTCCGCAACGTGGAAGCAATGGTCACGGCCGACACGCCGAACCAAAAGTCGCTAAGCAAGATCCAATACGAAGCCGGCCCCGCCCATATCATCGCCCAGGTCGAGGCCCTATTGCGTCAGTTGCACGCGAAGGCGCTTCTGAACGTGCCCGATCCGCTCTGGTCCGCCCGCTTGTTTGCCGCCCTTTTCAAAGGATCCGATCTCCTAATTATCGCGCGTTTCGATGAGGCAAGAGCAGAGGACGATAACGAAATCGAATCCTATTGCCGATCGGCCGTCATCATGTTCATCGCAGCGCACGGTGGCAGCGACCACGCAGGCGGATAGCCTAGCCAAGAACGGACGTTGGCCGTGGCGCGATCGAACCTGAAACGGTGGTGGCCCGAACAAACAAGAAGCCTACCGATAATGCTGGCTTGCTGCTGCTTGGCCTCCTTCCGAGCTGCAAGCTCTGCTTCCAACTGCCATCCTCCCAAGGGACTAATCACAGGTGCGTCGGTCGCTTCAAAGTCCTTGACGTTGCACGTAACGAGGATATGTGGTGGCTGCGGCACGCGAGCAGCCGGTCAATATCGCCTTGAGCCCGACTGCCGCGATGCGGCCTCATGCGATGTGATCGGACGCGACCTACTTCGCGGCGATGAAATTAGCGTCACGTGATTTAAGGCCTTACTGCCATGGGTTTATGATCACCAGGCCGACGCCCTCGAAGTCGGCAACGTTTCGAGTTGCCAGCGCGGCGCCGCGAGAAACCGTGATGGACGCAATCTGGGCATCGAATTGGCTGATCGGGCGACCTGCCTTGCGTCTTTCCGTTGCAATTGAACCGTAGACGTCTGCGGCCTCCCGATCGAACGGCAGCACACGACCGGCGAGATCTTGGGTGAAGATTGGTAGGATAGCCGCCTCAAGTTCGCGCCGGCTGGGACCGTCTGGGAGCAGGCGTAGCCCGTAGAGGATCTCCGCTTCGGTAACGGTCGTCGTGAAAATGGCAGCGGGAGACTGATCCGCGAGCCAGTCGACAACTGCGGGCTGTGGAACCGGCAAGAGCAGTTCAGATATGATGTTGGTGTCGAGGACGATCATGAAGCCGAAAAATCCAGAGCCTCACGGATCGGTGCACGCGTCGGAAGTTCCAGTTCCACGCCGCCGAGCGGCTGCAGCCGCGCACGGATGGTCGCGGCGAGGTTTTCAGCGGATGTTTCCTGTTGAGCTAACGCCATTTTCAGGATGTCCCGTGCCTCGTCTTCCATCGATCTCCCGTGGGTGGCAGCGCGGATGCGCAGCCTCTGTTTCAACCGATCGTCGATGTTGCGAATGGTCATACTGGCCATACTGAACCGCCCAAGATCCATCTGGCAATGGAGGGCTGCCGAACCGATGTTTTCCTATTCGAAATCCCTCACTATCAATAACCTGTACTTCTCGCTGCGGTCGAACCTCACAGCTGAGCCCTGGCAGAGCTGCGACTTTGAAGTTGATTCTGGGTGAGGCGACTGCAAAGCTATCGCCGTCGCGAGCATAAGGGAGCCGGCGGCCCGTCAGCAGCCGTACATTGGAGACCGGCGGCGCTGTATTTGCCGCGTCTAGAAGCTATGGTCTGTCGAAGGGCGCGAAACCCTCTCGTTCAAGTTCTTTTTGACTCACATCCTGGGGTACGTGAACGTCGATTAGCGGCCCGTCGGTCACGATTCCCGCGCCATCCGTCCAGCCGCTTGGACTGGCAATGCATG
Organism: Rhizobium sp. 05N49; assembly: GCF_056396805.1. NCBI lineage: Bacteria > Pseudomonadati > Pseudomonadota > Alphaproteobacteria > Hyphomicrobiales > Rhizobiaceae > Rhizobium > Rhizobium sp. 05N49. Next base: position 62,266 of record NZ_JBFTME010000025.1, read on the forward strand.
AGCTTGCTGCAAATGCGGCGGTCCATAGCGCGCTCTGTCATTCTGAAGGCAGCCTTACGATCAACTGGCGACAGGCAGAAGACGACGGGCTAATCATCGAGTGGGACGAGCTCACTAAACGCAACGCTGAGCCACGGAAGGGCTTCGGTACCATTCTGCTGAGTGCAGTGCTGGAGAAGCAACTTGGCGGGAAAATAAGCCGGGAGTGGCGGGACCGGGGCCTTCACATCGCTGTCGAGCTGCCGGCGCTAAACCGTGTCGGCGCCAGCCTAAGATCGAAACCTTGAACACGAACTATTCCACGTGACGCCCCATTGCGGAGAATGAAGTTGAACACTGAAGTCCGAAATCTACGGGAACTCGGGGAGCACGAAGGACAGGCTGTTCTGGAACGCCTTGCTGTCACGCTGGAGCGAACCGCAAAGTGGGCGGCTGACGAAGGAGACGAGGCACTGGAACTGGTCATGGCTTCGATGGGATGGGCTCTCCTGTCTGCCGCGAGCGAACTCTCGTCCAGCAAAGACAGCCTCCTTGCCGAAGATGTCGCGATCCGCGCGCTCAGTCTGATGACGACGTTCCATTGCAGGCACCCGCAGTATCCCCTCGGCCCGGCGCTGCATTGATGAAGGTATTCATCTACGGCACCCTCAAACGCGGCTTTCCGCTCTTCGACAAGGGCCTTGGTGGGGCTCGGTACGTCGGCGACGTAGAGACAATCGAACCGTATCCTCTTTATATTGCGGGCTCGTTCTACGGCCCGATGATGCTCGAGCGCCCGGGCGAGGGGCTGCGTGTTCGCGGTTGTTCGACATCGACGAAGATCGGCTTCAAGTTCTCGACGAAGTGGAAGATGTCGATAACAAATCCAGCTGTCGCAGTCCTGTCGCAGTCGCGCCGGTCGGGGGAGGGATACCGCCAACGGCAATCGGAGACACGAAGACGGAGAAGTGGCTTGATCCGATCCAGTCCGACTACCTGGCGGTTACCAGGAGAGGCGATTCGAGCAGTAGCTTTAAGGTAAGGGATAATCGGGAGTGTCTCAGGTCAGGCGCGAAAAGTCGTTGTCGCTGCGTCTTCCGTCTCATTCAGCTTTTTCAGCAAGGACATGAGATGATCATTGCCCTCCCGCGGAACAGCGCACACCGGCAGCCTGCGCAGCTGGCGCGAGGCTTCCTCGTACTTGGCGTAGTTGGCTCTCAACTTGGCAAGTGCTGCAGCAGATTCGGTCATGCGAACTTAGCCACTCGATGTTGACCTCCCTTTGCTGTTGCGATTTCCGGGCTGTCAGCTTTTTCGAGAACCCCGACGGCTGCTATCGGCCTTGCCCTTTGCCGACGATGTCTTGGCATCATAAGCCTGGCCAAAGTTTGTGCCGCCAAGATGGCCGCCGCCACTGGTGTTCTTCACCTGGCGCACTGCCCTCTGTATCTGCTGTTCGGCGCTGGTCTTTTTCATGTGGGATTCCTTTTCAACAAAAAGAAGGCCGAGGGCATCCCTCGACCTTTCGACATGCGGTCAATGCCAGCACATCCGTGGTCAAGGACCGATTATCGGTCAGGCTGCCTGAAGATTTTCGGCAGCGCTTTTGCCTGAGCGGTCATCGGCGACGATGTCGTAGCTCAATTTCTGGCCCTCTGAGATGAAGCTCATCCCGGCGCGTTCTACTGCGGAGATATGAACAAAGATGTCCTTGGAGCCGTCGGTCGGCTGGATAAAGCCGAAGCCCTTGGTGGTGTTGAAAAACTTTACGATGCCGGTATTCATGACGATTATCCTTTCAATCGCACGATTAGTCGCTGTCCGGCGAGAGCCGCCGACAGTCATTTGATCGATGTCTGAAAGAAAAGATCCGCCAGCTGCGCTCAAGCGCAAAGCAAAGCTCTAAAAGCAAATTCGATAACCGATACATAACCTCAATGTTACGTTGCGCAAGGGCGCGGAGGCATTTTATATTTTTACGCTGTGCTCAAAAAATCAGGAGCAGGCCTCACCGTCGGGACTTTCCTGATGCTGAGACCGGGCATATTTAGTACTAAATAAACCCAAGCAGGCCTGGCCACCACGGTGATCCGCATTCCAATCATGACCCAGTAGCCAACAAAGGCTCACTCCCTCAGGAGAAGAGGCGCCGGCAACGGCAAGCGCAGAGGACGTGGCCGTTCATCACCAACCGCGAAAGCGCTAGCGATCACGGTTTCGCTTGGGTCGCGCCGATCAAACCAGAGATGCGAGCAAGCGTCCCGTTGTGGAGGGCCGGCAGCGGCACGACCACCATGCTTTTTGACAGGAAACCGGGCCGATCTCCTCCGCCCTGTGGTGGCTGGGCAGCGGGAAGGGGTTCCGCAAACATTCGTCCTGCCGCTGTCAGACGGTAGGTCTGAGAGCCGATCTCGCCCCTGGATTCGATCAAGCCCTGGTCCTGAGCCTCGAATGCTGTCTTCAGCCCGGCGTGTCTAGGGGTGCTGCGCCATTCTGCTTCATCAAGGTGTTGCAGGAGCCTTGCGAGCAGGTTCGCGCGTGTCGGCGAATTCCGGAAACGTTCGACCCATCCGAACGAGTAGAAGCGTGAATGGCTTGGGAAGCGTTAGCCCTCAAGGCGCTCCTCCGTCGTCCAGGCGGGAGCACTTGGTAACCCTCAGCCGCCACTGCCTTGGAAGTCGTGCTGTTCCGGATTATGGAGACCCCGCGAGAAAGCGCAAGCGGACCGAAAGGTTTGTAGCGAACGCACGAGGTCGCGCCGCCCGGGTTACCCGCCTTTGCAAGCCTTTCGACAGGGTAAGCTTCGTGATTGATCCGGGGACGGTCAGCCGAATTGATTCGCTAATGTTCTGGATATGTGAGCAGGTGGTGATTGCCCGGTGCGGCCCGTTCCTGGGGACCGACCTCTGAGCTTTTTGGAGCCCGCAAAGCACCCCTTTTGCGGGCTCCTTCCGTCGGCGCAGGGCTGCAGCGTCAGGCGAGTGATTGGCCCATCAACAAGTTGAAGAGAAGGGCGATCGCAGGCGGCGCGTCAATTAGGGAGGCGCCATGGTTGCCGGTGCTTCGAAGGTTGCTTCGACGGCCTGTCGGAGCTTTTACATCGCCCTCTTCAAAAGAGCCGACGTAACTCAGGCTCTTGTTAAAGCGGAAATTGTACCCATATATCTATAATCGACCAATGATTGTCATCTCGAGCTGGAGCATGGCTCCATCCCGATTTCCTTTCAAATGATCGATCTGTCTGGCAAGTGCCGGGGACACGACGGGTTTAGCCGTTCCCGTGAGCGTCATTTTCTTTGTTAGCGGCCTTACCCCAAACAGAAGGAGGACAAGATGTCTTCCAATCAGTATCCTGCGTGTGTGTCGCAAAACCTCGTGCGAACAAGTGCATCCGGCTATCATGAACAAACAATGATTGCTGACTGCATGTTAAAGAAGGTCTTCGTGCGAAAGCTGCCTCTGGCGAGCATGAGCCCCTTTTCCACGTCTCAGTGGAAAGCCCGAGCGCCGACGACGGCATAAATCGTGCCGGAATGCGCAACCTCTCAACAGACGAAGTCAAAGCGCAGCAAGCTGACAAGGCCGTAACTGGGACCCCCGCAGAAATAATCGAGCGGCAATTAGGCGATTTGTGGCCATAGCTTTTGCTCACCAACGAAGGAATCATAATGAACTCTACATTCCGCCAATCTGCGGACAAGCTTTTTCGCGCTGCCGAGGCAGGCTCAAACGCGGAAAAACTCAGGACTCTGCGAAAGGGAATGCAGCTACGACAGCGCGAGCTGCGAGAAACAGAGCGCACCGTCAGGGAAGCCAGCCGGGTCAATGCTCAGTCTCCTTCTGCAACGTGGAGGACAACCCCTTGACCCAGTTCGACTACACCGGCGTGGCAGGCCTGTATCCGGGTAAATCTCTCCGCGGGAGCAGGGGCCCACGCTACCGGCGTTTTCAGACAGCCGCCGAGGCTCTGCGTTTCGCGATTGAAGACATGCCCGGCGCACAGCAACTGGGTTCTCTCCTCGAAGTCGATGAGGCGCGGTTCGACCATAGACAGATCCGGGCACTTTACGACGCGCCGGCGTATCCGCTGGTACGCCGCATCAAGTAATCCCCCGTCTGCCGGCTCTTGCTACATGCGGCGCTTATCCCAAGAACGCAATAGGTATAGTTTGACCTCAATTAAACCGCCGGCCAGCCCAGGCGCTGATCCCGAATCGGCTTGGCTCAAGATCATCGCCGGCTACCGCAAGCCCGTGTTGGCGCGAAGCCTGTACGAGCTTGCCGTGACCCTCATCCCGTTCGTGCTTCTGTAGGCGACTGCGGCGATCGCGCTGCAGTTCGGATACTGGATTGGCCTACTCCTGATCATTCCTGCGGCTGGCTTTTTGCTACGCATCTTCATGCTGCAGCATGACTGCGGGCACGGTTCGTTCTTTGGCAAACGACGCCTGGACGATTGGACCGGCCGCGTGCTCGGAATCCTGACGCTCACACCCTACGACTACTGGCGACGCGCGCACAACGAACATCATGCCTCTGCCGGGAACCTGGATGAGCGCGGCGTTGGCGACATAACGACCCTCACGGTATCAGAGTATCGCAATCTGACCCCGATGGGACAGCTTGGCTATCGCTTGTATCGCAATCGTTCGTAATGTTCGGGATCGGCCCCGCCTTTCTGTTTCTCCTCAAGCAGAGGCTACCGTTCGGGATGATGCGCTCGGGCGCACTGCCCTGGGTCTCGACCATGGCAACGAACGTCGCCGTTACCGTGTTGACGGCGTTATTAATCTCGAGCGTCGGGATTATCCCGTTCCTCTTGATCCATCTGTCGATCGTCCTCATTGCGGGATCCGCAGGCGTCTGGCTGTTCTACGTCCAGCATCAGTTCGAGGATACGCACTGGTCGAGACCACCAGACCCTTACGCTGCCATGCATGGAGCCTCACACTATGATCTGCCGCGCCCCTTGCGGTGGATGAGCGGTAACATCGGCATGCATCATATTCATCATCTCTCCAGCCGAGTGCCGTTTTATCGGCTGCCTGAGGTGCTTCGAGACCATCCCGAGCTTGCAGATGTCGGCCGCATCAGCATTCGCGACAGCCTGGCCTGCGTCAAACTTGTTCTCTGGGACGAGAAGACGCAGCGACTGATTTCCTTCGAAGAGATGGAGATGAGCGTATGATGATAGCCTTTTGCTGGCCTGGTTGCTCTTGTCGCTGTTGCCCACGTTGAGCAAACGGCTTGCTTCCATCACTACGGGTCTTGCAATTGTGCACCGCAGCATTACCTAGGAAATCCGGGACGTCAGTTGGCTTTCCGCGAGCAGCGAGGAAGCCCCTGTGAGAAGTCTTTCGGATACTTTGCAGCGCCTGCAACGGTTTCGCACCCCGCCGACCATGCCCACGGGTTCAAACCGGTTGGAGAAGCTGCAGAACCAAACCGCTAATCCCGGCGATCTCCTAGGGTGGTATCGTGTTCCCGGATCCGCGGATGCATCACGACCAATCCCGCTTGTAGTCGTCTTACACGGTTGCACGCAGACGGCTGCCGGATACGATGCCGGGTCGGGATGGTCGAAGCTGGCCGACGGATTTGGCTTTGCTGTCCTGTTTCCGGAGCAAACCCGCCAGAACAACCCCAATCTCTGTTTCAACTGGTTTTCCGACGACGATATCCGGCGCGACGGTGGCGAGGTCCGCTCGGTCCGTGAGATGATCGGCGTGATGATCTCCAACCACGGCATCGACCCTACGAGGGTGTTCATCACGGGACTGTCGGCTGGCGGCGCCATGGCGAATGCCATGCTTGCCGCCTATCCGGAAGTGTTTGCCGGAGGAGCGATCATTGCGGGCCTGCCCTATGGCGTTGCCTCAAGCATCCCAGAGGCGTTCGACCGGATGCGCGGCCACGGTCTACCCCCTCGCGAACGACTTCAGCAGCAACTTCGTTCGGCGTCAGCGCATGCTGGACCCTGGCCGAGCATATCCGTCTGGCATGGTACGAATGACAAGACCGTGGACGAGATCAACGCCCAGGCCATTATTGATCAGTGGAAAGCCATACACGAGGTTATCGATCGACCTTCGCGGTTTGACGTCATCGACGGACACAAACACCACGTCTGGACAGACAAGACTGGCTCGGACGCCATTGAACTCTACCGCATCGGCGGCATGGGCCACGGCACTCCTATCGACACTTCAAGCGGCTACGGCTCGCAAGCACCGTACATGCTCGACGTTGGCATCTCGTCGACGGAGCACATCGCCCGCAACTGGGGTCTCACGCCATCCTTTGAGCGTCATGCGCATCCCGAGGCCGCGCGCGAAAGGCCCACCGGGGGAGCGAAGTCTGATCGCAAGATCACGAATAACGTCCAGGACGTCATAGAGAGTGCGCTGCGGTCTGCCGGGCTCATGAAATGACGCATCCTGGCGACTAACGGCCAGCCGGACGGTCGCGAGCTGCACGTTCTTATCGGATCTGCACCTTCCCAATCCTGGCTGAGCTTGTTGGCGGCGCGAAGAACTGGCGATACCTGACCATATCCCCCTGGGTTTGTTCTGTGCGAGGAGCGGCAATGCCAAAACTTTCCATATGCCACCGGACGACCTACAGCTACCGATCTCCGGTTCAGCTCTCTCCTTACCGACTATTGCTGCGACCGCGCGAGGGACCGGAAATCCTGCTGCTAAGTCACGACATAGCCTTTTCGCCCGAAGGCAGGGTTTCCTGGACAACCGATGTTTTCGGAAACGCGATTGCGACCGTGACGTTCTCGAAAGCGACGCAACGGCTCGAGATCACAAGCCGTGCGGATGTCGACCTGACATCGGAAGCCTGGCCGGTGTTCGACATCGCTGCGTCAGCCGCGAGTTACCCGTTCCGATACGATGATCAGGATTGGAAGGACCTGGGGGCCCTAAGGGACGTTCAGTATTCCGATCCTTCCGGCGAATTTCACCAGTGGGTCAGGGGCTTCGTCATGGCGGAGCCGACCGATACGCTCTCGCTGTTGAAGGATCTCAGTGCAGGTGTTTCGAACGGCGTTGCCTATCAGGCACGCGATACAGAGGGAACACAACCTCCGCTGCAGACCCTTGGCCTACGGTCGGGGAGCTGCCGGGATCTTGCGATGGTCCTTGTCGAAAGCGTGCGGGTGCTTGGCATCGGGGCGAGGATCGTGTCCGGATATCTTTATGATCCGGCGTTCACCCTCATCGGTTCGTCGCCGGGCGGCTCGACCCATGCGTGGGTTGAGGTGTTCCTTCCCGGTGCAGGATGGATCGCGTTCGATCCGACAAACAGGAGCATGGGTAGCGCCAACCTGATTCCCGTAGCAGTCGCGGGCGATATTACCCAGCTCTTCCCCGTGTCGGGAACGTTCATCGGTTCGGCAGATGCCTTCATGTCGATGGACGTTGCCGTGGACATCTCCTTCACTGCCTGATGAAGCGTGAACGCAGGTCTAAGCATTGTTCTCCGCAGTGAAGCTGAGTTTAATCCGGCGCGTCTCTTGTAAAATCCTGACTTGTACCCATATATGGATTATCGACCATTGCTTGTGATGTTGGCCCGCAGCTTCGCTCCCGCCGGATTTCCTCAAATCATCGATCTTATCCCGCAAGGCATCGCGGGAACCACAACGATTGCTCTGAAAGGAAATCGTCATGAATACTGGTACCGTAAAATGGTTCAACTCCACCAAGGGCTTCGGCTTCATCCAGCCTGACAACGGTAGCACGGACGTGTTTGTCCATGCGTCTGCTGTCGAGCGCGCCGGAATGCGTTCGCTCTCGGATGGCCAGAAGATCTCCTACGAGGTTGTCCAGGACCGCAAGTCCGGCAAAAACTCGGCCGAAAATCTTCGGGCAGCTTAGGGATTTCATTCGCTGCGCTGACCACGGATGTACTGGCAGCAGAGCTGAGTGACTGTGGAAGGTCGGGCTAGCGCCCGGCCTTTTGTTTTCTGGTCGTTCTTTTCGGGCTGACCACAACCGTCGACCGCTTGGATGCGTCCAAGCCGCAGACCGAAAGACGATCATCATGACCATGACCAAGCCGGCATTTTTCAAGCCCGAAAAGGTTTCCGCGCGAGACAAGGCTGCGACCACGAGTGACGTCGCGCGGCAGATCATTGAAACGGAAGCGGCTGACCGGACCCGCAAAACCGCGCGCCTGCGCCAGCTGCGCGAAGCCCGGCCGATCGAGCTGAAACCGGTCCGTCCGACACGACGCCGAAAGCCACCACTATCCGCAGCAGCGTGACGAGGAACTTGCCAGCGGGATGATCTCGGAAGTCGGACCGACACGTTAACGGAAGGAGAGGATATGCCTCCCACTCACAAAACTGTTTCGCCAAGCTATTCCAGCGCCGCTCCAACAATCGTCGCCGTGATCAGCTTTGTTTTTGTTCTATTCTTGATCACGGAGGGCTGGATGTGGTGAACATAACCGGCATGAAGCAGTCTCTTTTGCGCAGGCTTCTTAAGAGAGCGGACTATGCCACGCTTGACCTGAAGCCCGAGGCGGGAGCGGACCACGCGGCGGAGACCACTCTCATCGAGCAGATCCGGGCCGGCATGATCGCTCCCGAGGATTATCCCGCGTCTACGAGCACAGGCGACGCGCAAGCGGGGGGCGAGCAGGCAAGTTCCCAGAACGAGATGAACCGTACGCGGGAGGGGTTCGATACGGAAGAGCAGATGGAATTCGCCGTGAGCTCCAACGGCGACCGCTGGTTTCTGTGCTGCCAGAGCAAGGGTGACGCCGCCTTCGTCCTGCATCGCGCCAATCTGGCGTCGGGCGCGCACGAGACACGCAGATCCGTCGACGCATTCCTTAATCTAAAACCCATTGGGCCTGAACATGAGGCCCTGCGAGCGCTGCTCAGACGATCGATGGAAGCAGGATCCTGAGACATTGAACAACGTTTCTGACTTGAGCGGTCACCGCTCTGACACAGAACGCAGCCGAGTGGGACGTTTATAGCATGCGCGCAGCCCGGCCGCTCCGCGTCGTCGCACTGTTGTAGTAGCTCGACGCCTGCTCGACGGATCGATGGCGAGACTGTTCCATCGCCTCGGGGAGCGGGATGCCGCGATTGGCTGCCTCCGTCAGATAGCCAGAGCGCAATCCATGCGCCGAAAACTCCCCCGCCTCGAGCCCAGCCATCGCCACCCGCCGCTTGACGATGTCATTGACCGCCTTCGGATCAAGCGTTCGGCGGGACACATTGCCCCAGCGGTCGATCGCCCGAAACACGCTGCCGCTGTCGGTCTTGGCGGCGGTCAGCCAGGCGTTCAATGCCTCCACCGGCCGGCCGGTCAGATAGACGACCTCGTCTTGGCTGGCGCCGGAATTCTTCGTCCGGCCAAGACGGATGGAGAGCGAGGGGAGGGGGCTTCCGTCCTCGGCTGTTACCGGCGTCGATTGTCAGCTGCTCCTTGCGCAGGCTGGCGACTTCGCTGCGCCGGCGGCCGCCGGAGGCGAAGGCGACCATCAGGATGGCCCGGTCGCGGACGGCGCGCAGGTCGCCGCCACCGCAGGTCGCCAGCAACTTCGCCAGCACGTTACCGGTGATTGCCTTGGCGCTCTTGCGCTTTCGCGGCCGCGGCACGGCGCGCACGGCGAGACGAATGGCTGATTTCAGGGCAGGGGAGGCGAAGGCACCGGTCAGACCACGCCATTTCGTCAGCGTCGACCAACTGGCGAGACGCCGGCGAACGGTATCGGGTGCATGCGGACCGGTCGATCTGAGAAAGCCCCGGTCGCGAAGCCCTTGTTGGACATTGGCTGGCATGCCGTGGTGCGGATCGGTGTCTCGCTTTTTCGGGTCCCACAGATGATGGGCGACGAATTTCAGGAGCAGCGCCTCTGGCGCGGGCCAGGGCAGGGAAGGGCCGGTGGCGGAAAGCGACCAGGCCTGCAGATAGGCAAGTCGGAGGTCAGAGCCCGCAGCGTATTATCGCCCGTGCCCTTGTTGACCAGATGCCGCAGGGTTTCGACGTCCTGGTCGGTCAGCAGCTCGGCGAGCTCGTCACGGCGCTCGATTGGCAGGACAGCGGCAATGCTATCGAGGTCTTCGGCGCGATGCGCAACGTCGGTCTTATCTCTGCCTGCGGGCTTAGTGATCATTTTCCAGCGGACCCAGAAGGACAATTCCCTCGTTGCGCGCCGCGCTCGCCACTGCAGAAACCATGCCGCGGCAACGGATGCATCGAGTATGAATGGCATCAGTAGCGACGACCTTCGTCACGCCAGGCGCGGATTTCCTCTTGAGTGGTGAACGGCAAGCCCGCACGTTGAGCCTTGATCTCGCTGATCACCGCGTCGACGTCGGTTTCTCGTCGGATGCGAGAGAGCCGTGCTATGGGTGTGTTGCCCCGGGAAATGATGACCTCTTCACCCGCTTCGACCTGTGCGAGTAGCTCGGAAAGATGGGTTTTTGCCTCTGCTACTTTAACGCTGACTGCCATTGGGTTTCTCCCGCGGCCGATGTTTTCCCTCAAGATAGGCATGCGTTGGTCTACCATAAACCATATCAGTTCCGATAAGCACTAGATAGCCTTGCGTGGCTGGCACACCTTCCCGCATGTAGGGCCTCACGTTGAATGCTAGGCAAGTCGTTGTCGGTCGAGCGAACGAAAATTTACCCACAGCGATTTCACACGAGACGCCAGTAAGGGCGGACAGTGACATTGTCTTATCATTTCAATATTTTAGCTTCCATTGACCGACGGGTCCCAGGTTCACATCCCTTCAAGGCGTAGTCGACCATACCCTATAGCCGCGTCATTCATGAAAACCCGTTAGAACGACCTTGCCGAACAACCCGCCGGCCTCCATCCGGCGATGTGCATCCGATACAGCCGCAAGCGAATACGTCGCTCCAATGACCGGCTTCAGCTCGTGGCCAACCCTCGGGAGTACCTGTTCCCTGAACCGGCCGATCATCGCTCGTTTTTCTGACCGCGACCTAGATTTCATCACCGTGCCCATCAATTGCAGGTGGTTGTGAAGAACGATGTCGAGGGGAATGATGGCGTTTTTATCGCGGCCGAGCAGGCCGACCTGGACAAGCCGGCCACCAGGCGCAAGACCACGAATGTTGCGGGCGAGGTAGGACCCACCGACAAAGTCGATGATCAGATCGACACCGCGAGAGGCGGTCGTATCGACGATCTCTGCCTCGAAGTCGGCCTGCCTGTAATCGAAGACCGCATCCGCGCCGAGTGACAGCACGTTTTCGATGTTGTTCGCAGATGCCGTGGCCAGCACAGTCGTTCCTGCTGCCTTTGCGAGCTTGACGGCAGCCGATCCGATTCCGCCTGCCGCAGCGTGGACGAGGACCGTCTCACCTTTTGCGACCCTCCCGAGATTTGAAAGCGCCTCCCAGGCGGTGACAAAACTTTCCATGATCGCGGCTGCGTCGGTGAAGGACATGCCGGCCGGGATGGCAGCGGCCATCCCGTAGTCCAGGCGCGCATATTGCGCATAGGCGCCGCCCCCGACAATGCCCATGACACGGTCTCCGACGGCAAAGCCGGTCACTGCATCCCCTATGTCAACGACGTCTCCAGCGACCTCGAGCCCGAGGATGGTGCTGTCGCCGTAGCTCTGCGAACCGTAGACACCCTCCCGTTGAAGGAGGTCGGCTCGGTTGACGCCAGCCGCCATGACCTTGACCAGAAGGTCGCTGGGGCGGACGTTGGGCATGGGAGCTTCGCCAAGCCGCAGGACATCCGCGCTTCCGAAGTCATCGAATATGATCGCTTTCATCGCAACGGCTCCTTACTTCGACAGTGCCCGACGGGCGATGCTGGCAGCAAACAGCGGCGTCTCGCGGCTGTTGTGGTCGCCGCCGGCGGACTGACGGGCTGCCGCGGCCTCTTCGTAACTGACACCGTGCTCTTCGATGAAGCGCATGAACGCATCCGTCGGATGGGCTGTGACCTTGTTGGTGTAGCGCGTGCTGCCGTCGTCGATCTTCTCGGCCATCAATTCCCAGACGACATTGACCTGGGTCCGCCCATTGGCCGTGAACACGTCCGAGATGGAGTTCATGCGGCAATAGGCCGGCTCGGCGACTTCGGCCACATAGTGCTGCACGACCAGGCCCGAACCGATCTGCTCGACATTGATCGACATCCGGCGTCCGTCGTCGGTCCAGGTGACGCCGGCGGCGATATGATCGGGCGGACAGCAGCGAAGATATTCGGCCTCTGGCAGGTTGAAGAGCCAGTCCGCTATGTCGATTTTTTCAAGGGGAACGTCGATCTCCGCGGAATAGGCGGACTGAGAGAGAATTGTATCGAGGACCTTGACCATCGTAGTGTTCCTTCTGTTTGTTGGGCGACCGCCCGTTGACGAGAAGGAAAGTGCCCCGAATGCCTGCAGATGATAACGAACTGAATGGTCGAAACGGTTTTGCGTCGTAGGCAAAGATGAGGGACCCACGCTTCGCCGAACATCTCGCGGTTTACGTCGATGTCGTCCGCACGGGGAGCTTCTCGGCAGCGTCTCGGCGCCGGGCCGTTACGCCCTCGGCTGTCGTTCGACAGATTGATGCGCTGGAACAGGACCTGGGCGTTGCTCTCCTTGTTCGCTCGACACGGGCGCTGTCTTTGACGGATGCGGGACGTCACCTTTTTGAACGCGCCCAGCGCTTGCTTGACGATCTCGCCGATACCTATGCCGAGGTTGCCGCTTTCGATGGCGCGGTCAGTGGCATGCTGCGGATCGCCTGTTTCCCGACATTCGGAAAGCGCTACGTCATCCCCGTCCTGGCATCTCTCGCGCGAGACTATCCGAACCTGCACGTCGAACTGGATCTCACCGAGCGATTGGCCGACCCGGTCGCAGAGCGGCTCGATCTGGTGGTAAGGATGGGCGAGCTTCAGGACAGCACGTTGATTGCAACCAGGCTGGCGCCTCACGATCACATCATCGTGGCGAGCCCCGCCTATCTTGAGCACTACGGCGTGCCGGAAAGTGCAGATGCGCTTCGCCAACACCGTGTCCTCGACAAGTTACACGGCAACGATCTTCTCGGTTGGTCGAATATCCTCGGCGCGCCAACAGGGGAGGCGTGCGAGCGCGTTGTATTCCGGTCTGACGATTTTGAAGCGCTGAACGGCGCTGCGATCGCCGGGATGGGGGTGGCGTTCCTACCGAGCTGGGTCTCGGGGCCGTCCGTCCAGACGGGTGATCTCGTCCGCCTTTCACTATTGGGCGAAGCATGGAATGAACGGCCTTCCGGGATCTATCTTCTTCGTGCGCTTCAGGTGCCATCTGCGAAAATCAAAGCATTCACCGAGGCGCTCAAGAATCATGTCGGAACACCGCCGCGTTGGAATTGAGGCTCCCCGCAGCAGGAAGATCAATGCATGGCAGATGAGCAGGCAGCTGATAGCTGCCGACTATGTTGTGGGTTCCTTTGAAGGCGAGGAGGAACATAACGTTCACACCTCCACGCCACGGTCCTAAATGTGGCATCTCCCGTTCAACCGATGCGTATCTTTTTGCCGCTGAACATGCCGCCACGAAATACCTCGGCTTCAGGGTCGAACGCGAATAGAACGACGTCTGAGCCCGCACTGGCAATGAGCTGGTGATCAAATGAGCGAGTAAACGCGCTCTCGCCGGTTGTGATCGTGACGTCGCCGAAATCTATCGCCCCGTCGAAGACATAGAGCAAAAAAGCCGTCCCGGAATCGGCCGCGGCAGGCAAGCGTAGCCGGAAGCCCCTCGTGATGCGCGCATCGAAGACACTGACGTCGGATCGCACGGTCAGCGGCGCCTCCTGTGGCCCGGCAATCAATCGCCACTCGTTGTCACGGCTTTCGTCAACGAAATCATGAAACTGCACCATCGGCTCAAGATCGGGAGCGTTAGGCCGCAGGAAGATCTGTAGCGCTCGAACCGGACTGTTCCCGAGCATCAGTTCTTCGTGCTGGAAGGTGTGGCCTGCATTCATCACCTTGAAATGCGTTTTGTCGAGCGTCTTCTCGTTTCCGACGGTATCGCGGTGAAGCATCTCGCCGCCGCGTATATAGGTCAGGATCTCGTCGTCCTTGTGGGGGTGCATGCCGATGAGGTGACCGGGTTGCACCTGGGCGCGATCGATCCTGCCGATCGGACCGATCCCGCTATCATCGGCCGTCAGGGTGAGACCGGGATAAAGGATTTCGACGCCGAAACTTTGAACGAAGTTCCCGCGCATCCGGCCTGCGGAGATCTTGGTGATCGTCATTGAAGTGTTTCCTTCCATTTTGGGCGCGGGCTCCGAGGCCCGCGCCGAACGGGACCAATGCGCGCTCAATGATAGTTGAGGATGCCCACCAGCTTCTGCCCGAGCGGGCTCGTCCAGTCGACGGCAAGCTCGGAGATGATCTGGTCGACGGTGGTGATGACCGCTCCCGCCTTTTCCATGCGGCGCAGAGCAAGGTCGTCGCCGTACTTCGTGTAGGAGGCGGAAGCGTCAGCCGAGACCTGCACCTCGTAGCCTTCGTCGAGCATCTGCAGGACCGGGAAGGTGACGCAGATTTCCGTTGTCACGCCGGCGACGAACAGCTTCTTGCGGCCGGTTGCCTTGACCGCCTGGTTGAAGCCGTCGTGGTGCATTGCGTTGACGATGCCGGGGCGCTTGATACGGGCCTCGAAGGCTTCGGGGAGGATTTCCTTGAGTTCGGGCAGCAGCGGCCCCTGGATCTGGTCTTCCATGCTTGATGTCAGGATGGTCGGGATGTTGGCAGCCTTGGCGATGCGGGCGAGCTTCAGCGCGTTCTGCTTGACCAGGTTTATGTCGTGCGAGTGCGTCCAGGCCATCGTGCCGATCTGATGGTCGATCAGCAGCATGGCGGAATTTTCCGGGGTGAATGCTTGGCTGTGCATTGTCGTGTTCCTTTTCCTTGTCGGCGGCGAGTTGGTAAAGTTCGTTTTGATCCGCTCGATGACTGGAATTTAGCGTTGCGATGAATGGTACGGTAGCTCTATATTGAGCCACTCTGTAGAACGGAAAATGGAACGCAAAATGATCAGCTTCGAGGATATGCAGACCTTCGTCGAGGTCGCAGACGGCGGCGGGATTACCGTCGCGGCCCGGCGTCTCGGACTGCCGAAGTCGATCGTCAGCCGCCGGCTTGTGCGCCTCGAGAGCGAACTTGGCGTTCAGCTTCTGGCGCGCACGACGAGAGGCGCATCACTCACGGAAGCCGGTGTTTCCTTCCGCGAGCATGCTGCCCGCATGTGCCTGGAAATGGACGTGGCGCGCGAGGAAATGCTGCCGACCGGGGAGTTGCGGGGACGATTGCGCGTGGCGGTTCCTTCATCCTTCGGTCCCGGACATTTCGCGCCGGCGCTGGCCGAGCTTGCCCGCCTCCATCCGCTCCTGCAGCTTCACGCGCATTACAGCGACCGGTACGTTGATCTGGTGGCAGAAGGGTTCGATTGCGGGATACGGGTCGGCTATCTTCAGGATTCAAATTTGACCGCACGCAAGATCGGTGCCTTTGCGGCCGGATTGTTCGCCAATCCAGACTACCTGAGTGCCCACGGCATCCCGAAAAAGCCCTCGGACCTGCTTGAACACCAGGCCATCCTGCAAGGGACTGAAAGCTGGAAGGTATCGGACGGCAGCCGAACGGTCGTCGTCAACGGGCAGGGAAGGTTCAAGGCGGACAGCGCCGTGGGGATCGCCGAAGGGACGGCGGCCGGGCTGGGCGTTGCGGCCCTTCCTGTCGTGATCGCGCAAAGCTACGTGACTGCGGGCGCGCTAGTGCCGATCATGGCGGAATACAGCCTGCCGGAGATCGGCGTCTATATTGTGCGGCCGCCGGGATCGCACGTGTCCCGAAAGGTCAGGGTGCTGATCGATTTCTTTGTCGCACGGTTCTCGGCGAGCGCCGCACGGGATGCGTCCTAACCTCATGCGGAGAGCCGACGCTCCTGAAACGCGACGCCCCAGTCGCGCATGGCCATCAACACGGGCGCGAGTGTCTGGCCGAACGGTGTAAGCGAATACTCCACGCGCGGCGGGACTTCAGCGAAGACTTCACGGACAACAATCCCGTCGGCCTCAAGCTCCCGGAGCTGCATCGTCAGAGATCGCTGGCTCGGATCGCCAACCAGGCGGCGCAGTTCGCCAAACCGGCGCGGCCCGTCCAGCAGCCGGTAAATGATCATCGGCTTCCACTTGCCGCCCGTCACATCGACGGTGGTCTCGACGGGACACTTCTGGCCAAGGCTCATCCTGGTCTCCAATGGTGTACTTTCTATCCCTATAGGCGGAACTGTTGCCTACTTGCAAGATCGCCTGTGGCGCGCCTAGTTGGAGCGAGTTGATTGGAGGTGTGTCATGCGCGCCGCGTTTTACGAGAAACAAGGAGCTGCGAGAGAGGTGCTTGTTGTCGCCGACTTGCCCGATCCACAGCCCCGCGCCGGTGAGGTCCGGGTGAGGGTGATCGCCTCTGGTATTAATCCTTCCGACATCAAGACGAGAACCGGCTTCGGCGGCAAGGCCATGCCATTCGGACGGATCGTACCGCATCAGGACGGCGCGGGCGTGATCGACGCCGTCGGCCCCGGCGTTGCTGATACACGGATCGGAGAGCGCGTGTGGATCTACATGGCGCAATGGAACCGCGCCTTCGGGACCGCTGCGGAATTCGTCGTCGTGCCGTCCGCGCAGGCCATCACGCTTGCCGACAATGTGTCCTTTGAGATCGGAGCATCGCTCGGTGTTCCTGCGATGACGGCGCATCGCTGCCTGTTCGCCGATGGAGACCTGCGCGGCAAACGGGTTCTGGTGCAGGGTGGTGCCGGCGCGGTCGGCAACGCGGCGATCCTGCTTGCGAAATGGGCGGGGGCATGGGTGGCGGCGACGGTGAGCCGCGAGGAGCAGGCAGAGGTGGCGCGAGCGGCTGGGGCCGATCTTGTGCTCAACCGGCACGAGGAGGACGTCCGGCATGCCATACGGTCGGCGACGGGCGGCCATGGTGTCGATCGTATCGTGGATGTCGATATCTCCGCCAATATTGAATTGGCAATCTCCTGCCTCGCCCGCGACGGCGTGGTCTCAGCCTATTCGACGGAATCACCGCAAGCCAAGTTGGCCATCCCGTTTTTCCCGGCGCTGCTTGGAGGCTTCTCATTCCGTTTCGTCTACGTGTACACCATGCCGGAAGCGGCGATGCGTCACGCAACTGAAGAGATTTCGGCCTGCGCCGCGTCGGGGGCATACGTTCCGCGAATTGCGAAAACATTTCCCCTCAACGCGGTGGCCGATGCGCATGAGTTTCAGGAGAGCGGCAAGGCCGTGGGAAAGGTTCTGGTCCGACTGCAAGACGCCTGAGCCGAGCGGTTCGGTCGTCGTTCCAGGTATCGAATATCAAGCGATGACGGCTTTCGGCTCCAGAAACGCCTCGAGGCCGAACACGCCGTATTCACGACCGATCCCTGACTGCTTGAAGCCGCCAAAGGGCGCGAGCGGCTCATGCGGCGCGCCGTTGATGACCACCCGCCCGCTGTCCAATCGATCCGCAAGCGCCTGCATGTGTGCGGAGTCGGTGCCATGCAGATAGGCCTGGAGGCCGTATGGGGTGTCGTTTGCGATGGACACGGCTTCGTCCTCGTCGCGGTAGGCGATGACCGAGAGGACCGGTCCGAAGATCTCTTCGCATGCGATCCGCATCTGGTTGTCCACGCCGAAAAAGATCGTCGGCTTTGTAAACCAGCCACGATCCAGACCGGCGGGCCGCCCCAGGCCACCCGTCAGGAGACGGGCGCCTTCCTGCGTTCCCAGTTCGATGTAGGACTGGACGCGATCGTACTGCTTGCGGCTGACCATCGGTCCGATCATCGCGTCCGGATCGCTCGGAGCGCCGACCTTGAACGTCTCGATCTCCTGTTTCAGCCTGTCCAGGACGTCGTCGAGCAACTGGTTCGGAACCAGAATACGAGTACCGGCAATGCAGGCCTGGCCACTGTTGATGAAGCCCATCCGCAAAACGGCGGGAATGACAACATTCAGATCTGCATCGTCGAGAATGATGTTTGGACCCTTGCCGCCAAGTTCCAGGGTTACGCGCTTGAAGGTATCAGCCGCGTTGCGTAGGATTTCCCGGCCGACCGCGGTGGAGCCGGTGAAAGTCACTTTTGCGATATCAGGATGCCGGCTGAGTTCCGCGCCGACGACATTGCCATAGCCATTGATGATGTTGAACACGCCTTTCGGCAAACCCGCTTCATGAAGGCACTCCGTCAAGATCTGCGTCTGGATCGCGCTCATCTCGCTGGGCTTGATGACGATGCTCGAACCAGCGGCGATGGCGGTTGCGAGCTTCGAGGTGATGAAGCCGATATTGCTGTTCCAGGGCGTGATGGCCGCGGCAACACCAGACGGCTGCATGACCACCCGCGCGCGGCCCATTTGGCGCTCGAATTCGTAGTCCTCCAGGACGGACGCCATGGTGAGAAAGCTCGAAGCAGCATGAGGAATAGCAAAGCGCGTGAAGGTCTGCGGAGCGCCATATTCGAGCGACATCGCTTCGGTGAGATCGGTAACGTGCGCGGCGACCGCGGCGTTCAAGCGCTTCAGCATATCGATGCGTTCGGCCTTTGACGTGCGTGAGAACGCAGGGAAGGCGCGTTTTGCCGCGGCGATGGCTTCTTGTGCGTCTTCTACGCCGGCAAGCCGGACCGTACCGATCTTCTCTTCAGTGGACGGATTATGAAGATCGCCCGTTTCGGTTCCCTTCGGTGTGACGAACTGACCGTCGATATAGATCTTGTCGATGTTGCGCATGTCTAACTCCTTTCGACTGTCAGGCTTATCTGGCATTTCTCCATTGTCCTGATAAGCTCGCGAAAAGCGCTCAGGCTGATAAGGAGTTACGGACAATGATGCGTGGCTCGCTCGCCGAACTCGAAGCAGTTCTCGCGGTCTCTTCCCGTGGCGGGTTTCGGGCCGCCGCGCGCGAGCTTGGGATCTCGTCGTCCTCGCTCAGCCAGCAGATCGCCGCGCTGGAAGCGCGCATGGGCGTCAGACTATTCAACCGATCGACGCGGAGCGTGGTCCTTTCCGCCGCGGGCGAACAGTTCGTGGCGAGCGTTGGCCCGGCGCTGGAGGCCATTCGCAACGCCGTTGAGCATGTCGACGAGCATCGTGCGGAAGCCACCGGTACCCTGCGCATCAACACGTCGGTCGGTGCGACCCGAATGATCCTGACGCCGCTGATCCTGGAATACATGCGGAGAAACCCGCAGATGGCGGTGGAGATTGTCACGGAGGGCGCGCTGGTCGATGTCAATGCCAAGGGTTTTGACGTGGGGATCAGGATTCGGGAAGCCGTTCCCCCCGACATGGTCGTCGTTCCGATCGGCGACAGCGTCCGTCCGGCCATCGTCGGTTCGGTCGAATATTTCCGGCAGCATGGAAAGCCGCAGGTTCCGGCAGATCTTCAGAACCACGAGTGCATTCGGGCCAGAATGGCGAGCGGCACGCTCTATCGCTGGGAGTTCGAAAAGCGAGGCGAGAGCTTCATGCTCGACGTTCCTGGCAAGCTCACGCTCGACGACAGCGACCTGATGCTCCGGGCGGCCCGCGACGGAGCCGGACTCGCCTATCTGAATGAATGGCAGGTATCAGAGGACGTCGTTGCTGGACGGCTGGAGCAGGTTCTTGCCGACTGGACCCCACCCTATCCGGGGCTCTGCCTCTATTATCCCGGAAGACGAAACATCCCCGCCAAACTGCGGCGGTTCGTCGATCTCATCAAGGACGTTCGGCGCGGCAGCCACGTTGAGAGACCGCCTCAGGACTGAAGAATGTCTCGACAGGACTCCGTAACCCGGAGGTTTGAGCAGGCCTATCCGACTATGCGTTCCGTTACGGAATGAGCTCACCACGCGAAGCGGTTCCAACCACTGTTGCGTGCAGCGTAACGGTGCACTGTCAAACATGAGTATTCAGCCCGCTGATCGCCCGTTGCATCCCTTGCGCATGGATCGGGAACGGACCCGACGTTCAATCAAACACCTGCTTTTGCCGTTGACACGCGGTGTGCATCCCTAGCGCGGATCGCGGTAACGAACGGCGTGAGGATAGAATATCTCATGGAAGCCGATGTCCGCGAAGATATTGCTGCAGGGCGACGCGTGCGCATTCTCGAAGACTGGACACCGCCGCTCGTACCGCTGTGCCTCTACTATTATAATCGGCGCAATTCCTCCGCAGCCTTCCAGGCCTTTATCGCGCTTGCGCGCGACTACGCGGCCGGGCGGCTCGCACAGCGTTGAGTCTGCTGCACGTCAGGTGAGGCGCGCCCTGGTCGAGCTAATTTTCAGCCAATTGATCAGTTCCTGCCCCTGCGGCTCCTACGAACCCTTGTGCTCGATAAGGAAAGGGCGTCGCGAGCGGGGCTCATTTCTTGGTTCTCGAAGAGGCTGCTTTGGACAGTTCGAGGGCTGTAGTCCCGTGAAGATCAGGGTAATAGAGATAATAACCGGGGAAGGGGCGCACCATGGTGCCAGCAGGCGGATGAGCCGGCTGTCGGCCATCGGCCACAAATACCGTTGTCATGACAACTCCACCAAGGTGTCGAGGAAGGCGCGAACAGCGGGGTTGGACCGACGGCTCGCTGGCCACAGCGCCGTGATGTTGTGCCGGTCGACGGCATAGTCTGCCAGAACAGGAACAAGCGCTCCGCGCTCCACCCAGGAGTTGGCCATGAAGCTGGTTGCCATTCCGATACCTGCGCCAGCGGCAATCAATGCAAGAACGGCCTCGCTTGCATCGACGACGATACCCGAGGATGGCACGATTTCCACCTCCCGATCCCTGATACGGAAGGGCCAGCGGAATAGCTGGCCACTATTTTGGTAGCGCAGATTGACGGTCTCGTGCTCTTCCAACTGGTTCGGATGCTTAGGTGTGGGGTAACCGTCAAGATATTCGGGTGAGGCGTAGCAGCATAGTCGATGGGGCGATAGGGGCCTTGAGAGCAGGCGAGAGTCGGAGAGATCGCCGATCCGAACTGCCAGATCGAAGCCACCTTCGACCAGATCCACTATGTGATCGCTCAAACGGAGATCTATGTGCACATTTGGATAGAGTCTGCGAAAATGAGGAAGCGCGGGCGCGATAATGTGCAGGCCGATCGGCAAAGATGCTGCTATCCGCAATGTGCCGGCAGGCTCGGTGCGCGCTGCCTTTGCCGCCTGCTCGATATCTTCAGCGTCGCTCAGCAGCCGAAGCGCGCGCTCATGGAGGTCGCGTCCTTCGTCCGTCAAGGTCAGGGAACGGGTCGTGCGCGTAAAGAGCGAAACGCCAAGTTGCTTCTCTAGCCGCTGGATACTTTTGCTGACCGCCGAGGGAGAGATGGACAGGGTGCGGGCCGCCGCGGTGTAGCTTCCGAGCGATCCGGCGCGTGCAAACGCGATTAGCCCCGTCAGTCTATCGATTCCGATTTGTTCCTTCATGGCATTAGTAAAGCGAATTCAACACCGATTATCAATCGTCGTCGACGCGCATATCTTCTGTAATCAAAGCCAATATCCAAGGAGGCAATGGTGACAGAGATAATGAAAGCTGTAAGACTGCATGAATTCGGCGGTCCCGACGTTCTGCTTTGTGAGGACGCGCCCCAACCGGAAATGACCGATCACGACGTTCTCGTCCGGGTCCATGCTGCGGGCATCAATCCGCCCGATCTTTACCTGCGCGATGGCTACCGGGCACTTCCGCCGGAGTGGCAACCCAATCCAACCTTCCCGCTGATCCTTGGCACCGACGTCTCTGGCGTCGTATCGGCGGTCGGCAAGAACGTGTCTGGGTTTCGCGTCGGCGACGAAGTCTATGCGATGGTTCGTTTTCCGGAAGACCTCATGAAGGGCAGCAACGCCTATGCGGAATATGTTTCAGTCCCCGCATCGGAACTGGCGCTGAAGCCCGCCGGGATCGACCATATCCGGGCGGCCGGTGCGCCGATGTCGCTGTTGACCGCCTGGCAGTTTCTGGTGGATCTGGGCCATGATGCGCCGAACCCATTCCAGGCCTTCTCGCATGCACCGGTTCCGCTGGATGGAAAGACCGTGCTGGTGAATGGCGCTGGAGGCGGTGTCGGCCATCTCGCAGTTCAAATCGCAAAATGGAAAGGGGCAAAGGTGATTGCCGTTGCTTCCGGCAAGCACGAGGCGCTTCTCCGCGATCTCGGAGCCGATAGTTTTATCGACTACACCAAGGTGGCTGCGGAAACGGTGGCGAAGGATGTGGATCTGGTACTCGATGCCGTCGGCGGCGCGAATATGGAACGCTTCCTTCCTATCATAAAGCAGGACGGCGCCTTGTATCTCGTCAATCCCTTGGGCTTTTCTGGCCATGGGCAAGCTGCCGAGCGAAAGATCATCGTATCGTCGACGCAGGTGCGTTCGAACGGCGCGCAACTCGTAGAGGCCGGCCGCCTCCTTGATGACGGCACCGTTCGCGTGGTGATCGACAGTACTTATCCGCTGGCTGACGCATCTGCAGCCCACCGCCGCGCGTCCGAAGGAAGCATTCAAGGCAAGATCGTGCTGATCGCTGCCTGATTGTCGCAGTCCAATGGAGACCCGGATTGCCGAGAGCCGGCAGTCCGGGAGAGGAGAATGCCTCATGCTTATCGTAACAGGTCATATGCACGTCAATCTGGCCGACCTGGCGCAGTTCTTGGCAGAACTCAAATTGCTCGCAGTCAGTACGCGCAAGCGTTCTGGCGCCATCGCCTATGATGCTGCCGTTGACGATCCCCAGTCAGGCCGATTGTTGATATCGGAACGCTGGGTGGATGAGGCTGCGCTCAGCGCTCATCTGCGGGCGGCTGATACGATCGCGTTTGTCAGCCGCTGGAACGGCAAAATGCGAGGGGAAATCCGGAAATACGACGCGTCAAACGAACGAGAGATTATGGACCCTTGATACAGCCCCTCGAGATTGGGCGCATAGCCTGACTTTTATCGAAGTGGTTCAGCCGTCTTTAAGTGCCTGAGGTCCAAAGACACTTCCATTTTCCATGGTGGTGTCGATGCGTCGCATTATTGAAAAGTCATTTTTGACTGGCCTGTGCTCGATGCTGGCCTCACTGGCTCTCTCGTTCTGTATCGTGCCATTACTGGGCGGGCAGGTGGTTGGAGCGGGGCTGTTCATGACCATCTTCTGTCCGCTGGCGATATCGATTCCGGCCTCGGCGTTTCACTTTGCCCAGTCCGAGAAGATTCGGCGGGCTGAAGCGGCGACCAAGGAGGTTCTACAGCAGCTCGCAGAAGCCTACGAGGCCCTTCGTCTCCAATCCCGCACCGATGGCCTGACAGGAATCCTGACACGGAGCGCCTTCATGGAAGAACTGGAGGGTATGAGTGATCGCGGTGTATCCGGGGTCCTGCTGTTTCTAGACCTGGATCATTTCAAGATGATCAATGACCGTCATGGTCACGCAACGGGTGACGAGGCGCTCCGCCTGACCGGCCGAATTCTCTCCCGCTACCAGAGGCAATCAGATGTCGCCGGACGCCTGGGCGGTGAAGAATTCGGTCTGTTCCAAAGCGGTCTAACGTTTGAAGACATGCATACTCGGTGCGAAGAGATTAGAGCGGAAATTGCTGCCGTCGTTTTACACGCGGCTTCCGGCTCGCGGGTGCAGATATCGGCGAGCATAGGAGCGTGTCACTGTCCGCCTGGTTTTGACCCGTCCGAGCGCCTGAAAGCCGCGGACGAAAATCTCTATCAGGCGAAATCACTCGGCAGAAACAGGGTCGTTGCATAGGCGACGACGCTGAACCATGGGCTTTTGGAGCGCTGCGACGAAGGCCACTTTTTCTGTGTCGATCGGCTTGATCAAGCGCAATCAATCCCCTTGAACTCACACAGTTGAAGCGCTGGCCGTTCGTGTGTTGGCTCCCCTCTCGACCGGTATCCGCCGAGCGGAACTGCTGCGCGAGGTTCGTCGGGCGGGGCGAATCCAGCCGCGGCGGTGAACTCGAAGACGCGTCAGCTCACTCCGCAGCACGGCCGTCAAACGCTTGACGCGCCTGCTCCACATCATCGACATGCTCAATGGTCCATTCATGGAGCGCCTGAAATGGACCCAGAAGCGAGCGGCCCAGCGGCGTGATGGCGTACT
Source organism: Rhizobium sp. 05N49 (assembly GCF_056396805.1). Taxonomy (NCBI): domain Bacteria; kingdom Pseudomonadati; phylum Pseudomonadota; class Alphaproteobacteria; order Hyphomicrobiales; family Rhizobiaceae; genus Rhizobium; species Rhizobium sp. 05N49. The sequence continues at coordinate 86,406 of NZ_JBFTME010000025.1, forward strand.
CGACTCCAATCGGCGAGGTCGGAATGATCCGGCGGGAAATAAGTCCATTGCGTTCCAGCCGCCGCAGGCATTGTGTCAGCGCCTTCTGCGTCACGCCCCCAATGTGCCGCTTGATTCCGTTGAAGCGCATCGGGCCCGCATCCAGCACGCTGATCACCATCATCGACCACTTGTCGGCGATATTATCGAACAGCGAGCGGCTGGGGCAGCTTTCATCGAAGTGCTGGCAGACGGACATTGGGTTTCCTCAGCGATACCTAGGCGACTGTAAGTGCGTTCTTGCAACTAAGTAGCAGACGTATACCTATCTCACAAGTTGGGGAGAAATGGCTCTCCTACGACTTCCGCACGCGTGACATTCGCGCCGATACAAATGAAACTTTACTAGTTAGGACCTCTCGTGATCCGCTTTTTCTCCCTCATCCCCCGCCGCCCCGACATCGACCGCCAGCGCTTCCATGACCACTGGCGCCACCCGCACGGCACCCTGGGCCGGCAGATCCCGGGGATGCTCACCTATGTCCAGGCGCACCAATTCGACACCGACCGCCTCGGCCCGGGGCAGGACCAGTACGACGGTGTCGCCATGCCCTCGTTCGACTCTCCAAAGGCCGCCGCCGCACTGGTCGACGAGCCCTTGTTCGTCGACAACATCCGCCCCGACGAGCCGTTGTTCCAGGACCTGCCGAAAGTCATCTTCTTCATTACCGAGGAGGAGGTCATCGTCTCGCGGCCCCCAATTGGCGCCGGAGCCGCGGTTGATCGCCAATGGGACGTGCTGGAGCGGCCGACAAGCATTCATCTCCTGCAGTTCGTGCACCGTGACGGCAATCCCGGTTGGGCGGGCGCGGACGACGCCGCGCTCGGCCTGCGGATCGGTGCGCTGCGCCACGCGGTGAACCGACCGAGTGTCGAAGTGCATAGCGACGAGCCACCGTTCCTAGGGGCTCGCCAATTGTGGTGGCCAACACTGACGACGTTCCAGGACGGCGTGGACGCCGATCGGGCGGCATTCGACGAACTCCTCGCCCGAGCCGGTCATTCCGTGACCATGCTGGCGGTCTCGGAGCGGTTCCTGCGCTGAGAGAGCCTGTCATTCTCTATCTACGAGGACGCTGAGCGCTTCAACCGCGAACTGGCAGCGTCCTTAACCCTCACCACCACAGAAGGGCATCTTCATGATCCTCAAGACATACACCCGCATCTTCACGACAGACCTTGAGTCCACCGTGGCAACGCTCAAGGCATTCCACGGCACGCAGCCGCATCTCTGGCTAGACTATGATCCCTTGACCCTCGTCGGGATTGGCGACGTGCTCGCGATTGGCGGAACGGAGGAGGCGCTAAAGCCAATCCGCGGCAGCCTCGGCCCTTGGATCGTGGAGGACATCGACGACGCCAAGAGCAAGCTCCTTGCAAACGGCGCGTCTGTGATCCGCGACGTTGGAAACATCCCGACCGGACGAATGATGTATATGAAGCATGCAGACGGCAGCGTGGTGGAGTACGTCCAGTGGGCGCCCGATCTGGTCGAGCAGCACATCCTCGCACCGCTGCGGGCCGGGGTTCCGGCCTCGCAGATCTGACGGGGAGGGGGGAGCCGTTTAGAATGAACGATCCTACAGCATTCGAGCGGCCCGGCCGCTTCTCCGGGTCGCATTGTTATAATAGCTGGAGGCTTGCTGCACCGAGCGGTGTCGCGACTGTTCCATCGCTTCTGGGAGGGGGATGCCGCGGTTGGCGGCCTCGGTGAGGTAGCCCGATCGCAGTCCATGCGCGGAAAACTCCCCCCTGTCCAATCCCGCCATCGCCACCCGCTGCTTAATGATGGCGTTGACCGACTGCGGATCCAACGCCCGCCGCGACACCGTCCCCCAGCGCCCGATCCCCCGAAACGCGCTGCCCTTGTCGATCTTGGCGACCGCCAGCCAGGCGTCGAGCGCCTCAACCGGCCGGCCGGTGAGATAGACGACATCGTCCTGCTCGCCGGTCGTGGTTTTGGTGCGACCGAGATGGATGGCGAGAGAGGGGAGGGGAGGGCCGCCTTGAATTTCGATTGGCGCTTCCACGGTCAGTTGTTCCAGGCGAAGGCCTGCGATCTCGCTGCGCCTCCTGCCRCCGGAGGCAAAGGCGACCATCAGGATGGCGCGGTCCCTGACATCACGCAGGCTGTCGGTCACACAGGTGGCGAGAAGCTTTGCCAAAATATCGCCGGTCACGGCTTTCGCGCTCTTGCGACGGCGCTGCCTCGGGACGGCGCGCACCGCCAGGCGGATCGCTTGTTTAAGGGCAGGGGAGGCGAAGGCGCCAGAATGTCCTCGCCACTTTGTCAGCGTCGACCAGCTGGAAAGCCGCCGGCGCACCGTATCCGGCGCATGCGGGCCGATGGATTTTACAAACCCCTGGCGCCGGAGGTTCTCGTCGACATCATCCGGAATGCCATGATCGGGGTCGTTCGCACGTTTCTCAGGATCCCACAGATGATGGGCGACGAATTTCAGCAGCAGCGCCTCGGGCGCCGGCCAGGGCAGCGAGTGGCCGGTCGCGGCCAGCCCCCAGGCTTCGAGATAGGCGAGATCGGAGGTGAGAGCCCGCAGGGTATTGTCGCCCATGCCGCGCTCGACGAGATGTTTGAGCGTTTCGACATCCTGGTCGGTCAGCAATTCAGCCAGTTCGTCGCGGCGCTCCATCGGCAACACGGCGGCAATGGTGTCGAGTTCTTCGGCGCGGCGCTCGACGGCGGTCAGGGATTGTTTAGCTTTGGCCACGCGCGCTCCAAAATCGCCGTATTCGGCGGCCTTCAGGGCCGTGATTTGCCCCGATTCTTTCCGATTTGCGACTCGAGATCAACTACCATCGATAACCGATACTTATCGATGGTTAGCCCCTGAACCCGCAATCATACCATATGAGGAACTGTAATATTCATATAGAGTTCTTTTAGCAAATCATTTACTATTATTTCAATGGCTTACGATCTCGCGAAAATCAGCATGACAGCCTTGATGCGGCCGGCTTTCGACGCCGGTGTCGGGCTCACGCGTCTCGACGAGCGCATCGCCCGTTCGCCAGTGGGGCAGGGCTTCCTCGAGCGCACCCAATTCACCGATGCCTGTGCCTCGCTGTGGATCGACGGCGAACTCGTCCACCTCGAAGACCTCGTCCTCCACGACGCCACCCGCGATATCCGCACCCCCACCCACGAACTCACCATCGCCCGCGATGTTTTGCGCACCCGCCGGCGCATTTCTGGCCAGTCCCCCGATTGGGCGCTGTCGCCGGATGGCCTGCGCAGCCTGCGGCAGGCGTGGCCTGCAGCATCATTTGGTGGCGACGGCCACGTCGAGAAAAAAATTGGCGTGGTGCATTCCGGCGAAGCCGCAGAAGGGGAGGGGGAGGACGATGATGACGCTGTCCCGCTGGCGGAAGAGTTCGCCGCCATCGACGCGCTGCTCGCCCGCACCGACGCTGCCATCGAGCAAGCAAAGACGCCCGGCCCAACCACCAGCGTGCGGGCTCGCGAAAAAAGTCCGCTGGTCTATGATCTTGACTGGGACGAGGACGAGCGACTGGAGGAATGGCGAACGGTGCTGCGGCAGACGGAAAATCTGCCGGCGGTGTTGCGGGCGATCATCGCCCTCGATGCCTGGAACGAGCTTGCCGTCCTGCAGCACGCCCCTTGGCTCGGCCGGCTGTTTTGCGCCGCGATCCTGCGCCAGGCCGGCATTACTACCGGCGCCCATCTCGCCGCCGTCAACCTCGGCCTCAAAACCATTGCCGTCGATCGGCGCCGGCATCGCGACCGGGAGACCCGGCTGCTCGCGATAACGCACGGGCTGATGGCGGCCGCTGAGATTGGGGTGAAAGAGCATGACCGACTGGCGCTTGCGAAAACAATGATGGACCGAAAACTGGAGGGGAGGCGGACATCGTCCAAATTGCCGGAGCTGGTCGAACTGGTGATGGCGCGGCCACTGGTGTCCGCCAAAATGGTGGCCAAGACGCTCGAGGTGACGCCGCAGGCGGCGCGGCGGATTGTTTTGGAGCTTGGCTTGCGGGAGATGACGGGGAGGGGGAGGTTTCGGGCATGGGGGATACTTTGACCTGACACCAGACTTGCAGATACGACTGTCACCAAGCCCGATTGTTTGACGGCATTGCAACCTCCGGCCACGGCAAACCGGCCGTGATCTTTGGATGGCGGGGTCCAGTTTCGATCCCGCCTTGTTCGTCAAGAACACAATCGATTTCATCTAGGTAGCGCTTGGCGAAAATCTTCGTTTCTTGGTCATCACCCCAAGCGAGCTCAAACAAGCCCTCACGCAACCGGCTTACGTCGCGGGGGATAAGATCGAAGTGGGTCGCACTGCCACCGATCGGTTCGTGGACGTAGAGCAAATTTTGTCTTGTCGACCAATCATCGTTCCCGATTGCGCGGCGTCCTATTGGATCTGCTGCAAGCTTTAAAAAACTGTCATGATCCCCGCCTGCCAAGATAATTGATGCGAGGAAGAGCTTGGTCTTAGCACTGGTTGCGCGATCATATCGCTCCAGCAGTGCCGTCCTTTCTACCTGAGGCAGATCAGCGTAGATCTGGGCCGGATAATCGTGCCGTGCTCCCCGATCGATGGAGGGTCCACCATATCGACCGGATGCCAACTCTTCCAGGAAGTCGAGCGTTAGGCCTCCTGGTCTCGGCATCGCTAGATAAAGCTCGTATAGACCGCTGAGGTCGGGAATACGCTCGACAAGACCCTTTAGAAGATCCACCCGCTCTCGCTCTGGTAAGTGTCGAATTGGCGGCAGAATGTCTCTCATCCGCCATGCGTCGAGCTTTATGTCGGAAACGACGAGATCGTAGCCCCGCAACATTGCACGCGGATTGTCAGAAAATGCGAGAATCTTGAGCCAACAGAAAATCTCTCGCAGCTGATCGTCGCTGCTCCACATTCGTTCTGACCTTGCTTTGACGAGCCGCTGCAATTCTCCTTCAATGATTTCGGACGGCACTATCAGCCCGCCTACGACCATGCGCTGGGCTAGATCGAGTTTGTCTATGGCGGCGGCAAGGAGGTCGGAGAAGAATTCCGATCTTTCACCGTGGGGTAAAATGACGGCATAACCAGCGAGTTTGACTGCGCGTCGCAACCCTTCAACCGTCCCCTCAGCTTTTGCAGCCTCAGCAACTTTGAGGATCGCGTCGGCAGGCTCGCTCGTTATGCTTCGGTCCCGCGATCGGTTCACCACAGCGCGCTCGAAGTCGGGCCACGACCGAAGGGAAGCCTCCCTGCGCTCCTCATTATGCTGAAGCCAAATCACCTGCAGACCAGCCGCAGCCTCCGTGCCGAACTCGGGATCGGAGAGGTAGGCCAGAAGAACGGCCTCTGCCTCCGGCGTCGCAATTTCTGTAAGCGTCACTCGGTAGTCGAGGCGATGCGATTGGCGAATCTCTTGCAAAGCAGTTTCATTTCGCCGGTTCTGTGCAAATGCAGCGTGCGCTTCCCGCAAGAGAGCCAAATCGTAATTGAGCATTTCGGCTACAATGTTTACTTGCGTTGGGTCGGGGAGCTTTCGCATAGCCCATGTCAGCCTCCCCAGATCGTGGCGTGACGCTTGTTGGTCCAGCAACTGACGCCCCCACCCATTCATCAAAGCCACCGCAGATTGCCGTTGCTCAGAGGAGAGCTGCATAGCCACGCCGTCATGGTGGCGTCCATGGCCACTGATGATGTTACAGAGATCGTGGATCTCAACCGCGGTTTGACCTGCAGCGTATTCCTCCAATGCCTCAAAAAGAATACTGCCCCTTGTGCTTTCGAGAGCATTTTCAAGCGCCCGCACAGGCGTGTAGGCAGCTTCAGTTCGCACTCCCGCGGCGTCGAAGTCGTGTCGAGCACCTAGGAAGCGCCTCAGAAGTTCTCGAACAGTCTGAGGTCCCGCGAGGAATGCGGCGTAGTGAACAACATCCTCGTCGGCGTGTCCATTTAGAAGCAACTCTGGTATCGCGCCGCTGTCCGTAGAAGGAAGCTGTTCAAGAAGGGAATATGGCCGGTGTGGGAGATCAAAACCGTTCTCCAATCGCCACTGCAACAACTTGGCCACCGCGGCTGGGACCTTTGTAGCCGCCTCGACCAACGACTGCTCCATCCCATCCCGAAACTTAAATGTCGGGTCTTTGAAAACGGATTCGAGAAGGGCCGGAAGGTCCGCATCCGGCAGAGAGGCGACCGCTTTAGCAAGTCTTGTAGCCGGAGAAGGATCGGCGTTCACTGCAAGTTGTCGTCTGCGCGTCAGGTCGTCCAACAGGATCTTGTCGCGAATACCCTCGAAATGTCCGCTTGTTGCAACCAAGTTGGCAAACGCCTCGTCACTACCTCTTAAAAGGTCTTCCATCCTCGCCGTCGCACCGCGAAACGATAGACCTTCAAAAATCCGCAGCCGAACCGAGTGACTGATCTCTGCCAAACCGAGAGCAAGGGCCGCATCGAGACCCTCGCTGTCGCCGTGATAGGCCATCTCCGCTGCCAAGGTGTCCCGCGTATCCTCCGCGAGAGAGCTGTAGTGACAGCTGAGTTGGTTTCCCAAAACTGCGGGATTGAACCGCGGAACGAGTCGCATCGTCTCCATCTGCTCTTGCGACTTCAAGCTCGATACGAGCGGCCACACGATTTCAGCGAATTCAGGCCGCCCAGACGCTATCATGAACGCTCTCGCACGCTTCACATTGCCAGAAGCGTGCCAGGTCTGACCAAACTCCACGATCGATTGGCCGACCGCACTCCAGAGCTTTGCGCCAGACCTCTTGATCACCCTGGCACCAAATTGGGGGTCGATTTTCAGGAGCAGTTCGACGACCTCACCAACTATTCTGATTGCTTCCTCATCGGCGCGGGACATGCGCTCGCAAGCGAAAAGGATTGTCTCGCCCCAACCGGCTTCGTTCAGACGCTGGGTGACGACGGGCTGATCAAAGCTAGGCCGTCGACTCATAAACTCTGACACCAGATCCTTGCCGCGACGATTTTGACAGCAGCGAGATAATTTTCTGGGCGCTTGTCATAGCGAGTAGCTATACCTCGAAACTGTTTGATCTTGTTGAAGAATCTCTCCACGAGGTTTCGT
>NZ_JBFTME010000026.1:0-92075 GCF_056396805.1 Rhizobium sp. 05N49
AATCAACGCCCCTAACTTCCGCCAAGAGCAACAAACCAGCATCAGCCAATCCGCTTGATTTCTTTAGAACGAGAGACTTCGTCGCCAGCAGCGCCGCCGCCCTCGTCAGTGAGTGGGCTTATAATCCTCACACACCGAAACAGTCAACACCACCAATCCAACTTTTTTGACATTTTTGTAACAGGTTGATTCGACAGCCAATTTTATACGCCGTCATTATCCACAGGTGCCTTTCCGAGGCGAGATCCCCGGAAAATCTTTTACCGGGCGATAAAAAATCGAATGGAGCAGCGTCTAAAAAGGCGGAAAGACCACGGAAAAACAGTCTCTTGGTCAATTTAATGGTTAACGCAGGATGAATGAAGCCTCTGCGCCCGCTGTCAAACTACCGTCACATCCAATTATCGGGAGAAGCACGGAACCTAACGCGCTCTTTGGTGTTTTCTTCCCCATTGAAGGAAAGGAGACAGATATGGCCGCCAATACCGACGATCTCAGAACTTCCGTCAGCAAGGACATCGCCGCACTCCAGCAGGAGGTTTCCCGCCTGCAGAAGATGATTTCAGCACAGGGCGCCGAAGCCTATTATGAAGTGCGAGACCGAGCCGGCAAGGCTTACGAAGATGCGCTCCCGCGTGCCAAGAGCGCCGTTGCGCAGATCAGGGCAGAAGGAGCCGCGGTCGCTGGCACGGCTCGCGAACACCCAGCGGCAACGACGACAGCGCTTCTGGTTGCCGGTGCGATCGGTTTCCTGGCAGGTTATATGTTGTCAGGCGCCTCGCAGCCCGAGCCGCGTCACTGGTGGCGTTGAACCACTAGCTTCCGCTCCTGTATTTTACGCATCTTGCAGATCCAATTTTTGCAGGATGCGTAAACACTTATGTCTTAGAAAAACCAATTTTTAGTGTGATCGATAGGAGCATAAAAATGAAGGGAGGACATTATGGACAACAAGAGAGAGAAGCTGATCGTTGAAGTCAGCGTCGACGCCAGCGATGGACGTCGCGCAGTCGGCATCATGAACATGCGCCAGGCGCTCGATCTGCCCGAAATGCCGAGCCTCTCCTATACTCATCCGGACCCTGCCAAGGCTGCAGCAGGCATTATGATGAACCGGCAGGAACTCGCCGGTTTCATGGCCTGCGCTTGAGGCGTTAGAAAAACTCTCCTGCCACTACGCTTTCCCAAAGCGTCGATGGTTTGTTTTGGCATCCGCCCCCCTACTCCCCAGAATTTCGAGCACCATTGCTGGCATCCATGCGTCGTTCATGCAAAGAACGGCTTTCGCAATCGCATCAGGGATAGCGAAGTGAAAGGCCGGCGATCACCGCAGAAGACACCCGAACGCAGCAGACCCCAGGCCGAACCGGCCGGCAAGCGGGTCACGCTTCCACGTGCGCTCTCTAAACTTGGCTATTGTTCCCGCACCCAGGCAGAACGACTGATCGCGGAGGGCCGCGTCACGGTCGGTGATCGCATCGTCACGGATCCATCGGCGTGGGTCGATCTTTCGACCGCTCTTATAAAGGTCGATAACAAAGAGATCGTCGCCGAGACCCGGATCTACCTGATGCTCAACAAACCACGCGGCCTTGTGACCACTCGTCATGATCCGGAAGGCCGCCCGACCGTCTATGACTGCCTGGCCGATTTCGATGTTCCGCACCTCTCTCCCGTCGGTCGGCTCGACAAGGCGAGCGAGGGCTTGCTGCTTTTTACGAACGACACGGAGTTCGCCCAGGCGCTGCTCGATCCAATCACCCACGTCTCGAAATCCTATCATGTGCAGATCGACCGGATCGCCGATGACAACATGCTGGCGGCAATGATGACAGGTCTTCGGCATGACGGCGAACTGCTGCGCGCTACCGCTGCCCGCAGGCTGCGCGAGGGCGACCGCAACTCCTGGATCGAAGTGGAATTGCAGGAGGGTCGCAACCGGCAGATCCGCCGGATGCTGGAAGCGCTCGATATCGCCTGCCTGCGGCTCGTGCGTGTCGCGATCGGTGGGCTGGGACTTGGCGACCTGCCGAAGGGATCGGTCAGGGCCTTGACTGAATCCGAGCTGAAGGACCTTCGCCGGAAGCTCGGTAACGGCAAGGCAATACGGGATTGAGAATGAACGAGATGAAGCCTCATGATTTCTGGCAGGAGATCCATCCGCCGGGCAGCTTTGAAACAGGCGGCGATTTCACCTCCTTCTTTATAGCGGAACTGGGGGATGGCAGACAGTTGCGGCTGCCGATCCGGGTACTCTCGGATGGCGATCACGCGCTGGCCTCGCTGATTATCAACCAGGCAAGCTTTGCAGTACTGGACGCGCTCGCCGAAAGCCTTGCAGCAAAGATAGAACCATCAGGCATCGATGTGGTTGCCGGTCTGCCGACACTCGGCCTGACACTCGCAGCTGCTGTCGCGCAGAAGCTCGGCCACAGCCGCTATGTGCCGCTCGGCACCTCCCGCAAATTCTGGTATCGCGACGAATTGTCAGTCTCACTCTCATCGATCACCACGCCGGAACAACAGAAACGGCTCTATATAGATCCGCGCATGCTGCCCCTCCTGGAAGGACGCCGTGTCGCGCTGATCGATGACGTCATATCGAGCGGAACTTCGATCGTCGCAGGCCTTGATCTGCTCGGGAGCTGCAACGTCGAACCCATCGTCATTGGTGCGGCCATGCTGCAATCGGACCGCTGGCGCGCCAAGCTCGACGCCGCAGCCCCCCAATGGCAGGCGCGCACGAAAGGCGTTTTCGCCACGCCCATCCTGGAGCGGACAGCCGAAGGAAAATGGCGCAGACTTGCCTGAGCGGCATCGAGCTCACATGTGAAGACCGATCATTCTTTCGTCTGAACGGGCTATACAGCACGAGACGAAGAGCTACATTCGGCGTGTGATCGAAGACAGGAACCGCCGATGACGCTTGAGCAAGCAGCCCTCCTGATCCTGCTGGTGGCAATGCTCTTCCTGTTCTCCCTCGACCGCTTGCGCATGGAACTTATCTCCATCGGCGGATTGCTTGCTGGCTACGTGCTCGGCCTTTATCCCGCCGAAGGCATCTTTGCCGGCTTCTCAAGCCCTGTCGTCATCACCGTGGTCGAAATCCTGCTGATCGTCCAGGTACTGGCGCGCACCAAACTCTTTGACAGCCTCGCCGAGCGCTTCCTGGCATCGGGTTTCTCGCATTTCGGGGTCATCACAGCCATGTCCGCGCTGACCGGCATCATCTCTGTCTTCATGAACAACATCGGCGCCTTTGCGATCACCTTGCCATTGGCGCTCCGGCTCAGCACGCTCATGAGCATTCCGCGCCGGCAGCTCGTGATGCCGATCTCCTTCGCCGCCCTTCTCGGCGGTCTTGTCTCTTTGATCGGCACTCCCGCCAATCTTCTCGTCAGCGACGCGCTTGAAAAAGCCACCGGCAAGGGTTTCCGCTTCTTCGACTTCGCCTATGTCGGGCTGCCGGTCGCCATAGCAGGCATCATGCTGATCGCGCTGATCGTGCAGCGGTTGTTTGCAGAGCCGGACGAGACCGCGGAAACGCCAACTCCACCGATCCGCCGCATTGTCGTCGAACGCAGCATCCCCGAACATTCCTCGCTTATCGGCGCGACACTGGCCCAATGTCCCGAGCGCTTCGGCATCCAGCCGCACGCCCTGATCCGCGGCGGGACTTTCGTCTTTGGACCGCTCGAACAATCTGTCATCCAGCCAGGCGATATCCTGCTGGCGCAGGGCGCGGATTCGGCCTTCGCGGATCTGGCCGCCTCGCAGGCGCTTGTGCCAGACGCCCATCCACACGGACTGCAGCCGGATTTCACAAGCATCGAAGCCGTCGTCATGCCGGAAAGCACTGTCGTCGGCTCGCGCATCGCATCGCTGGAAGTCTTCCGCAATCGCGGGGTCACTGTTTCAGCATTGTCGATGCGGTCTCCTCGCATCGAGGGGCGTTTTGCGGATCTGCAGCTTTCGATCGGCGACATATTGGTACTGGATGGCCCGAAAGCGGCGGTCGCGGAAGCGCTTGAGGAGTGCGAATGCCTTCCGCTTGCCTCAACAGCGCCTCCTCCTGCCTCAACAGCCTCGTGGCGACCTTTTGCTATTTTTGCCTGCGGCGTTGCTGCCTCCGCTTTCGGTCTACGCCCCGACATCGCTCTTGCGTTCGTGCTCCTGGCACTTGCTCTCCCCGGCTATTTGAATATTCGCCATGCGATGGCGGATCTCAACTGGCCGATCATCATCATGTTGGCGGCAATGATTCCGATCGGTCAGGCAGTTGCCACGACAGGCATGGCCGAGACCATTGCAACCTGGCTGAGCCTTGTATTCCCCATCGTAAATCCGTTGTGGGGCATCGCACTCGTTCTGTTTCTAGCCATGGCGCTGACGCCCTTCGTCAACAACGCGACGGTCGCGATCGTGCTTGCACCAATTGCGCTGGAGTTTGCGCGCGCCGGTGAGCAACCACCGCAGGCCTACCTGATCGCGGTGGCAGCCGGAGCATCGCAGGATTTCCTCACCCCCTTCGGCCATCACAACAATACTCTGTCGATGAGCATCGGCAGCTACCGCTTCCGCGATTTCCTACGCGCCGGCTGGCCGCTGACCCTCGCTGGCTATATACTCACGCTCATTCTCGTCACCGTCTTCTGGCTTTGAACGAGCCTTTGCTTGACTTCCCCGGCAATGAAACTAGAGCAGGGTCAGAGCATGCGGCGCAAAAGTGTGGAGTTTGCGATAACGACATGCGTAAAACAAAGACCTGAAGCGTGCGAAGCGGACCCTAATGATCGCGGCACGCTTTAGTCTCAGCCGATAGAAGGATAACCAGGCGTCGTGCGTATTCTCTCCGAAGCCCATTTCCCGGAACTGCCGAACTACTACCGCGGCAAGGTGCGTGAGAATTACGATCTTCCGGATGGCCGACGCATCATCATCAGCACCGATCGGCTGAGCGCTTTCGATCGCATCCTGACCTGCATTCCCTACAAGGGACAGGTTCTGACCGAGACAGCCCGATACTGGTTCGAGGCAACGAAGGACATCTGCCCCAATCACGTCCTCGACTATCCCGACCCGAATGTCGTCATCGGCAAACGGCTCGATATCCTTCCGGTCGAGATCGTCGTACGTGGCTATCTCGCCGGCACGACAGGCACTTCGATCCTGACACTTTATAAGAAGGGCGAGCGCGAGATGTATGGGATGCGCCTGCCCGACGGCATGCGCGACAATCAGATCCTTCCCGAGCCGGTCATCACGCCGACCAGCAAGGAATTCGACGGCGGCCATGACGAGCCGCTCACCCCGGCAGAGATTGTCAGCCGGGGATTGCTGACGAAGGAACAGTGGGAAACGCTGTCGAAATATGCGCTGGCGCTTTTTGCCCGTGGCCAGGAGATGGCGGCAAAGCGTGGCCTCATCCTCGTCGACACCAAATATGAATTCGGCACCGATAAGGACGGCAACATCATTCTCGCCGACGAGATCCACACGCCCGACAGCAGCCGCTATTGGGTGGCGGAAACCTATCCTATCGCTTTCGAAGCGGGCAAGCGGCCGGAAAGCTTCGACAAGGACTTCGTCCGCGCCTGGGTCGCCGAACGCTGCGACCCCTACAAGGATGCGATTCCGGAAATTCCTCTCGAGCTGATCGAGCAGACGTCGGCCGTCTATATCAAAGCCCATGAATGGATCACCGGGGAACGCTTCGTACCCGACGACCGTGGCGAAACGCCCGCGGCACGTGTCCGGGCAAATCTCGCGCCCTATTTCCCCTGAGCCTTTGAAGCCGGAGTTGCGAGCCTGCTTGCAGGCTTTCAACCAATCGCGCTAGCATCGGAAAAAAGGGGTGCCGGGCCAAGCCCGGCGGGGGACAGATGGCACGCAGGCCCAGACGCAAGGCCGAAGAGACCAGGGAGGATATCCTCTCGATGGCGGATACGCTGTTTCGGCAGCGCGGCTTCGTCGCGGTTTCCATCGCCGATATCGCCTCGTCGCTGCACATGTCGCCAGCCAATGTCTTCAAGCATTTTCATTCGAAGGCGGTGCTCGTCGATGCGATCGCCGAGCGTCATCTCGGCAATGCGACGGAGCGCTTCGCCGCCGTTGACACCAGCCTGCCGCCGAAGGAGCAGTTGCTAAGCTTCGTCCTGCGACTGCTCGACAGCCATCTGCGGGATATCCAGCAGAACCCCTACATTTTCGAGATGGTGATCTCGACGATCGATGCCAAGCTCGATGCCGGCCAGCGCTATCGCGAACGGATAGAACAGAAGCTCGGCGAGATCATTCGTGAAGGCGTCGCCGAAGGCAACTACCATTGCGACAATACAGACATGGCAGCGCGCACCGTTGCAGATGTTCTGGCCTGTGTTCTGCATCCCATTCTCATTGCCAAGGACGACAAGAACACGCTTGTGCACCGTGCGGAAAAAATCGTGTGTTTCGTGGATGCCGCACTGCAAAATAAACCTTGCTAAGTGACGATTGCTGAATTACGTCACTTCATAAAGCTTTTCTTAATATCGGATAACGGCACCTGTTACCGGATCAATCACCACGTTTATATTGAGCGGCGCCTCCAAGGGCCGGCGATTGAACCGCTACTGCCAACCGCACAGGAAATTCAGCATGACTAGGCGCGCCCTCATCGTAACCTCGACCCTCTTGCTTGTTATCGGTCTCGCCGCCTGCAACGAGGGCGGCAGCAAGCCCGCTGGCAATCCAGGCGCGGGCGGTGCTGCCCAGCAGGCTGCCCCGGTTGGTGTGGTCACGCTGAAAAAGGATACCTATCCGATTACGACGATCCTGCCCGGCCGCGCCGAGGCCTTCCAGGTGGCTGATATTCGCCCGCAGGTAAGCGGCATCATCCGTGAAATCGCGTTCAAGGAAGGCGGAGAAGTCAAGAAGGGCGATCTGCTCTACCAGATCGACGACGCCGCCTACCGCGCAACCGTTGAGCAGGCCCAGGCCGCGATTTCCAAAGCCGAGGCCGGCGTGCCAAGCGCCCAGAGCAATTTCGACCGCTACCAGCGGCTGGTCGGCAGCGGCGCAACGCAGATCGAATTCGAAACCGCCCGAACAGCCCTTGCACAAGCGAATGCAGAAGTCGAAGCCGCAAAGGCGGCGTTGACCGCAGCGCAGATCGATCTCGATCATACGAAGATCACAGCCCCCTTCGACGGCGTCATCGACCAGACCGCCTACAACATCGGCAACGTCGTTGCGGCCAACCAGACGACCGCACTGACCACCATCCGCCAGCTCGATCCGATCTATATTTCGCTGACGGAATCGAGCACCAACCTGCTGAAATTGCGCGATGCGATCGCTGCCGGCGACGTCAAGGGCGAGGACAACAATGTCGCGTTCCGCCTGATCCTCGAAGACGGCCGCGAGTATAATCAGAAGGGCAAGCTCGACATGTCGAAGCAGGTTGTCAGCGAAACGACCGGTACCTTCATCATCCGTGTTGTTTTCCCGAACCCCGACCGCGTCGTCCTGCCCGGCATGTACGTACGCGCCACAGTCGAACTCGGTAACGAAGCCGGGTATTCCCTGCCGCAGCTTGCCACCACCCGTGACGCCAACGGCCGTTTGACCGCGCAGTTCATTTCCGCCGAGGRCAAAGTTGAGACCCGCGTGTTCGAGAATGCCTCGCCTTCCAACAATTCCTGGCTCGTGACCCAGGGCGTAAAGGATGGCGACCAGCTCATCGTCAGCGGTCTGCAGTCGATTGTATCAGGCATGTCGGTAAAACCGGTTCCAATGAAAATCAATGACAACGGCGTGGTTGTCCCTGCCGATCAGCCCGTGGCCGGAGGCGAACAGAAGCCCGCAGCAAAGTAATGCGCAGGCACTCCCGTATCGTCACCGTCCCAGCCGTACAGGAATAACCGATGGCCAAGTTTTTCATCCGACGACCGATATTTGCCTGGGTCATTGCGATCACCATCATGCTCGCAGGTCTGCTCGCGATCTTCACGCTGTCGATCTCGCAATATCCTGATATTGCGCCGACAACGGTCCGCATCAACACCAGCTATCGCGGCGCGAGCGCCGAAACGGTCGAAAAATCGGTGACCACCATCATCGAAGACGGCATGACTGGTCTCGACGACCTGACCTACATGACCTCGACCTCGTCGACAGGCTCGGCCAGCATTTCGCTGACCTTCGGGACCAGCATCAATCCTGACATCGCGCAGGTACAGGTTCAAAACAAGCTGCAGCTTGTCCAGTCGCAGTTGCCTGGCGACGTCATCGATGCGGGGATCAGCGTCACGCGCTCCACGTCGAGCATTCTTCTCGTCGGCTCGCTGGTCTCGACGGACGGCAAACGCACCTCCGTTGACCTCGGCAACATCATGTCGACCTCGATCGAGGACCAGATCCAACGCCTGGAAGGCGTAGGCAGCATCAACGTATTTGGCTCCGGCTACGCCATGCGTGTCTGGATCGACCCGTTCAAACTGCAGAAGTTTCAGCTCACACCAAGCGACGTGACCTCGGCTATCCAGGCCCAGAATACGCAGGTCTCCGTCGGCTCGCTTGGCGCCCAGCCTGCCGTCCCGGGCCAGCAGATCAACGTCACCATCACGGCACAGAGCCAGCTTACCACGGTCGCGGATTTCGAGCACATCATCCTGAAGGTCGAAAAGGATGGTTCGACAGTCCGCCTGAGCGATGTCGCCCGCGTCGAAATCGGGCAGGAGAGCTATGGCGGCAGCTCGCGCTATAATGGTCTGCCGTCGTCTGGTTTCGCCGTCAACCTTGCAATTGGCGCGAACGCCATCGATACCGCCGCCCGTGTCCGCACCGCGCTCGAAACGATCGGTCGTGGCCTGCCGGAAGGCGTCGAGATCACCTATCCCTACGACACGACCCCCTTCGTCGAGCTGTCGATCGAGAAGGTCGTGCACACACTGATCGAGGCGATCGTGCTCGTCTTCGTGGTGCTGCTCATCTTCCTGCAGAACCTGCGCGCGACGTTGATCCCGACCATTGCCGTACCCGTCGTGCTTCTCGGCACGTTCGGCGTCCTTGCGGCAACAGGCTATTCGATCAATACGCTGACGATGTTCGCCATGGTGCTGGCAATCGGCCTTCTCGTCGACGACGCCATCGTCGTCGTGGAAAACGTCGAACGCATCATGTCGGAGGAAAAGCTCTCGCCACTTGAAGCGACCGAGAAGTCGATGGGTGAAATTACCGGCGCCATCGTCGGCATCGCTCTCGTGCTGACCGCCGTTTTCATTCCCATGGCATTCTTCGGTGGCTCGACCGGCATCATCTATCGCCAGTTCTCCATCACCATCGTTTCGGCCATGCTGCTTTCGGCCCTCGTCGCCATCGTGCTGACGCCGGCGCTCTGCGCCACGATGCTGAAGCCGGTCAACGAGCACAAGAAGCATCGCATCGGCGACTGGTTCAACCGCAACTTCACCCGCTCGACCAACGGCTATGTGCGCACGATCGGCTACCTCTTGAAGCGCCCGATCCGCGTCATGCTGGTATTCCTGCTGGTCGGCGCCGGCTGCGCCTATCTCTTCGCGCGTCTGCCGAGTTCATTCCTGCCGCAAGAAGACCAGGGCGTGCTTTTGACCATCGTCACCACGCCCCCTGGCTCGACCACGCAGCAGACGCAGGCTGTCGTTGAAAAAGTCGAAAAATACTTCCGCGAAAACGAGAAGGATGCGGTGGATTCCGTATTCGGTGCGCTCGGCTTCGGCTTTAACGGTTCCGGCCAGAACAGCGCCATCGTCTTCACCAAGCTCAAGGATTTCTCACTGCGCACCGATCACAATCTCAGTGCTCAGTCGGTGGTCAACCGGGCTCTCAAGAACTTCTTCACGATCCGCGAGGCGCAGGTCTTCGCGCTGCTGCCGCCGGCGATCCAGGGTCTTGGCGTCTCGAGCGGCTTCTCCATGTATCTGGTGGACACCGGCGGCCATGGCAATCAAGCCCTGACGGCCGCATCCAAGCGGCTCATCCAGATGGCCGGCGCCACCGGCAAGGTCGTCGCGCTGCGCTCGAACAACAAGGAAGTCGAGCCGCAGATGAAAATCCTGATCGATCAGGAGAAGATCGGCGCCATGGGTGTCGACCTCGCCTCGGTCAATTCCATGCTGTCGATCATCTTCACTGGCCGCGATGTCAACGACTTCACGCTGAATGGCGAAATCAAGCCGGTCTACGTGCAGGGCGACGCTCCCTTCCGCATGCAGCCGACCGATCTGAACCACTGGTATGCCCGCAACAACGCTGGCGAGATGGTGCCTTTCTCCGCCTTCACGACGACCCAATGGGTCGATGGCGCGCCCTCGCTCGCCCGGTTCAATGCTGTCAGCGCCATCCCGCTCGACGGTGCGGCAGCCCCTGGCGTCTCATCGGGTGAAGCCATGAACGAGATGGAAGCACTGACCGAACAGCTCGGCGGCGGCTACACGGTCGCCTGGCAGGGCATCTCCTATCAGGAGCGGCTCTCGGGCTCGCAGGCCCCGATGCTTTACGCGATTTCGGTTCTCGTCGTCTTCCTCTGCCTGGCTGCCCTCTACGAGAGCTGGTCGATCCCGTTCTCGGTCATCATGGCCGTGCCGGTCGGCGTGCTCGGCGCACTTGCCGCAGCAACGCTATTCGGGCAGGCGAATGACGTCTATTTCAAGGTGGGCCTGCTCACGACCATCGGCCTTGCCGCCAAGAACGCGATCCTGATCGTGGAATTCGCGAAGGACCGGACGGAGACGGGCATGGGGCTCTTCGAGGCGACGCTGGAAGCAGCAAGGCTGCGCCTGCGCCCGATCATCATGACATCTCTGGCTTTCATTCTCGGCGTCGTGCCTTTGGCCATCGCCACGGGCGCGGGTTCCGCTGCCCAGAACGCGATCGGTATCGGCGTGCTCGGAGGGATGCTTTCGGCGACGGTACTCGGCATTTTCTTCGTGCCCTCCTTCTTCGTCGTGATCCGCCGCATCTTTGCCACACGGCAAAAAAATGAGGCGGGAGTGTGATATAAATGCACTGTGAGAAAGCTTTCCGGATTGCTACATTGCGCGCGGACTGCTTCGGCATGTGTTTAGCGTAAGGATCGAGGCGCGTCGGGCCGATAGTGAAGCATGACGCTTCGGACAAGAATTGACTTGCTCGAGTTACAGGATGAAATGCATGGTATCTCTTCGTTATGCCACACCGGCGCTATTGTTATTGCTGTCGGGCTGTGTAGTAGGCCCTGATCACGTACCTCCGGAAATGGCGCTTCCTGGAAAATTCAGTGAAGGTGGCAAAAAGAGCATCGGCGACGTCGCTACCACGGCCTGGTGGACCGCCTATAATGACCGCAAACTCGACAGCCTTGTCCAGACCGGCCTTAGCCAGAACCTGACGATTCAACAGGCGCTCGAGCGCATCAATTCCGCATCCGCCAACGTGACCATCGCTGGCGCCGGTTCATTGCCTGCTCTCGATGTTGGCGCTTCTCACACCGTCAGCGGCGAGACCGGCGAGTTGCGTACCCAGTTCAACACCCGCAACACCAGCGCCGGACAGCTTTCCCTGTCCTGGCTGCTCGACATGTTCGGTCTTTTCAGACGCAGCAAGGAAAGCGCCCTCGCCTCTCTTGATTCCGCCTATGCGGGTGCCGACATCGCCAAGCTGTCCTACATCCAGAACCTTGTTTCAACCTATATTGACCTGCGCTTCTTCCAGCAGCGCCTGGCGCTTTCGAAAGCCAACCTGAAGTCCCGTCAGGAAACCTACGACCTGACCAAGTTCCAGCTCGACGCAGGTGCGGCCTCCCGCCTCGACGTCGTCCAGGCTGAAGGTCTTGTCCAGTCGACGCTCGCAGAAATCCCCGGTCTCGAAACCAACATCCGCGTTTCGGCCCATCAAATCGCCACCCTCCTCGGCCAGCCGGCCGGTTCGATGGTCGATGAACTGTTGCGTGGCTCCGGCCAGCCGACCTTCCGCGGCGGCATCAATTCCGGCGTTCCGGCCGACCTGATCCGCAACCGCCCGGATATTCGCCAGGCCGAGCGTAACCTCGCCGCTGCCACCGCCCAGATCGGTGTCTCCGAAGCTCAACTCTACCCGTCGATCTCGCTGTCCGGTTCGATCTCGCCGAGCTACATCAACCAGCGCGGCATCCACGGCGGCCTGTCGGCATGGTCCTTCGGCCCGACCTTGAACCTGCCGATCCTCGACGGCGGCAGTCTGCGCGCCAATGTCGACGTCTCCAAGTCCAACGCCGTCGCATCCTACCTCGCTTGGAAGCAGACCGTTCTGACGGCAATCCAGCAGGTCGAGGATGCCCTTTCGGCCGTTCGCCGTGACGCCCAGACGGTTGACGCCTTGCGCGCCCAGGTCAGGACGACCCAGGAAACCCTCGAGCTCTCGACGGCATCCTACAAAGACGGCGCTTCCTCGCTGCTCGACGTTCTCGACGCCCAGCGTCAGGTCTCTCTCGCTCAGGCAAGCCTCGCGGCTGCCGTTCAGCAGATGGCAAAGGATTACGCTGCGCTCAACATCGCAACCGGCGGCGGCTTCGCACCGACTGGCAAGACCACCGGTCCGGCACCGGTCAAGGCTGCCAAGGGCAGCTAAGGTCTTCGCATAGCGTCATTCCGAAGCCCCGTGGTCTCCGCGGGGCTTTTTCTTTGCCAGAGCCGGAACAGATAATATGCGCACAGGAAGGATTTGGATTCGACAAGCCGTAATCGCTACGCTATGCAGTTGATTAAACGATTAAGCGCGGCGCTTCAAAACAATGGCCTCACAACGCCCGGGACCCAATCTCAGCAGGATAGCAACGTCGCTCGGCGTCTCCGTTGCCACGGTCTCCAATGCGCTCTCCGGCAAAGGCCGGGTTTCCGACGCACTGATCGAAAGAATCCGCACGCATGCCGCCGAACTCGGCTATGTGCCGAGCCAGGCCGGCAGAGCTCTGCGTACTGGCCGGAGCGGCGTGCTCGGCCTTGTCTTGCCCGATATTGCCAATCCCCTCTTTCCGAAGATCGCCCAGGCCATCGAATATGCCGCATCCGTAGCAGGCTACGGTGTGCTGATTGCCGACTCCCGCGGCGATATCACGGCCCAGACGGAAGCGATCAACCGGCTGGTGGAACGTGGCGTCGACGGCATGGTGGTCGTGCCTCGCCGCGCCACCCGCATTTCCGCCGCGAGCTGCCCGGTCGCGGTCATCGATACCGCCTCCACACCGGGCAATACTGTCGCCGCCGATCACTGGCAGGGCGGAAAGGAAATTGCYGCCCACCTTGCGGGCCTCGGCCACAAGCAGATCCTCATCATCGGCAATAATCACGAGTCCAATGTCCAGAACGACAGAGCCGGCGGCATCAGGGCTGGATTGCAGCACGGCATGCGCTCCGAAACACTCTGGATCGAGCGGCTGGAAAACGAGACGGGCGCCGGTTGCAGGCTGGGGCTTGCGGAAAAGGCGCGTCAGGGCTTCACGGCATTTGCGGCCCTTTCCGACCTGCAGGCTCTGCGCGCGCTGACTGAACTGCAGCAGGACGGCATCAGCGTGCCCGCCGATGTCAGCGTCACGGGCTTCGACGATCTCATATGGTCGCCGGTCGTCACCCCATCGCTGACGACCGTGAGGATGGACATGGACACTATCGCCGAAATTGCCGTTTCGGCACTGGTCGACAGAATAAACGATAGTGGCACACGGGAGGGCGTGCTGGTTGCGGCGGACACCGAACGCGTGCCCATGCAGCTGATCATCCGCCAGTCATCCGGGCTCGTGAACCCGGCACCAAAAACCTCAGAGATGGAGAACCTGTAGAATGAAAAAAGCTCTTGTTGCATCAGTGGCGCTAGTCGCGCTTTTCCCTCTCGGTGCAGCGGCACAGGAACGCACGCTGACCATTTCCGTCTATGCCTTTGCGCAGGACGATTACAAGACGATCGTCTATGACCCCTTCGAAGCCAAGTGCGGCTGCAAGCTCGTTGTCGAAACCGGCAACAGCGTCGAGCGCCTCGCCAAGATGGAAGCCAACAAGGCCAATCCGGTCGTCGATCTTGCTGCCGTCTCCATGGCCGATGGCCTTGCGGCTTCCCGCGCCGGCCTGATCGACAAGATCGATACCTCCAAGCTTGAAAATTTCTCCAGGCTCTACGATGTCGCCAAGGATCCGAACGGTGATGGCATGAGCGTCGGCTACACTTTCTATGCCACCTCGATTGCCTACCGCTCGGACAAGATGAAGATCGAGTCCTGGGCCGATCTCCTGAAGCCGGAATATGTCGGCCACGTCGCCTTCCCGAACGTTACGACCAACCAGGGCCCGCCGGCGCTCTACATGCTTGGTCTCGCACTCGGCAAGGACACGCCTGATCTCAAGGCGCCGATCGAAGCGCTCGGCGAAAAGAAGGACGAAATCGTTACCTTCTATGAAAAGTCTTCCCAGCTCGTGCAGCTGATGCAGCAGGAGGAAATCTGGGCCGCTCCGATCGGCCGTTTCTCCTGGGCAGGCTTCACCAAACTCGACCTTCCCGTTGCCTGGGCAACGCCGAAGGAAGGCCAGACCGGCGGCATGAACGTGTTGGTCATGACCAAGGGTTCGAAGAACCAGGATCTCGCCCTGCAGTTCATGGACTTCTGGCTCTCGACCGACGTCCAGACCAAGCTCGCCGAAAAGCTCATCGACAGCCCGGCGAACAAGGAGGTCAAGGTCTCCGACAAGGTCGCAAACAACATCACCTATGGCGAAGACACCGCCAAGAACCTGAAGCTGATCCCGTCCGCAGCCGCACTCGACAACCGCAATGGCTGGCTGAAGGAATGGAACGAAAAGGTCGGCCAGTAAGCCTCTGCTGACATCGGTCCCGGCACCCACCGGGACCGCCCTTCCCCGCTCGAAAGGCGTCTCATGTTCCAGAACCGAGCAGAAGCCCTGGCGCTTGCCCTGCCGGCCGCGATCTTCGCTGCCGTAGTCTTTCTGCTGCCCGTCGCGATCCTGCTCTCCGAAGGCTTCCGCAGCGACGGCGCGTGGACGCTTGCCGCCTATACGGATTTCTTCTCGCAAACGCTGAACCGGACCGTTTTCTTCCGCACCTTCCGGCTCGGCCTGGAAGTGACGGCGGTGTCGGCCATCATCGGTTATGCCGCCGCCTTTGCGATCGTCAATCTTCCTCCGAAGGGCAAGGGCCGCATGATCGGGCTCGTCACTCTGCCGCTGATGATCTCGCCGGTTGCGCGCACCTATGCCTGGATTGTCATTCTCGGCCGCACCGGCATCGTCAATGAAGCGATCACCGGCCTGGGCCTGAGCGCGGAGCCGCTACGCCTGCTCTTCACTGAAACTGCCGTCTTTATCGGCCTCCTGCAGCTTTTCCTGCCGCTGATGATCCTGTCGCTCATCAGCGCACTCGAGAACATGCCGAAGGATGCCATTCCCGCCGCCCGCGTGCTCGGCGCCAACTGGTTCCAGGTCTTCTGGAAGGTCATTCTGCCGCTCACCAAGGAAGGCCTCGTCGTCGGCGGCACGCTGGTCTTCACCGGTTCGCTGACGGCCTATATCACGCCCGCCATCCTCGGCGGCTCCAAGGTGCTGATGCTGGAGACGCTGATGTACCAGCAGGTTTCCGTCGCCAATAATTTCGTCTCGGCGAGTGTCATCGCCTTCATCCTGATCGTCATGAGCTTTGCCGCCAATATCCTGCTGAAACGCCTTGCGACCGCGAGGAACCGCCGATGAGCATCCGCCTCCTTTCGCCTGTCGTGCTGTTCCTGCTGCTGGTCTTCCTGATCGGCCCCTTTCTGATCATCATCGCGGCTTCGCTTTCCGCCGGCGACACGCTGGCTTTCCCGCCGCAGGGCCTGTCGCTGCGCTGGGTTGCCAAGGTCTTCACCATCGATAGCTTCCGCGACAGCTTTGCCATGTCGATGTTCCTGGCGGTCTTCGGGACGCTGGCAGCCCTCATCCTCGGCATTCCGGCCGCCTATGCGCTAGCGCGCTATCGGCTGCCGGGTTCGGAAACGATCAGAACCATCGTCTCGCTGCCGATCATCGTGCCAGGCATCATCGTCGGCCTGGCGCTGCTGCGCTATCTCGTCGTGCCCTTCGGCTTCAATATCACACTGGCGCTCTTCTTCGCCCATACCGCCCTGGTGCTGCCCTATGCAGTGCGTGTCGTGTCCGCAAGCCTTGGTAACCTGCGCTCCGATATCGAGGAAGCGGCCGTCCTGCTCGGTTCCTCACGGCTCGGCGCCTTCTTCCGCGTCGTGATGCCGAATATCCGCGGCGGCATTCTGGCTGCCTTCATCCTCGGCTTCGTCACCAGCTTCAATCAGGTTCCGGTCTCCCTGTTCCTCTCCGGCCCCGGCGTGCGCACGCTGCCGATCGACATGCTGGGCTACATGGAAACCACCTACGACCCCTCCATTGCGGCGCTCTCGGCGCTGCTCGCCTTCCTTTCGATCGGCATCGTCTTCCTCGCCGAACGCTTCCTGGGATTCTCTCGCTATGTCTGATGCCTACCTTCAACTCGACAAGCTGACGCTGGCCTATGGCGATACGGTCGCGGTGAAGGACCTCGACCTGTCGATCGCCAGGGGCGAGTTGGTGGCGCTTCTCGGCCCTTCCGGATGCGGCAAGACGACGACGATGCGCGCCATCGCCGGCCTGCTGAATCCGGCCTCCGGCCGCATCAATCTCGATGGCGCCGATATCACCCGCGTTTCCGCCAACAAACGCGCTGTCGGCCTCGTCTTCCAGTCCTACGCGCTTTTCCCGCATCTGACCGTCTATGAAAACGTCGCCTTCGGACTGCGGCTGAAGGGCCTTCGTGGTGATGATCTGGACGGCAAGGTCAATGCCGGCATCAAATCTGTCGGCCTTGCAAAATTCGCAAGCCGCAAACCGGGCGAGCTCTCCGGCGGCCAGCAGCAACGTGTGGCGCTCGCGCGCTCCATGGTCATGGAGCCAAAGGTGCTGCTGCTCGACGAGCCGCTTTCCAACCTCGACGCCCGCCTGCGCCTCGAAATGCGTGCCGAGTTGCAGCGTGTCCAGAAGGAGACGGGCGTGACGATGATCTTCGTCACCCACGATCAGGCCGAAGCGCTTGCCCTTGCCGACCGTATCATCGTCATGCTGAACGGCGGCATCGAGCAGATCGGCACGCCCGAAGATATCTACAACAAACCTGTTTCTTCCTTCGTTGCCGATTTCGTCGGCTTCGAGAATGTCTTTGGGCTGAAGGACGGAAAGCTCGCGACGCCCGGTGGCGCAGTCGCCCTTTCGACCGCGGCACCCGACGGTGCGGCGGGCCTGGCCTGGCGGCCGCGTGCGGTGATCCTTGGTTCTGGTCCTTTCCAGGGCACCGTGCGCGGCACGTCTTTTGCCGGCAACAGCCGTGAATATCTGCTGGACAGCTCGCTCGGCCCGATCAAGGCCGAGGTGGACGCAGCCCTGCCGCAACACGAACTCGGCAGCTCCATCGCCTTCGACCTGCCGGTCGCGGCTTCCGCAAGCCTCAAGCGTTTCGGGTGAGATCATGGGCGTCTGGATCGACACGGATATGGGGTTCGACGATATCGCTGCCATCATGGTGGTGACAAATGCCGAACTCGACATCGACGGCGTCTCGCTGGTTTTCGGCAATACGCCGCTGTCGCAGGTGCGCACCAACGCGGCGGGAGCCGCCAAGGCTTTCGGCTGGACGTTCCCAATCCACATCGGCCGCGATATGCCCGTTCTCGGCAAGCTCGAGACCGCGCAGGCGGTG
Organism: Rhizobium sp. 05N49; assembly: GCF_056396805.1. Taxonomy (NCBI): domain Bacteria; kingdom Pseudomonadati; phylum Pseudomonadota; class Alphaproteobacteria; order Hyphomicrobiales; family Rhizobiaceae; genus Rhizobium; species Rhizobium sp. 05N49. Next base: position 17,755 of record NZ_JBFTME010000026.1, read on the forward strand.
CTCGGCGAGAGCGGTATCCCGACAACGGGCAGGCACCTGCCGCCGGCCCCGGGCCTGCCGGACAGCGACGCCTTTATTGCCCTTTGCCGTTGGCTGGAACTGGAAGGCCCTCATCGTATCCTGGCGCTCGGACCGCTGACGAATATCGCCGCACTGGCGCTCGCCCGCCCCGATCTCGCCGCCCGCATCACCGAACTCGTCTGGATGGGCGGCGGCGTCACCATCGGCAACCACACGGCCTCGGCGGAATTCAATGCGCTCGCCGACCCCGAAGCACTGGCAATCGTCATCGCCCACAATCTGCCGCTGCGCATGGTCGATCTCGACCTTTGCCGCAAGGTTCTGGCAAAACCTGAGGATGCCGATCCGGTCCGTACCGCCGGTGGTGTCAATGCCGAGCTGATCGCCGATATGTTTGCCGGCTACATCAGGATCGGCACCAGCCGCGGCCGTCCTGCCATGGCGATCTACGATCCCTCTGCCGCCGTCGCCTTCGTCGCTCCGCAGGCGGTGAGCTTTCGCCCTGCCCGCATCGATGCGGAACTGCAGGGGCAATATACGCGCGGTCGCACCGTCGTTGAAACCCGCGCCACCCACGCAGCGTTCAACGCTGAGTTCGCCGCTGACATCGATGCCGATATGGCGCGTGTGATGATTCTCGCCGCCCTGGTCAATGAGGCCCGCAAATGACTGCAAACCCGCGCCAGGAACCCGCCGATCTCAACGAACCGGCATTACGCGCCCGCGCCGTGGCGGCTGCGCGCGGCGACAGCCCCTTCGATATGCTTGTCACCGGCGGCCGCATCCTCGATGCCGTCACCGGCCTGGTCCGCGAGGCCGATATCGGCCTCGTCGGTGCGATGATCGCAAGTGTTCATGCACCGACAAGCCGCACCGATGCCGCGAAAGTGCTCGATGCGACGGGCAGCATCGTCTCTCCGGGGCTCATCGATACGCATATGCATATCGAAAGCTCGATGGTTACGCCGGCTGAATATGCCGAAGCTGTGTTGCCGCGCGGCGTGACGACGATCGTCTGGGATCCGCACGAATTCGGCAATGTCCACGGCCTGGACGGCGTGCGCTGGGCGATCGAAGCCTCACGCAATCTGCCGCTGCGCATGATCCTGCTTGCCCCTTCTTGCGTGCCGTCAGCACCCGGACTTGAGCTGGCAGGAGCAGACTTCGACGCCGCTGTTATCGCCGAGCTGCTGCGCTCACCGGCAATCGGCGGCGTGGCAGAGGTCATGAACATGCGGGGCGTCATCGATGGCGATCCGCGCATGACCGATATCGTCAATGGAGGTCTTGCCTCCGGCAAGCTCGTCTGCGGCCATGCCCGCGGGCTTGGCGGTGCCGACCTCAACGCTTTCATGGCCGCCGGCATCACCTCCGATCACGAGCTGACATCGGGCGCCGATCTGCTACAGAAGCTGGCCGCCGGCATGACGATCGAGCTGCGCGGCTCTCACGACCATCTGCTGGAGGAATTCGTCGAGGCGTTGAACGACATCGGCCACCTTCCGCCGACGGTCACGCTCTGTACCGATGATGTCTTTCCCGACGAGCTCCATCAGAATGGTGGCCTCGATGATGTCCTGCGCCGCCTCGTCCGCTACGGCATGCGCCCGGAATGGGCACTGCGCGCCGCCACCTTCAACGCCGCACAGCGCACGAAGCGTACCGACCTCGGGCTCATCGCACCCGGTCGCCGCGCCGATCTCGTACTATTCGAGGACATGACCGATTTTACCGCCCGCGCCGTCATCGCCGGCGGTCGGCTGGTCGCCGAGAACGGCGCGGTCAAGGATCCGATCCAACCGCTCGATGCCACGCCGCTCATGCATTCGGTCAAGCTCGCAGCGCTTGCCGAAGACGACTTCCGCATTCCCGCCAACGGCACCAAAGTCCGCCTTGCGACGATCGGCCGTCCGCGTTTTACGCAATGGGGCGAAGCAGTTGCCGATGTCTGCGACGGCTTCGTTGTGCCGCCGGCCGGCAGCGCGATGATAGCAGTTGCACATCGTCACGGGTTGGCTGACGGCAAGCCGCGTGTCGGCTTTCTGACCGGCTGGGGTGAGTGGCGCGGCGCCTTCTGTACCACCGTCTCGCACGACAGCCATAACCTCACCGTTTTCGGCGGAAATGCGCAAGATATGGCGATTGCAGCAAACGCTGTCATCGAAGCCGGCGGCGGCATGGCCGTCGCAAAGGACGGCCGCATAGAGGCCCTGCTGCCCCTGCCGCTCTCCGGCCTTGTAACTGATGCCCGCCTGCAGGTAACCGCCGAAGGCTTCGCCGGCATCCGCAAGGCCATGGAGAAAATCGTCGACTGGCAGCCGCCCTACCTGGTCTTCAAGGCGTGCTTCGGGGCCACGCTGGCCTGCAATATCGGCCCGCACCAGACCGACCGCGGCATTGCCGATGTCACCACTGGCAAGGTACTGGAAAACCCAATTCTGGAAACCTTCTGAGGCGAGCTACGCCTCAGCCTTGAGCTCTCGCTCCACCAGTGACACCCAGTAAGCCACACCATATCCCAGCGCCTCGTCGTTGAAGTCGTAGGCCGTATTGTGATGCAGCGCTCCATCGACGGCCGGGCCGTTGCCGAGCCAGACATAACAGCCGGGCGCATTTTGTCCGAAGAAAGCGAAATCATCCCCGGCAGTCGACGGCGGAAAGCTGGTACGCACCTTTTCACCGAAAACTGCCTGTGCAGCACCAAGCGCCCGCGCCGCCGCATCTGCATCATTGACGACCGGCGGAATGCGGCGCTCGAATTCATAATCTGCCAAAATGCCGAACATGGCGGCTGTGCCGCGCGCCAGACGGCCGATTTCGGCCTCAAGCTGATCGCGTACTTCGGGCGCATAAGCCCGCGCCGTCCCGCCGATCTCGACAATGTCGGGGATGACGTTCAAGGCCTTCGGGTTGCCGGCCTGGACCGAGCAGGCGCTGACGACGGCTGGCTGAAGCGGATCGACGACGCGCCCGACGATGGTCTGCAGCGACGACAGGAAGGTGCCGGCAGCGGTAATTGGATCACGGCCGAGATGCGGCTTTGCGCCATGGGTGCCGGTCCCACGGAAGCGGACGCGCCAGCTGTCCGAAGACGCAAGCTGCGGCCCCTCGACAACGGCAATTTCGTCAACGGCAAGCCCTGGCATATTGTGCAGCCCATAGATGGCATCGCAGGGAAACTGCTTGAACAATCCCTCCTCTACCATCCGCTTCGCACCGCCACGGCCCTCTTCGGCCGGTTGGAAGATGAAATGGACAGTTCCGGAAAAACCGCGCGCTTCAGCCAGATGCCGTGCCGCGCCAAGCAGCATCACCGTATGCCCGTCATGACCGCAGGCATGCATCTTGCCCGGCACGGTCGACTTGTAAGGACGATCCGACGTCTCCGGCATGGCGAGCGCATCCATGTCTGCTCTCAGCCCGATCGTGCGCGTGCCATTGCCGATCTGCAGCGTTCCGACGACACCGGTTCCACCCAGGCCGCGGTGCACTTGGATACCCGCCTCTTTGAGGAGCTTGGCAACGATATCGCTGGTGCGCTCCTCCTCGAATCCCAGCTCGGGATGGGCATGCAGATCGCGGCGAAGGGTGGTGAGAAAAGGCAGATCGTTGCTGATCCGGGCGGGGATGCTCATGAGCCTGGATATCCTGTCAAGCGAAACGGGCGCCCGACGGCGCCCGCATCAGATCGTTCTTTTTTCAACAAACGGACCGTCAGCGCAAGCCCTCATGCCTCTTCGACGAAGACCTCTTCGCGCTTGCGCTTGACGCTCGGCAGGAAGACGATGATCAGCACAGCTACTGCAATCGTCAGCAGGATGGCGCTGATCGGCCGTGTGACGAAGGTCGTCGCGTCGCCGCGCGACAGGATCATGGCACGCCGCAGGTTTTCCTCCAGCAGCGGCCCGAGCACGAAGCCGAGCAGCAACGGCGCCGGCTCGCAGCGGAGTTTTGCGAGCACATAACCGATGAGGCCGAAGAAGGCGACGGCATAGAGGTCGTAGACGTTGGAATTGACGCTGTAGACCCCGATCGAGCAGAAGGCCATGATGATGGGGAAGAGCACGTAGTAAGGCACCGTCAGCAGCTTCACCCACAGCCCGATCAGCGGCAGGTTGAGGATGACGAGCATCAGATTGCCGATCCACATGGAAGCGATGATGCCCCAGAAGAGCGCCGGTTGCTCCGTCGCCACGTTCGGTCCCGGCACGATGCCCTGAATGATCATCGCACCGACCATCAGCGCCATGACAGGGTTTGCCGGAATGCCGAGCGTCAAGAGCGGAATAAACGAGGTCTGCGCGCCCGCATTGTTGGCCGATTCCGGCCCAGCGACGCCCGCGACCGCTCCGTGACCAAATTCCTCCGGCTTCTTGGAAACGCGCTTTTCAACTGTATAGGAAGCGAAAGAAGCGAGGATTGCCCCGCCACCCGGCAGGATGCCAAGCGCCGAGCCGATCACCGTGCCGCGAATGATCGGCGCGATCATCTCCTTGAACTCTTCCTTGGATGGCAACAGCCCCGAGACTTTTGCCATCAGCACGGTGCGGGTCTTCTCCCCTTCCAGATTGCGCAGGATTTCCGCAATGCCGAAGACACCGACAGCAAGCGCCACGAAGTTCAGTCCGTCGGCATATTCGCGAATGCCGAGCGTGAAGCGCGGCGTACCGGTATAGATATCCGTGCCAACGAGACCGAGCAGCAGCCCGAGCGCCACCATCGCCAGCGCCTTGACGACCGAGCCATGCGCAAGTGCGATGGAAGAAACGAGGCCGACGATCATCAGCGAGAAATATTCCGCCGAGCCGAATTGCAGCGCGATCGCGGTCAGCGGTGGCGCGAAAACCGCCACGAGAAAAGTCGAGACCGAGCCGGCGAAGAAGGAGCCGAGCGCAGCAATTGCGAGCGCCGCACCCGCCCTGCCCTTCCGCGCCATCTGATAGCCATCGATGGCAGTCACGGCAGAAGAGGATTCGCCCGGCATGTTGATGAGGATCGCCGTCGTCGAGCCGCCGTATTGGGCACCGTAATAGATACCGGCCAGCATGATGAGCGAGGAGACCGGCTCAAGCTGGAAGGTGATGGGCAGCAGCATGGCGATCGTTGCCGTCGCACCAATGCCCGGGAGCACGCCGATCAGCGTGCCGAGCAGCACACCGATCAGGCAGAAAAGCAGATTTTCCGGGCTTGCCGCCGTGTAGAAGCCGAGAGCGAGATTGCTGAAAAGTTCCATACCCGCCTCCTAGATCCGAACCCAAGGGCCGAAACGTTCGAAAGGCAGCCCGAGCGCATAGCTGAAGACCGCAACCGAAAAGATCGTCAGCAGCAGCGAAAGAACCAGCGCTAACAGCACATTCATGCGACTGGACGCAAAGCAAGCGATGAAGGCCGTCAGGAAAATTGCCGGAGCAAAACCGAGCCCACGCACTGTCAATCCGAAGAAGACCGGGGCCGGCAGGATGAAGAGCATACCGCGCCAGGCGAATGGTTCGATCGGCTCGCCCTGAACCCGCACGGCCTGAACGAGAATGACAAGGCCGAGCAGGACGAGAATGCCTGAGAGAACGAGTGGGAAATAACCCGGGCCCATGCGCAACGCCGTACCGAGATCGAGGTCCAGCGACTGATAGGCAAAGAAGGCACCGGTTGCGGCGAGCAATGCGCCGCAGATGACATTGGTGGTGTCGAAACTGAGGGATTTCATAGTGTCTCCTGGTGTTGGAGATGGAGCGTCGCTGCAGATATCAGGCTGCGCAAACACCCGCCTCCCGGCCGGGAGGAGGGTGCGAATGTCGCAGTCAGGCTCAGTCCGCGTATTCGCCGGCTGCTTCGATGACAGGCTTCCAGCGGGCGATTTCGCTCTCGAGCTTCGCCTTCAGTGCAGCCGGCGTTGCTTCGGCGTCCGAAGAGGGAGCCGTGCCGAGTTCGGCGAAGCGAGCAGCGACGTTCGGATCCTTCAGCGCGACCTGCAACGACTTCGACAGGCGCTCGTTGATTTCAGCCGGCGTACCCCTCGGCGTATAGATGCCGTGCCAGATACCGACTTCGAAGCCCTGCAGGCCGGCTTCGACAGCGGTCGGGATGTCCTTGAGCACATCGAGGCGAGCCGGCGAGGTCACGGCATAGGCCTTGATCGTGCCGCCCTTGATCTGCTTCGTCGTATTGGTCGTCTGGTCGCACATGATATCGACCTGGCCGCCGAGAAGATCGGTCATCGCCGGGCCGGTTCCCTTGTAGGGAACGGTCGTCAGTGGCGTCTGGATGGCACTCATGAACATCATGCCGCAAAGGTGGGATGCGGCGCCGATACCGGCGTTGGCGACGGTGACCTTGTCCTTGTTCGCCTTCACATAATCGATCAGGCTCTTGAGATCGGCCGGTTCGAAATCCTTGCGGGCAACGATCGTCATCGGAACATCGGTGACGAGACCGACATAGTCGAACGCTCCAAGCGTATCGTAGGCTAGCTTGCGGTAAAGTGTGGCGCTTGTCGCCATGCCGATATGATGCAGTAGGATCGTATAGCCATCGGGATCGGCATCGGCAACACGGCCGGCGCCGAGCGTGCCACCGGCGCCGCCGACATTTTCGACGACGATCTGCTGGCCGAGATCCTTCGACATGGATTCAGCAACGAGGCGCGCAACAGTATCTGTCGGGCCGCCAGCGGCGAAAGGGACAACCATGGTGATTGTGCGCTCAGGATAGGTCTGGGCCGAAGCGGCATACGAAAGAAGCGAAACGGCAGCGGCGGCAGTGGCGCCGAGCATGGCCTTCAGGATTTTCATCGTTTTCCTCCCTGATGAAAATGGATTCGTCCCGCCGGCGCATCCTCCGCACCGGCTCGGATGACCCATTTGCAGGCCGTGACGCTGCGCCTTCAATTGCCGCACGCAGGAAGGAATGAGGATTTTGCGCCAGTGCGCCGCAACATGGGTCGATTTGGAAACAAATGATTAAAGCGATGGGTGGAAATCCACCCATCGCTTGCCGCTCACCGGTTCGGCGGCAGAACGACCTCGCCCGTTTCGAGCAGCGATTTGAGGTTGGAGAGAATTTGTGGCCACCCGCCAGAGACCGCGCCGATGAACTTGGAGCCCTCGACCGGCATCGAATGCGTCAGCGTCAGCCTTACCGCCTCACCGACCGGCTCGAGTTCGATCACACATTCGGAAAATCCTTCTGCCTTGAGCTCCGGCCTGAACTCGTTATGCCACTTCAGGACGAGCCGCTTGGGCGGATCGAATTCAAGGATTTCGCCTGTATCGGTGACAGTTCCGTCGGAATAGCGCATCTGCCAGGCAGAACCGGCCTTCCAATCGGTTTCGAACTGCACCCCGAGCCAGAATTTCTTCATGAATTCCGTCGTCGTAAGGGCCGACCAGAGTTGATCCGGTGTGGTGCGGATATAGGTGACGTAGTTGAATGCGCTGCCTGCCATGATGATACTCCCTTTTGGCCAAGGCTTGGTCACACCCTCGCCGGCAGGCTGGACGTCTCATTCGTCCTTGCTGCCTTCGAGGCTCTTCTTGAGATCGGAGAGCGCCTCTAATGCACGGCGCTCGAATTTGCTGATCCAGCGGTCCGCGATCTCGTTGATCGGAACCGGATTGATGTAATGCAGCTTCTCGCGCCCCTGCCGGCGCGTGGAGACGAGGTTTGCTTCTTCGAGAATGCCGAGATGCTTCGCCACTGCCTGACGCGTCATCTCCAGCCCTTCGCACAATTCGCCGAGCGTCTGACCGTTGCGCGCATGCAGGCGATCGAGTAGCCGTCGCCTGCTGCCATCCGCCAGAGCTCGAAAAACCGCATCTTCATCCATCTAGACATGGAACCATTTGGTTGCCTATTGTAATCTTATAGGCAACCAAATGGTTGCCTGTCAAGATCTGAGTCGAGAGAGACACCTACCCAGGCGCAATCAGCATCAAATCTGTAAGGGATCAAAGCTCGCGGCGCATCTCGCCGGCCATCTCATTGGCCAGAAGCTTCTTGTCGAGGCCGTATTTCTGCATCTTCTCGTAAAGCGTCTTGCRCGAAATGCCGAGCGATTCATAGACCGGCCTCAGGCTGCCGTTATGCGCGACAAGCGCGCTGGCGATGACGCCGCGCTCGAATTCCGCCACACGCTCGGCAAGTCCCGCAGCTTCGGCCTGCCTGCCGCCGCCATCAAGTCCGAGCACAAAGCGGTCAGCGGCGTTGCGCAATTCACGGACATTGCCTGGCCAGTCACGCTGGGCGACATCCGAAATCACATCCGGCGGCACAGCCATGTCGTCTTTGCCATAACGCGCGGCCGCCTCCCTGACGAGTTGCATGAAGAGCAGCGGAACATCGGCCCGGCGTTGCGAAAGCGACGGCACATGAATGGTCGCAACGTTCAGGCGGTAGAGGAGGTCGGCGCGGAATCGGCCGCAAGCGACTTCCGCTTCCAGATCGACCTTGCTTGTGGCGATGAACCGCACGTCGAGCGGTACGGTTTCATTCGATCCGAGGCGGGAAATCATTCTCTCCTGCAGCACGCGGAGGAACTTCGCCTGCAGATCGAACGGCATGGAGCCGATCTCGTCAAGCAGTATGGTGCCGCCCCGCCCATGCTCGAACTTGCCGTAACGTGGACGCACAGCCCCCGGAAAGGCACCGGCCTCGTGCCCGAAGAGCTCGCTTTCGATCAGGTTTGCCGGAAGTGCCGCACAGTTGATGGCGATAAAGGGTCGACTGGCCCGTGCGCTGATATCGTGCAGCGCGCGTGCCACTACTTCCTTGCCGACGCCGGTGTCGCCGACCACAAGCGTATCGGCGTCACTCGCCCCGATTGCACGGATACGGTAGCGCAGATCGACCATGATCTGCGTTCGCCCCGGCAGCCTTGCCTCAATATCGTCGCGCTTGCCGGCAACGGCCTTAAGCAACCGGTTCTCCAGCACGAGGCTACGCCGTTCCATGGCACGGCGGATGACGCCGGCGAGCATCTGCGGCGTGAACGGCTTCTCGATGAAGTCATAGGCGCCCTCGCGCATCGCCTTCACGGCAAGCTGCACATCGCCGTGGCCGGTGACGAGAATGACGGGCACCTCGGTATCGAGTTCACGGATCTTCTGCATCAACGTCATGCCGTCCATGCCCGGCATGCGGATATCGGTCACGACGACACCGGGAAAACTGTAGCCGATCAGTTCCAGCACATGATCCGCATTGGAGAAGGTTTCGACGTTGAAGCCCGAAAGTTCCAGTGCCTGTGCCGTCGAGCGGCGTAACTCCTCCTCGTCATCGACGAGCAATATCTTCTGTTCGTTCATTCAGCCGCCTCCGGCATCGAGCCCGCCGCAGCCGAAAGCTCGATGCGAAACACGGCCCCGCCCTCCGGATGGTTGGAGACGGTCAGGCTGCCACCGAAATCCTTGATGATGTTGTAGGAGATGGAGAGCCCGAGGCCGAGCCCCTTGCCGACGCCCTTGGTCGTGAAGAACGGATCGAAGATGCGCTCGGCAATCGCTGCCGGCACACCAGGTCCATGATCGCGAACGGTCAACACCACCCTGCCCGCCTCTTCGATAGCCGAAACCTCTATGCACCGGTTTTCCAGCCCCTCGACGGCATCGGCAGCATTCGAAATCACGTTGACCAACACCTGCTGCAGACGCACCGAGCCGGCCTTGACCACTGGCGGCCGGGCTCCAAGATGCAGCCGCAGATCGGCATCCGCGGCCTTGAGCCGCCAGGCGATGATCTCCAGGGTGTCGCGGATCGCCTCGTCGAGCGGCACGGGGCCGAGCTTCTCATTGGGTTTGCGTGCAAAATTGCGCAGGTGCCGGCTGATCGAAGCCATACGGTCGATCAGCCCGCCGATACGCTGGATATTGTCCTGTGCCTCCTCCGTGCGCCCGCGCTCCAGCAGCACGGCGGCACTATCGGTATAGGTCTTGGCGGCGGCGAGCGGCTGGTTGAACTCATGCGAAAGCGCCGCCGACATCTGACCGAGGCCGGCAAGCTTTCCAGCCTGGATGAGGTCAGCCTGTGTCTGGCGCAGCTGCTGCTCGGTCAGGCGTCGCTCGGCAATCTCTTCCTCGATGCGGCTGTTGACGCGGGCAAGATCCGCCGTGCGTTCCTCGACACGCCGTTCCAGCTGGTTTCGCGCCTCGGCCTGCAGCTGTAGCCGCTCTGCAAGACGCATCCGGCGCTGCCGAAGGATGGCAAATGTCAGAGCAGCAATGCAGAGAATGAGGAAGATGACAACGAGTGCGGTTCGGGCCTGCGCACGGATGGAACTCGTGTCCATGAGCACGTTTACAGTCCAGTCTTCAGCCGGCATGTAGTGCGAAAGAACGAGATATTCGCTTTGACCGCGATCGCTCGCCAACGTCATCAGATCATGCTCTTCGAATCGATGGCGGATAACCGGCAGTTCGATGAGCCGCGCATTGGCATAGCGCCGCGAGGCCTCGGTGCGTGCTACCCGATCCGAACTCAGCGGCAGGATCGCCCCATAGAGCCAGTCCGGACTACCGGACATGAAGATGATGCCCTCGGGGTCGGAGACGAAGATGCGATATTCGCCGCCGCTCCAGGAGGATTCGATGACGTCGATATCAACCTTGAACACAATGACGCCGCGGATTTCGCCATCCACCCGGATTGGCGAGGAGAAATAATAGCCGCGCTTCAGCGAGGTTGTACCAAGGGCATAGAAACGCGCCTGATGCCCGCCGATCGCCTCCTGGAAATAGGGACGGTAGCTGAAATTCTCGCCGACGAAACTGCCCGGGCCATCATAATTGCTGGCGGCGATCGTCTCCCCATCCGGCCGCACCACGTAAATATCGGAGGATTTCAGCAGCCCGTTGATTTCCTTGAGGTAGAGATTGGCGTTGTCCCGCAGAGGACGGTCGTCCGGCCGGCTCACCAGCTCCTTGATATCGTCGTGGTCGGCAATCAGTGCCGGCAAGGCTTCGTAACGGCTGAGATGTCCACTCAGTGCCGAGACAGCGAGCCGGAGCGCCGTACCCGCCTGTGCCGAGGCTTCACCCATATAGGCGCGCGTGGCGACGGCGCTCCCATAATAGAAGAAAGCGAAAATCAGTAGGGGTGCGGCGCAAAGCGCCGCAATGATACGATAGCGCGAAGACAGGGTCTCGCTCCTCCCTTTCCGCCTCCGCTCCCCGTGGAGGCATAACCCGGCGGCTTCAACTGTAATGAGCGCGGTGGAGATTTCCAAGAGGTGCCGAAACTTGACACATGTCAGGTGCGCATGTCTGATTGCCGCGCCGCAAGGAGACTGCCATGAGCGACGACCAGATTCCCGAAGACAGCAAGCTCACCACCTCCAAACGCCGCCGGGCTGCGGAGGGAAAATTCCTGACCGGCCGTATCAGCCGCCCGGAAACGGAGCGCCTGCCGCCGGGCCAGCATCTGGTCAAGAACTGGCCGGTGCTCGACCTCGGCCAGCAGCCGATCGTTTCCGTCGATAGCTGGAAGCTGGAAGTTCGCGGACTCGTCGAGACGCCGCTCGACCTTTCCTGGGCCGCCTTCCAGGCACTGGAACAAAGCACGATGGTCTCCGACATCCATTGTGTGACGACATGGTCGCGCTACGACAACAAGTGGAAGGGTGTTTCGACCCGGGACCTGCTCGATCTCGCAATGCCGAAGGCGGAAGCCGGTTACGTCATGCTGACAAGCTACGACGGCTATACGACCAACCTGCCGCTTTCCGATTTCGCCGCCGAGGATGCCATTCTCGCCACATCATGGGAGGGTCAGCCGCTTACTCGTGACCACGGCGGACCGATGCGTCTCGTCGTGCCGCATCTCTATTTCTGGAAAAGCGCCAAATGGCTGCGCCGCATCGATCTGCTGCCAGCAGACAAGGCCGGATTCTGGGAAAAGAACGGCTACCATATGTATGGTGATCCATGGCGCGAGCAGCGCTATTCCGAGGACTGAGCCCGAAGAAGCCGTCTGAGAAGAAAGACCCCCGCGACGAGGATCAACGCAAATCCGGTGAGCGAGGCCATGCTCGCCGGATGAAGTGGAATTTCGCTCCAGCGCGGGCGCACGACATCAGCCGTGTTGAAACCCTCACCGCTGAAGCGGCAGGTCACCAGCGAGAGCCCGCGCCTGATCATATCGATATCGACGGCCGACGCGATTTCACCAGCCGCCATGGCTTCCTGGGGCATGCCGCGCATGGCAAGCAGCACCGCCTTGGTCGCTGCCAGGTAGGCGTGGGCACATTCGTTGAACGGGCTTTCCTCATCCGTAACGCTGCCCGGCATCCGGCCCCAGAGACAGTAGGAATACTGGATTTCCGCATAGTTCAGCACACGCCGAAATGGCTCGCTTGTATCCACCGCCCGTGAGGCGAGATCCATGATACGGCTGCGATAGCCGGAGATAACCGCCATCTCGCCATGCGAGATCTCGGGCACTGGCAGGCCGGAACGACTGCCCTCGCCACTGGGGCTGTGCGCGAATGCACCGCCCGCAGTGAGCAAGGCAAGGCCGAAACAAAAGGCGCGCAACACGTTCTTCATAAAGGGTCCAACTCCGACACAAGCCGCTGGCTCGCGAGGAAAGAGGGAGCAGCAAGCTCCCTCTACCGCACCTTATCGATAGGCGGGGCGCAACCCGCTCTTCGCTCCAAGACGCTTCTCAGCCAGCGCGCCGAAAGCAAGGCCGAGCACCAACCAGAGGATCATATGCATGCCGAGCGTGGTCACGCGGAAGCGCCATAGAACTGTCGCCGAGAAATTCTCCGGCACTTCATTGATTGGCGGCAGCAGATATTCCACCAGACCGATGAACACGACGAAGAGAACACCCGCAACGATCGCCCCATTCCATGAGCCGTAACGTGCCGCCAGACTGCGGGCAATTGCGACGGCCGCGACCAGCGAAGCAATCGAAACGACGATCATCAGGAAGAACAGCTCGGTGCGCACGCCGATCGTATCCGAGTTTCCGACAGCCGGCGGATTGGCCGGATATTTGATGGCCGGAACGATAACGATGGCGACGAAAGCAGCTGCGGCGATAACGGCTGACGTGCCGCGTGCCGAGAGGCTGCTGAAGCGGCCATGCACGAAGGCGAAGACAAGCGCAAACAGCCCGCCGATGGCAACGCCATAGGCCATGACGCCGACAAGAAGCCCAGGCCCTGCCTGGATGGCGCGGCTGACGATTTCAGGCTCGGCGGCGGTACCGGCAGCCTGCGCTGTCGCTTCTTCGAAAGCAATCGCCGCATCGACGAGCGGTTCGCCGAAGAGGCGCGCAAAGGCGAAAATGAGGATGCCGGCAATCGCGCCCGCGATCATGCCGCGAAGCAGAAGATTTCCAACCATGTGAGACACTCCCCTAAAGCATGTCGTGCAAAAGCGCTCATCGGCTTTGCGATGACGGCATGCAAGAAAACAAAAATCTATAACGTATCGGGCGGATCCGGAAGATCGCGACGCGCTTTAGTGGCAGGGGAAGCCGAGAAGGTGGCGAGCATCATGAACGAATTCATGCACATACATGCCGTTGAAGATCGCCATCGCACCCTCTTCGGTGCCGACGAAATAGATGGCAATCAGCATCAGCAGGCCGCCGAAGATCGCCCAGGGCATGATCTGGCCAAGCGGAATCGGTGCGGGGGCTGCGACGGGCGCAAAAGTGGTGTCAGACATGTATTCCTCCTGGAATGACGCGTTCAGTCGAAGATCTTGCGTGCGGTAAGGTCTGACTTCCAACGCGAAGAATTTCGACACGCTGGTCACAGTGGCGCGACCGCGCCGGACTTTCACCGGCTTCCAAACCCGCAACGTCACGGTTATATCTGTTCGTCAAAGATACTGTCAACGAAACTTCATATGCGGGCGGCGGCCATCCCGCCCTATATCAGGAGGGCGCCGAGCAACGTGACCACCCGCCTCACATGGATCTGCCACGGTGCCACGGCGGCAAATCGCACCGCTTCGTTTCCCACGGACGAACCGCTGGAGGAACAGGCGCTGAGCGAGGCCATGTTGCCGGTGCCTGGGCGAGCGGACAGGGTTTTCGCGAGCCCGGCGCTGCGCGCCCTGCAGACGGCGCAGATGCTTGGCTTCGACGCGACCCGTGCCCCTTCGCTCAGGGATTGCGACTACGGACGCTGGACCGGCAAGCCGCTCATGAGCCTTCACTCCGAAGAACCGGAAAACCTTGCTCTCTGGATGTCCGATCCCGAAGCTTCTCCTCATCAGGGTGAGAGCCTGGAACAGCTTTGCAAGCGCGTCGCCGGCTGGATGAACGAGGAAATGCCGCTCGGCGGCCATGTCGTTGCGGTCACCCACGCAGCCGTCATCCGCGCTGCGATCCTGGATGTGGTGAAAGCGCCGTTCGCATCTTTCTGGACCATCGATGTCCAGCCGCTCGGCATGGTGCGCATGACGCATGACGGTCGCCGCTGGTCACTGCGTTTCTGAACAATCCTCGTAAATTAGTCCAGCCTTACACAAGCAAACACAGTCATACATGTTGAACCCGGAGTTCCGGGCTCTACGTCCTTCCCCGAGGAGACGAAAAATGACCTATGACTGGAGTGGGGAGCGCACGCGGCGTATTCGCATCGTGCGTGTCGCAACTGTCGTCGCCGTTCTCGTCGGCATCATGATCAGCGTACCATTGCTGATCAATGTCGCCTGAACTGTCAGAGTACGTCAAAGGCGAGCGTGCTAAGGCTGCTCGCCTTTCTCTTTGCCAGTTTATTGCGGGATCTGGATAACCGCGAAGAACAGGCCGAGTTGACGGATCGCGTGAGCGAAATTGTCGTAATCGACCGGCTTGGTAATGTAGACATTGGCGCCGAGATCGTAGCAGCGCTGGATTTCACGCTCATCGTCGGTCGTCGTCAGGATCACCACCGGCAGACGCTTGGTATGCTCGTTGCCCTTGATCTTCTCGAGAATATCGATGCCCGACATATCCGGCAGATTCAGGTCAAGCAGAACGAGAAGATAGCGGTCGCGGCTCACTTCGCCGCTGCGATCCGTTCCGAGAATAAAATCGAGAGCGCTGGTGCCGTTGGTAAACGGCACGATCTCGTTGTTGACGCCTGCGCGGCGCACGTTCTTCTCGATGAGACGGGCATGCCCCTCATCGTCCTCGATCATGACGATGGTGACTTCTTTGCCGGTAGCTTTCATGTTTCTGCCTTTATAATCGCGCTGAGGTCTGCCGGCAGTACGAGTGTAAATGTACTTCCGACGCCTTCGGCCGAATCGACCGTAACATCGCCTCCCAAATTTCGTATTAACGAGCGCACATAGGCAAGTCCGATGCCCTCGCCCGCCTGGTCCTGCTCGCCGGCGCGTCGGAAAAGCTCGAATACCCGCTCCAGATCCGCCTTTCCAATACCGCGGCCATTGTCTTTGACGTCGATCTGGACACGCCCTTTGCCTGCCGGCACTACCCTCACCCGCAAATCGAGCGGCCGGGCCGGCGAACGATATTTTACTGCGTTGTCGAAGATATTGCCGAAAATCTGGTCGAGGGAGAAGCGGTCCGTCACAAGCGAAGGCACGCGCACGTCGACGTCCACCGTTCCATCGGAAGCAGCGATCTGATGCTGGACGCTCGCGGCCGCCGTTTCGAGCGACGCTTTGAGATCGATGCGCTCCGGAGCAAGCTTGCGCCGGCCGTCTCGCGAAATCTTCAGGATGGCATTGATCAGCGAGTCCATCTTGCGCGTGGAGGAGCGAATGAAATTCATTGCCTCCGGTAGGTCTTCTTGCACCGCAAGCCGCGCCTCCCTGATTTCCTCTTCGCTCGGCGCTCTGTCATCTGCAACAACATAAGCGGTTACCGCCTTCAGGCTGGTTTCCAGTTCGCTCAGAAAGCCCATGATGTTGACGAGCGGCGCGCGGAGATCGTGCGTGACGATATAAGCGAAACGCTGGATTTCCTGGTTCGCCCGCATAAGATCTTCGGTGCGCTCGCTCACGCGCTCTTCCAACCCGACATTGAGCACTTCGAGCTCCCTCTGCGCCCGCGAAAGTTCTCGCACGTGCTGGACGATAATGAGGATGGCGCCACCGACGACGATGACAATTGCAATTGCGCCGCCAACCGTGACCCATTGCAGATTGGCGGCCCCATTCAATTGTTCCGTAACGACAACCCGCAGGCGATCGTCTGTCGAAGCGATGAGACCGGTGAGCGTCGAGCGTGCCACCGCCATTGCTGCATTGCCGGCATCGCCGCGGACGATGGCAAGTGCATCCGCCATCTGCCCTTGCGAGGCGAGCGTAATGGTCGATGAAAGCTCCTTGAGCTTGGCGTCGATCGCATGATCAAGAGAAGCCATGCTTCCGCTGTATCGCAAGGCATCATTGGTGGCGTCCCGCAACCGCTGGCGCCGCTCCGAGAGACTTTCAATCGCTGCATTGTAGGGATCGAGGTATTTCCGATCCAGCGTCAGCAGAAAGCCGCGCTGGCCGGTCTCGGCGTCCTGCAGCGTCGATAGCAGATCGGCGGCCGCGCTGCGCACCTGACGTATCTGCGCCACCTCATCGGAATAGACGCTGTTTTCACGAACAAGCCAGAGCGAGGTCCCGACAATCAACGTCAGGATCAACACACCGAGCGCAAGCATGATCAGCGCGGAGCGCACGAAAGGGGCATTTGAGGAGGGCATGAAGAGCGATCTTTGAGCTTCTGGTTCTAAAGTACCTGTGACCGAAAAACGCCCTGCGATCAAGCTGATGATCACAGGGCGCCTTCTGCCGGTGCGGCCATGAATGGACAGATCAGTGCTTGCTGCCCTTCGGGATTGCGGAGTTGGTGACCGAGACCGGATCRCTGGCGGGGAAAGTGCCTTCCAGCCCTTCGTCAAGCTGCTCTTCCATCGTTCCCTGATCACCCGCCGCACGGGCAGTCCGGAGCACGCTGGGGCGAGTGTCCTCGTCGCGGATCTCCGCCGTAGCAAAACGGCTCATCACTTCCCTCGCCTTTTGAACTGCGTTCAACCGGTTCAATTGCTGCCCGCGGTCGTTCTTGATCTGCACGGAGACGACCTCGCCGCCGTCGCCCACGAACTCGACCGTGAAACCGCCCTTGCCGCCATAGGCGGGTATGACTTGAGTGCCGACAAGTTGCATGAGATTGTCCTCTCTCGTGGATGGTCCCGGTCAACGGCTTGGAAGCAACATTGGTTCCGTTCAGGGCGACCGGATGTAGTCGACTTTCAGCTCCAGCCGCAGCCGCACGATCGGAGAGCGGTCSCCGTTCTGCACTTCKATGCCCAGCGATCCGCCCGGCCATTGCGGCAAGCCGTCGAGCGCCATTTCCGCCAGCACATGCTTTGCCTCCTCCACGGCGGCGAATAGGTCGGCAAATTCGAATGGCAGGTCTCCGGGAACCGTGCCGTCATTGTCTATAGTCTTGAAATAGAAGAGAGACATCCGCTTGCATCCGTTGCGAAAGCATAAAGCGGCAAGCGGTCAAAGGTTTCAACAAGCAGTAAATTTGGCATCCGGCTTCGTATCTCGAAAGCCGTTTCCCGGCACGAAATGTAGCCTCATTGTCCGCGGATTCGCCGTCGGCTGCTGGCAGAGCCCCGACAATTCGCCTTCAGGTTTCAATAAACATTTCAGAATTTGATGATATTTCCGGCGCCGGGTGGAGATGGAGAAACGGATGCTGGAGTTCTTCAGGAGCAGGGCGGGAAGGCAATGCCTGACGATCATGGCGCTTGGTGCGGCGTTGTGGATTTCGGGTGCCCTGCTTGATGTCGATAGCTGGCTCGTCACCTTCATGAGCCGTTTCGAAAATTACGGTGCAGACAAGTTTGTGCTCGCTCTCGGCATCGCCGGCGGAATGAGCTTCATCTATTCCGTGTTGCGCATCGCCGACCTTCGCAAGGAGATGCAGCTTCGCGATGCCGCCCAGGCGCGCGCTGACTGGACGGCCACCCATGATCATCTGACGAAGCTTCCGAACCGTTACGCCTTCGAGCGCAAGATTTTGCCGAAGCTCTCCGATACACAGGGCAATATTCCCGAAGAATCCAGCAGCAATGTCACCATCTTCTCCGTCGACCTCGACGGCTTCAAGAAGGTCAACGATCTTGTCGGCCATAAGGGCGGCGACGTCTTGCTGGTGGAAGTGTCCAAGCGCATTTGTGCACTTGGCAATGCCGATTGCGTCTATCGTTTCGGCGGCGATGAATTCATCATCATTGCCCTCGGCCTTACAGCAGCCCGCGAGGAATGGTTCGCCAAAGTGCTCATCCAGGCGGTTACCCGCCCGATCCTGATCGATGGCTTTGCTGTCGAGGTCGGTGCCAGCGTCGGCTACGATCGCTGGAACGAGGGCGCCGAACCTTTGGAGGATGCTGCCCATCGCGCCGATCTTGCCATGTACGAGGCGAAATCGCGCGGCCCCAATCACAATCTGATCTTTGAACCATCCATGCAGGACAGGGTGACGGAGCGCGCATCGCTGGAAACAAAACTGCGCGGAGCCATTCAAAGCAAGGCCATCAAGATCCACTACCAGCCGCTGATCGACCTTAGGAGCGGCAGGCTCTGCGGCTTCGAGGCGCTTGCGCGGTGGACCGATGAAGACGGCATGAACATCCCGCCGCCTGTCTTCATCAGTATTGCCGAAGAAACCGGCATGATCACCGAACTGTTCGAAAACCTCCTGACCCAGGCATGCCACGATGCGCTGGACTGGCCCGACCATGTCAGGCTGTCCTTCAATGTTTCGCCGGTGCAGATGGAAGACAAGCTGCTTACCTCGCGCATTCTCAAGGTGCTGACAGCAAGTCGTCTGCCGGCGAAACGGCTCGAGGTGGAAATTACCGAAAACGCGCTGATCCAGGATCCGGCGATCGCTGCCCATATTCTCGATGAACTGCACGAGGCAGGTGTGCAGATCGCACTCGACGACTTCGGCACGGGCTATTCGAGCCTCGCGCAGCTCGCCCGCTACCGCTTCGACAAAATCAAGATCGACAAGAGCTTCATCGCAACCTGCCGCGAGGACGAAAAGCAGGACAAGATCGTCCGTGCCATGCTCGCACTCGGCAGGAGCCTCAACATCAAGACAACGGCGGAAGGCATCGAGGAGCACGTCCAGCTCGCGTATCTGCTGCAGCTCGGCTGCGATATCGGCCAGGGCTATCTCTTCGGCAAGGCGATGCCCGCCGCAGAGGCGAGCATCTTTATCGAAAGTCAAAATGCTGGTCTGGCCTCTACGGCTTGACCAGGCTCAGACCTAGAAGACCTGGCGCAGGATCACGAACAGCAGGAAGGCGATCGCGATCGAGGCCGGCAGCGTCAGCACCCAGGCCATGATCATATTGCGCACGGTCGACCATTGCAGGCCCGACCCATTCGCAGCCATCGTGCCGGCAACGCCCGACGACAGCACATGCGTGGTCGAAACCGGCAGGCCGAGATGGTCCGCCGAGGCGATCGTCACCATGGCGACGACTTCCGCAGCAGCACCCTGTCCGTAGGTTAGATGCGTCTTGCCGATCTTTTCGCCAACGGTGACGACGATGCGCTTCCAGCCGACCATCGTGCCAAGGCCGAGAGCCAGCGCCACCGCGACCTTCACCCACAGCGGAATGAACTTCGTCGCATTGTCGACCGAGGCATGATAGGCGGTGACCGCCTTCAGATCGGTCGCGTCCATCGGCAGCAGCTTCTGCTTGTCGATGAGCTTCAGCGCCTCGCCGATCAGATAGATATCGTTGCGGATGTTGCCGACAAGATTTGTCGGAACGGCTTCCAGCGTCGGGAAGGCAGCCACTTCAGCGCTTGTGTGATGGATATATTCCTGCAGCGCCGGCGTGGTCGCATCCGTCCAGACCTTGTTCTTGACGGCATTGCTGATCTCGGCCTTGTAATCGCCAACAGTCACACCCGGCTTCACATACTTGCCGAGTGCCGTTTCCACCTGGGCCGAAGCCGACTTGTAGGCTTCGAGATAGTTGACGTCAGGCGTGCGGTTCAGCGCGAAGGCGGTCGGCACGAGACCGATGAGGATGAGCATGATGAGGCCCATGCCCTTCTGGCCGTCATTCGAGCCGTGGGCGAAGCTGACGCCCGTGCAGGTGAAGATCAGGATAGCGCGAATCCACAACGGCGGCGGCTGGTTGCCCTTCGGCTCCTGATAGAGTTCGGGCTTGCGAACGAGGAATTTCAGGACCAGCAGCAGAATGGCGGAGAGACCGAAGCCGATGAGCGGCGAGATCAGCAGCGACAGACCGATATTCGTCGCCTGCGACCAGTCCACACCACTGGTAGCGGACCCTGCCGGCGCCAGGAACTGGTTGGCGAGGCCGACGCCGATGATCGAGCCGACCAGTGTGTGCGAACTTGATGACGGCAGGCCGAGATACCAGGTGCCGAGGTTCCAGAGGATCGCCGCGATCAACAGTGCAAAGACCATCGCAAGACCGGACCCGGAACCGACCTGCAGGATAAGCTCGACCGGCAGCAGCGCCAGAATGCCGAAAGCGACGGCGCCGGTGGACGTCAGAACGCCGAGGAAATTGAAGAAACCCGACCAGATGACGGCAAACTCCGCCGGCATGGAGCGCGTGTAGATGACGGTTGCCACCGCATTCGCAGTATCGTGAAAACCGTTGACGAACTCGAAGCCAAGCGCGATCAACAGCGCAAGACCGAGAAGTAACCAGGGAACGGCAACTGCGGCAGTCAGATCACGGGCGAGGGCATAGGCGACATATCCGAGACCGCAAACAACAACGAGCCCGAACACCGGCAGAAACCATTTGCCGGAGGAGTTCGAGTGATGCAGCGGATGGGAAGCGTCGCTATGGCTGGGGGCAATATCGGCCATGGCATAGTTCCTTGTTCCATTTGCAAATTTGCCATTTGTTAATAAATCCGTAGCGTGAAACTCTCATGACGCGGCGATCCGCGCTTGGTCCTGGTCTGGCCCGAAATCGACAACCGAAAATCGCCTGCCCGGAAGGCAAAAGGCTTCCCACTCGGCGCAATGACGCTAAGTTCGCTCAACGTCACGCTTGCCGGGGAGCATCAAGCAACATGCCGTCAACCGATCTTCTCCTGACATTCAATGCCGGCTCCTCGACGGTGAAGATCGGCATTTTCGCCATCGAGGATGCGAGGGTGCGGCGGATCGGCAAGGGCGTAATCGATTTTCGCGCCGCGCCGCTGGCCTTCAGCCTGACCGAAGGCCCGAAGACTTTCGACATGCCCCTGAAAGCCGCGCTGACCGACGATCTGCATTCCGTCATCGACGAGACGTTCGAGCTGTTGGCGGACCACTTCGATATCGCCGCTGTCCGTGCGGCAGGCCACCGCGTCGTCCATGGCGGCGACCGCTTTACCGAAGCGATATCGCTCGACGATGCCGCAATCGACGCGATCGACGCACTGATCCCGCTCGCTCCCCTTCACCAGCCGCAGGCGCTACGCTTCATTCGCGCGCTCAGGCACTTGAGGCCGCATCTTGCCCAGACGGCCTCCTTCGATACCGCTTTTCACGCCACTCAGGCCGATCTCGTCCGCCGCTTCGCCATCCCTCGTGCACTTCATGAGGAAGGCATCAAGCGCTACGGTTTTCACGGTCTCTCCTACAAGTTCATTGCCGGTGAAGTGAACCGCAGGTTGTCGACCAAGCCGAGGATCGCCGCCGCCCATCTCGGCAGCGGTGCAAGCCTCTGCGCATTGGAAAAAGGTGTCAGCCGCGATTGCAGCATGGGCTTTTCGACGCTCGACGGCATTCCGATGGCGACACGGCCCGGCTGGCTCGACCCCGGCGTGATCCTGCATCTCCTACAGCAGAAGAAGCTGTCTGCCGATCAGGTGGAAGATATGCTCTATCATCGCGCCGGTCTGCTCGGCGTCTCCGGCATCAATGCCGATACGCGCGATCTTCTCGAGGACGGCCGTCCAGAGGCCCGAGAGGCGCTCGACCTTTTCACGTTGCGCATCGCCGGCGAAATCGGCCGCATGTCTGTGACGCTCGGCGGGCTCGACGCCATCGTCTTTACCGCTGGCATCGGCGAGCACCAGCCCCAGATTCGCGCCGCCGTCCTCCAGCGTCTCGCCTGGCTCGGCGTTACGGTTGATGACAAGGCAAACAGCGCCAACGGCTTCACAATCACGACACCCGCAAGCCGCATAACGGCGCATGTCATTGCCACGGACGAGGAACAGATCATCGCACAGGAGGCGCTCGCAATAGTTCGCTCCGGCTGATCCAGATCAAAGGCACGCGGGCGCTAGCAGCTAGAATTGACGTTGAACAAGTTTAAATGGGAGAATCCATGGAAAAGCATGTCTCGACTCCAGCAGTTCTGTCCGACGCCGAACTCACTCTCATCGACCGCTACTGGCGCGCAGCCAATTATCTCTCGGTCGGGCAGATCTATCTCCTCTCCAATCCTCTCCTACGCCAGCCCCTGGAACCAGAACATATCAAGCCCCGCCTGCTCGGCCACTGGGGTACGACGCCAGGTCTCAATTTCATCTATGCACATCTGAACCGCGTTATCCGCGCCCGCGATCTCGACATCATCTATATGTGCGGCCCCGGTCACGGCGGACCGGGCATGGTCGCCAATACCTATCTCGAAGGCATCTACAGCGAGATCTATCCCCATATCGCCGAGACCGAGGACGGCATGCGCAAGCTCTTCCGCCAGTTTTCCTTCCCCGGCGGCATCCCGAGCCACGCAGCACCGGAAACGCCGGGCTCCATTCATGAGGGCGGCGAACTCGGTTATGCACTCGTTCACGCGTATGGCGCCGCCTTCGATAATCCCGATCTGGTCGTCGCCTGCGTTATCGGTGACGGTGAGGCCGAAACCGGCCCGCTTGCAGCAAGCTGGCACTCCAACAAATTCCTGAATCCTGCCCGCGACGGCGCTGTTCTGCCGATCCTGCACCTGAACGGCTACAAGATTGCCAACCCGACCATCCTCGGCCGTGCGAGTGACGATGACCTGGCACATTTGTTCGAGGGCTATGGCTATGAGCCCTTCTTCGTCGAAGGCCATGAGCCTGCAAAGATGCATCAGCAGATGGCGGCAACCTTCGAGAAAGTCTTCGATCGTATCCGCGCCATTCAGAAACAAGCCCGTGACGGTAAGGCGCCAYAGGCCTGCCCGCGCTGGCCAATGATCGTACTGCGCAGCCCCAAGGGCTGGACCGGACCGAAAGAGGTGGACGGTAAGAAAGTCGAAGGTTTCTGGCGCGCCCATCAGGTGCCGGTCTCCAATTGCCGCGACGACGACGGGCACCGGAAAATCCTCGAAGACTGGATGCGCAGCTATCATCCGGAAGACCTCTTCGATACTTCCGGTAGACTGAAGCCGGAATTGCGGGCACTCGCCCCGTCAGGCCAGCGTCGCATGGGCGCCAACCCGCACGCCAATGGCGGTATTCTGCGCAAGGAGCTGAATGCTCCCGATATCCGCGCCTATGAAGTAAACGTGGAAAAGCGCGGTGATAGCATGGTGCAATCCACCGAAATCCTCGGACACTACCTGCGTGACACGCTGAAACTCAACGAAGCCAATGCGAATTTCCGCATCTTCGGCCCTGACGAAACGGAATCGAACCGCCTCGGCAGCGTCTTCGAAGTCACCGATCGTGTATGGATGGAAGAAATCGAACCTTATGACGTCAGCCTCTCCAGGGACGGCCGTGTCATGGAAGTGCTGAGCGAGCATCTTTGCCAGGGATGGCTGGAGGGCTACCTGCTGACCGGCCGGCACGGCCTGTTCTCCTGCTACGAGGCCTTCATCCACATCATAGATTCCATGTTCAACCAGCACGCCAAATGGCTGAAGGTCACCCGCGAACTGGAGTGGAGAAAGCCGATTTCCTCGCTGAACTATCTGCTGACCTCCCATGTCTGGAGGCAGGATCACAACGGCTTTTCGCATCAGGACCCCGGCTTCGTCGACCTCGTCGCCAACAAGAAGGCCGACATCGTCCGTATCTACCTGCCGCCGGATGCCAACACCCTGCTCTGGGTCGGCGACCATTGCCTGAAAACCTATGACCGCATCAACGTCATCGTCGCTGGCAAGCAGCCGGAGCCACAATGGCTGACGATGGACGAGGCGGTAAAACACTGCGAGACCGGCATCGGCATCTGGGATTGGGCAAGTCATGAAGACGATACGGTGGCGCCCGACGTCATCATGGCCTGCGCCGGCGACGTCCCGACCATGGAGACGCTCGCCGCCGTCGATCTGCTGCACCAGCATATTCCGGAGCTTAAGATCCGCACCGTCAACGTCGTAGACCTGCTCGCTCTGCAATCAAAGGATCAGCATCCACACGGCCTTACGGACGAAGCCTTCGACGCGATCTTTACGTCGGACAGGCCGGTGATCTTCGCCTATCACGGTTATCCCTATCTCATCCATCGGCTGACCTATAAGCGCACCAACCATCGCAATATCCATGTGCGCGGTTTCATCGAGGAAGGCACGACCACCACGCCGTTCGACATGACGGTGCTCAACGAACTTGACCGCTTCCACCTTGCCATCGAGGTGATCGAACGTGTGCCGGGCCTGAAGGAGAAAGTGCCAGAAGCGCTGGAGAGCCTGCGAGCCAAGCTCGTCGAGCACCATGCCTATGTCCGGGAATATGGTGAGGACATGCCCGACGTGCGCAACTGGAAATGGCCCGCAGCCTGAGACGAGGTCAGCGGATATGAAGAGGGCCGCGCAGAAAACGCGCAGCCCTTCCCCAGCCGTTGAGCAAGATCACAATTTACTGTCCGTTCTGCGTACCGCTCGGCGTCGTCACGCCCGTCGGACCGCCGCCGCTGCCGTCAGGTGTCGGATCGCGGTCTGTGGCTTCCGGCGGCTTGATGGAGCCGGTTGCCGGATTATTGTCGAACGTGCCCTGGCCCGAGGGCTGTGCGTTGATCGGGTCCTGGGTCGTCGATGCGGTCGAAGCCGGTTCATTGGTCGAACCTGGCCAGATGGCAAAACTTGCCGCAGCAATCAGAATGACCAGAATGCCGGCGGCGAGCACGCCCCAGAGCGAGACGCTACGCCGCTCATCGGCAAGCGTTTTTTCCTCTTCATAGGAGGCCTGCCCGAGTGGCATGCCGGTGTTCTCATCCACAATTCGGTTCTTTTCGTCTCCATATTGGGTCATCTCTTGATCCTCCAATCTGTAACGTAGAAACCAAATCGGCGGGAAGTTGTTCCATCGAGCCGGTTTTCTCGATCCGAGCGGCCCGCGATAGACATTTGTTTTCTTGACTGGCCGGCACTTGCCCAACATCATCCATGACGTCAAATCAGGAGTGATCCATGGCATTCGACGGCCGCCTTCTTTCCGGTGTCAGCACGCTTGCCGCGGTGGTCGAAAGCGGCAGCTTCGTCAAGGCGGCGGACGCGCTCGGCCTTTCGGCCTCCGGCGTCAGCCGTGCGATATCGAGGCTGGAGGCACGTGTCGGTGTGCGCCTGCTCGACCGCACCACCCGCTCGGTGAGACTGACGGATGAAGGCGCACGTTTCTACGAACAGGTCGCTCCGCATCTGGATGGCATCGAAGAAGCCGCCACACGTGCCTCCGGCGCCTTGTCGACCGTCCGCGGGCGCCTGCGTGTCGATGTCGATCCAATCTTTTCCCGCATGGTGCTGGCGCCACACCTGAAGCAGTTTATGACCCGCTATCCGGCGCTGGAACTCGAATTGACAACCCGCGACCTGATGAGCGATCTTGTCGCCGACGGTATCGATCTCGCCATTCGCTTCGGCCAGCAGCCGAGTTCCTCGCGCATCGCCCGCAAGCTGATGGAAACCCGTGTATTGACGGTCGCAACCCCTGCCTATCTCGCTGAACACGGCACACCAAAGACACCTGCCGAAATCGCCGGCCACCTCTGCATTCAGTTTCGCGATCCGCTGACGGGCCGAACCTTCGGCTGGGAACTGCACAGGGGCAAGAAGATCGTGCCGCTCGACGCCCGTGGTCCGCTTCTGATGAGTGATGCCGGCACCATGCTTGATGCCTGCCTCGCGGGCGCCGGCATCGCCCAGGTTCTCGCCCTCAGCGTCAAGGATCTGCTTGCAGAGGGACGTCTTGTCGAACTCTATCCGGACTGGCCGGGCGAGACTTTCCCGCTTTATGCCGTCCATCCATCCCGGCATCACGTGCCGGCCAAGGTCAACGCTTTTATCGAATTCTGCCTCGAAGTTATCAGCCGTTAGATGCGCAACCTCGAAAGTTGGTGACAACCTTCTGCCCCATATTCCGCACCTCCCGCGACCTACGCTATGAAATTCCCCGACCGGAAACACCGCCGAGGAAAGCCATGAAGGGTTTCGCCGCCAACCTCACTGCCTCCCGCCTGGAGGAAATGCTTGCCTTCTATATGGCCCCGGAGGCTGGCAGCCGCGAAGAAGCCGACGAGCGCCGCGAAAACAGCGGATCATCCGCAAAGAAGGCCGATTACATTGCCGAGCGCTCAGCACCCCTTCCCGCGCTGACGGAAAACTGAGCCGCTACTTTACGACCAGAACCGGAATACCGGCCTCGGACAGCACCTCGGATGTCTGGCTGCCGAGCATGAGCCGCGAGATCCCCCGACGGCCATGCGAAGAAATGACGATCAGGCCGCAGCCCTGCTCTGCCGCCGTTTCCAGGATTGCGGCGGCTGGCGACAGGTGCACCTTGCTGATAAAGTCGGCGATGACGCCGGCATTCCTGGCCTTTTCGCCGATGATCTTTTCCAGGTCCTCGATTTCTTTCCGGCGGCCCTCGTTATAGCTGTCCATCGCTTCCGCTTGCACGATCCCCTGCAGCGCAAAACCGGTCAGCGGCACGATGACGCTGATGACCGTCACGGGAAGGTTGAGCGCCTTGGCAAGCGCAAGACCATGATCGACACCCCGGGCGGAAAGTTCCGAGCCGTCGGTGGGCAGCAATATGCGATTGTACATGGGAGATCCGTTCTGATGGCTGAATTCAAATAAGGCAGGAATTCAACCACAATCGTAATCCCGCGCCTTGACGCAGGTCAACGCCGGACTGAGACGGCGGATTTCTAAAGCACCTCACTCAATTCCAGAGGAAGTCCTCGCTTTCAATACGGGAAGCAAGCTTGAGCGTGCCGTCTGGCTGAACGACATAACGCTCGAATTGCCGAAGGCCGAAGTCGCCGAGGAAAGTATGTTTGATCACGGTGCCGGGCTTGTAAGGCGAGTGAATAACCTTGCCACCGTAGGTCAGACTACCGGGAATAGGCTGATCCTCCGTCGTCGTACTACAGCCGGCGGCGAGGAGAAGCATTGCGACAATAGCGTATTTCATGGTGGATCCCCGGGCAACGATATGCCGTGAGGCACCATTATACCGGTTACGCAACCCGCGCGCATCGACTGTTTTCTGTCGTTGATAAAGATGGTAGCGGGGGGCGGAATTGAACCGCCGACCTCAGGGTTATGAATCCTGCGCTCTCACCAACTGAGCTACCCAGCCATTATTCAAACGAGCCTTTCGCGAAGCGCTCAGCCCGTCGGATGAGCGGCTTATTAAGAGCGTAGCAGCTTTGTGTCAAGCATATGATGGAGAAAAAGGCCGTGCCGCCGCATCGCCTTTCCCCGGGAATTTTACGCGGCCGCCGGCTGGCTCAAAAGCGCCTTCAGCGAGGCCTCTGCATCGGGCTCGCGCTCGGAACGTTCGATGAAGCCGCCGCCGAAGACGCGGGCGTCGTCGCCGGCAGCCGAATAGAGCGCACAGGCCTGGCCCGGCGCAATACCCGCTTCGCCGACCGTCAGGTCGACATAGGTGCCGCTCGCATCCATGTGCAGCACAGCCGGCGCCGGGGCGCGGGTCGAGCGAACCTTGGCATAGCAGGCAAAGCCTTCGCCTGACGTTGCAACCTGAAGCGTCTCGTCGCCCAGCCAGTTGACATCGCGCAGATAGACGCGGTGCGTCTCGAGCGCCTCCTTCGGGCCGACAATGACGCGGCGCGAGCGGGCGTCGAGATAGACGACATAGAGCGGCTCGCCGGTAGCAATGCCGATGCCGCGCCGCTGGCCGATCGTGTAATGCAGGATGCCCTCGTGCTGGCCGAGGATGCGGCCGTCGAGATGGACGATATCGCCGGCCAAAGCCGAATTCGGCTTCAGCTTGGTGATGATGTCGGAATATTTGCCCTGCGGCACGAAACAGATGTCCTGGCTGTCGGCCTTCTTGGCGACGACGAGCCCCATATCTTCGGCCAGCCGGCGGGTCTCTGCCTTCGGCAGCCCACCAAGGGGAAAACGCAGATAGTCGATCTGTTCCTGTGTCGTCGCGAAGAGGAAATAGCTCTGGTCGCGATCGGCATCGGCCGGTCGGTAGAGTGCGCGGCGGCCGGGATTGCAGGACGACGGATTTAGACGCGAGCGGATATAATGGCCGGTCGCCAGCGCGTCGGCGCCAAGCTCCTTGGCAGTCGCCAGGAGGTCGGCGAACTTGACGGTCTGGTTACAGGCAACGCAGGGGATCGGCGTCTCGCCTGCAACATAGCTTTCCGCAAAGGGATTGATGACGGTTTCGCGGAACCGCTTCTCATAGTCGAGCACGTAATGCGGAATACCGAGCGTTTCGCAGACACGGCGGGCATCGTCGATATCCTGGCCCGCGCAGCAGGAGCCGGCGCGGTGGACCGCAGCGCCATGGTCGTAAAGCTGCAGCGTAATACCCAGAACATCATATCCCTGGCGTTTGAGAAGCCCGGCCACGACGGAACTGTCAACGCCGCCAGACATGGCGACGACGACACGGGTGTCTTCCGGCTTCTTGTCAAAATCCAGTGTGTTCACGGGTGCTGCCAAATTCTGTGCTGTTTCGATCCGCCTTTCTCACGTCGGAATGTGGCGGATTTCCTGTATTTCCGGCGGGATCGGCCGCTGCCTGCATGGGCGACGGATATAGAAACTATTGGGCTCCGACGCAAGACCCGGCTTTTCCGGCGCTTCCGATGGCGTCATGCGCGGGTCATGCATTGCAGCTATTCGCAATCAACCTTTGATAGACCGCATTTCATCCCGTAGATGAAATGACCCACCTCTTTAAGATTCGGATAAATGACAGCCGCCTCCACCACGCTTCGTGGCGTCCTAGTCGCATTCGCGGCCTATGCCGTCTTTGCCTTCAGCGATGCATCCATCAAGGCCCTGCACGGCACGGTTCCTTCCTTCCAGGTCGCCTTCACAGGCGCGATCCTTAGCATTACCGCGCTGCCTTTCATCAAGGGACCGAGCGATTCATGGCTCGACATTTTCAGGACGACGAACCGGCCGCTCTGGATGGTGCGCTTTGCCGCGGGCGCGATCGGCGCGATCGCCTCTATCATCACCTTTACCAAGCTGCCGATGGCCGAGGCCTTCTGCCTGCTTTTCCTGCTCCCCTCCTTCGTCACCATTCTCTCGGTCATCTTCCTGAAAGAGGATGTGCGCTGGCAGCGTTGGGCGGCCGTCATCGTCGGTTTTCTGGGTGTGCTCGTGGTTCTGAGGCCCGGTTTCCGCGAATTGTCGATTGGTCATCTGGCGGCGACGATCGGCGCGATCAGCGCTGCCATCGCCATCGTTATCCTGCGCAAGCTCGGTCCGGCTGAAAAACGCCTCTCGCTGTTTGGCGCGTCGCTGCTGGGCACCCTTGTCGTCAGCGGCTTGCTCATGCTTTCTGAGGTGGTGGCACCAAGCCCGCAGCAATGGCTGTTTCTCGCAAGCTACGGCGTGCTGGGGGCCGCCGGCAACGTCATGCTGATGACAGCAGCAAGGCTTGCTCCGGCAACCCTGGTGGCGACGCCGCAATATAGCCAGATGATCTGGGCGATTGCCTTCGGCTATCTTTTCTTCAATGACAGCGTCGATCTGCCGATGGCTTTCGGCATCGTGCTTATCATCTGCTCCGGTCTGCTGACACTGATCCGCGAACGCAAGCGCCGTGTGCCCCTGCCAGCCGCCGTCGCTTCGGGCGATGCACAGTCGCCGATCGCCACGACACCGGTAGAAGGCGATGCGGGAGCGCCGAAGCGGTAGATCTATTCTGCCGCTTCTCGCCGGTCTCGCGCCGTCGGCTCGTTCATGACAGCGCGCATGTGCGGCAAGGCCGCCGGATATTCGCGCTGGATGAAATCGATCAGCTTCTCGCGCACTTCGCAGCGCAGATCGAAGGTGCGGCCGGAATTCGATGCCGAGACGAGAATGCGGATTTCCATCACCGCCTCGCGGAAATCCGTCACAGCAATGTTGACGACGCGGCGATCCCATAGCGGCGAGTCCTTCGCGATCTCCTCGACCTTCCTGCGGATCACTTCCAGCGGCACGCTGTAATCCAGATAGATCATGACGGTGCCGATCAGCGCCGAGCTTTCGCGCGTCCAGTTCTGGAACGGGTTCTCGATGAAATAGCTGAGCGGCAGGATCAATCGTCGCCAGTCCCACAATTGCACGACGACGTAAGTGGAGGTGATCTCTTCCACCTTGCCCCATTCTCCTTCGACCAAAAGTGCGTCGTCGATACGGATTGGCTGAGTGATGGCAAGCTGGATGCCCGCAAACAGGTTTTTCAGCACGGGCTGCAGCGCAAGGCCGATGACGATACCGGCCACGCCGGCAGACGCGAGCAGGCTGACGCCATATTGCCGGACGGCATCGAAGGTCATCATGCAGGCCGATATTGCCACCACGACGATGAGGAGATCGGCAATACGCTCCATGATGCGCGTCTGCGTCACATGCTTGCGCGCCAGAAGATTGTCCTCGGCATCGAGCTTGAAGCGGCGGAGATAAACCGTCATCCAGATATGCTTGACGATCTTCGCCATCCAGGCGACGAGCACGATGAAGAAGATCAAGAGGGTATGGCGCACGGTCGCCGACTGCAGATCCGTCAGCGGCGCAATTGTCGCGCCGAAGGAAAGTGCTGCCACCAGCATGGCAAGCCGCACGACCCGTTTCAGGCGCGAGACGAGCGAGCGCCATAATAGATCCCGGCCCTCGACCAGCCGTGTCAGCAGCCGGAAGAGGAGGCGATGCGCAAAGAGCGTGACCGATATGACCACTGCAAAGATGATGGCGCTTGCAAGCCAGTCCGGCAGCCAGATGCCTTCTGCGCGAATATCGTCCAGGAATTCCGTCATGCGCTCGCAGTTAGGGTGCGATGCAGCATGGGAAAGGGAAAGCCATCAAAAAAGACGCAGCCGAAGCTGCGCCTTCAGGTAAGAGGTGGGTGCTATCGGCTCATGTGCCGATCAATTTGTTGCAGGCAAGTGCGATGCCCGGATTGGCGATGATGGCAGTCACGATCGCCAGACCGATCATCGAGAACGTGTAGCGTTTCATCTGCATCCTCCTTCTCCAGCCCGTGGGAGAGTATGCAATGCTGACCAGAATTCTCAAAATAACGAATGATTGAGGCAGTTCCATCAGCGCGCCGGCTATCAGCTCTCCAAGCTCGGATCGACGAAGAGAGAGCCATTATAGGCGCCGCGGCTTGTGCGGACGACAACGACAACCCAGACAGCAGCGAGGGCTACGACCAGAACCTCCCCGAACACGGTCAGCGCCAGCAATGGGAAGATACTGGAAAGCCGCAGCGTCGCGACGGCATAGACGCCGATCGGGAAAGTATAACCCCACCAGCCGAGGTTGAAGGGCAAGCCCCGCCGCAGGTGGTTGATGGTGATGGCGACCGCCAGGCCGAGCCACCACAGGCCATAGCCCCAAAGCAGGAGAGCACCAAGCAAAGCCGCACCCGAAATCGCCGGAGCTAGCTGACCAAGGCCGCTGGCGACAAGAGCCTGCCCGCCATTGGCAGAAAACAGTGCAAGACCAAGCGCTCCCGTGCCAACGGGGCCTAGGGCCAGAAAGCTCGTCGCTGCCATGCTGGCCGGCGGCAGTTTGTGCAGAGCCATCCGCAGAAAGAGGATGACGAGAATGCCGAGCGCCAAAGGCACCGAACACGACCAGAGCATGAAGCTTACAAAAAGCACCGGAAGCTGCGCGCCCTCGGCAAGATGCGGCACCAATAATCCGCCGCTTGCAGCGGCGACCTCGGAGGCAACGATCGGCAACAGCCAGATGGCGCTCATATGCTCGATTGCATGCTGCTGCCGCGTGAACATGACCAACGGAATGGCAAGGCCCGCCAGAACCGCGAGCGCCGCATCGGCCCACCACAGATGCGCAGCGATGGTAATAGCAGTATCGCCGAACAGGGATGGCCCGAAGATCAGGAAGCCGTTGACGATGGTCGCAAGCCCCATGGGAATGCAGCCAAAGAACATCGAGACGACAGGATGATCGAAGGCCCTGAGCGCAGCACCGGGATGCAGTAGCCACTTGCCGCCGTAAACAGAGGTCAGCACTGCAAACAAGGCGATATTTGCAAGCCAAAGCGCCTCGCCTGCCGTGTGCAGCGCCGGCACGCCGGGAAACTGGGCGAGACAAACAGCAAGAATGCCGGTCCCCATTGTCGTTGCAAACCAGTTGGGCGTGAAGTGGCGCAGAATCCGCCCCCGGGTATGAACGGTCGGCACGGACTGAGAAAACTGAAGGACGGTCATGGCGAATTCCTTTCGTTGACCGCTTTCATATCGCCGCAAAATAATCGATTCCAACGATTTATCTTTGTCATTCCATTCGATAAAATCGAATAATCGATGGAGGCAACATGACATTGGAACAGCTGAGAATATTCACCGAAGTGGCAGCGCGACAGCACATCACGAAAGCAGCTGCCCATCTGAATATGACCCAGTCGGCCGTCAGCGCGGCGATCACAGCCTTGGAGACAAGACATGGAGTGACACTTTTTGACCGCGTCGGCCGCTCGATCGTTTTGAACAGGACCGGCCAATTGTTTCTGAAGGAAGCGCAGGCCGTCCTCGCCAGCGCCAGAGCAGCGGAAGCAGCACTTATGGACCTCTCAGGGCTGATGCATGGCGAGCTGTCACTTATGGCGAGCCAGACGATCGGCGGTTATTGGCTCTCACCACGGCTTGCTGCATTCCGGCGAAACTATCCGGGTATCGAGCTGACAATAYGCATCGGCAATACTGCCGAAGTGTCGGATGCCGTTGCACATGGCGAGGTGGAACTCGGCCTCATCGAGTGGCCAAACGAACGGCGGGGCATATCCGCAAGGCAAGTTGCACTGGATGAGATGATCGTCGTCGTTGCTCCAGATCACCCTTGGGCGGACGGCAGACCACGCAGCCCGATCGATTTTCCACAAGCGCAGTGGGTCTTGCGCGAACGGGGCTCGGGCACCCGCCTTGCCTTCGAAAGCCTTTTGCAGAAGGCCGGTCTCGATATCGATGCGCTTGATGTGGCAATGGTCCTTCCGGAGAACGAACCACTTGTCGGTATTGTCGAAGCCGGCATCGGCGCGACGCTGATGTCGCGCAGCGTCGTTGCGATGAAGCTGGAAAACGGGTTGCTCACCGAGGTGAACATCCCGCCTTTGCCCCGCCCCTTCTTCCTGCTGCGGCACGAGGAGCGCTATCGCAGCAAGGCGGCAGATGCTTTTGACGCGATGATCTCAGGCTGATGCTTTCTTCAACTGACGGCCGTAAATCAGCGCCTCGACTTCACGCTGGGGCATGGGTCTGCCGAGAAGATATCCCTGCACTTCACCGAAACCTTCGGCCCTGAGCTTTTTCAGCTGTTCCTCGGTTTCGATACCCTCGGCAAGTGTAACCGCGTTGAAGYCGGAGCCGATACCGGCGACGGCCCGCACGATGGCAAGATTGCCGGGGTCGGTCTCTATCCCGGAAACAAAGCTGCGATCGAGCTTGATCTTGTCGAAGGGGAAGGCCCGCAAGTAGCTGAGTGAAGAATAGCCCGTGCCGAAATCGTCGATCGCGATGCGAACGCCGAGTTCCTTCAGCGCCCGAAGCAGCGGCAGGCTCTGTGCCACATCAGCCAGGAAGACGGATTCGGTGATCTCGATTTCCAGCCGCTCGGGGCGAAGTCCGGTCTCATCGAGCGCGCCGACAATGCTCGAGAACAGACTTGCGTGGCGAAACTGGCTAACGGAGAGATTGACCGCAATCTTCAGATGGTCCGGCCATGTGACAGCTACGCGGCACGCCTCGCGCAGGACCCAGTCTCCGATCGGAACGATAAGCCCCGTCTCTTCGGCAAGCGGAATGAATTCCATCGGCGCCACAATGCCACGCACCGGATGCCTCCAGCGGATCAGCGCCTCGAAGCCGCCGATGCCGTCATCCTCGAGCTGGACGATGGGCTGGTAGTAAAGCTCGAACTGTCCGTATTCCAGCGCGTCGCGCAATTCGCCAGTCAGATGATGCCGGCGCTCTGCCTCGAGCCGCATGGCAGGCTCATAGAAGCGGTAGGTTGAGCGCCCGCTTTCCTTGGCGGCATAAAGCGCGAGGTCGGCATGGCGCATCAGCACATCGGCTTCGCCGGCATCGACTGGTGCCAACGCAATGCCGATGCTGCAGGTGACATGCTCCCGTGCGCCGTCGAGATCGAAGGCTTTCGCAAGCGACTTGAGCAGCAGATCGGCAAAACGCTCTGCCCGGCCGGCTTCGACAAGCTGCAGCACGACTGCGAATTCGTCACCGCCGAGACGCGCAACGAGGTCGCCTTCATCGGCCAGCGCCAGCAGACGCTCCGCCACCTGGCACAGCAGAGCATCGCCAGCGGCATGGCCCTTGCTGTCATTGATCGTCTTGAAATGGTCGACATCGATGTAGAGCAGCGCCACCGGCTTTTCGGTGGAAGCGGTAGTGGTTTGCTTGCGGATATGCTTGGAGAAGGCGGCGCGGTTCGGCAGGCGCGTCAGCGAGTCATGCGTGGCAAGATGTGCAAGCTTAGCCTCCACCGCACGCTCTTCGGTCACATCGTGAGAAATGCCGAGCAGATAGCGCGGCTCCTTGCCCTCTGGCGCCGGCAGCACGCGCTTCACGGTGCGAAGGATTCGCTTGCCGCCATCGGCCCGCTCCATCGTCTCCTCGAAGCTGATCGTCGTACCGGCGGCGAACGCCTCGTGATCCTGCTCGCGGAAGACGACAGTCTGCTCAAAGGGGAAGAAATCCCGATCCACCCGTCCAACCACGTCTCCGGCACGAAAGCCCATGATATCGCCGCACGCCTCGTTCAGCAGGATGTAGCGGCCATCCTCTTCCATATCCTTCACGAAGACGCCGACCGGCAGGTTGTCGACGATGCTGTCCAGCAGCGAGCGTGCACTGGTTATCTGGCGCTGTGCGGCATTGACCTCGGTACGATCTTGCACGATCGCCAGGATTGCAGCCTTTCCTTCGAAACGTACTTCCCGGCCGTATGTCAGAACCTCGATAGCTTCGCCATTGGCCTTCAGATGTGTCCAGCGCTCGGCCCTCTCCATGTCGGTACGCTCATGGATGGCGCTAAGCATCCGCTCCCGTTCGGCAGCCGGGCGGATATCGAGCACGGTCATGCCTTCATAGTCCTCGACGCTGTAGCCATAGAGCACGAGCGCCGCGTCATTGACGATCAGGAAGCGCAGCGTATCCGGATCGTAGACCCACATAGGAGAGGGATGCGTGGCAAACAGCGAACGGAAATCATCAACAAGAGCTTCGGGCTGCCCGGAATTCGTCTGAAACGAGGCCATCGAGAAATTCACGCGAAATTAGAACCAATATCGGAAGTGGTGTAGCCGAGAAAACTAAATAAAATCACAATCATAAGAGGCCTAAACTTTAAGCGCACGCATGCAAAATAAGCAGTGAAAGTTTCCAAAAGCCACCGTTTCGCGGCGCGGTTGAAAGTCCTAACAGTTAGCTGCGCCAAAAGCCCGAACGCATGCGTAACTGCCCGGTGGAACCAAATCATTTTCAGGGCGTTATTTCTGGTTGAAAATACAACCCATCTGGATGGAGGCGATGATGGGCACATCCGCAATGACAGATCACGATAAAATCCGGGAATGGATCGAAGCCCGCGGCGGCCATCCCGCCCGGATGAAAAGTGGCTTGGTCGGTGTTGATTTCGGCAGGCCGGAAAGCACTGTCGAGAATATTTCCTGGGACGAGTTCTTCAGGGTTTTCGACGCGAGCAGAGATACCTTCCTGCATCACGACGTAAAGATCACCCGCCACTGACCACAGGTCACCAACGACACGCGCTGGACCAAATAAAAAACCGGCACGGAGACCGAGCCGGTTTTTCATGTCTTTCCTTGGGAGGAAAACTCAGTCGACGTTGAAGGCCAACAGCTTTGCCTGGCGGATCGCCGAATTGGCGGTCAACTGGCCCAGCACGAGGTCGTCAACCGCGCCGTCGACATAGAGCAGAGCAATAGCGTCGCCGCCCTGCTTGTCGCGGCCGAGCTGGAAGTTGGCGATGTTGACGCCGGCAGCACCAAGCGTCGTGCCGATGAAGCCGATCATGCCGGGAACGTCGGTATTGGTGATGTAGATCATGTGGCTGCCGACATCGGCGTCGAGGTTGATGCCCTTGATCTGGATGAAGCGTGGCTTGCCGTCGGAGAAGACCGTGCCGGCGATCGAACGCGTCATGGATTCCGTCGTCACCGTCAACTTGATATAGCCGTCGAAGACACCCGACTTGTCGCGCTTGACCTCGGAGAGGATGATGCCCTTTTCCTTGATCATGACTGGCGCCGAAACCATGTTGACGTCGGCCACTTGCGAGCGGATCAGGCCGGCGAGGACCGCGGAGGTCAGCGCGCGGGTGTTCATATTGGCCGTGACGCCGTCGTAAAGGATCTCGATTTCCTTGATCGGCTCTTCCGTGACCTGGCCGACGAAGGCGCCGAGAACATCAGCGAGCCTGATGAACGGCTTCAGGATCGGCGCCTCTTCGGCGGTGATCGACGGCATGTTGATGGCGTTCGAAACCGCACCCCTGACGAGGTAATCGGCCATCTGCTCGGCCACCTGCAGAGCGACGTTCTCCTGCGCTTCCGTGGTCGATGCGCCGAGATGCGGCGTGCAGACGACGTTCGGCAGGCCGAAGAGCGGGCTTTCCTTGGCGGGCTCGACTTCGAACACGTCGAAAGCAGCACCGGCAACATGGCCGGACTTGATCGCATCGGCAAGAGCCGCCTCATCGACGAGACCGCCGCGCGCGCAGTTGATGATCCGAACACCGGGCTTGGTCTTGGCGAGCGCTTCCTTGTTCAGGATGCCGCGCGTCTTGTCCGTCATCGGCACGTGCAGCGTGATGAAATCAGCCTGGGCGAGCAACTCGTCGAGCTCGACCTTGGTGACGCCCATTTCCTCGGCGCGCTCCTTGGAGAGGAACGGGTCATAGGCGATGACGTGCATCTTCAAGCCGATGGCACGAGCGCAGACGATGGAGCCGATATTGCCGGCACCGATGACGCCAAGCGTCTTCCCGGTGATCTCGACACCCATGAACTTCGACTTTTCCCATTTGCCGGCCTGCGTCGAGGTGTCGGCAGCCGGAAGTTGGCGCGCAACCGCAAACATCAGGGCGATTGCATGT
Source organism: Rhizobium sp. 05N49 (assembly GCF_056396805.1). Taxonomy (NCBI): domain Bacteria; kingdom Pseudomonadati; phylum Pseudomonadota; class Alphaproteobacteria; order Hyphomicrobiales; family Rhizobiaceae; genus Rhizobium; species Rhizobium sp. 05N49. The sequence goes on from NZ_JBFTME010000026.1 coordinate 55,253, forward strand.
TCGGCAGTCGTGATCGAGTTGCCGAACGGGGTGTTCATGACGATGATACCGCGGCGCGATGCAGCCGGGATATCGACGTTGTCGACACCGATACCGGCGCGGCCAACGACCTTGAGGTTCTTGGCGGCTTCGATGATCTTCTCGGTCACCTTGGTGGCGGAACGGATGGCCAGGCCATCATAATTGCCGATGACTTCGAACAGCTTGTCTTTGTCCTTGCCGAGCTGCGGCTGGAAATCGACTTCGACGCCGCGATCACGAAAGATCTGGACGGCGGTTTCCGACAGTTCGTCGGATACGAGAACGCGAGGTGCCATTTGGGCCTCCTTCAAAGAGTTCAGCGATAAACTTGAATTGGGAATGCGGGGCTCCGCCATCAGGCGGAGCCGGATGCGATCACATCAGGCAACAGCCTGGGAAAGCGAAGCCTTCTGCGTCGCAAAAGCCCAGGAAAGCCAGGGCATCAGCTTCTGCATGTCGGCAGTCTCGATCGTGGCACCAGCCCAGATGCGCAGGCCGGACGGAGCATCGCGGTAAGCGCCGATGTCATAAGCGACGCCTTCCTTCTCGAGGAGAGCGACGAGGCCCTTGGCAAAGTTCGCCTGGCCATCGGCATCCAGAGCGGCAACGTCCTTGTCGACGATCTTCAGGCAGATCGAGGTGTTGGATTCGATTTCCGGCTTGACGGCCAGGTTGGCGATCCAGTCGTTGGCAGCGACGAAATCTGCGATCGTCTTCGCATTCGCATCGGCGCGGCCGATCAACGCCTTGAGGCCACCGAGCTGCTTGGCCCAGAGAAGCGCATCGATATAATCCTCGACGCAAAGCATCGAGGGCGTGTTGATCGTTTCGCCCTGGAAGATGCCTTCGATGAGCTTACCACCAGACGTCAGGCGGAAGATCTTCGGCAGCGGCCATGCCGGCTGGTAGGAGACCAGCCGTTCGACGGCACGCGGCGACAGGATGAGAATGCCGTGCGCACCCTCACCGCCCAGAACCTTCTGCCAGGAGAAGGTGACGACATCGAGCTTTGCAAAATCGAGGTTCTGCGCGAAGGCAGCCGAGGTCGCATCGCAGATCGTCAGACCCTTACGGCTGGCGGAAATGAAATCGGCGTTCGGAACGCGCACGCCAGAGGTCGTTCCGTTCCAGGTGAAGACCACGTCACGGTCGAAATCGACGGTGGAAAGGTCGGGAAGTTCGCCGTAACCGGCTTCGATCTTGCGAACGTCCTTCAGCTTGAGCTGCTTGACGACATCGGTGACCCAGCCGGCACCGAAGCTCTCCCAGGCGACCATGTCGACGCCGCGCTCGCCGAGCAGCGACCAGAGCGCCATCTCGACGGCGCCGGTGTCGGAAGCAGGAACGATGCCGATGCGGTAATCCGCGGGCACTTCCAGAATTTCACGGGTGAGATCGATGGCCTGCTTCAGCTTGACCTTGCCGACTTTCGCACGATGCGAACGGCCAAGGGCCGCGTCGGAAAGAGCTTCGAGCGTCCAACCAGGACGTTTCGCGCAGGGGCCAGAAGAAAAATGAGTATTTTGCGGACGCACGTCCGGCTTTGCGGTATTTGCCATATTGCTACCCTTCCAGATAGATGGCTCCTCGTTGGGGAGGAGTGTCCCGCCGCCGTGTTTATGGGCGAAGCCCGTCATAGTCAAGCGAGTGATGTCGTTTCTGGAGGCTATTTTGCCGCAGCAGCGATCACATTTCCGGTTATGCTGCGCCGCTCGCCGCGCGACCGGCTGCGTTGAAGACATTGCTGCCAATGCGGCACGCCATCTCAATATGCACGGCACCAGTGCCTGCATCCGAGTCGAGAAGCAGTTCCGAAGTCATCACAGAGCTCCGCAATAGTCGAAAATTCCATGATCGATCTGCGTCCTGATGGCGCTGAAATAGCCGTGCCGCTCATAGGTGCGCGCATCCGCACCGCCAATACCAACGAGATGGACGGAGAGATGTCCAAGCTTTTTCACAACCTTGCCGGATATGTCGTCGTAGGCCCAGCCATTGGCAAAAACACGATCGATCCAGCCCTTCATCAAGGCAGGCATGGACCACCAATAGACAGGGTAGACCAACACAAGCGCATCGGCGCGATCGATCCTTGCCTGCTCGACGGCGACATCGGCAGGTGCCTCGACTTTCCGGCGATGAGCCGCGATATCGGCTTCGTTGAATCTCGGATCGAAAGCCTCTTCCGTCAGGTCCGCAATTTCGAAGGAGTTACCGGCATCGAACATCGTTATGCCTTCGGCTATCCCTGCGGCAATGGCATGACTGAGAGAGTGGGAATCGGGATGGGCGAGAACGATCAGTGCATGCATCTCGAAAGCTCCTGATTGCGATTGCGGTCAAAGCGGATCGCTTATATACTTTTCGTAAGCTACCTTTGGTAAGTTACTTTTCGTAGGTTACAATGTCAAGCGCCGACAACGACCCCGACCACGCCCTTCTCCGCCCGCGTCGCCGGCTTTCGAGAGAAGACCGTCATCGCCAACTCCTGGATGTCTCGTGGCGATTGATCAGGGAAGAAGGCACCGAGGCGCTGACACTGGGGCGACTGGCCGAGCAAGCCGGCGTCGCCAAGCCTGTCGTCTATGATCATTTCGGCACCCGGCCGCGACTGCTTGCGGAACTTTACCGTGAATTCGATGATCGGCAGACGGCGCTGATGGATACTGCGTTGCGCGAAAGCGGGCCGGCGCTGAGCGACAAGGCCAAGGTCATGGCGGCTTCGTATATTGATTGCGTTCTCACGCAGGGGCGTGAAATTCCCGACGTCATTGCCGCTCTGGCAAGTTCACCGGAGCTGGAAAAGGTCAAGCACGAGTGCCAGGTGGTTTTCATGAACCAATGCAGATCCGTACTTGCTCCTTTCGTCGGCGCAGGGACGATCGCCGCAGCCAGCCTTTGGGCAATGCTGGGCGCTGCCGAAACTCTCTCCTATGCTGCGGCAACCGGCGAGATCACTGCCAGACAGGCTGAAAGCGAACTTTTCGAAACCATTCTGGCAATGGTGGCCAGAAACGTCAGCTGAAACGAAAAAGCCGCCCTTGCGGACGGCTTTCGATAATTCTTGAAATTGGCCTTACTTGTAGACTGGCTGCTGCAGCGGAATTGCCGGCGGCTCATAGGCGACCGGCTGGGCGCAGCCGCCGAAGAGGTAACGAGCACCGACGCGAGCTTCGTGGACGTTGACGCCACGGTCGCGGCCCGGGCCGCCGTTTTCGTTATAACCGAACATGTTGCCGCCATTGATATGCAGATAGCGGTAACCGACATCGGCCTTGACGTTGCAGGTCACGTCGATCGACGCACCGGCCATGAGGGCGTAGCTGAAGCGCCAGCCACCACGACCGCCATGATCGACTTCGTCATCGCAACCGCTGCCGTCATCGGCGCAGGCGACATTATGAAGATCCTTCCACTTAACGTAGGAACCACCGATACCGGCGCCGACATAGGGCGTGAAGTAGGCGTAGGTGCCGAGATCGACGTAAGCGTTGGCGAGCAGTGTATAGGCCGTCATCGACGATACATCTGTAGAAGTACATGCAACCACGCAGGCACCGAAGGCAGCGCCGCCACCAACCGTCGAACCGCGGAAGTCCGACTTTGTGAGGTAGTCAAAGGTCAAATCAGTGCGCAGATAGTTGTTGATCTGATAACCGACACCACCACCGATCATCCAGGCATCGTCGAGGTCGGCGTCATCGAAATCCGCTTCCAGAGCATTGCTTCCCTGGAAGAAAGTCGCACCACGAAGATCGGTAAAGGCATAACCGATATCACCGCGCAGATACCAGCCGGTCGATTCGGTCACCGCGACTTCCGGCGGCTGTTCCGGGACGGGTTCGACCGGAGCAAGATCGGCAGAATAGGCATTCGACGCGATCAACAGCGCGGCGAAGATACCGGACAAAGTTCGTTTCATGGATTCACTCCAGTCGGTTGCGTCGGCGCAGGCCGCCAAAACGGATATGCTTTTTATGGATAATGAATCGGAAACGTTAAAAGCTGCTTAACCATAAGAAGTAATGTGAATATTCGGCGCAGAACGCGTCTCGAAAAGTAAATGTCGGCCATCTGCCTGTTTCGACTTCCTGGATCGGAAGGATGCTGAACTAAAACCCCCGCGACCTTCACATTCACGAACGGCAGATGCGCAAAGACCAGGCCAAACGCATCACCCATGTTCTTCCGGCATTGAACCCACTAAGACAGATCGAAGATTTTTCCGCAGGATCAGCCAGCAAATGCAGAACAACAGGCAAGCCGCCGACATCATTCCCGACCTCTATGAACGACACGCCAAGCTCTGGGATAGCAGTCGTGGCAAAACTCTTTTTGAACGGAGCTGGCTTGATCGCTTCACAGCACTGATTCCGCAAGGCGGGTCGATCGTCGATATCGGATGCGGTTCCGGCGAACCCCTCGCGCGGCATTTCATCGAAAACGGCTATGCCGTGACCGGCATCGATTCGTCACCGAGCCTGATCGACATGTGCAAGGCGCGCTTTCCAAACGCCGATTGGCAGGTCGCGGACATGCGCCATCTTTCGCTTGGCAGAAATTTCGATGGGCTCATCGCCTGGGACAGCTTCTTCCACCTGACTTTCGAAGGCCAGCGGCGCATGTTCGCACTGTTTCGCGCGCATTCGAAACCGGGAACGGCGCTGATGTTCACCAGCGGTCCCGCGCATGGCGAAGCGATGGGCGTCTTCGTCGGCGAGCCCCTCTATCATAGTAGCCTCAGCCCGGACGAATATCGGAGCCTGCTTGCGGAACACGGCTTTGAGATTGTCGCCCACAAGGCTGAAGACCCGGCCTGCGGCAACCACACGGTCTGGCTGGCTCAACAGCAATAGAACCGGTGCAATAGACCGGCGGCAACAAAAAAGCCGGCAACGAGGCCGGCTTCTAGCTTTTCCTGCGGCGTCGCTTTCAGGCGGCGTTGCGCACGCTCGAAATCGTGCCGATCAAATCGTTGACGATACGCTCGATCTGCGCGCGGTCGTCGCCTTCTGCCATGACGCGGATCAGCGGCTCCGTGCCGGAGGGGCGGATGACGAGGCGGCCGTTCTTGGAAAGCTCGGCCTCCGCATCGGCAATTGCCTTCACCACCTGCAGATCCTCCAGCGGCTTGCCGCCGGAAATGCGGACATTGCGCAGAAGCTGCGGCACCGGCTCGAACCGGCGGCAGACTTCGCTGACTGTCTTGCCGGTGCGCTTGACCGCGGCAAGGATCTGCAACGCAGCAACGAGACCGTCACCGGTCGTGCCATAGTCGGAAAGCACGATGTGGCCGGACTGCTCGCCGCCGACATTGTAATTGTGCTGACGCATATGCTCGACGACATAGCGGTCGCCGACCTTCGTTCGGGCAAGGCCGAGACCCTTGTCCTCGAGGAAGCGCTCGAGACCGAGATTGGACATGACGGTCGCAACAATGCCGCTGCCGCGCAGCTGCTGGCTCTCGGCCCAGCTTTCGGCGATGACGGCCATCAACTGATCGCCATCGACGATCGAGCCGTTCTCATCAACGATGATGACACGGTCCGCATCGCCGTCGAGCGCAATGCCGATATCGGCGCGCACTTCGTCAACCTTCTTCTGCAGGGCGACCGGGTTGGTAGAACCGCAGTTCAGGTTGATGTTCGTACCGTTCGGATCGTTGCCGATCGTCACCACGTCGGCGCCGAGCTCCCAGAGAACGGCAGGCGCGACCTTGTAGGCTGCACCGTTGGCGCAGTCGACGGCAACGCGCAGACCCTGCAAGGTCACATCGCGCGGCAAGGTGCGTTTGACGTGCTCGAGATAGCGATAGATATCGCCATCGACGCGCTTGGCTCGGCCGATTTCTTCGGCCTTGGCGAGCTGCCCCGATAGATCCTTGTCGAGCAAGTCCTCGATCTGCGCTTCGATATCATCGGAGAGCTTGTAACCATCAGGACCGAAAAGCTTGATACCGTTATCCTGGAACGGATTGTGCGAAGCCGAAATCATCACCCCGATATCGCAGCGCAATGAGCGCGTCAGCATGGCAACCGCTGGCGTCGGGATAGGACCGAGCAGGAAGACGTCCAATCCAGCCGCGGTGAAGCCGGCCACGAGGGCGTTCTCCAGCATGTATCCCGAGAGGCGCGTGTCCTTGCCGATCACCACACGATGACGGTGGGCGCCGTTGCGAAAAATTGTCCCTGCAGCAATGCCGACCCGCATTGCAAGGTCCGGTGTCATGGGGAAGATGTTGGCTTCGCCTCGAATGCCGTCCGTCCCAAAATAGCGTCTTTTCATATGCACTCCTGCGCTTTCCGCGCGCCGTGGAAGCTCATGCATTCTCAAGCAAGAACCTGGATCCAAAGATTGGTGTTGGACCTGAAACCTTGATCCAAGTTCGTCTTTAGTCAGCGGAATGCCACAAAACCGCGTACCCGGCACGTAAATTACCAAGAAAACTGATTATATCCTGTTACTAATATTAAAAGGGCCGGATTCCCTGTGGAAATCCGGCCTTTTAGGAAAAATCCTGTTCAAATTCAGTGGGGCTGCGGTTCCAGCCCGCCCTCGGGTTCATCACCCTTGGAAGCTGGGCGCACACCGGCCTTCGGAACAGCCGAACCGCGGCTCGGAGGCGAATCATCGCCAAGATCGCGCGCCGGCTTTTCGCCACGGATCAGCGCCTTGATCTCCTCGCCGGTCAGCGTCTCGTATTCGAGCAAGCCTTCGGCAAGAGCCACGAACTCGTCGTGCTTTTCGGTCAGGATGTCCCTGGCCTGCCGATAGGCCTGGTCGATCAGACGGCGCACTTCGTTGTCGATCTTCTGCGCGGTCGCTTCAGAAACGTTCTTCGACTGCGAAACCGAATGCCCTAGGAAGACCTCCTGCTGGTTTTCGCCATAGGCAACCTGGCCGAGCTCGTCCGAGAAGCCCCACTGGGTCACCATCGCACGGGCAAGCTTGGTCGCCTGCTCGATGTCGGACGAAGCACCAGACGTGATGTTCTCCTTGCCGAACGTCAGTTCTTCGGCAACGCGACCGCCCATCATGATGCACAGGCGCGAGATCATCCACTTGTAGCTCATCGAGTAGCGGTCGCCCTCGGGAAGCTGCATGACCATGCCGAGTGCACGGCCGCGCGGAATGATCGTTGCCTTGTGCAGCGGATCGGCGACGGCGACGTTCAACGCGGTAATCGCGTGACCGGCCTCGTGATAGGCGGTGAGCTTCTTTTCCGCCTCGGTCATGGCCGAAGAGCGGCGCTCGGCGCCCATCATGATCTTGTCCTTGGCGTCTTCGAATTCCTGCATGGTGACGACACGCTTGTTGCGGCGCGCAGCCATCAGGGCAGCTTCGTTGACGAGGTTCATCAGGTCGGCACCGGAGAAACCGGGCGTACCGCGAGCCAGAACCTTGAGATCGACATTCGGCGCCAGCGGAACATTGCGGGCATGAACCTTGAGGATACGCTCACGGCCGACGATGTCTGGGTTCGGAACGACGACCTGGCGGTCGAAACGGCCCGGACGCAAGAGTGCCGGATCGAGAACATCGGGACGGTTGGTCGCAGCGATCAGGATGATGCCTTCATTGGCTTCGAAGCCGTCCATCTCGACGAGAAGCTGGTTCAGCGTCTGTTCGCGTTCATCGTTACCGCCGCCGAGACCGGCGCCACGATGGCGACCGACGGCATCGATTTCGTCGATGAAGATGATGCAGGGCGCATTCTTCTTGGCCTGCTCGAACATGTCGCGGACGCGGCTTGCACCGACACCGACAAACATTTCAACGAAGTCAGAACCGGAAATGGTGAAGAACGGAACATTGGCTTCGCCGGCGACAGAGCGGGCAAGCAAGGTCTTACCAGTACCCGGAGGGCCGACGAGCAGCACGCCGCGCGGGATCTTGCCGCCTAGACGCTGGAACTTCTGCGGGTCGCGCAGAAATTCTACGATTTCTTCCAGGTCCTGCTTGGCTTCGTCAACACCGGCGACGTCATCAAAGGTTACACGACCATGCGCTTCGGTCAGAAGCTTGGCCTTAGACTTGCCGAAGCCCATCGCGCCGCGCGAACCGCCCTGCATCTGCCGCATGAAGAACAGCCAGACGCCGAGGATCAGGAGCATCGGCAGCAACGTTCCCAAATAGCTCAGGAAGCCGGAGGAACCATCGGTTTCCGGGCGCGCAGTGACGGCGACATTCTTGGACTGCAGGCGATCCAGCAGACTATCGTCGATGACAGGCGAATAGGTCTGGAAGGTATTGTTGTTTTCCAGATATGTTCCGGTCAGCCTGTTGCCGGTGACCACGACATCCTTCACGCGACCCGCATCGACCTCACGCAGGAACTGCGAATAAGGGACTTCACGCGAACCCGTCTGCGCCGGAGCCGTCTGGAACATACTGAAGAGGGCGATCAGCAGAAGCGCTATGATCGCCCACAAGGCGAAATTACGTAAGTTAGGGTTCATTGAACTCCCCAGCACTGGAACAGTCGCCTCATGGCGGCCGTCATATTTGGTCTCTAACATAGGGTTGCGCCAAGCCATTGCCAAGGCGATCCACTCTGTCAGATCGTTTTTCCGTCAATACTTCTTAAAGGCGGCTCCGCATAGGGCGCCCTCGAGAAAACTGCCGAAAGCCTGTCGGCAAAGGTGAAGTCAAATCGTGTCAAAAAGCGGTCGAAGGGGGCAAAATGCGGCGTCACCTCGACCAACCTGCCAAATTCCGCCGATAGAGGCGCGCAGTGGGCCGATAAGGCCGGCGCTGAAGCCATTGCTCGCTTCCATGCACCCTTGGGAAACCGTGTGGAACTGCCTTCGTCGATGTCGATGGCGTGAGCCGCATCGACATGAACGACGGCTGTCGACCCATTGCGCACAAAAAACCGGCCGTCCCAGACCCCGGTCTCTCCTGGCTGAAGCTTGAGGGGCAGGATCCCCCGGCTCTCTCGCGCCAGATAAAGCCCGTCACGCCTGAGATCGAATACCACCCTGCCAACGGTCATTCGCCCGGGCTTGCCATTGGCCGCGAATGCAAGAAGCCGCTCCATCTGCACCCTCCCCGGCACGAATGGCTGGCCACCGAAAACTGCCGTCAGACGGCCGAGTGTATAGGCGAAAACGGCAGGATCTTGTCTCAATCCGTCGGGTATCACCTGTCCGAGCAAGCCGCCATGAAGCCGGAAATAGCTGTCCAGCCATTCAGCTCCGCTGGACGAATATGCCAGCCGCCGTTGCGCAGCAGCGCCGACGTCCGTTTCTGCGCCCGTATTCAGCGAAAGTTGCCGGCGCGTCTGCACGCGCTCGTATTTCATATCCTCGTTGCTGGGATCGTCTATCCAGCGCACGCCGCGCGTGCTGAGGAAGCGACGGATATCGGCCCGGCTGGAGAAGAGAAGCGGCCGCAGGATCCAGAAGCGCCGGTCAAAGAGCACAGCATCCGCAATGCCGGTCGAAAGCTGCTCGGCTCGCTTGCCCTGCATCTCCAGCGTTTCGCGTTGATCGTCGGCTGTATGTCCGGTGACGATGAGATCGGCTCCAAGCGCTTCCGCCGCCTCGGCCAGCAGGCCGTAGCGCGCCTCACGTGCGGCGGCCATGATGCCGGTCTTCGGTTTTTCGCCTTGCCAGACCACGGTGTTGTGCGGAATGCCAAGTGACCCACAGAGGGYTGCGACGTCGCGCGCCTCATCTGCAGATCCGTTGCGCAACGCATGATCGACGGTCGCAGCAAAAAGGGAAATTCGAGCGTTGGGTGTGGCCTTCAGCACCTCGGAGAGCAGAAGAAGCAGGCCGGTAGAATCGCTGCCCCCTGAGATCGCGACAAGAATGCGCGCGGGCGTCTTCAGCGAAGTGAGGAAACGGCCAATTGCCGCTTCGGGAGACATCAGGTCCTCCGGAAACAAGCCGGAAGACCTTAGCAGGCGAGACGCTTCTGTTCGCTCGCGACCTTATTTATGACGGCGCGGGATGCCTTCGGGTACCGCTTGCTGACTTCGCGGAGCGTCGCACAGGCAGTATCGGTATTGTCGAGTGCGGCAAGCGACATGCCGAGCTTCAGCAACATCTCAGGCGCCTTCTCGGATGTGCCATATTTCTGATGGGCGTTCAGGAAGGTCTTCGCAGATTCGTTGAACTTGCCCTGCGAATAAAGCGCCTCGCCGAGCCAGAAATTGGCATCCGCAGCCCGCGAGCTGTTCGGATAACGGGAAATATACTGCGTAAATTCCTGCTCAGCCGTGCCATAGTCGCCGGAAAGCACATGGCCATAGGCAGCCCTGTACTGATCGCCCTCGCTGCCGAGCGAAGCAGTCTGCTGCGGCGCCCCGGCATCCGGCAGCGGCGCGGAACCGACAGTCGCATTCTTGTTCATGGTATTGCCCATAGGATTGCCGTTCTGGTCGAAATCCATGGAGCCGAGCTCACGCGGCGGCTGGCCGAGGCCTTCATTGGCGGGTACGTCGGTGGAGGGAGCCGTTTCGGCTCCCTGTGGGGCTTGAATGACCTTGGCGATATCGTCGCCCCCACCTGATGCCGGAGGAGCAACGTCTGCTTCGCTCTTCTTCACCGGCGTCTTGGCCGCACCGCCACCACTTGCACCGCCGCCCGTCTTTTCAAGCTGCTGGAAGCGGAATTCATTGTCTTCCTGCTGCTTGCGGATCGTCTCCTGCATCTGGAGGAGCTGAAAGCTCATTTCCTCGATACGGCCGTTCAGCTGCCGCATCTGGTCTTCCATCTGCTGGATGCGGACTTCCGCTCCGCTGCTCTGCACGTTGACGACCGGCGCTGCCGGCTGGCTCTGTTCTGCGGATTGGCCGCCGATGTGCAAGCCGAAGAACGAAGCGGAATACGCCGCTCGTTCGCTCCCGGTCACGGCCGCAAGGCACAGCATGCCTGCGACGACTAGTTTCTTCATTTGTATCGTCCTGTCCCAGTGATTCTTCGCGCCCCGATGGCACGAACAGGAGATTTTTCCAATTGCTTTCAAAAAGCAACGGAGTCTGGCCAAAGTGTGGTCAAAAAGAAAAGGCGGCCCGCAAGAGGCCGCCTCGTCAAATTCCGGCTTTGGCCGTGAATTACATGCCTGCGCCACCGAGAACGGTGACCGCACGGCGGTTCTGCGACCAGCAGGAAATATCATCGCAGACAGCAACCGGACGTTCCTTGCCGTAGGAGATCGTCTTCAGGCGCTGGGCCGGAACGCCGCGCGAGGCGAGATAATCCTTGGTGGCTGCAGCGCGGCGAGCGCCGAGAGCAAGGTTATATTCGCGCGTACCACGTTCGTCGGCATGACCTTCGACCGTAACCTGGTAGTTCGGATAACGACCGAGCCACTGTGCCTGACGGTCGAGCGTCTGGGCAGCATCGGCGCGGATCGACGTGGAGTCGGTGTCGAAAAAGATGCGGTCGCCGACATTGACCGTGAAGTCCTGAGCGGAGCCCGGCGTTGCTGCGCCGGCACCGAGGCCGAGTTCACCGGCGCTGTTCGGCACGCCATTCTTCTTGTTGGCGCAGCTCGCAAGAGCGAGCCCGGCAACAAGTGCGATCATGACGGGGTTGCGGGCGAAATTCTGCATGCGGCTCATTGCCGGGGTGTGAATTCGGCTCATGGCCGGGTCTCCTTGCGACTTCAATCAGGGTTTCCGGACAGTAACCGCACTCGGTTAACCGGCCATCAAAGATTATGGTTAACGATTCGTTGATTTGTCCCTGCATCGCCCATTTTCAGGACTTTGCGGCGACATGAAGGCGAATTTCCGCTCGTCCACTACTCAAGAAGCGGCGACCAGGCCGGGTCCGAACCATAGGCCGGTGTCTTGATCGCCTGCTCATTGTAGCCCGTCAGGTCGATCGAATAGAGCTGCGGGCCACCCGCACCTGCTGCCTGACGGAAGAACATTATGACGCGACCATTCGGCGCCCAGGTCGGACCTTCATTGTGGAAACCCGTGGTCAGGATACGTTCACCCGAACCATCCGGCTTCATGACGCCGATCGAGAATTTGCCGCCCGACTGCTTGGTGAAAGCGATCAGATCGCCGCGTGGCGACCAGACCGGCGTCGAGTACCTGCCGTCACCGAAGGAGATTCGGGTCTGGCCCGAACCATCGGCATTCATGACGTAGATCTGCGACTGTCCGCCGCGGTCACTTTCGAAGGCGATGCGATTGCCGTCGGGCGAATAGGAGGGCGAAGTGTCGATCGCGGCCGTCGATGTCAGGCGGGTCGTCGTACGCGAACGCAGATCCATCGTGTAGATGTTCGAGTTGCCTTCCTGCTGCAGGCTCATGATGACCTTCTGGCCATCGGGAGAGAAGCGCGGCGAGAAGGTCATGCCCGGGAAGTTGCCGACCACTTCGCGCTGCCCGGTTTCAAGCTGCAGCAGATAGACGCGCGGCTGCTGGTTTGCGAAGGACATGTAGGTCACTTCCTGCCGGCTTGGCGAGAAGCGCGGCGTCAGAACGAGGTCGCTGCCGTCAGTCAGCATGCGCACGTTGAAGCCATCCTGGTCCATGATGGCAAGCTGGCGCTTGCGCTGTTGCTTGGTGCCGGATTCCGAAACGAAAACGACACGCGTATCGAAATACCCCTCCTCGCCGGTGATCTGCTTGTAGATCGCATCTGCGATGATGTGGGCGACACGACGCCAATTCTCCGGCTGCGTGTAGAACTGCTGGCCAGTCATCTGCTGACCGGCGAACGTGTCCCACAGACGGAACTCGGCGCGAAGACGGCCATCCGCTTCCTGGGTAACGCGACCGGTGACCAATGCCTGAGCATTGATGACCTTCCAGTCCTCGAAACGCGGCGAGGCGTCCGGATTGGAAATCTTCTCGATGAAGGCGGATTTGTTAATGGGCGCAAACAAACCGGAGCGCTGGAGATCGGCAGCGATGACTTGCGAGACTTGCGCACCCATATCGCCCTGAAGGAAATCCGTCACGGCAATCGGCAGCGGCTGGATGTTACCCTTGTTGATGTTGATCTCGACACGCGCAATCGCTGGAGTCGTGAAGGCGGCGACTCCAACTAGGCCGGCAACGACCATCAGGGCGCGAATGAGGGAACACTTGACCATATCAAACAAGCCTTTCAGCATCTTATTGGGTAAGAGCGCTGGTGTCGAAGTTGAAAGCAACTTCCTTCCAGACATCGTATTTATCTTTCGGAAGCATCGTAAAAGGAGCTGCGCGACGAACCGCGCGAAGGGCGGCATCAGTAAGACTTTTCTGCGCACGCTCACTGCCACCGGTGACCTGCACATCAGGGTTGCCTACGATCTGCCCGTCTCTGGCTAGCTTTATGTGGATCATTAAACGCACGCTGCCGATGTCTTTCAGGCGGCTGTCGACAATGAATTGACGTTGGATCGCGCTTACCACCGCCTTAGTTTCAGCCACGCTGAGAACCAGCGAATTTGCGTTGCTGTTTCGGCGATTAGCCGTCTCGGCACTTGCATTGAAGGGAAATGCGAGGCCAAGGATCAACCCTGTCAGCACCGCGTATATCCCGAAAACCTTCGCGAAATGGAACAGGTTCTTCGACACTTAAATCCCCAAATCGCTGGCATCGAAGTTGAGAACCATCTCGTTCCAGCCGTTTTCTCCCTCATATTTGTCCGCCGGCAAATTTTTGAGAGGGGATGATTTCATGACAGCGCGGTAGACGCTGCTCTTGAGCGCTTGACGTGTTGAGTCTGGCCCGCCCGTCGCAATGACCTCTGGATCGCCAACAACGTTACCGGCCTGATCAAGCTGAACACGAACCTGAAGACGAACCTCGCTGGCGCCAGCCAATCCGGAAACAACCGTCCAGTTACCGGAGATTTGACCGCGCACAGCATCAATCTCGCTCTGACTAAGCGAAGTGCCGCCGTTGCTCTTCTTTGCGCCTAGCGATGCCTCTTGCGTCGAGCGTTTGGCGCCACCGGCGGAAGGGTCGGTCTTGTTCAGCAACGCCGAAATCTCGTCGGCATTGAAGTCGCTCTTCATCGAGGAAGCCGATTTCGCCACTTCCTGCTTCTTGTCAGCCTTCTTCTTGTCCGTCGGCGCTTCCGCGGCTTTCGGCTGGTCCGGGGTCTTCTCCGGCGGCTTTTCGGCCGGCTTCTGCTCCGGCGGCTTCACCTGCGGCTTGACGACAGGCGTCGGCACTTTGTCTGGCAATGCTTCCGCATCCGGCTTTGGCGGCTCTTCAGGCTTCGCCTGCTCTTCCGGCGGCTTCTCCACGGGCTTCGGCGGCGTCACGTCCACCGGCTTGGTCTGGGGAATGGAAGCAACCTCCTTCGGTTGCTCGACGTCAGTCTCTTCCTTGTTGACTTCCTTGACATCGTTCGGCTTGGGATCGATCTGCGGCTGAGGCTTGTCGCTCGAATTTGCAGCAGCAGCCTCGCTGTTACTCGGCTTTGCATTCGGAAGGGGCGGCGTCTTCAGATCGACATTGTTGTCACCGGCATTTTCCGCCGGCTGTGGGATCGGTGGCCGCGTCGTCGGCACGGGCGCGGAAGTCTCCTTCTTCGGAGCCTTCTTATCGCCCTGCTGCATCTGCGTGATGGATTCCACCGGCACGAGGTCGACCGGCATTGCCTCGAAATCCTCCACCTTGAAGGATTCCGGAGCGCCCAGCGACACCAGCGCCCAGGTAAGCACCAGCCCGTGCAGAACCGCAGATGTGACGACGCTGGTCTTCATCTTGAGCGTTACTGGTCCTTCTTCTGCTGCGTCACGAGGCCGATATTCTTGAAGCCCGCGCCCTGGATGCGGGCCATGACGTCAGCAATCACGCCATAAGGCGCAGTCGCATCGCCGCGCACGAAGATGCGCTCGTTGTAACCGGTGGTGGCGATCGCCTCGAGCTTCGCAGCGATTTCCTCAGCCGGGATCGGCGTTTCCTGCAGATAGACTTCGCCGCTGTTCTTGACCGAAATCGTGATCGGCTGCGTCTCGGAATTCAGTGCCTTGGCCTGCGTTTCCGGCAGATCGATCGGCACGCCGACCGTCATCATCGGGGCCGCCACCATGAAGATGATGAGCAGCACGAGCATGACGTCGACGAGCGGCGTCACGTTGATTTCGGAGATAACTCCCTTGTTGCGGCCACCGCGGCGGCGGCGTCCGCCGCCTCCTCCGCTATTGCCGCCTACAGCCATACCCATGGTCGTCTACTCCGTTACTGGGCCGCCTGGCGCGGCTGCAGCTTCTCGTCGATCTGGCGCGAAAGGATGGCGGAGAATTCGTCCGCAAAGCCTTCCATGCGACCCGAGAGCTTGCCGGCGTCGGCGGAGAACTTGTTGTAGGCGATAACCGCCGGGATAGCGGCGACGAGGCCGATGGCGGTTGCGAGGAGCGCTTCCGCGATACCGGGTGCCACGACGGCAAGGTTGGTGGACTTCGAACCGGCGATCGCCTGGAACGAGGTCATGATACCGACGACAGTACCAAACAGGCCGATGAAGGGACCAGCCGAACCAATCGTCGCAAGCGAGCCGAGGCGCGCCGAGAGATATTCGGATTCACGGGCGAGCGTCACGTCCATGGCGCGGTCGATACGCATTTGCAGACCGATCGGCGAACGCGCGCCGCGCTCGAAGGACTTCTTCCATTCGCGCATCGCCGCGACGAAGATCGCCGCCAGGCCCGTATTGTTGCGCTCGGAAAGCGTCCGGTAGAGTTCTTCCAGCGACTGGCCCGACCAGAAGACCTGCTCGAACTTGTCGAACTGGCGACGGGCACGGCCGTAAGCCAGGTATTTGTCGATGACGATAGCCCAGGTCCACACCGAAGCGGCGATAAGGCCGAGCATGACCAGCTTGACGACGATGCCGGCCTGCATGAAAAGCGACCAGAGGCTGACGTCGGTCGTGGCTGCTGCCAATCCTACTTGTTCCATAGATCCAAAATCCCCGAATCCAAACGCCCGGCGCTTGACCGGGCGGCACGAAGTGATCACGCAAGAATGTCTGGCGGCCGCCGCCCAAAGCCCTGGTCAAGCTTCCAAGCTCTTCATCCGCCTTCTTGCCGTCAAATTTGGTCAAAGGAAGGCGTGCGTCGCACAAACTCCGACTCCACGAGTAAGACACCATTATGGTTAATAGATCGTTAGTGCCAGACTATGACAGCAGGAATATCGCGGGAGATTTTGTTCCTGGATTAACTTGACCGGTACATTGTCCGGTTGCCGAACACAGCGCTATCTTGCAGCGCGGAAATTCCTTCACATAAAATTCAAGTTTTTACAAGCCCTCGATTCGGCCAGTTAGAGGCCGCAAAATCGCAGGCACGCATCGGTCTTTTCAGGTCTCGGGAATGAGCATCTGTCTGGCCAGCGCCTCCGGCAACCGGCGCGGCCGGCCCTTGGCGTTGATCACGGCAATGATGACCTTGGCGGCTATCAGCAGCGTGTCGTCACGACGGATTTCTTGGTTGAGCACCATCTTGGCACCGCCGGCTTTCTCGGTATGGGTCAGCACGGTCAGAATGTCATCCATGCGGGCGGGTGTCTTGAAGTCGATCTCCATCCGATGAACGACGAAAACGAGCCCTTCCTCATCGGCATTGACGAGTTCACGCTGCTCGACACCGAGACACCGCAGATAGTCAGTGCGACCGCGTTCGAGAAAATGGAGATAACGGGCGTGATAGACCAGACCGGAGAAATCCGTATCTTCGTAGTAGACCCGCTGGACGAGTCGATGACCCGCCTCGACGAGTTCGCCGGAAATAGAAAAGCCGTATTCCGCCATAATTTTCTCCAAACTTTCCGGCCCTCTTTGACGCAACATCTCTCGACAGGCAAGCATTGAACAATTGTCATATTTCCTAACTATCCCCGTTAGGAAGCAACCGATGAGGAGCCAGTGGAATGAAGATTGCGGTGATGGGCGGAGACGGTTTCATCGGTTGGCCAACCTCACTGCATCTCTCCGATGCCGGCCATGATGTTCACATCCTCGATAATCTCTCCCGCCGTTGGATCGATACGGAACTCGGTGTCCAGTCGCTGACCCCGATGGACTCGATACAAGAGCGCACGCGCATCTGGCATGCAGAAACCGGCCGCCGCATCCATTTCAATCTGATCGACCTCGCCCGCGACTATGAGCTGCTCAAGAAGTGGCTCGCGGAAAACCGACCGGACGCGATCATCCATTTCGCCGAACAGCGCGCCGCCCCCTACTCGATGAAAAGCGACCGCCACAAGAATTACACTGTTAACAACAATGTCAACGCCACGCACAATCTCCTGAATGCGTTGGTCGAGCTGCAGCTCGATGCGCATCTCGTCCACTTGGGCACCATGGGCGTCTATGGCTATTCGACAGTCGGCGCAGCCATTCCAGAAGGTTATCTCCCCGTCGGCATCGAAACGATGGATGGCGAAACGGCTTCCCAGGAAATTCTCTATCCGTCCAATCCCGGCTCGATCTACCACATGACGAAGTGCCTGGATCAGCTGCTTTTCCAGTTCTATGCCAAGAATGATGGTCTCAGGATCACGGATCTGCATCAAGGCATCGTCTGGGGCACGCATACCGAACAGACGCGCCGCCATCCGCAGCTCATCAACCGCTTCGATTATGATGGTGACTACGGCACCGTGCTGAACCGCTTCCTCATTCAGGCCGCCATCGGCTATCCGCTGACGGTCYACGGCACCGGAGGCCAGACGCGCGCCTTCATCCATATTCAGGATTCCGTGCGCTGCATCGAGCTGGCGCTGAAGAACCCGCCTGCCCGTGGCTCGCGGGTCGAGATCTTCAACCAGATGACCGAGACCCATCGTGTGCGCGATCTCGCCGAGATGATCGCCAGGATGAGCGGCTCCGAAATCGTCTGGTTGCCGAATCCGCGCAAGGAAGCTGCGGAGAATGATCTGGTCGTCAAGAACGACAAGTTTCTGGGCCTTGGCCTCAACCCGATCACCCTGCAGACCGGCCTGCTGGACGAGATCGTCGACGTCGCCAAGAAATTCGCCTACCGCGTCGACCGCTCCCGCGTCCCGGCCGTCTCCGCCTGGACGAAGGATATCGCCGCGACGATCAATCACGACCCGGAAGGCAAGCGGCTGAAGTCCGTATCATGAGGGGCGCTTTCTCCGCGAAGCAACGGCCCCGCAGGAGCGAAGCCGTTCAGGAAAGCACCCTGCATTCATGACTTCTGCACCTCACTTCGCTTATGTCAGTCTCGTCACCAACGCCGATTACGCCATGGGCGCGACAGCGCTGGCAAAGTCGCTGCGCCGCACTGGCACGGAAGCCGCAATCGTCATCCTGCATACGGGCGGTGTCGATGCGGCTGCCCTCTCATCGCTGGACGCTCTCGGCTGCCGGTTGATCGAAGTCGAGCATCTGCCGCTGTCGGATGCCTTCAACGAGCGCCATGCACGCGGCAATCTCCACGCCGCAGCGCCTTTCACCAAAGGCCGCAAGCCGGCCTTTCATTCGCCGCTCGACAATTTTTGCAAGCTGCGCCTCTGGCAGCTTGTCGAATACGAGCGCTGCGTCTTCATCGATGCCGACGCGATCGTGCTGAAGAACGTCGACAAGCTCTTCGCCTACCCGGAATTCTCCGCGGCGCCCAATGTCTATGAAAGCCTCGCCGACTTCCGTCGCATGAACTCAGGCGTCTTCGTCGCCCGTCCGTCAGAAGAGACATTCAGGAGAATGCTGGAGCTTCTGGATCAGCCCGAGATCTTTTGGCGGCGCACCGATCAGACCTTTCTCGAAACCTTCTTTCCCGATTGGCACGGCCTGCCGGTCTATTTCAACATGCTGCAATATGTCTGGTTCACCATGCCGGCCCTGTGGGATTGGAAGAGCATTTCGATCCTGCACTATCAGTATGAAAAACCTTGGGAAAAAGATCATCCGAAGGCGGCGGGGCTACAACCCTTGATCGATTTGTGGCATTGTTTCCATACTGACAGCCACGTGCCGGAGATTGCATCCCTGGCCAATCCGGATGAGGCGGCATGAAAGTACTGGTATCAGGCGGAACGGGCCTTGTCGGACGTTATATCGTCGAAGAGCTGCTTTCCGCTGGATATCAGGTGATTATCGGCGGACGACGCGCGCCGCTTCCCCCGGCCTTCTCCCGTCCGGTTGATTTTGCCCCGCTTACGCTCGATCCGGACGAAGATGATATCGGCGCCTTCGATGATGCCTATTTCTTCGTGCATGCCGCCTTCAGCCACCTCGACGGAAAATATCGCGGCGGCGAAGGCAATGACCCGAAGACATTTCGACGCCTGAACCTCGACGGCACCGTAAAGCTCTTCGAAGAGGCAAAGCGTGCGGGCACCCGCCGTTGCATCTTCATCTCCACCCGTGCGGCCTATGGCGAACATGCACCGGGTACCGAGCTTTTCGAGACCATGCCCGCCACGCCTGAAACTCTTTACGGACAGGTCAAGCTCGATGCGGAGCGGGCGCTCGCCCATCTCTCCGGCCCAGGCTTTACAGGAGCAAGCCTGCGGGCAACCGGCGTCTACGGTGATAATTCTCCAGGCAAATGGGATCGATTGATCGATGACTATCTGAGCGGCCGGCCGGTTTTACCGCGCGCGGGAACCGAAGTGCATGGTCGCGATCTCGGTCGTGCCGTGCGGCTGATGCTGGAAACAGAAAGCGCCCGGATCTCCGGGGAAGTTTTCAACGTCTCCGATATCGCCGCTGATACGAGGGATATTCTTTCACCGATCCGGCATCACGCCGACTGTCCATTCCCGCTGCCCGAGGCAGCGGACAAGGCAGGCCTTTGCGTCATGAATACGGACAAAATCCGCGCGCTCGGCTGGAAGCCCGGGGGCATGCCCCTTTTCGAGCAGACAATGCGGCAATTGGCCGAGAAACAAACGGTTCCGCGGCCCAGTTCCACGCAAGTCTGATCTGGCAAAGTGCGCCCCAAATGTAATCGGGGGTATATTATGCAGCTCGCAACCGTTTCGGCGTCCATTCTTCTGCGTGGCACCCAACCGGCACAATCCGGCGTTTCGTCCACGAGCGATGAGCCCGATGCCGGCGTATTGAAGATCCAGCGGCAGTCGCTGGCGCTGGAGCAGGCGCGTAATTCGCTGGCTAGCTCCGCCGACGATGCGAAAAGCCGCGCCCAGCGCAAGCTTGAGGAAGCCAAGCAGGAGCTTCAGGCGCTGAAAACGRCCGGCTTCCCGCCTGAAGTGATTGCGCGTCTTGCCGCTGAACTCGCGCGCAAGGTCGGCGCGGCAGCCTCCGAATTCGCCTCAGCCGTTGCAACCGGCGGCTCGTCCGCCCCAAGTGCTGCGACCGGCGCGGCAGCTACATCAGCTTCCGCCGCCACCACGACGGGCACCACCGCGAGTGCAACGGCCGGCGCTGTTGCAAGCGACGCAACGGCTTCTACCGAGACACCGCAAGATGCCGCGACGACCGCTGAAGCAGCCGAAGACGGCACGAACACTGCGGAAATGGATGGCGCTGCTCATGCCCGCAAAGCCTATCAGGAAACCGTCGATGACGGTCCGAAATCATCGACAATTTCCGCCGATGACCGCCAGACGATGGAAGAATTCAAATCCATCGTCCGCGAACTGAAACAGATCCTCGAAAAGGCCATGCGCGATCTGCGCGAGAAGAACCGCGATACTGCCGCCGAAGGTGCGATCGGAGCAGCGCAATCAGCCGTGACCGGCCTGTCGGCTGCGGTACCCACGGCGGCCATTCCTTCAAGCATCGTCGTCTAAGCCTTGGGCGCCGCCRTCTGAGGCAGAAAATGGATCGTTACCTGGTTGACGAGCAGCACAAGGCAGGCGGCAAAGACAGTTGCAAATAGCCGGTCCAGCAGTGCTGAGGTCGGCAGGGCATGATCGGCGGTTCCCATCGCCATCATCATCAGCGGCGTCATCACGATCGAATAAGCCAGATAATTCCTGACCCGCAGGAAGGGCCTGGCGCCGCCGAGCACGGCGACGACGAGCACATCAGCCCAGCTCGGCAAGGTTAGAAACGACAGCGACCCCGCGCAGCAGACACCGAAGATAACGCCGATCACTCTTTGCGTCGTCTTCAGCGGTAAACGTTCCGGCCGCCGCTCAATTAACAACACCAACGCCAGTGCCGCCCAGTGAACGTCATGATCGGAAAAGAACCGGTGGATGAGCGAAACGGCGCCCAGGCAGGAAACCAGCCGGACGGGATATTGCCAGCCTGCCGGCTCCCCCAAAGAGCGCCGTAACCTGTTGAATCTCTGTCTGACGGTTGGTTTGCGTTCATCTTCAACCTGCTCTACCGCATGACCGCGGACATGCGCGACGACCAGGGCCATAGCCAAGTGGAGGACAACAGCGAAAAGCGCCCCACCAATGACAATGGCAAAGATGAGCAACGGATCTGCTGTCGTGGTGGAGACGATGCCGCCAACCATCACGAGATAGAAGACATAGCGCATCGAAGCCGCGACCATCGCCCGATCGAACCCGCCGATGACGCCGGCAAGCCCCGAGATCAGCAACAGAGCGATCTGCCACGCCCCGCCCAACCGCGCGAGTGCACAGGCAAGCCCGGCTGCAAGCATCAAAACCAGCAATGCAGCCCCTGCGCTCGCAGCTTGCGTCCTCAGTCTGCCGTGCGCTACCGTTCCGCTCATCGCCATGCCACCGATCAGGCCGAGCCCCGTATGATGGCCTCTCGCGGCAAGCAGAGCCGGAACGGCCATGGCGAGCGCGGAAACGGTGATTTCGATCGCCGTCACTTCCTTTTCAGTCGACCAGCGAAAGGCTCCGGCAAAGTGATTGAGTGTCTTTTCCATCAACCGTCTCTCGAACCAGGGATTGGGCTCGAGCAATATAATACGCAGTGCGTACTATATGTCCAGTAGCAACGACACCCCCGCGACACTCATCCTGCGTTCGGTCCTGCTGCTCGGCCGCCGCCTGCGCGCCGCGCGGTCCGAAAGTCCGCACAGCCTGTCGACCATCGCAATTCTTGGCACTCTTCATCGGTTGGGACCTATGCCCGCCTGGCGTCTCGCGCTCGAGGAGCGCTTGCAACCGCAATCGGTCACCCGCATCATTGCCGCTCTTGAGCGTGACGGACTGATCAGCCGCATGCGGAGCGAAGCTGACCGCCGCGAGATCGAATTGTCGATCACCCCTCATGGCCGCAACATACTATCGGAGGACATAGGCATTCGCCGCGCCTGGCTGGAAAAAGCGATGGACGAACGCCTGACTTCGCAAGAGCGCAAGACGCTCATCGACGCATCGGAGATTATGCTGAAGCTCGCCTACGCCCATCCCGAGGACGAGGCGCAATCAGGCGAGGAATAGACCCTTTTCACCTGTCGCCACCAGCTGCAAGCAGTTATGTTCGCTGGATAACGAGACCGGATTTGAGATGACGCCCAGGGAATTGAAGGCTCAATTGCGCACCGAACGTCTGGCGGCCCGCGACGCCATTCCGAAGGATCTTCGCGCAGCCAAAAGCCTCGATATGGCAGCCCATGCCGGCGATGCGGTTGCTTTTGCCCGCGGCACCATCATCTCCGGTTTTCTGCCGATCCGTTCGGAAGCCGATCTGCAGCCGCTGATGGCACGGTGGCGCGGTCGTGGCGCCCGCCTCTGCGTGCCCGCAATCATCGACAGGCAGACCATTGTCTTTCGCGAGCTTGTCCACGGCGCGGCGTTGATCGGCACCGGCTTCGGCACAGTCGGGCCGGGCGAAGATGCTGCAACCCTCGACCCGGAAATCATGCTCGTACCACTGTCGGCCTTCGATTCCCGCGGCCACCGCATCGGCTACGGTGCCGGCCATTATGACCGTGCAATCGACCGTCTCAGGCAAAAAGACCTTTCCCCGAAGCTGATCGGCATTGCATTTGACTGCCAGGAAGTGGCAGAGGTACCCGCTGAGCCGCATGACATAAGCCTGGATGCCATCCTGACGGAAAGCGGCCTGCGCCATTTTACCTCACGGATTGGATAGGGAATGCGACTGCTATTTCTGGGTGACATGGTCGGCAAGACGGGACGCACGGCGGTCTGGGATCGTCTGCCCGGTCTGGTGTCCGACCTGAAGCTGGACTTCGTCATCGTCAACGGCGAAAACGCCGCTGGCGGCTTCGGCATCACCGAAGACATCTTTTTGGAAACGATCAATGCCGGCGCCGATGTGGTGACAACCGGCAATCACGTCTGGGACCAGAAGGATGCCGTTGCATTCGCGGGCCGCCATGACCAGTTCCTGCGTCCGGCGAACTACCCGCAGGGTACGCCCGGCCGCGGTTCCGGCCTTTTTTATGCGCGCAACGGCGCGCGCGTGCTCGTCGCCAACATCATGGGACGCGTCTTCATGCATCCCGAGCTTGACGATCCCTTCAAGGCGGCAGAAACGATCCTCGCTGCCTGCCCGCTGAAAGAGCAGGCCGACGCCATCATCTTCGATTTTCATGCGGAGGCGACAAGCGAAAAGCAGTGCTTCGGCCATTTCGTCGACGGCCGTGCCAGCTTCGTCGTCGGCACTCATACCCATGTGCCGACCGCCGACGCACAGATCCTGAACGGTGGCACTGCCTATATGTCTGATGCCGGAATGTGCGGCGATTACGACTCCTCGCTCGGCATGGACAAGGAAGAGCCGCTGAACCGCTTCATCTCCAAGATGCCGAAGGGCCGCATGGAAGCCGCCACTGGTCCCGCCACCATCTGCGGCGTCGGCGTGGAAATCTCGGACGCGACGGGGCTTGCGGAAAAGATCGCTCCGCTGCGCCTTGGTCCGCGGCTTGCCGAAACGATCCCCGAATTCTGGCGCTAGCGCCTCGCAACACGCAATTGTGAGCTTATCCCGTCTGGACCAGTGTGACAGCATGCCGCATCCTCTCGGCGTCGTGAAAGCGCCGGAGGGGTGGCATGAAGCCGCGTTGTCTTGTCCTCGCTATCGCATGTCTTGCAATTTTCACCGTGCCTAACCTTGCCGCAGCCCAGCAAGATCGAGGACCGGTCAGCCAGTGCCAGGCAATCGCTCAGAATATTCCCGAGGCCACTTTCGCGAGTTTCTCCGGCGTGGCGCCGGTAATCCATGCAGTTACCGAGGGTGAAGATGTCAAGTTCACCTATCTCGGCCATTCAACCTTCGAAATCGAGACTCCCGGCGGCATTGTCATCGCCACGGACTACAATGGTTGGTACAGGCCGGCCGTCACACCCGACATCGTCACCATGAACAAGGCGCACTCGACGCATTTCACCTTGACGCCGGATCCCGGCATCAAGCACGTGCTGCACGGGTGGAGCGACATCCCCGGCGAAAAAGCCAGGATCAGCCTCGTCGTCGGTGACGCCTATATCCGCAATGTGACGACGGATATCCGTTTCAGCTATGGGTTGGGCGGATCACAGCTGGACGGCAATTCGATCTTCATCTTCGAAATCGCCGGCCTCTGTATCGGCCACCTCGGCCATCTGCATTACGAACTGACCGATACTCACTATACGGAAATCGGCCGGCTCGACGTGGTCATGGTGCCGGTCGATGGTGGTCTGACCATGGGAGCCGATAGCATGAGCCGCGTCATCAAGCGGCTGCGCTCGTCGCTGATCCTGCCGATGCATCGTCGCGGCCCGCCGGTCAATGCCTTCATCTCGATGTTCGGCACGGGATTCGACGTCAATTACGCGCCCGACAACATCATTACAGTTTCGCTGCGCACGCTGCCGAAAAAGCCCCTGATCTACGTGATGAAGGACGTGCAGTAAAAAGGCCCGGATCGTGCTCGGGCCTTCCCCTTATCTCACGCAAATTGGAGATGCCGCTTGATGCCGACGTCAGGCATCTTCTCCTCGTCGAAATTGGCCTTGGCAATTTCCCAGCCGAATTTCAGCTTGCTGCCGGTCGAAACCCAGATCTCGGCATCATCGACATGCATGGACAGCATCGTCAGCTTCGGATCCTTCTTGCCCCCTTCATACCAGGCGGCCACGACGGAGTTCCAGAATTCCTCGATTTTCGCAGGATCGGGACGCACGTCGATGACCCCCGACAGGCAGGCATGATAATCGTGGTTCTTGCCGATGACGCAGAAATGCGCGCGGCTGCCCGGTTTGATCATCCGCACCAGTTCGGCATCCGTCTTGGTATAAAACCAGATCGTATTGGTGGTCGGATCAACGTTGGGTGCCATCGGCTGCATGTGCATGTCGACGCCTGAAAGGCCGAGCATGCCGGCGTGGATGTCGTTGATCTGATCCCAGAGCTGACGTGCCGGTTGTTCACGGGCTTCGCTGAAGCTTGCCATAGCCGTTCCTTTCCTGCTGGCGTTGTCGGTTGAAAACGTCATCTCCCCGGCTTTGTTCCGGCGCGAGCCGCACCGGCTTCGCCGGAGTGAAAGACTGCTTTTTCCTTGAATATCGCCCTTTCCGATCTTATAACGCGGCCCATTCCGAACAATGAGACGTGAACAGGGGTGCCATGGCTGGCCATTCACAGTTTAAAAACATCATGCACCGCAAGGGCCGTCAGGATTCCGTGCGGTCGAAAATGTTCTCCAAGCTCGCGCGCGAAATCACCGTTGCCGCCAAGGCCGGCCTGCCCGACCCGACAATGAACGCCCGCCTGCGCCTGGCGATCCAGAACGCCAAGGCCCAGTCGATGCCGAAGGACAATATCGATCGCGCCATCAAGAAGGCATCCGGCGCCGATACCGAGAACTATGACGAAGTCCGTTATGAGGGCTACGGCCCGGGCGGCACGGCGATCATCGTCGAGGCACTGACCGACAACCGCAACCGCACCGCCTCCAACGTTCGCTCGGTCTTCACCAAGGCCGGCGGCGCACTCGGCGAAACCGGGTCGGTTTCCTTCTCCTTCGATCATGTCGGCGAGATCACTTACAAGCTGTCCGCGGGCGATGCCGACAAGGTCATGGAAGCCGCAATCGAAGCCGGCGCCGACGATGTCGAGACGGACGAGGACGGCCATTACATCACGACCGGCTTCGAAGCCCTCGGCGAAGTCGCCAAGGCGCTAGAAGCCTCGCTCGGTGAAGCCGAGACTGTAAAGGCCATCTGGCGCGCCCAGAACAATGTGCCAGTCGATGAAGAAAGGGCCCAGTCCCTTCTGAAGCTCATCGACTCGCTGGAAGATGACGATGACGTGCAGAATGTCTACTCGAACTTCGAAGTCTCGGAAGAAGTTCTGGCCAAGCTCTCAGCTTAAGGCCATCCAGGATATGGAATCGAAAACCCGGCCATTCCGCCGGGTTTTTGTTTGCAAGGATGCCCTGGCGTCTAGGCTGCGGCCCGCATGAAATTGCCGAGCCCGGCAAAGAGCTCCACCGATTTCAAACGCGCCTCAATATCATGGATCGGCATGGAGATGATGACCTCGTCCGCTTGCGTTTCCTTGAGGAATTCATTGAGCTGGGCCTCTGCCGTGGCTGGCGAGCCGACGACGGCGTAGCGCAATGTGTGTTCCACATTCATCTTTTCCATCGGCGACCAGAAGGCGTCCATGTCTTTGACCGGCCGCGGGAAAGGACCACGCACATTGCGCCTGAGATTGACGAATTGCTGCTGCGCAGAGGTGAAGTGGTACCGCGCTTCCTCGTCCGTCTCGGAAACAGCGCCCATGACGCCGACCATCACATAGGGCTTGTCGAGTTCCGACGAGGGCTGGAACCGGTCGCGATAGATCGCGATGGCATCAAGAAGCATGTCAGGCGCAAAATGCGAAGCAAAGGCGAAAGGGAGGCCTAGCATGGCCGCGAGCTGGGCGCTGTAGAGGCTGGAGCCGAGCAGCCAGATCGGGATGTGTGAATCGTTGCCAGGCACGGCAAGGATCGCCTGGTTTTCGATCGGTGTACCGAGAAGCTGCTGTAGCTCCACGACATCATTGGGAAAACTGTTTGCACCGGCGTCGAGGTTGCGCCGCAGCGCCTGCGCCGTGCGCATGTCCGTTCCCGGCGCGCGGCCGAGGCCGAGATCAACGCGGCCGGGAAACAACGCTTCCAGCGTACCGAACTGTTCGGCAATGACGAGCGGCGCATGGTTCGGCAGCATGACGCCGCCTGAACCGATGCGAATGGTCTTCGTCACAGCACCGATCTGCCCGAGAATGACCGAGGTTGCAGCACTCGCGACGCCGGGCATGCCGTGATGTTCGGCCATCCAGAAGCGCGTATAGCCGAAGTCCTCCGCCTTCTGTGCCATGCGCTTCGACGCCGCAAAGGATTGGCCGATGGTCGTGCCGTCTGCCACGGGGGAAAGATCGAGAATGGAAAAGGGAACCATGGAAACCTGCCGCGCAAAGATGGGGTGCGGTCTATGTAGGTTCGCCGTGGCTCTATTCCAAATCGCAGCGCCAATAAAAGCTGCCGCGAAAACTATCCGTCATTCGCCGAAAGCCGGAGAGAATTTCAGCGCACCTGATGGTGGCGATCCACTGAAGACGATCCGCTGGACGTAGCGCGTATCAAGATCGCCATAGGTCAACCTTCCATCGCTCTCGAAACCGACACCCCGATAGACTGCAGGATTGCCGATCAGCGCGCAGCCTGCTGCATGACGCTCTCTCAGGAGATCGAGCCCTTTCAGGATCAACTCTCTGCCAATCCCCTGCCGCTGCCGCTCCGGCTTTACCGAAATCGGCCCGAGCCCATACCATCCGTCCTTGATGTCACCGATTGTGATCGGCGAGACGGCGACGTGGCCGATGATCTGCCCGCCTTCTTCGGCGACGAGAGATAATGTGAGATCACCCGATGCACGAAGATCCCGGATGATTTGCGCTTCGGTATTATTGCTGTAGGGCATCGGTTCGAACGCCACCCAGGTCAGCTCATGAATGGCATCCGCATCCTCGAGTTTTTCAAGCCGGATCAGCATGGTACGATCAGGCCCGCTTGCGCTGCAGATGCGTGTCGGTGCCGTGCTGCTGATATCCTTCGCCAAGCGTAAAGTTGCCGAGCTGGCGGTCCATCTCCACGGCCTCGGTTGCCAGGCGATGGATTGCAGCCGTTGTTTCCTCGACCATCGCCGCATTCTGCTGGGTCATGGAATCGAGCTCGGCGACCGAACTGTTGATCTGCCGTAGGGTATCGGCCTCTTCACGGGTGGATTCCATGATTTCGTTGATCTGGCCGTCGATGGATTCGACATGACCACCGATGCCCGCGAGCGCAACGCCGGCCCTCTCGACGAGCGCCACGCCGCTTTCAACCTCATGCGTGGATTTCTGCAACAGGCTGGAGATTTCCTTGGCAGCGCTCGAAGAGCGTTGCGCCAACTCGCGTACTTCCATGGCGACGACCGCAAAACCCTTGCCGCTTTCGCCGGCGCGTGCCGCCTCGACTCCGGCATTCAGTGCCAGCAGATTGGTCTGGAAGGCGATATCGTCGATGACGGAAATGATGGTGTTGATCTGCCGTGAAGACGCCTGGATCGCTTCCATCGCCGCAATCGTCTCGCGCATGATCTGGCTGGAGCCGACCGTCTCCTTCTTGGCATCGCGGGCGATGCGCGCCGCCTGCTCGGCGCGCTCGATCTGCACGCGCACAGACTGTGTGATGGCGCTGATCGCGTTTGCCGTCTCGGTGATCGAGCCTGCCTGGCGCTCCGTGCGACCGGCCAGCTCATCGGCCCCGGTGCGCATCTCTTCGGAGCCGGCTCGGACGGCCATGGAATTGCCGCCGATCGCCGTCATCGTTTCGTTGAGCGTCGCCAGCGCCTCGTTGAAGTTCACGCGCAGGCTTTCGAGCTCGCTCGGGAAGCGGGTTTCGATCTGGTAGGCGAGATCGCCGCTTGCCAGATGATGAAGCCCCTCGTCGAGTGCCGTGACGACATCCTGCAGACTGCGGGCCTCCGCCTCGCGCTGGGCCAGATTCTGTTGGCGCTCGCTTTCGGCCCGCATGCGCGTTTGCTCGCTCGCAGCTTCGAGCTGGCGGCCTTCGATCAGCGACTGCTTGAAACGAGCAAGCGCCTTCGCCATCGTGCCGATCTCGTCCTTGCGGCTCTGGCTGCCAATCTCGACTTCGAGCTTGCCGTCAGCGACCTCGCTGGTCACGCCGGCAAGACGGGCAAGTGGTGAGAACAGCAAGTTGGTGATGAGCCCCGTGGCAATAGCCATGACAACGAGAACGCCGATGCCGATCCAGGTCAGCAGCGTGGCGATCTCGATCGAGCCAGCGTTCAATTCGCTGAGCAGCACGCTTTCGACGACGAGGAAACGATCGCCGCGATAGTCGACGCCGCGCACATAGGCGCGTGCTGTTCCATCGGTGCGATCGAAGTCTGCGACTGTCATAACCGAGCTCGCAAGCGCATCCTTGATGAAGGTGAACGGCGCGGTATCGAGCGTCGCTAGCCGGCCGGATGCATTGAGACCAACGGCCGAACCGTCAGCCGAAATGATCGCCGCCTGCGCCGTACTGCCTGACACGATACCCTTCGCGAGGATGCCAGTGACGACATCGTCGCGTACCTTGAAGAGCATCAATCCCTTCGCCTGGCCGAGCTTGACGATCGGCACCGCATAGAAGATCGCCGACTTGCCGCTTACTGCGTCGACGCGCAGACCGGAGAAGGCCGTCGGCGCAGAATCATCGGTGGCCTTTGCGGTATTCTCGATCGCCCTGGCATAGGCGATACCTGCACCGGTCGACTTCCAGGCATCCGACTTCAGGTTTTCCGCAAAATCGTCATTCTTCTTGTAGGAATAGAGCACAGTACCATCGAGATCGACGATCAGGAGGTCGCTGAACGCCGTGTCGGCGAGATCGCGCGCCACTTCGCTCTGCGTCTTTTCATGGTTCGAATAATAGAAACCGCTCGGCCCCTCCGGCTTGGTAAGCCTTTCGCGCTGGTCGGCCGGGTTCGGGTTGTTGGTGATAAAGACTTTCTTCAGCTCCCCGCGGGCATCGCCCGAGCTTTTCTCGATCGTCTTCCAGCCGCTCTTCAGGCTAGTGATCGCCATCTGCAGCGCTTCGATGCGCGCAATGGAGGTCGCCTGGTTCTCGAGCTGCACAAGCTGATCCTGCAGCATATCGCCGCGGAAAATCAGTACGCTCTCCTTGGCCTTCAGCGCCTGCTCGTCGGAAACGCGGCTGCTGGCGAAATAGGCGAGGATATTGATCACAGCGACCGAAAGCGTGGTCAGCAGGATGAAGGTGGCTATCACCTTGAAGGACAGGGACTGAAATCTCTGAGCCATGAAAAAGAACCCTTCCGGAACGGCGCCGCCGGCGGGTGTATCGTCGAGATATCACCCGCCGGTTGAACTGCAAACAGACCATCGGAGGCCTTAAGCTTTGCAAAAGTCGGCCCCTCTCACATTTGATGGATCAGAATTCGTGCATCCGGTTTAATTCGCGGTAAATGCCGCCTGAAAACACGCCATGTTTTCGCTTTGTTCACATATCGATGGCACTTATTCAGCCGTCGCTATAGGGTGAGCCATGCAAAACACGATTCGCATCATCGGTATTGATCCCGGTCTTCGCCGCACCGGATGGGGCATCATCGATACGCTCGGCAATTCGCTGCGCTTCGTTGCCTCGGGAACCGTCACCTCGGATGGCGACATGGACCTGGCTTCGCGGCTCTGCCAGCTGCATGATGGGCTTGCCGACGTTGTCCATTCCTACAAGCCGGAAGAGGCTGCCGTCGAACAGACCTTCGTCAACAAGGACGCCGTCGCCACGCTGAAGCTCGGCCAGGCACGTGGCATCGCCATGCTGGTGCCGGCCCGTGCCGGTCTGCCGGTGTCGGAATATGCGCCGAACGCCGTCAAGAAGACCGTCATCGGCGTCGGTCACGGCGAGAAGCAGCAGATCCACATGATGCTGAAGATCTTGATGCCGAAGGCCGAATTCAAGGGCAATGACGCCGCCGACGCATTGGCGATTGCGATCTGCCATGCTCATCACCGCGGTGCAAACCGCATGCGCCAGGCGGTCGCCAGCGCTTCTGCAACTCATCCCTGACGGAACAAGATCATGATCGGCAAGCTGAAGGGCACCATAGACGAGATCGGCGATGACTATGTGCTCGTCGATGTGCACGGCGTCTGTTACGTCGCCTTTTGCTCGGCACGCACGCTCTCGAAACTCGGCTCCGTCGGAGAGGCCTGCGTGCTTTTTATCGAGACCTATGTACGTGAAGATCAGTTGAAGCTCTTCGGCTTCCAGACCCAGCTCGAACGCGAATGGTTCAACCTGCTCCAGAGCGTGCAGGGCGTCGGCGCGAAAGTGGCGCTCGCCGTACTTTCGACGCTCACGCCGCCAGAGCTTGCCAATGCCATAGCCCTGCAGGACAAGACCGCCGTTTCGCGTGCTCAGGGCGTCGGACCCAAGGTCGCGATCCGCATCGTCACCGAACTCAAGAACAAGGCGCCCGCCTTTGCCGGCGAGGCGATCAATATCGGTCTCAAGCAGGAGATCGGCGAAGGCGTGGCCGCAGCCCCCGTTGCCGATGCCGTTTCGGCCCTGACCAATCTTGGCTATTCCCGTGATCAGGCAGCCAATGCGGTTGCCGCCGCCATGAAGACGGCCGGAGAGGATGCCGATAGCGCCAAGCTGATCCGCCTCGGCCTGCGGGAACTCTCCCGCTGATGGCCTCGCGGGGTGTCAATGCGGGCCGCTTGGTGTATGGACTTGAGCAAGCTTCTAACGGAAATACTCAATGACTGATGCCCGCCTGATAGCGCCGGAAAAGCGTGGCGAAGACCTGGATACAACGCTGCGTCCGCAGTCTCTGGACGAGTTTACCGGCCAGGCGGAGGCACGCGCCAATCTCAAGATCTTCATCGAAGCGGCCAAAAACCGCGGCGAAGCGCTGGACCATGTTCTCTTCGTCGGCCCGCCCGGCCTCGGCAAGACGACACTGGCGCAGATCATGGCGAAGGAACTCGGCGTCAATTTCCGCTCGACCTCCGGCCCGGTTATCGCCAAGGCCGGCGACCTCGCCGCATTGCTGACCAATCTCGAAGAGCGTGACGTGCTCTTCATCGACGAAATCCATCGCCTCAACCCCGCGGTCGAGGAAATCCTTTATCCCGCGATGGAAGATTTCCAGCTCGACCTCATCATCGGCGAAGGCCCCGCCGCCCGCTCGGTCAAGATCGACCTGTCGAAATTCACGCTCGTTGCCGCCACCACTCGCCTTGGTCTGCTGACGACACCGCTGCGCGACCGTTTCGGCATACCTGTGCGTCTCTCCTTCTATACGGTGGAGGAGCTGGAACTGATTGTCCGCCGCGGCGCCCGTCTGATGGGCCTTGGCATGACCGATGACGGCGCCCGCGAAATCGCAAGGCGTGCGCGCGGGACACCGCGCATCGCCGGCCGCCTGCTCCGCCGCGTGCGCGACTTTGCCGAAGTCGCAGGGGCCGAAGCTGTCACCCGCGAGATCGCCGATGAGGCACTGACCCGCCTGCTGGTCGACAATATGGGTCTCGACCAGCTCGACAAGCGCTACCTCAACATGATCGCCGTCAATTTCGGCGGCGGCCCGGTCGGCATCGAAACCATTGCGGCCGGTCTCTCCGAGCCGCGTGATGCGATCGAGGACATCATCGAGCCCTACATGATCCAACAGGGTTTCATACAGCGCACGCCGCGTGGCCGCGTTCTGACCGCAATCGCGTGGAAACATCTCGGCATGCAGCCGCCAAAGGACATGGAGGCTGCGCAATTCGGGCTGTTCCGGGAGGACAATTGATTGATCAGCCGGCGCGGCTTTCTCAAACTGATGGGTGGCGGCGTCGCCAGCCTCATGGCACTCGGCGGATATGCATTCGCCTATGAACCGCTGGCCCGGCCGGCGATTTCCCGTTATACGCTTACCCCGCCAGGATGGACGCCGGGCCTAAAGCTGCGGCTCGTCGCGCTTGCCGATCTCCATGCCTGCGAACCCTGGATGTCTGCCGCCCGCATCGCGTCGATTTGCGCCCATGCTAACGAGCTTGGCGGCGATATCACGCTCCTGCTCGGTGACTACGCGGCTGGCATGAACATGGTGACGCGCTACGTCCATTCCAGTGAGTGGTCGAAGGCGCTGGCTACGCTCAAGGCCCCGCTCGGCGTGCATGCGATCATGGGCAACCACGATTGGTGGGAAGACAGGACCGCGCAGAAGAATGGCGGAGGCGATACGTTCGGACATAGAGCACTGGCCGACGCAGGCATCCCCGTCTACAGCAATCGTGCCGCCAGGCTGGAAAAGGAAGGGCACGCCTTCTGGCTGGCGGGTCTGGAGGATCAACTGGCGCTCCTGCCTGGCAGGAAATGGGGCCGCAGCCGGATGCAGGGGCTCGACGATCTCGACGGAACGCTCGCACAGATTTCCGACAACGCGCCCGTTATCCTGCTGGCCCACGAGCCCGACATATTTCCACGTGTGCCCGACCGGGTATCGCTCACTCTGTCTGGCCACACGCATGGAGGGCAGATCCGTCTTCTTGGTTATTCACCGGTCGTGCCCTCACGTTACGGCGATCGTTATGCCTATGGCCATATTGTGGAGGATGGTCGAAACATCATCGTTTCCGGCGGGCTCGGCTGCTCCGTTGCGCCGGTGCGCTTCGGCATTCCGCCGGAGATAGTGGTCATTGACCTCGGATAATATCATGGCCAAGAGAACTGTCGTTCGCCTCAATGCAGGCAGCCAGCGCTTCAACTACCGGATCGCCGGGCTCGGATTTCGCGATGGACACGTCCTTGTCCATCGCGCCGTTCACGAACCTTTCTGGACCTTTCCCGGCGGCCGCGCCGAGATCGGAGAAACCTCTGAGGAAACGCTGAAGCGGGAGATGATGGAGGAACTCGGCGTCGAAGTGACCGTCGGTCGTCTCCTCTGGACCGTCGAGAATTTCTTCCATTACGAGGGCCGTGACTGGCATGAGCTCGGATTCTACTATCTCATGGAAATCCCGCGGGAATTTCCCTTCCGTACGCATGAGATTATTCATCGGGTGGAGGATGGCGACAATCATCTGGAATTCAAATGGGTGCCCGCAACGTTCCAAGGTCTGACCGCGCTCGATATTCCGCCCTATTTCATCGCGGGCGAGATCGAAAACCTGCCCGCCTCGCCTCGTCATCTGGTGTGGCGCGACGGCGATCTCGATGACAAGGATTAGAGCACTTCGTGTTTTCGGAAAACCGGAAGCGCTTCAAGGAGGAGATGCGATGTCGAGTTTCGACCCCTGCCGCATGTTTCGAAAGCTCGCCTACAACAATGCCCTGGCAAACAGCCGGCTTCTTGCCGCCTGCGCGACCCTTGAACCCGGCGAATTCGAAGCCACGCGCACAAGCTTTTTCCCGTCGATCAAATCGACGCTGAACCACACGCTCACAGTCGACTGGTTCTATGTCGATGGGCTGGAAGGGGGAACCCTCGGCCTTCGCGCCTTCGACATTGAAGAACCCTTCGATGACCTGCCATCGCTCTCCACAGAGCAGGCGAAGGTCGACCGGCGCCTTGTTGCAATCTGCGAAGGGTTGACACCCGAGAGGCTTGCCTCGACGGTGGAGCTTCAGCGCGACGGACGCGTTCAGCGAGAACGCATGGAGGATGTGCTGAGCCACCTCTTTCAACATCAGACGCACCATCGCGGACAGGTACATGCCATGCTGGCAGGCAGCAGCGTCGCTCCGCCGCAGCTCGACGAATTCATCGTCGACGACGACGCGAGGTTCCGGGGCGGCGAAGTTGCCGCCCTCGGCTGGAGTGAACAGATGCTGATGCGTTAGCCCTTGAGGCGCGCCTTCAGGCCATCGATGATCGTCTTGGTCAGAAGATCGTAATTTTCGTCAAAATGGTGATCGCCAGGCAGTTCGATCACCTCGCCGCCGACATCCTTGACAGCCGGGCAGGCCACGTCGTCGTCGTCATCCTTGCCGTAGATGCATTGGACGAGTTTCGGATTGGCGCCCTTGAGATCCTTGATGGGATCGCCGCCGGCCCCTTCTGTCTTCTGACCGAGCCAGCCCATGACGGAAATGACGTAATCGACCTGGTGCGACAGAGACAGAAGCGAAATCTGCGCTACCGCCCTCTTCTCCTCGGGTTTCAGAAGCTGATAAGTGGCTGGCACGATATCCGCGCCGAAGGAATAGCCGATCAGCAGGACGTGCTTGACCTTCCATTGCTTGCGGTAGAATTCGATGATGCGCGAGAGATCGTCGGCCGTTTCCTGCGGTTTGCGCTCCGTCCAGAAATAGCGCAGCGAGTCGATGCCGACGACGGGAATCCCCTCCTTCTGCAGCATGCCCCCGACTTCCTTGTCGATGTCACGCCAACCGCCGTCGCCGGAATAGATAACGGCCATCGTATCAAGGTTCGGCTTGGCCTCGAGAACCGCAAGTGGCAGGCCGAGCGGATTGTCGAAGGCACCCGAAGCCGTCACCAGATCATCGAGCGTATCGGCAAAGACGGTTTGTGCATCGTCAGTGGAGTCACGGATTTCGATCGCATCATGCGCCTTTTTCAGATCCTCCACATGAGCACGGCCATCCTTGTCGGCAGCAGGCGTGAACGTGGCGATGATCGGATCCGGCAGGCTACCATCGGTCAGTCCATAGACGCTGCGATCACCGACGACCTTTTTCTGGGCCGGTGTGCAGAGTTCCTTGCTCAACGGAATGCCGGCATGCGGGTCGACGACAAATGTCTGGCCGATCGTTGCATCGGGCGTCTGTGCGGCAATGGCGAGCGCCAGCGCACCGCCCTCGCCAATGCCGGCGACGATCGGCAGGTGATAGGGGCTGTTGCCTGCGGCGCGTTGTACCTGCTGGCTAAGCGATTCAATATCGGAAACCGTGTAGATGCAGCCGTCGTTAAGGCTGACGTCATAGCGGTTCAGCGCTTCCATATAGGACGGGAAATCGACGCCGATGACGACGGAACCCTGCGAAACCAGACGGTCTGCCTCAGTCTTTTCACTGTTACCCCAGCCGGCGGCATCGGAAATCAGAAAGACCGCGCCCTTTACCTCGCCCTGCGGCAGGAAGATGTGCGGCGAAGGAATAAGCCCCGTCTCGAAGCTCTGGGTGGTCTCGTCCGCAGCATAAGACGGTGCGGCCGCGAACATGCTGACGCATGCCGCAGCAAACAGGTATTTTTTCATCATTTTCTCACTACCCCTTTCAATCCGCCGCCAATCAGCAATGTCGCATCCATCAATGCGATCATCGGATTGCCCCCTCCGGACACCGCAAGATAGCGCGGTTGCCAGTGCGGATGAAACTTGGATTTGAAGGCACGAAGCCCCTTGAAGTTGTAGAAGCGCTCGCCGTGTTCGAAGACCGTACCGCCGATACGGTCCCAGACAGGCGCTACCTCCCGTTTCGACATGCCGGAGAGAGGCGCCATGCCAAGGTTAAAATGCGTAAAGCCCTGAGCGCGCAGATACTCCATGATCTGCACGAACAGGAAGTCCATTGCCCCTTTCGGCGCATCGGGCGAGAAGCGCATCAGGTCGATCGTGCCCTCCTCTCTCGCCGCGGTGACCAGGATATTGGCAAAGGCAACGATTCGGCCGTCCTTCTTGAGAACGCCGACCGGTTGAGACATCACATAATCAGGATCGAAGGCACCGAGCGAGAAACCTTTCTCCTTGGCATTGTGGTGTTCGAGCCACGCGTTGGAAACGGCCGACAGATCGTCGATGACGGCAGGGATATCAACTGGCTCAATAACGGCGAATTCCAGCCCGTCGCGCTGGGCGCGGCTTGCGGTCTGGCGCAGGTTCGCCCATTTGCCGCCCTTCATTTCGAAGGTGCGCAGATCAGCAACCGCCAGTTCACCCAGCTTGAAGGCGCGCAAGCCGGCATCGGCGCAATGCGAAAGCAGCGCCG
>NZ_JBFTME010000027.1:0-77873 GCF_056396805.1 Rhizobium sp. 05N49
CCAAGATAGGGGGTCCAGCGGCGAGCCGGGTCCTTGAAGCGATAGAGGCCGTTGACGGTCAAGAGATTCAGGCCGTCGGTGAATTCGAAAGCGATAGAGGCCGTTGACCGTCAGGAGATTCAGGCCGTCGGTGAATTCGAAATGCGTCCAGCCCGGCGAACGCGCCATGGTCTCGTCGTCGGCATAGACCTTGTCATGGGTGTAGTCGAGAGAGACACCCCAGTTTGGCAGGTTGAAATCGCCCAGCCACCAGGTGACGCGACCGCCGTAGTAGGGAGGGCTGCCGAAGGATTTGYCTTCCCAGCCGGCGCTGAAGGAGGTGCCATCGGAAACATCGATATGGCTATGCGGCGCCGTCTGGTAACCGCCATAGATGGAAAATTCCAGATCTTCAGCCGAAGCCGTGCCGGCCATCGATGCGAGAGCGGAAAACGCAAGGCCTGCCAGAAGCGAGGTGGCCACGAGCGAGGTGGAAAGACGCAATGCATATGCCATTGAATATCCCCGAAGCACCAGAAAGGTTATCGGTTCAATTCTGTGGCAGAGTTCTGTGTCACAATCTTAAAGGAGAAAAAGGCGCACCGGGTGCGCCTTTATTTTTATTGAAAGTGTTGCTCAACCGCCAAACATGGTCCGCAGAATGTCGATGCCCTTGTCCTGGAAGGCGACGTTGCCCTGCTTGTTGCCGGGGCCGACGACGATGACCTTGGTGCCGACGGAAACGCGGCTGTAAAGGTGCGAAACGTCGTCATTCATCATACGGATGCAGCCGGAGGACATGTTGAGGCCGATCGTCCAGGGCTGGTTGGTGCCGTGAATGCGGAAGATCGTGTCGCGGCCGCCCTTGTAGAGATACATGGCGCGTGCACCGAGTGGATTGTCCGGGCCGCCGGGCTGGACGGCAGGAAGATTGTGGCCTTCGCGGGCCTCGCGGGCGCGCATCTCGGCCGGCGGTGTCCAGCTCGGCCATTCCGACATGCGGCCGACCGTGACCACACCCGACCAGCCGAAACCATCACGGCCGACGCCGATGCCATAGCGCGTGGCGCGGTTGTTGCCTTCCACGAGGTAAAGGAACTTGTTGTTCGTATCGACGATGATCGTGCCAGGCTTCTCGCTGGTGGATAGACGAACCACGCGCTTGCGGAACTGCGGCTTGATCTCGCGGGTCTGCTTGACGCCACGCACCGCGTCCGTTGCCGTCATCACCGGTTCAGCGCTGACGGTCACAACCGTACAGGACAACGCGACGGCCGCCGCCGCTGCGAGCCTCAGAAATTGCTTCATATTCGATACCCTCTCCTTCAGGACTGCGTAGAGGCTAGTCAAATCGGTTTGAATTTCAAGCCGGAGAGGCGAGGGATACGGTTTTTTGTTATCCGGCGG
Organism: Rhizobium sp. 05N49; assembly: GCF_056396805.1. Lineage (NCBI taxonomy): Bacteria > Pseudomonadati > Pseudomonadota > Alphaproteobacteria > Hyphomicrobiales > Rhizobiaceae > Rhizobium > Rhizobium sp. 05N49. The sequence goes on from NZ_JBFTME010000027.1 coordinate 1,387, forward strand.
ACGGCTGTTCTTGTCGCCCGCCGGTGTTGTTTGGTCATTACATCACGATGACGCGGGTGCCGACATTGACGCGGTCGTAAAGGTCGACCACGTCCTCGTTGCGCATGCGGATGCAGCCGGAGGAGACGGCACTGCCGATCGTCCAGGGCGCGTTTGTGCCGTGAATGCGGTAGAGCGTGGAGCCGAGATACATGGCGCGGGCACCGAGCGGATTTTCCGGGCCGCCATCCATGCGGGCGGGAAGATAATGGCCCTTGGCGGCTTCACGGCTCACCATTTCCGAAGGCGGGGTCCAGTCCGGCCATTCCGACTTGCGGGTAATCTTGTGGGCGCCTGCCCATTCAAAGCCGGGCTTGCCGACGCCGACGCCGTAGCGGCGCGCCTTGCCCCCATCCATCACGAGATAGAGGAAGCGATTATTGGTATCGATGATGATCGTGCCGGGTCTTTCCTTGTTATCGTAATCGACGATCTGCGGCAGGAACTGCGGCTCGACCTGCCCGCGGATGACGGGAATACCGGGACGGACGGCCGAAACGGTTTGCGGCGCCGGCTGAGGCGCGCGCTGGATGTATGTCCGGCGCTGCTGGAAAAGGCCGCGCTGCTGATAGACGACGGGACGCTGGTAAACGACGGGACGGACCGCGCCGCCGCCGAGCTGATTGATCCAGGGGGCGGTCAAGTCAGGGCTCAGCACCACGGGTGGACGGGAAGCATAGCGGTCGTCTGCAAGGGCGGCCGTGGACAGAATGCCGAGCATGGCTGCGGCAAGAACAAGGGGTTTCATCATCGGACGAACTCTCTACAAATGACCGAAAATGCGCTGGCGAAATTGTCCGCCTGCGGTCATGCTGCCACCGCGTCAGCCAGCGAATGGTAAATGTGGATTCATTAAAAGACGAAGGACCGGATAAACTTTTCGTCAGGGTTATCGTTCGGTTTGGAAAGAAGGTTTGCAAATGGTAAAGCCGGATTCGAAGCCGCAAAAAGAGATAAAAGCATGAGCGAAACCGGCATCATCATCGGCGAGGATGGCAAGAGCCGCTGCCATTGGCACGCGAATCTCCCTGACTATCTGCGTTACCACGATGAGGAATGGGGCAGGCCTGTCACCGATGACATCAGGCTCTTCGAGAAGATCTGTCTCGAAGGCTTCCAGTCCGGTCTTTCCTGGCTGACGATCCTGCGCAAACGGGAAAATTTCCGCGCTGCCTTCGCCGGTTTCGATTTCGAGAAAGTGGCACGCTTCGGCGACGAGGATATCGCCCGCTGCCTTGCCGATGCCGGCATCATCCGTCACCGCGGCAAGATCGTCTCCACGATCAACAACGCGCGGCGTGCGATTGATCTCAGAGGCGAATTCGGCTCTCTGGCCCGCTATTTCTGGAGTTACGAGCCGCGCGCAGAAGACCGGCCAGCCGTGGTTGATCGGGAACATATCGTTGCCAATCCGACAACGGCGACGTCTGTCAGGATATCCAAGGATTTGAAGAAACGCGGCTGGACCTTTGTCGGACCGACCACAGTTTATGCTTTCATGCAGGCAATGGGTCTCGTCAACGATCATCTCGAAGGCTGCTTCTGCCGCGCCGAAGTGGAGGCGATGCGCGCAGCATTGGTGCGCCCATGAAATCGCCGATCAAGTCAATTGCCACCCTTGCCGCAGCGCTTTTTCTCTTCGCTCCGGTTGCCCTTGCGCAGACGCCGCAACTCGATCCCGGCGAGAAGCTGGAAAAGCTGCAGTTCCCGGCCGTGACCATGCAGCTGAAGGGCTGGACCAAGTTCGGCAACAGCGATGTCTATACGCTTCCGGTGCGTGCGGGCCAGCATGTGAAGATCAGCTTCGAGACGAAAAGCAAATTCGCTTTTCTGGCGATCTTCGACCTGTCGAAGCCCGATGACGAGGCCTTCTTCGGCACGGACGAGGATGGCACCAGCTATGAGACGACGGTCAAGGAAAACGCTACCTGGCTGCTGCGTCCCTACTATTCCAAGGTTTCGCCGCGGCGCGGGCTGGGCGCACCTTACAGCATTCTGATCGAGCCGCTCGCGGCCGCCCCGCAACCGGCCAAGCCGGCGACCGAACAGCCGGAGCAGCCGTCGCTCTTTCCGAAGCGAAAGTAGTTAAAGCAAAATCAGCTTCAGCCGAGACCGTCGATCAGCCCGTGCAGTTCGCCAAGATGGACGATCTTGCGGAAGCGCGGCGCTTCTTTCGGTTCCTCGATATGCTCGAGCACCCAGGTCAGTTCGTGCGGAACGAAGACCCCGTAGCTGCCGGCGGCGATGGCCGGCACGATATCGGACTTCAGCGAATTGCCGACCATCATCGCTCGCTCCGGCCCATCACCGACCTTGGAAAAGATGCGCCGATAGGTGACAGCCGTCTTGTCTGAGACGATCTCGACAGCATCGAAGTAATCGCCAAGCCCGGACTGGGCGAGCTTGCGCTCCTGGTCGAAGAGGTCGCCCTTGGTGATCACGACCAGCAGATATTTTCCGGCGAGCGTTTCCAGCGTATCGCGCACATGCGGCAGGGTTTCGACCGGATGGGACAGAAGGTCGCGCCCGGTATCGAGGATCTTGGCAATCACGCTCGACGGCACCTTGCCTTCGGTGACCTCGATCGCCGTCTCGATCATCGATAGCGTGAAGCCTTTGATGCCGAAGCCGTAATGGGCAAGGTTGCGTTTCTCCGCCTCGAGAAGCCGTTCGGAAATCTTCGCGCCGTCGGCGAAATCTGCAAGAAGTCTTGTAAAATGCTCTTCCGTCAGCCTGTAATAATGTTCGTTCTGCCAGAGTGTGTCGTCGGCATCGAAGCCGATCGTCGTCAATGGTCGGGCGGTCATATGCGCACCTCTTGAAATGCGCCCTCTAGAAATACGAGAAGCAATTTATTCCTCGCCTGTGTCGAGACAAGGGCGTAGCGGTAGCGCTGCACAGAGCCGGGCTCCGTTGAAAAACGCGGGTCGGCGACCTAGATGAAAAATGCCTCACCTTGCAGCCAGCCCCGGCTGTTCCTGCTGCGCGCAGGCCAATAATCAAAAATAGAGTTCAGCAGTCCGCAAGCCCCTATTGCGGCAGACACAAGGGAATTTCTCGAATGCGTTACAATCAACTCGGAAATACAGGACTTTTCGTATCTGAAATCTGCCTTGGCACCATGACATTCGGGGAGGCCAAGGAAGGGACCCCCTGGGGCGCCATAGCCGATGTTGACCAGAAGGCGGCCGATGAGATCGTGCAGCGTTCGCTGGATGCAGGCGTCAATTTCATCGACACCGCAGACGTCTATTCCTTCGGTGAATCCGAGCGGCTGCTCGGCCAGGCGCTGAAGAACCTCGGTGTTCCGCGCAAGGATGTCGTCATCGCCACCAAGGTTTATGGCGTCATGGGCGACAAGCCGAACGATCGTGGCGCCTCGCGCGGCCACATCATGGATTCCGTCGAGGCGAGCCTGAAGCGCTTGCAGACGGACCATATCGATCTCTACCAGATCCATGCCACCGATCCGGTTACCCCGATCGACGAGACGTTGCGCGCGCTCGACGATCTCGTGTCCCGTGGGCTGGTGCGTTACGTCGGCGTGTCCAACTGGCAGGCTTGGCGCATCGCCAAGGCGCTCGGCATTTCCGAGCGCAAGGATTATGCGCGTTTCGAAACCGTCCAGGCCTATTATTCGATTGCGGGCCGCGACCTCGAACGCGATATCGTGCCGCTGCTGCAGGAAGAAAAGCTCGGCCTCATGGTCTGGTCGCCGCTCGCTGGCGGCCTGCTCTCGGGCAAATATGGTCCGGGCGCACCGGGCAATGGCGAAGGACGCCGCGCCAATTTCGATTTTCCGCCTGTCGACAAGGACCGGGCCTGGGCCTGTGTCGCCGTCATGCGCGAAATCGCTGAAAAGCATGGCGTGAGCGTCGCCACCGTCGCGCTTGCCTATATCCTTGCCAAGCCCTTCGTGACGACCGTGATCATCGGCGCCAAGCGTGTCGACCAACTCGACCAGAACCTCGCGGCCGTCAAGCTGAAGCTCGATGGTGACGACATCAAGCGCCTCGACGAGGTCAGCGCGCTCGCTTCGGAATATCCGGGCTGGATGCTTTCCCGCCAGGCCGCCGGCCGCCGACCGGTCGATTTCGAGCCCAAGGCCTAATAAACAGGTCGGAACAAAAGGGCCGCCGTTTTCGACGGCGGCCCTCGCATTCCTCGCGCGCTTACTTGGCGTGCTTCTTCAGCCAGGCATTCATTTCGGCGATTTCCGCCTCCTGTGCCTTGATGACGCCTTCGGCGAGCTTGCGGATCTCGGGATCCTTTCCGTATTGCAGCTCGATCTTCGCCATGTCGATCGCGCCCTGATGGTGCGGGATCATGCTGCGGACGAAATCCACATCGGTATCGCCGCTCAGTTTGATCATCATGTCCTTGTGCATCCTGTCATTGGCCTCTGTGAAGGCCTGGCTGGATGGACCATGGCCGCCCATGTGCTTGGACATGTCCATCGTTGACATATCCTCGGCAAAGGCCGGCGCCGCAAAGGCGAAGAGTGCGGAAAGGGTGATAATTTTCAGAGACATGAGTATTCCTTCCTCTGTCTGACAATAGGTTCCGGTGGCAGTGAAAAGCTGCCTTTCTGCAAAGTATTGGTCAGATCAAGCGGGGAGGCGGCGCCTGAGGCGCGGGCCTGTTGTCCCTCAATGCCCGGTCGAGCGCCGGAGCCGGATAGGAAAAAGCCGCCTTGCCGTCATCGGCAATGAAATAGGCCGGCGGCATCACCATGCAGGCGGCACAGAGTGGCATATGGGCGGCACCCGTGGCGCAAGGATCTTTCGCAGAATTGTTTTTGGCGGCCATGTCGCTCTTCGACATAATGCCGCCCATGTCCATGCCATCGGTGTGGAGATGCGCCGCGCCGGCTTCGGCCTGAACCGCCATGTTCATCGACGCGCAGGTCGGGCAACCCGCCCATGCGGACATGGTGCTGTAGACCAGCCAGCCGAAGAACATCGTTATGAGGGCGAAAGCGCGCATGGGAGAAACATAGGCAGCTGCAGGCGAAAAGCCAAGCGGCCTGATCAGGCGGCAATGACCTTGTGCACGATCTGGTAGTCGCGGCTCTCCTCGCCGAATGGCGCGACGGGCCAGTCCCAGCCGGCTTTCCCTTGAGGTGGCTTAGCGCCGTGCAGCAGATCGGCTTCCTCGTGCACCTTGCCGGTGCGATCGATGACGGCGTAGGAGATATCGGTGACCAGACAGGTCCGGCAGGGCAGGTCGGCCAGCCCCTGAATATGGGCCACGATCAGGCGTTCCACTGTATCCGCCGGCATTCCGGGAGAGGCTTCGGCCTCGTATCGTCGTTTGACGCCCCGCCCGATCTGCGAGAGCAGGTTGGCGGACACGACGAAATCGAGATAAGGCACGCTTCTTAGGAAGCCGAGCGGCTCCGACTCTCGCCCTGCCTCCAGGTCATCATAGCCCGAGAGATCGCGTTCGATCAGCCGCACGTTCCGATAGCGCTTGCCCTTCAGCCGCAGGCGCACGGACGCCAGATGCACGAGGTCGACGAGAACCACCGTATCGAAGCTCCCGGCCAGTTGCTCGATCGGCACGTCCCGGAGCAATCCGGAGCCGAGCACGACAGCGGTCCGCTGCTGCGTGAGGCCTGGTATCGCGGTGGAAATGGCCTGCTTGCTGTTGGCCTCATGGGCTGCCCAATCCCGGCTGCAGCGGCCAGCGCGCGACCAGAGATTGACTGAATAGCGCACGAAGCGGCGGTGCGCGCTGCCCGTAAGCGCTGCTGTGGCGAGATATTGAAGCGCTTCCGCGATCATGACGATATCCTGACGACAGGTCTTTCCGCATCGATCCATCGATTCTGGGCGCCAGATCAAGGCCCTTGCCCTTGCCGCTCCCCGCCCAATCCGCTAGGAAACCGCCACTGTCACATATGTGGAAATCCCCCGAAATGAACGACAAGCAGAAGAAACCGCAAAAGCTCAAGGCCCGCCTTCCGCGCGGCTTTGTCGACCGCTCCGCAGCCGATCTCCGCGCCGTCAACGAAATGACTGCGAAGATCCGCGAGGTCTACGAGCATTATGGTTTCGATCCGGTCGAAACGCCGCTGCTTGAATATACCGATGCGCTCGGCAAGTTCCTGCCCGACAGCGACCGCCCGAACGAGGGCGTCTTCTCGCTTCAGGATGATGACGAACAGTGGATGTCGCTGCGCTACGACCTGACGGCGCCGCTTGCCCGTCATGTCGCCGAGAATTTCAACGAGATCCAGCTTCCCTACCGCACCTATCGTGCCGGTTACGTCTTCCGCAACGAGAAGCCGGGTCCGGGCCGCTTCCGCCAGTTCATGCAATTCGATGCCGATACGGTCGGCGCACCAGGCGTCCAGGCCGACGCCGAAATGTGCATGATGATGTCCGATACGCTGGAAGCGCTCGGCATCAAGCGCGGCGACTATGTGATCCGTGTCAACAATCGCAAGGTTCTGGACGGCGTGCTGGAAGCGATCGGCCTCGGCGGCGACGACAAGGCCGGCCAGCGCCTCAATGTCCTGCGCGCCATCGACAAGCTCGACAAGTTCGGCCCGGAGGGTGTGGCCCTGCTGCTCGGCCCCGGCCGCAAGGATGAGTCAGGCGACTTCACCAAGGGTGCGGGCCTCGACCAGAGCCAGATCGACAAGGTTCTCTTCTTCGTCGGCATCAAGGATTATGCCGAAAGTGCAGCCCAGCTCGCCGAGCTGGTCGCCGGCACAAGCAAGGGCGTCGAGGGCGTAGAGGAGCTGAATTTCATCGGCGCGCTCGTCACCAGCGCCGGTTATCAGTCGGACCGCATCAAGATCGATCCCTCCGTCGTGCGCGGCCTCGAATATTATACCGGTCCGGTCTATGAGGCCGAACTGCTCTTCGACGTCACCAACGAAAAGGGCGAGAAGGTCGTCTTCGGTTCGGTTGGCGGCGGCGGCCGCTATGACGGTCTCGTCTCCCGCTTCATGGGCCAGCCGGTTCCGGCGACCGGCTTCTCCATCGGCGTCTCGCGCCTGATGACGGCGCTGAAGAACCTCGGCAAGCTCGGCCAGCAGGACATCATTGAGCCTGTTCTCGTCACCGTCATGGATGGCGATGTCGAGGCCATGGGCCGCTACCAGCGCTTCACGCAGGATCTTCGCGCCGACGGTATCCGCGCCGAAATGTTCCAGGGCAACTGGAAGAAGTTCGGCAACCAGCTGAAATATGCCGACCGCCGCGGCTGCCCGATCGCCATCATCCAGGGCGGCGACGAGCGTGCTGAGGGCGTCGTGCAGATCAAGGATCTGATCGAGGGCAAGCGCCTGTCGGGCGAGATCGAAGACAACACGACCTGGCGCGAAGCGCGCGTGGCGCAGGAAACCGTTGCGGAAGCCGATCTGATCGCCAAGGTGAAGGAAATCCTCGCCGCCCAGGCGGAGGACCGGAAGAGGGCGGGCTGATATGGCCCTCATCAACCTCCCAAACTTCTCCGGCGATCTCCTGGACGAATTCTCTGCCCGCAAGGCGGAACGCATCGACACGCCGGTCATCCAGCCAGCCGAACCCTTTCTCGATATCGCCGGCGAAGATCTTCGCCGGCGTATCTTCATGACCGAAAGCGAAACCGGCGCCAGCCTCTGCCTGCGCCCGGAATTCACCATTCCCGTCTGTCTGCGTCATATCGAAAGCGCCACGGGCACGCCGAAGCGTTACTCCTATCTCGGCGAGGTCTTCCGCCAGCGCCGTGACGGCAGCAACGAATTCTATCAGGCCGGCATCGAAGACCTTGGCGATATCAACATCGCCAGCGCCGACGCCCGCGCGATCGGTGATGCTGTCGGCATCCTCTCGCGCCTGCTGCCCGGCCGGCCGCTCTCCGTCACCATCGGCGATCAGGCAGTGTTCGAGGCCGTGGTACAGGCGCTCGGCCTGCCGCTCGGCTGGCAGAAGCGCCTGATCCATGCCTTCGGCAACATGATCCAGCTTGAGAGCCTGCTGGCGAGCCTCGTCAGCCCGCAATTCGTGACCGGTCTTGATGACAAGATCGCGCAATTGGTCGGTCTCGAGGATGAGGCGGCGCTGATTGCCTATATCGACGAGACGATGCAGGCGACCGGCTATTCCACCAATGCCAGCCGTTCGCCGCAGGAAATTGCCCGGCGGCTCAAGGAAAAGCTCGTTCTCTCCGAGACCCGACTGGATGACGCGGCCTTCCAGGTTCTGGAGCAGTTTCTTTCGCTCAACGTACCGCTCGTCAACGCGTCTGCGGCACTCTCGCATTTCGCCGATGCGGCGGGGCTGAAGCTCGGCAATGCGCTGGCGCGTTTCGATGGCCGTGTGGCAGCACTCTTCAATGCCGGCGTCGATCTCTCGCTCATCGAATACCGTGCCGCTTTCGGCCGCCCGCTCGATTATTATACCGGCCTCGTCTTCGAAGTGACGGCGGAAGATTCCCCGGCGGTTCTCGCCGGTGGCGGCCGTTTCGACAAGCTGATGACCTTCCTCGGTGCGAAGGACCGCATTCCCGCCGTCGGCTTCTCCCTCTGGCTCGACCGTATCGAAACCGAAAGGGCAGCCGCATGACGATCACCATCGCGCTTCCCTCCAAGGGCCGCATGAAGGACGACTGCTCCGCGATCTTCGAGCGTGCCGGCCTGAAAATCCATGCCGTCGGCAATGACCGCTCCTATCGCGGCCGCGTCGAAGGCTGGGACGATGTGGAAATCGCCTTCCTGTCGGCTTCTGAGATTTCGCGCGAACTCGGCAATGGCTCGATCGATTTCGGCGTGACCGGCGAAGATCTCGTGCGCGAGGGATTGGCGGAGGCCGACAAGAGGGTGGAATTCTGTGCCCGGCTCGGCTTTGGCCATGCCGATGTCGTCGTTGCCGTGCCGGAAATCTGGCTGGATGTCGATACGATGGCCGATCTTGTCGACGTCGCCGCCGATTTTCGCGCCCGTCATGGCCGGCGCCTGGCAATCGCCACGAAATACTGGCGCCTGACCCAGCAGTTCTTCTCAAGCCAGCACGGCATCCAGCTTTATCGCATCGTCGAAAGCCTGGGCGCCACCGAAGGCGCGCCGGCATCCGGCTCGGCGGATATCATTGTCGATATCACCTCGACCGGCTCGACGCTGCGCGCCAACCACCTGAAGGTGCTTTCCGATGGTGTCATCCTGCGCTCGGAAGCCTGCCTGGTGCGTGCCCGCAAAGATGCCCATGCCGATACGCCCACGGTGACGGCAATCGTCGAGGCCGTGCGCTCGGTTCTCTGAGACCGAACTTGGTGACATAGAAAACCCGCCGTCTTTCGACGGCGGGTTTTGCATGCTTGGGAGGGTATGAAATTAGCGGGCAGCGACCGCCTGCGGGCCGCGGCGAGCGTCGACCGAGTAGGCGCCAGCGCCATTGGTGGCGAGCATGATGTAGGCGCCGGCAAGCGTGACGTTCTTCAGGAAGTTCACGAAGTTCAGGCTGTTGATCCAGCCGTTCGCAGCAGCCGGGAAGTCAGGAACATTAACGGTCGGCAGGTGGAAGACGATGCCGGTGAACACACAGAAGGCAGCGATCAGCCAGCCCGTGTAACGAACCTGATAGCCGATGAGCACGGAAATACCCATGAAGAGTTCGAAGAGGCCGGCGAGATAGGTCAGTGCGGTTGCGGCCGGCAGGCCGGCACCCATGACCATGCCGGCGGTGGCTGCAGGATCGGTGACCTTGCCGAAGCCGGCGAAGATGAACATGAAGGACAGAAGAATGCGGACGAGAAGGATGAGGACGTTGTTCGTATTCGACATGGACGTTGCTCCGTTGAATGGCTCTTGAGGTCTTGATGCCCCGGCACCGTGTTGACCTCGGATGCAACCTATTTCGCCTTTTTTCGGCGTCAGGGAAAGATAAACACTAGCGGACGGTTTGTTCACTAATATGAAACGATGGGGCGGCTTGCCTTGCATGGCGACCATCTTCTATGGTCGCCGCCCTACCCAAGGAGAAACCCATGGCAGATCTTTCCGCATTTCCGATCACCAGCCGCTGGCCTGCGAAAAATCCCGATATTATCCAGCTCTACTCCCTTCAGACGCCGAACGGCGTCAAGATCTCCGTGGCGCTGGAAGAACTCGCTCTGCCCTACGAGCCCCATTATGTTTCTTTCGCAACGACGGATCAGAAGACGGCGGAATTCGTTTCGCTCAATCCGAACGGCCGCATTCCCGCGATCATCGATCCCAATGGCCCGGACGGAAAGCCGATCGGTCTCTTCGAATCCGGCGCTATCCTGCTCTATCTGGCGGAAAAGACCGGCAAGCTGATCCCGGCCGATGCCGCAGGCCGCTATGAAACAATCCAGTGGGTCTTTTTCCAGATGGCAGGCGTAGGGCCGATGTTCGGTCAGTTCGGTCATTTCCACAAATTCGCCGCCGACAAGGTCGCCAACAATTCCTACCCGGTGGAGCGTTACCGCGATGAGGCGAAGCGCCTGCTTGGCGTTCTTGAAAGCCGTCTGAAGGGCCGCCAGTGGATCATGGGCGACGAATACACGATCGCCGACATCACTACATTCCCGTGGATCCGCGGCGCCGACATTTTTTATGGCGGCCGCGAGGTGCTGGACTACGCGAAATTCCCCGCCGTCATGGACTGGCTACAGCGCTGCATCGCCCGCCCTGCAAGCGAGAAGGGGCTGAACATCCCCGTGAAGCCGGCCTGATCACGAGGCAATTCCAGCAAAATCGTGCAGCGGTTTCACGACCGGAATTGAGCGAAGTGACAGAAAAGGCCGGTCGTGAGACCGGCCTTTTTTCCTCGAGCCATGTGGACGATTATTGCCGGCTGGTGATCTGGCTGGCGCCTTCCAGCTTGAACCGCGGGAAGATGAAAACCCCGACCATGCTGCCACTGTACTTTTCTTCCAGTCCATTGGATTCACCCATGCAGAAAAGCGGCTGGCGGAATCCGTTCGGCATGATGATGGTCGTCGAGAAGCAGAAGGATGAGGAGAGCGTTGCCGCCTGTTCGAAGAGCTGCAGGACGTGGTTGCGATCCTTGGTGTCGTAACAGCGCACCAGGCTCAACAGGCCGCATTCCTGGGCCGAGAGACCGTGCAGCATTGCGCTCCACTCTCCGAGCTTTATCACGCCCGTCGAAAAGTCTCCGATCCAGCTTTCGGAGACCGAGAACTGTGCCAACATGTCGTGGTTGTGATTGTTGTAGTCCAGCGAGCCGGGCAGCAATGGTGCGGCAGCATTGGCTTTGGCGATCTTAAACAAGGCGTTCCCCAGTTCAGGTGCGGCTCCCCTGCCACACGCTCGGCAAACACAAAGAAACAGGATCACGTAGCACCAGGCGTCATGCCTGTGCTTTCATCCTGCGGAAACAGTTAGTCGGCTGCGCCTCTGACGGTCGCCGCTCGAATATTTCCCCGCAAGATGTCATCTCGTATGTTCGCGGAGACCTTCGAAAGCCCGAATGTTCACGCGTGGCCCTTGGCGTATCCGGTCTCGTCTGTTGCGAGAATTCTTCCGGTGCGAACGTCAATTGCAGCGCGGATTTATAGGAACTTTTGCGCAAACGGCAACGGCTTTTTCCGGGGCGTTAGGCTGACGTTATGATTGGATTTTCACCCGGACTGCGCGTTATCCGCTAATTTTGTGGTCAAAAGTCTCATTTATGCGTTGTGGAAACGGTTTCACACACACCATAGCATGCAGCTTCTGTAAATTAGACAGCTCGGAAACCGAATTGCGCTGAAGGAGAAAATGCGCGGCGCGCAAGCCTCGCGAAAGCTTCGGGCCAAAGAAGCGGCCTCAGGAGCCGGCTTAAGGGTTTAAGCCGCAGGTATTTTCGAATCGGCAAAAAAAAGGGCGGCCCGAAGACCGCCCTTTCTATTCCGGAGACCGGAATGGATGTCAGTGACGGCTTACGCCTATCACATCATGTCCATACCGCTTGTTCAGCGCGCTTGACGCGCTGAACCATCTAAATGATGGGCGGTTTTACGGACGATGCTGTGAGAGGCCGTTGGCCTATCACATCATGTCCATACCGCCCATGCCGCCCATGCCGCCCGGCATTGCCGGAGCGTCCTTCTTCGGCAGCTCGGCGATCATGGCTTCCGTGGTGATCAGCAGCGAAGCAACCGAAGCTGCGTTCTGCAGAGCCGTACGGACAACCTTGACCGGGTCGACGATGCCGAGCTGGATCAGGTCGCCATATTCGCCGGTCTGGGCGTTGTAGCCGTAGTTGTCTTCATTCTTGTCGAGGATCTTGCCGACAACGATCGAAGCTTCATCACCTGCGTTTTCAGCGATCTGGCGAACCAGAGCCTGGAGAGCGCGGCGCACGATGTTGATACCAGCTTCCTGGTCGTCGTTTTCGCCCTTTGCGGTGATCTTCGTGGAAGAACGCAGCAGAGCGACGCCGCCGCCCGGTACGATACCTTCCTGAACAGCAGCGCGCGTCGCGTTGAGAGCGTCGTCGAYGCGGTCCTTCTTTTCCTTCACTTCSACTTCCGTCGAACCGCCGACGCGGATRACGGCAACGCCGCCAGCGAGCTTGGCAAGACGTTCCTGCAGCTTTTCGCGGTCGTAGTCGGAGGTGGTTTCTTCGATCTGGGCCTTGATCTGGGCAACACGGCCTTCGATGTCGGACTTGGCGCCGGCGCCGTCGACGATCGTGGTGTTTTCCTTGGAGATCGAGACCTTCTTGGTGCGGCCGAGCATGTCGAGCGTGACGCTCTCGAGCTTGATGCCGAGGTCTTCGGAGATGACAGTGCCGCCCGTGAGGATAGCGATGTCTTCCAGCATGGCCTTGCGGCGATCGCCGAAGCCCGGAGCCTTGACAGCAGCAATCTTCAGGCCGCCGCGCAGCTTGTTGACGACGAGCGTAGCAAGAGCTTCGCCTTCGACGTCTTCAGCGATGATGAGGAGCGGCTTGCCGGTCTGAACGACAGCTTCGAGAACCGGGAGCATGGACTGCAGGTTCGAAAGCTTCTTTTCGTGCAGGAGGATGAAGGCGTCTTCGAGGTCAGCAACCATCTTTTCCGGGTTGGTGACGAAGTACGGGCTCAGGTAGCCGCGGTCGAACTGCATGCCTTCGACGACTTCGAGTTCGGTTTCAGCGGTCTTGGCTTCTTCGACGGTGATAACGCCTTCGTTGCCGACCTTCTGCATTGCTTCAGCAATGTCGAGACCGATCTGCTTTTCGCCGTTTGCGGAGATCGTGCCGACCTGGGCAACTTCTTCCGACGTGTTGATCTTCTTGGCCTTGGCCTGGAGATCCTTGACGACTTCAGCAACAGCGAGGTCGATACCGCGCTTCAGGTCCATCGGGTTCATGCCGGCAGCAACTGCCTTAGCGCCTTCGCGAACGATGGCCTGTGCGAGAACCGTTGCAGTCGTGGTGCCGTCGCCGGCGACGTCGTTGGTCTTCGAAGCAACTTCGCGGACCATCTGGGCGCCCATGTTTTCGAACTTGTCTTCGAGTTCGATTTCCTTGGCGACCGAAACACCGTCCTTGGTGATGCGCGGAGCGCCGAAGGACTTGTCGATAACGACGTTACGGCCCTTCGGACCGAGGGTGACCTTCACTGCGTCAGCGAGGATATCGACGCCGCGCAGCAACTTTTCGCGCGCGCCGCGGCCGAACTTTACTTCTTTAGCTGCCATTTTGAGAACTCCTGAAAAGGGGTGTCAGCGATATCGGATGAAAGACAACCGGCTGATTAGCCGATGATGCCCATGATGTCGGCTTCCTTCATGATCAGAAGGTCTTCGCCGTTGATCTTGACTTCGGTGCCCGACCACTTGCCGAACAGAACGCGATCGCCAGCCTTGACGTCGAGTGCTACGACCTTGCCGGACTCGTCACGAGCGCCGGAGCCGACAGCGACGATTTCGCCTTCCTGCGGCTTTTCCTTAGCGGTATCCGGGATGATGATGCCGCCCTTGGTCTTCTCTTCGGATTCAACGCGACGGACAACGACGCGATCGTGAAGCGGGCGGAAATTGGTGCTTGCCATTGTCTAATCCCTCGATCAAATGACATTCGCGGACCGGGGTGGCCCACAAGGTGGATGTTAGCACTCAACTCCCGTGAGTGCTAGCGCCGTGCATTTAGGGATGGCTCCAGAAGGAGTCAAGAAGAGCCTTCACGGATTTTTGTGCCGGAATTGTGGAGACATGCAGGATTTGTCCCGCGTGGCGCCGAGCCTTTGCCACAGCCTGCCTTTCCGAGCCTTGCCCGCCCGGGCGAACATGGGGGGCGGCTGGCGGGCCGGCCAACTCGCCACGCATCATCTGGCCAATGCGTGGCGATATCGTTGCCCGCCTGCTTCCAAGGTTGACCGCTTTACAGCGGAAGTCGACATTTGCCTCGGGTTGGACAGGCAAGGCAGATTGTCAGGGTCTGCACGGAAGCCGACATCATGACCGCTGTGCGCGGCCATGGTCGCCCCAGTCGCAAGAAAATGCCTAGCGTTGGAAGGTGAGGTGGATGGTGCCACTCGGCGCGGTTTCCGACTTCACCGTGCAGCCGGCTTCCAGGCCGCGCAGATCGTCCCACAGGCGTATGCCGCGCCCGAGCAGGATCGGAGCGATAGCGACATGAAGGCGATCGACAAGGCCCGCCTTGAGGAAGTCGCGAACAACGGTAGCACCGCCGCCAACCCGCACGTCTTTGCCGCCCGCCACACTGACAGCCCGCTGTAGCGCATCGGCAGGTGTAGTGGCGAGGAAATGGAAAATTGTCCCGCCAGCCATCTCCAGGGAAGGACGTGGCTTGTGGGTGAGGACGAAAACCGGACACCGGAACGGCGGCTCGTCACCCCACCAGCCGCGCCAGTCCGGATCGTCGGGAAAGTTGTGGAGACCGAACATGCCGGCGCCCATGATCTCGGCCCCCACATTTTCGAAATACGCCTTCGCGTAGTCGTCGTCGATGCCTGTCGCCCCAGCCCCGCTGGTATCCTTGAATACGCGCTCGCGGAACGTGCGGGTTGCTACATATGAGCCGACGAGACGCGACCAGTCCTCTCCGAACGGGACTTCCGGCGTCTGGTCCGTCGTTGTCGCGAAACCATCGAGCGAGATCATGAGATCGACACGAACTACCACTGTTGTTCTCCTTGCGAGTGGTTGCACCATGACAGCCTCCATCTGTAGGCCAGACACTAAGGCATGTGCCTTTGTATCGAGGGTCAAACACTAAGGCAAGTACCTTATTGTTCTTGACTGGCAATCTGTGACGTTTTAATAGGCCACATGCCCTACCACTCGACACCGCTCGACCTTGCCTTTCACGCTCTCAGCGACCCGACCCGCCGCGCGGTCGTCTCGCGCCTGGCTGCCGGCGAGGTACCGGTCAGCGTCCTGGCCGAGCCTTTCGACATGGCGCTGCCCTCCTTCGCCCAGCATCTCAAGGTGCTGGAAGATTGCGGGCTGATCGCCAGCGAGAAGCGCGGGCGCAGCCGCTGGTGCAGGCTGGTGCAGGCGCGCTTCGACGAGGCGGCGGACTGGATGGAAGCGGAGCGCCGGCGCTGGACCGAGCGGCTGGATCGGCTGGAAGCCTATTTGGACGAGACGCAAGAGGATGATGAAGGACATGGCAAACCCGTTTGAGACCTGGTCGCTCGATCGCGAAATCGTGCTGGTCAAGCTGCTGAACCACCCACGCGACAAGGTCTTTGCCGCCTGGATGGATCCAAAGGCACTGGCCAAATGGTACGGCCCGACCGGCCTCAGCATCGAGAGCCACGAGGCCGATATCCGCGAGGGCGGGATCTGGCGCTTCGATATGGTGGGCATGTTCGAGGGCAAGGAGCATCGTTTCGCGAACCTCATGCGCTTTCTGGAGATCGTGCCGAACGAGCGGATCGTCATGGATTACGGCACGCCCGATCCTGATGACCCCGACCGTTTCCGCGTTACCGTGACCTTTGATGAGCAGGCCGACGGCAAGACCGTGCTGACCCTGCGCCAGCTCCACCCCAGTGCCAAGCGGCGTAAGGTGGTCATCGGTTTCGGCGCAGTGGAATACGGGCTGCAGACGCTCGAGGGCCTTGCCGCCTGGCTGGACGGCTGATGTCATCAGAGGTGCCTGTAATATGCCTTACCGGTTTCGACGATGCGCCGAAGCCGGCATGCTAGACTCACGCTTCAACAAATGAACATGTTCAGTGGGGTCAGCGAAAACCCAAGTCGTGCCGAAAGCCGCCATTGGCTGTATCTGTCACGTCGCTGCGGAAATGCCTTGCCAATGAAGCCTGCCTTTGCAATGTCACCGGGGACCGAAAGCGAAGCAGGAAAGCGGAATGGCAAAGCGGATTGCGAACTTCTCCGAGATCACCGATCAATATGACGCGGTGCTCTGTGATGTCTGGGGTGTCGTGCATAACGGCATCGATCCGTTTCCGAAAGCGGGCGAGGCGCTGCAGGCCGCTCGCGCCACGGGTCTGACGGTCGTTCTCATCACCAATTCGCCCCGCGTCTCCTGGCAGGTCGTCGAGCAGTTGCGCCAGATCGGAGTGCCCGACGACGCCTATGACCGCATCGTCACTTCTGGTGATGTCACCCGCGCGCTGATTGCCGAAGGACCGCGTGAAGTTTTCCTGCTTGGTCCCGAGCGCGACAATCCGATCCTGGAAGGCCTCGATATCGAGCGTGCGGCGGCCGGTGAGGCCACGTCGGTCGTCTGCACCGGTTTCTTCGACGACGAAACGCAGAAGCCCGAGGACTACACCGATATGCTGCTTGACTTCAAAGCCCGCAACGTGCCGATGATCTGCGCCAATCCCGATCTCGTCGTCGAGCGCGGCCACCGCATCATTCCCTGCGCCGGCGCGATGGCTGCCTACTATGAGCAGCTCGGCGGTTCCACCCGCATCGCCGGCAAGCCGCACCGGCCGATCTATGAGGCGACCCTTGCCGCCGCCCGCGACGTGCACGGCGAATTTCCGATCGATCGTGTGCTGGCGATCGGCGACGGCATGCCGACAGATGTTCGCGGCGCCTTGAATTATGGCCTCGATCTTCTCTACATCAGCGGCGGTATCCACGCTAAGGAATATACGCTGAACGGCGAGACCGACGAAGCGATCCTGCACGCCTATCTCGAACGGGAAAAAGCTGCCCCCAAGTGGTGGATGCCGCGCCTCGCATAAGAGAATTGAAGCCGATGACCGTGTTCCACCGTAACGAAACCCGCGAGCCGCTGCCCGAACATTTGAAGGGCGGCGTCATTGCCATCGGCAATTTTGATGGTGTCCACCGCGGCCATCAGTCGGTGCTGAACCGGGCTCTCGATATCGCGCGGCAACGCGGTATTCCCGCTTTGGTGCTGACCTTCGAGCCGCATCCGCGCACTGTCTTCAAGCCGGATGCACCGGTCTTCCGCCTGACACCAGCGCCCTTCAAGGCCCGTATCCTGGAAGAGCTGGGCTTCAACGCTGTCATTGAATACCCCTTCGACTACGAATTCTCGCAGCGCTCGGCCGAGGATTTCATCCACTCCATATTGAAGGACTGGCTCGGCGCTTCGGAAGTTGTGACGGGCTTCGACTTCCACTTCGGCCGCGGCCGGGAAGGCGGCCCTGCCTTCCTGATGGATGCCGGCAACAAATATGGCTTTGGCGTCACCCTGATCGACGCCTTCCGCGATGAGAACACCGATGTCGTCTCATCGAGCCATATCCGCGCACTACTGAAGGAAGGTGATGTCTCCTCGGTCGCCGCCATGCTCGGCTATCACTATACGGTGCAGGCGAAGGTGATCGATGGCGAAAAGCTCGGCCGCCAGCTCGGCTTCCCGACCGCCAACATGCAGTTGCCGCCGGAGGCGGAACTTGCAGCCGGCATTTATGCCGTCCGCTTCCGCCCCGAAAGCGGCAGGCTCTACGATGCGGTGGCAAGCTACGGCCGCCGCCCGACGGTGACGGAAAATGGTGCGCCGCTGCTCGAAACCTACCTTTTTGATTTCAGCGGCGATCTCTATGGCCAGACCTGTTCGGTTTCCTTCTTCGGCTATCTGCGCCCCGAATTGAAGTTTGACGGGCTGGATCCGCTCGTCGCGCAGATCAAGCGCGACGAGGAGGAGGCGAGGGCTCTTCTCGCAGGTGTGAGACCGCTCGGCGAGCTCGACCGGAAGCTCTGTTTCGGCTGAGCAATTCCAGCAAAACTGCTTGAGCGTTTTGCGTCCGGAATTGCGCAAAAACGAAGAACCGCTCAGGCAGTGCCAAGCGCAGGCTGAGCCTTCTGCCGGGGTAGTGGCGGGAACGCGAGCGCAATCGCTGCTGCACCGAGCCCGACCAGGGCGGAGCCGATGAACAGCCACGAATAGTTGGCATAGGTATCGTAGATCCAGCCGCCGATCAGCGGGCCGAATGCCATGCCGATGCTGGAGAGCATCGTTGCCGCTCCGAAGACGGTGCCGATGATGCGCGGGCCGAAATATTCACGCGCCAGCAACGCATAAAGTGGCATCACCCCGCCATAGGCGCTGCCGAAGATGACCGCGAGCGCATAGAATTCCCCGAGCTTGCTGACGGCAAGATAGGTGGCAAGGGCCGCCGCCTGCACCAGCAGTCCTGCTATGATGACCGGCTTCACGCCGATCCGGTCCGCCAGCGTGCCGTAGAGCAGGCGTCCGCCAAGGCCGGCTAGGCCCTCGACACTGTAGATGCTGACGGCAGCCATGGGGGCTACGCCGCAGAGTGTCGCGTAGCTCACCATATGGAAGATCGGTCCGGAATGGGCCGCGCAGCAGGCAAAGAAGGTCAGTCCGAGAACGATGAATTGCGGCGAACGGAAAATCTTCCAGAGATTGGGAGCACCGCCATCCGCAGCCACCATGGCCTCATGCATATCCTGAGGCGGCGACGGGCGACGGCGCACGAGAAGTGCCGCCGGGATCATCAGGATCAGCGCGCCGATGCCGATGATCATCATCGCCGGGCGCCATTCATAGGCTGTAATCAGCCAGCGCGCGAATGGCGAGATCGTCATCGGAGCAACACCCATGCCCGCCGAAACCAGCGAGACGGCAAGGCCGCGGTTCTCGTCGAACCACTCTGTCGTCGCGGCGATCATCGGCGCGAAGAAGGCGCTGGCCGAGAGGCCGACGAGCACGCCATAGGTCAGCTGGAACTGCAGCAGCGTTTCCGCGCGGCTGGCAAGCATCAGCGCCAGCCCAAGGATGACGGCGCCGATCAGCACCACCGGGCGTGGCCCGAACCGGTCGCTGGCCGCACCCCAGAAGAAGCCGCCGATGCCCATGACGATGAAATTGAGCGTCATGGCGCTGGCGATACCGGCATGCGACCAACCCGTCGCATCGGCGATCGGTTGCTGGAAGATTGCGAGAGAAAACATGGCGCCGAGCGCAACGCACGTCATCAGTGCGCCGGCCGCGACGATAACCCAACGATAGGAATTGCTCATATCCTCATCACTCCTTGCGAGCGGGTTTGATCGGCATGATGGATTTCTGATGCCCGCAAGTCAAAGACGTTCGGGCAATCGGGAAATCGACACGGGGTGTTGGGTTTTTTGCCTCGGGAACAACAATATCGCAGCTCCCGCCTGTTTCCAGCGCTTGCCGACCGGCACAGGCAACTGCGAGAGCCTGAGTGTCGTTCCTGAATTCTGTTGGGACGAAGCATTCCCCGTGCAGCTTTTCGTAAGGTCGCGGCTCTGAAATCCCTCTTCCTTTTCCGCCCAAAAGCGCCTATGAACCGGCGCGATGAGTAAATTCCGGCTGGCGCATTCGATACGAATTATCGGCCCGGTCTTCCGCGCACGCTAAGTTGCCGGAAGGTCCGGGTTTTTGGCGCTTGAGCTGAGCGAGCGCTTTCCGTCACCACAGATTTCATGTCCGCGTGCCCTTTTCGGGCCGCCAGAAGCGATTGTCACACATGACCGAAACAGCCGAAAAGATCGATTACTCGAAGACCCTCTACCTGCCTGAAACGGATTTCCCGATGCGTGCCGGCCTGCCGCAGAAGGAGCCGGAGCTCGTTGCGCGCTGGCAGAAGATGGATCTCTACAAGAAGCTGCGTGCCTCGGCCGCCGGCCGCGAAAAATTCGTCCTGCACGACGGCCCGCCCTATGCCAACGGCAACATCCATATCGGCCATGCGCTGAACAAGATCCTCAAGGACGTCATCACCCGCTCCTTCCAGATGCGCGGTTACGACTCCAACTACGTTCCCGGCTGGGACTGCCACGGCCTGCCGATCGAGTGGAAGATCGAGGAAGAAAACTACCGCGCCAAGGGCAGGGCCAAGCCTGACCTGACCGAGCCGTCGGCGATGATCGAATTCCGCCGCGAATGCCGCGCCTATGCCGAAAAGTGGATCGCCATCCAGGGTGGCGAATTCCAGCGCCTCGGCATCGTTGGCGATTTCGAAAACCCGTACCTGACGATGAACTTCCACGCGGAAAGCCGCATCGCCGGTGAACTGCTGAAGATCGCCAAGAGCGGCCAACTCTACCGCGGCTCCAAGCCGATCATGTGGTCGGTCGTCGAGCGCACGGCGCTCGCGGAAGCCGAAGTCGAGTATCATGACTATGAGAGCGACACGATCTGGGTGAAGTTCCCGGTGGTGAAGGGCTCCGATGTCCTCAAGGACGCTTTCGTCGTCATCTGGACAACCACGCCCTGGACGATCCCCGGCAATCGGGCGATCGCCTATTCCTCGCGCGTTGCCTACGGCCTCTATGAAGTCACGGCTGCCGAGAACGATTTTGGTCCGCGCCCGGGCGAAAAGCTGATCTTTGCCGATAATCTCGCTGAGGAATCCTTCGCCAAGGCAAAGCTGCAGTACAAGCGTCTCGCCGACGTCACTGCTGCAGATCTCGCCGGCGCCACCTGCGCTCATCCGCTTGAGGGCCTCGAAGGCGGCTACGAGTTTTTGGTGCCGTTGCTCGATGGCGATCACGTCACCGACGATGCCGGTACCGGCTTTGTGCACACCGCACCGAGCCACGGCCGCGAAGACTTTGATGTCTGGATGGCGCATGGCCGCGAGATCGAGGCGCGCGGCATCGAAACCAAGATCCCGTTCCCGGTCGACGATGGCGGCTTCTACACCGCCGACGCGCCCGGCTTCGAAGGCGCCCGCGTCATCGACGACAACGGCAAGAAGGGTGACGCCAACGATCGCGTCATCAAGGCGCTGATCGAGCGCAACGCGCTCTTTGCCCGCGGTCGCCTGAAGCATCAGTATCCCCATTCCTGGCGCTCCAAGAAGCCGGTCATCTTCCGCAACACGCCGCAGTGGTTCGTCTATATGGACAAGACGCTGGCAGATGGCACGACGCTGCGCACCCGTGCGCTGAAGGCGATCGACGACACCCGTTTCGTGCCGGCTGCCGGCCAGAACCGCCTGCGCGCCATGATCGAGCAGCGCCCGGATTGGGTACTTTCTCGTCAGCGCGCCTGGGGCGTGCCGATCTGCGTCTTCGTCGATGAACAGGGCCAGGTGCTGCAGGACGATGCGGTCAACCAGCGCATCCTTGACGCTTTCGACGCCGAAGGCGCCGATGCCTGGTTTGCCGAAGGCGCCAAGGAGCGTTTCCTCGGCAACGAGCATGATCCGGCCAAGTGGTCGCAGGTCATGGACATTCTCGATGTCTGGTTCGACTCGGGGTCCACCCACACCTTCACRCTGGAAGACCGCCCSGACCTGAAATGGCCGGCCGATCTCTATCTCGAAGGCTCGGACCAGCATCGCGGCTGGTTCCACTCGTCACTGCTGGAATCGGCTGCGACCCGCGGCCGCGCGCCTTACGACGCCGTCCTCACCCATGGCTTCACCATGGACGAGAAGGGCGAGAAGATGTCGAAGTCGAAGGGCAACGTCACCGCACCTCAGGAAGTCATGAAGGATGCCGGCGCCGATATCCTGCGCCTCTGGGTCATGACCTCCGACTATGCGGACGATCTGCGTGTCGGCAAGACGATCATCCAGACCAATGTCGATGCCTATCGCAAGCTGCGCAATACTATCAGATGGATGCTCGGCACGCTGGCCCACGACAAGGGCGAGGTTATCGCGCTCAAGGATCTGCCGGAGCTGGAGCAGCTGATGCTGCATCGCCTCTCCGAGCTCGACCAGCTCGTGCGCGAAAACTACGACGCCTTCGACTTCAAGAAGATTGCCCGCGCGCTCATCGACTTCGCCAATGTCGAGCTTTCGGCCTTCTACTTCGACGTCCGCAAGGATGCGCTCTATTGCGACGCGCCCTCCAGCCTTCGCCGCCGTTCGGCCCTCTATGTCATCCGCACGATCTTCGATTGCATGGTGACCTGGCTTGCGCCGATGCTGCCCTTTACGACGGAAGAGGCATGGCTCTCGCGCAATCCTTCAGCCGTCTCTGTGCACCTGGAGCAGTTTGCCCCGGTCGCCACGGAATGGCGCAACGAGGCGCTGGCCGAAAAGTGGAAGAAGATCCGCGCGATCCGCAGCGTCGTGACCGGCGCGCTCGAAATCGAGCGCAAGGACAAGCGCATCGGCTCGTCGCTGGAAGCTGCACCTGTAGTCCACGTTGCCGACGCGGAATTGCGCAAGGCGCTCGAAGGACAGGATTTCAGCGAAGTCTGCATCACCTCCGGTATCACGATCGAAGCGGACGCCGGCCCGGCTGATGCCTTCCGTTTGCCGGAAGTGCCTGAAGTCGCTGTCGTTCCGAAGCTTGCCGAAGGGGTGAAATGCGCCCGTTCCTGGCGCATCACCACCGATGTCGGTTCCGATCCTGACTACCCGGATGTTTCGGCGCGTGATGCGGCTGCATTGCGCGAACTCGGCACCCAGGTCTGAAGATATTTGCCGGGTGAATTGCATTTATGGTGTTCATCCGGTAAAAGCTGCCTGAAAATGGCCGGATTTTTGCGTCAGGGGGACGATTGTCCGGTGGGCAGTACTGATTCCGGCATGCGGGAAGGGTTTTCATGTTAGCGACGCATTGGTTCCGTTTGGGCGCCTGCCTGTCTGTTGTTCTGGCGGCAAGCTCCACAATGTCCGGCTGCGCCAGCAGCCCGACTTACGGCACCGACAAGACCGCCATGGAGCAGCTTGCCGACGACCTCGGCCAGTCGGTTTCGCTGACCGGCGCCGGCCCGAAAAATGCCGGCGTGAAGTATACGCCACGTCCAACGCTCGTCATGCCTGCGAAGGACCAGAAGGAAACCCTCGTTCAGCCGCAGGAAACTGTTGCCAACAAGGACAATCCGCAGTGGGTTGAATCCCCGGAAGAAGCCCGTACGCGCCTCGTCAAGGAAGCCGACGAGAACTCGGACAATCCGAGCTATCGTTCGCCGCTCGCCAGCTCCGCCATCGAAGGCGGGCGCCAGACGACGGAAGCCCAGACCAAAGCCTATCGCGAAGCGCGCGCCCTGCAGAAGGGCGCCTATATCGACCAGCGCCGCTACATTTCCGATCCGCCGACCGAATATCGCGCTGTCGAAGATCCGGCAAAGCTCGATGATCTCGGCACGCCGGAACAGAAGAAGGCGAAGCAGCGCAAGAAGGATGCAGCCGTCGCCAATAGCGGCACAAAGTGGTGGCAGATCCTTCAGTAAGGCTCTAGCGGAATAGCGTCGATCAACTGCTCAGCGTCAGCATAGCGGCGCTTGCGACCGGCCCTATTGCGTGTCTCGTCTCTCCGAAAAGAATGCCCTCAGCATATCCGCCGATTCCGTCTCGTTGAAGCCGGAATAGACTTCCGGTGCATGATGACAGGTCGGCTGGGCATAGAAGCGCACACCATTGTCGACCGCGCCGCCCTTCGGATCTTCCGCGCCGTAATAGAGCCGACGGATACGGGCAAAGGAAATAGCCGCCGCGCACATGGTGCAGGGCTCCAGCGTCACATAGAGATCAGCGCCGGCAAGCCGTTCCTGGCCGAGCCTGTCCGAAGCCATGCGGATAGCAGCGATCTCGGCATGCGCGGTCGCATCGTTGAGTTCGCGCGTACGGTTTCCGGAGCTCGCGACTGCCATGCCATCGACGACGACGACGGCGCCGATCGGCACTTCGCCGCGATCTCCCGCAGCGCGCGCTTCCTTTAATGCCATCTCCATAAATCGATTTGTCTTCACGTTCGCGAGAATTTCCACTTAACCGCAGGTGCATGACCTGATAGACAGGCGCAAAAGGCAGGCAAACAGCAAATGACACCCAAAGACAAGCCAAAACGCCCGGGCGCACGGCCCCCTGCGCGCGACGCGCGGCCGAAAGGCGGCCCGAAGGCCGGTATCGGCAAGCCATCGAAGGCAGCTTCCGCGAAAGTGGTAGCCAATGAAGCGGACAGCGACGCCAAGGCGGAACGCATTTCCAAGGTAATGGCGCGCGCCGGCGTTGCCTCCCGCCGTGACATCGAACGCATGATCATGGATGGCCGCGTCACCCTGAACGGCAAGCTCCTCGACACACCCGTCGTCAACGTCACGCTCGAAGACAAGATCGAGGTCGATGGTATTCCGATCCGCGGCATCGAGCGCACGCGCCTCTGGCTCTACCACAAGCCCCAGGGCTTGGTAACGACCAATGCCGATCCTGAGGGTCGCCCGACCGTCTTCGACAATCTGCCGGAAGAGCTTCCGCGCGTCATGTCGATCGGCCGTCTCGACATCAATACCGAAGGTCTGCTGCTGCTGACCAACGACGGCGGCCTCGCCCGCGCCCTGGAACTGCCGACCACCGGCTGGCTGCGCCGCTACCGCGTGCGCGCTCATGGCGACATCGATCAGGACGCGCTCGACAAGTTGAAGGACGGTATTGCCGTCGATGGCGTTCTCTACGGCTCGATCGAAGCCACGCTTGATCGCACCCAAGGATCCAACGTCTGGATCACCATGGGCCTGCGTGAAGGCAAGAACCGCGAAATCAAGAACGTGCTCGGCGCGCTCGGCCTCGAGGTCAACCGCCTGATCCGCATTTCCTACGGCCCGTTCCAGCTCGGCGATCTGCCCGAAGGGCATGTGATCGAGGTGCGCGGCCGTACGCTGCGCGACCAGCTCGGCCCGCGCCTGATTGAAGACGCCAAGGCGAATTTCGATGCGCCGCTCTACAATGCGCCCGCCGTTGCCGCTGAAGAGGCCGAGGAACCGGCGCCCGAGCGCCGCGAACGCCCGCGCCGCGACGAGGACAAGCGCGAACGTGCGCTGAGCCGCCTCGACACCAAGCGTGACGACAGGCGGGATGATCGTCGTGACGATCGCCGTGGCGACGATGACAAACCGAAGCGCCCGGCGCTCGGTACCCGTCGCAACGCCAATGTCTGGATGGCGCCCGGCGCGCGTCCGCTCGGCGAGAAGGCGGCGGCAAAGGCTGCCAAGAATGCCCAGACCGCGCGTCGTCGCGGCGAGACGGCTTCCCCGGCGAAGGAACAACGCTTCGATCGCGGCCCGGATCGTCCGCGCCCGCAGATCAATCGCGTCCACGAAGAGGATGGCGAGTGGATCCGTTCCAGCGAGGAGCAGCCCCGCAAGCGCGACGAGGACGAAGGTTTCGGCCGCAAGCGCTCTTTCGGCGATCGCCCGCCGCGTGGTGAGGGTGGCGATCGTCCGCGCTCGGCCCGAGGCTTTGGCGGTGAGGGTCGCTCCGAGCGTCCGCGCGGTGACAAGCCATTTGGAGACAAGCCCCGCGGTGAGCGTCGTCCGCGCACGGATGGGGAGGAGCGTCCGCGTTCCTTCCGTGATCGTCCGCGTGAGGATGGCGAACGCTCGTCGCGTCCGGCCCGCAGTTTCGGCGGCGAAAGCCGCTCCGACCGTCCGCGTGGAGACAAGCCCTTCGGTGCCAAGCCCCGCGGTGAGCGCCGTCCGAGGGCAGAGGGTGCAGAAGGTGCACGTCCTTTCCGCTCGCGTGAGGATGGCGGCGATCGCTCCTCGCGTCCGGCCCGCAGCTTAGGCGGCGAAGGTCGCTCGGAACGCCCGCGTGGCGACAAGCCTTTCGGTGCGAAGCCCCGCGGCGAACGCCGTCCGAGGGCAGAGAGTGAAGAAGGTGCACGTCCCTTCCGCGCTCGTGAAGAGGGCGGCGAACGCTCCCGCAGCTTCGGCGGCGAAGGTCGTTCGGAACGTCCCCGTGGCGAAAGATCCTCTGGCGACAAGCCCTTCGGCGATAAGCCGCGTGGCGCAAAGAATTTCTCCGGCAAGCCGAAGGGCGATCGGCCCGATGGCGGCGGCAAGCCTTCCGGCGGGCCGTCCAGAGGTGGTGCGAAAGGCAAGGGAATGACGCGCGGTGCGGATCGTCGGCGGTGAGTTTCGCGGACGGCCGCTAGCCGTACCAAAATCCAGCGATATCCGGCCGACTGCGGACCGGACGCGTGAGAGCCTGTTCAACATTCTGAGCCATGCCTATCCGGAATGCATCGATGGCACCCGGATCCTCGATCTTTTCGCCGGCACCGGCGCGGTCGGTCTCGAAGCCGTCTCGCGCGGCTGCCGCCATGCGCTCTTCGTCGAAAACAGCGTCGAGGGCAGGGCGCTTCTCTGGGAAAACATCGATGCGCTCGGCCTGCATGGCCGCACGCGCATGTTGCGCCGTGACGCGACCGATCTCGGCAGCGTCGGCAATCTCGAGCCTTTCGACATGCTGTTTGCCGATCCGCCTTATGGCAAGGGGCTGGGTGAGAAGGCGCTTGCGGCTGCTGCCGACGGCGGCTGGCTCAAGCCTGGCGCGATTACCGTTCTGGAGGAACGCGCCGATGTTGCCGTTTCGGTGCATCCTTCCTATGTTTTCCTCGAAAGCCGGATATTCGGCGATACAAGAGTGCATTTCTTCCGGTATCAGCCGCAGTAGCCGGCACGTTGGGAGCAGATCGTGCCGCAGGCGGAAATCATCAGTCCGAAATCGCCTGCGATCAGCGATCTGCCGACGGTTGCCGTCGCCTTCGGTGGGGGCGGTGCCCGCGGCCTCTCCCACATCCACATCATCGAAACGCTGGATGAACTCGGCATCCGCCCGGTAGCAATATCAGGGTCGTCCATCGGCGCCATCATGGGTGCCGGCATGGCGGCCGGCATGTCGGGTGCTGAAATCCGCGAACATGCGCTGGCAACCGTGGGCAACAAGGCTGCCGTCGTCAGCCGCATTTGGGGCCTGAGGCCGACAACCGTGCGCGACGCCGTCGCCAAGGGCATCCGCATCGGCCAGTTCAACCTCGAACGTATTTTGAAAGCCTTCCTGCCATCGGAGCTTCCGCAGAAATTCGAGGATCTGCTGGTCCCGATGAAGGTGATCACCACGGATTATTACGGCCAGGCCGAGGTCATCGCCGAGCACGGCGAGCTCTTCCCGGCGCTCGCCGCATCATCGGCCATTCCGGCCGTCTTCATGCCGGTCCGGCTGCATGGGCGGGTCATGATCGATGGCGGCATCGCTAATCCCGTGCCTTATGAATGTCTGATGGACCTTGCCGATATCGTCATCGGCATCGATGTCGTCGGCGCGCCCGAAGGCGACGGCACTCACATTCCGAACCGCATGGAAAGCATTTTCGGGTCCGGCCAGCTTATGATGCAGGCGGCGATTTCCCTGAAGCTGAAGCTCATGCGGCCACATATCTTCCTGCGGCCCATCGTCGGCCGCACCGGCGTCATGGATTTCCTGAAGGCGCGCGACGTGCTTGCCATGTCGGTCGGCGTGAAGGACGAGCTGAAATATGCCCTCGACCGGGAGATCGAGGCGCGATTGAAGCGGTAGCGGAATACGGCGTCAGGCGTCCGCCGTGACATCGGCCGTCGTCGCCAGCGGATCGTTGTTGTTGAAGGAATCGGGTGCACGCTTTGGCTTGACCAACGGTTCCGGATGGATCGGTGTCGAAAACAGCAGATCCCGTCCCGCCTGCAACCCCTCTGATACTTGCAGCACCAGTCGCGCCTCATCGCGCTTGCGGATGTCCTCGCCGATCTCATAGGCCGCGACTTCGGACACACCGAGCGCTTCCAGAGTGCGTCGGCCGAAAAGCAGACCTGATTCCAGCGTTTCGCGCAGCTCGTAATCGACGCCTTTGTTGCGCAGTTCGATCGAGTGGATGCGGTCATAGGAGCGCACGAAAAGCGTCGTCTGCGGGTAGTCGGCCTGGATCAGCTCGATCACCTTGTCGGTGATCTCCTTCTTTTGGGTGCAGACGAGCACGATCTTGGCCCGGTCGATGCCGGCCGAACGCAGCACGTCCTTGCGGGTGCCGTCGCCGAAATAAATGCGGAAACCGAAGGAGGATGCCTGCCGGATGCGGTCGGCGGAGAAGTCGATGACGGTCACGCTCCGGCCGCCGGCAAGCAGGATCTGCGCGGCGATCTGGCCGAAACGCGAGAAACCGACCATCAGCACGTCGGCGCCCGCACCCTCGAAATCCTCGTCGAGCTCCTCATGCTCCTCTCCCGAAAGCATCCGCTTGGAAAGCGCGGCGCCGAGCGGCGTCAGCGCCATGGAAAGGGTGACGATCGCCACCAGCAGCGAAGCCGTGCTGCTGGACATCAGCCCCGCGACGGCGGCCGTGGTGAAGAGGACGAAGCCGAATTCACCGCCTTGCGGCAGCAGGAAGGCGATGCGAACGGCATCATTGTGCGAGGAGCGTGTCACGCGGCAGAGCGCATAGATGATGAGCGCTTTCACGGCCATGATGATAGGCACGGCAACGATGATGAAGATCACGTTGTCGAGCAGCACCTGAAGCTGCAGCGACAGTCCGACGGCAATGAAAAAGATAGCGAGAAGCACGCCGCGGAAGGGTTCGATATCGGCTTCCAGCTCGTGCCTATAAGAGGATTCCGCCAGCATGACGCCGGAGAGGAAAGCGCCCATCGCCATCGAAAGCCCGGCGAGCTGCATCAGGCTCGCCGATCCCATGACGACGAAAAGCGCGGCCGCGATCATCGCTTCGCGCGCGCCGGTGCGCGCAATGATCTGGAAGAGGGGTGTCAGCAGGTATCGGCCCATGATGATCATCGCGCCGACGGCGGCCACCGAGATAGCGAAATCGACCAGTGGATTGCCGCTGCCCTTGTTTCCATCGAGAATGGTGACGACTGCCAGAAGCGGGACGATCGCCAGATCCTGAAAGAGCAGCATGGAGAAGGAGCGCTGCCCGTAGCGAGTGTTCACATCTCCATCGCCTTCGAGGATCTGCATGGCGAAGGCGGTTGAGGAGAGCGCCAGGCCGAAGCCCGCGACGATGCTGCCGCGCCAGTCGAGAGCGCCGGAGACCCAGGCGAGTGCGGTCAGTGCCAGACCCGTCACCACCACTTGCGCCGTGCCGAGGCCGAAGATATCGCGCCGCATCTGCCAGAGGCGGGTGGGCTTCAATTCAAGCCCGATGATGAAGAGCAGGAAGACGACGCCGAGTTCGGCAACATCGAGGATCTGCTCGCCATCCGTGATGCCGTGGAAGATCGGCCCGATGACGATGCCGGCCGCCAGATAACCGAGAACCGTGCCGAGCCCGAGCTTCTTGAAGATCGGCGCAGCGACGACCGCGCCGCCGAGCAGCAGGATGGTTTCCGTGAAAAGCGCGTTGGGTGCGGACATGCTTCATTTCTTTCAATGGCGGGGCAAGCAGGCAGCCAGGAAAAGAATCGGCATCCACGGCCTTGATGCTTTCAGGAGTGCACAATAAATGGAACGGGAAGGAAAGGCCAAATCATGTCCTCTGAAATCGATTCCTCGACACTTCTTTCCCGCGCAAGTCAACTGATCGATCTGGCGAAAAAGGCAGGCGCTGACGCCGCCGACGCTGTCGTCGTCCGCTCGCGCGCCCAATCCGTCAGCGTTCGCCTCGGCAAGGTCGAAGGCACCGAGTCCTCCGAGAGCGACGATTTTTCGCTTCGAGTCTTCGTCGGCAAGCGCGTGGCAAGCGTTTCCGCCAATCCGGGCTTCGACCTTACGGCGCTGGCCGAACGCGCCGTTGCCATGGCCAAGGTCTCGCCGGAAGACCCCTTCGCCTGCCTGGCCGATGAGAACAGGCTCGCAAAGACCTATCCCGACCTGCAGCTTCTCGATACGACCGAGGTCGGCGCCGACCAGCTGCGCGAGGCGGCCCTTGCCGCCGAAGCCGCTGCCCTTGCGGTCAAAGGCGTCACCAACTCGTCGGGTGCCGGCGCTTCGGCCGGCATGGGCGGGCTGGTGCTTGCCACGTCGCACGGTTTCGAAGGCAGCTACATGGCCTCGCGCTTCGGCAATTCCGTCAGCGTCATTGCCGGCGAAGGCACCGGCATGGAACGCGACTACGATTTCGACAGCCGCCTCTACTATGCCGAGCTAGACGATCCCGCCGAAATCGGTCGCCGGGCCGGCGAGCGCACCATCAAGCGCATCAATCCGCGCCAGGTACCGACAGGCAAGGACATCACTGTCATCTTCGATCCGCGCATCGCGCGGGGTTTCGTCGGCCATATTGCCGGCGCCATCAACGGCGCCTCGGTTGCCCGCAAGACGAGCTTCCTGCGCGACAAGATGGGCCAGCAGGTGCTGAAATCCGGCCTCTCGATCACGGACGATCCGCTGATCGTGCGCGGCCCGTCCTCGCGTCCCTTCGATGGCGAAGGCGTCTCCGGCGAGAAGCTGGTCATGATCGAAGACGGCGTGCTCAGGCACTGGTTCCTCTCCACCTCCACCGCAAACGAGATCGGCGGTTTCGAGACCAACGGCCGCGGTGTCCGCGGCGGCACCTCGGTCACGCCGGCCTCGACCAATCTTGCGCTGGAGCCTGGCGACATCTCGCCGGAAGAGCTGATCCGCAGCGTCGGCAACGGTTTCTACGTCACCGAACTGATCGGCCAGGGCGTCAACATGATCACCGGCGAATACAGCCGCGGCGCGACAGGCTTCTGGATCGAGAATGGCGAGCTCACCTTCGCGGTATCGGAAGTGACGATCGCTTCGAACCTCAAGGACATGTTCATGCGGCTGACGCTTGCCAACGACATCGATCGCAAGTTCGGTGTGGCGGCTCCGACTTTCGCGATTGAAGGCATGACGCTTGCCGGCCGCTGACAAACGGATCGATACGATGAGCGACCCTGAAAACCGCTGGCAGAGCGATCTCGCGTTGATCGCCGATGCTGCAAGACAGGCCGGCGCCGTTGCACTCGGTTATTTCAACAAGTCGCCGGAGGTCTGGTGGAAGAACGAGGATCGCTCTCCCGTCAGTGCCGCCGATTTCGCCGCGAATGAAAGGCTCGAAGCCATCCTGCGCAGTGCACGGCCGGCCTATGGCTGGCTGTCGGAAGAGACTGACGACGACGCAGGCCGACTGGAATACGAGACGCTGTTCATCGTGGATCCGATCGATGGCACGCGGGCCTTCCTCGCCGGCAAGGATCTCTGGTGCGTCAGCGTCGGCATCGTCCATCGCGGCCGCCCCGTTGCCGGCGTGCTTTATGCGCCGGCGCTCGATGAACTTTACGAGGCAGTAGAGGGTGGTGTGGCGCTGAAGAACGGTGAACCGATTTCAGTCTCTACGCGCGGCGAAGCCGATCTCAGCCAGCTTGCCGTCAGCGAGGAGCTGTTCAGGATTTTGCCGGCGGCGGTTCGCGACCGCAGCGAGCGCGTCAAATATATTCCCTCACTCGCCTACCGCATCGCCATGGTGGCCGATGGCCGGTTGGACACGACGTTTGTCGGGCGCAATGCCCATGACTGGGATATTGCGGCGGCCGACCTTATCCTCGAGCGTGCCGGTGGCGGTCTTGTCGACCTTTCGGGGCATCCGACAACCTATAATAGAGAGAAAGTCAGCCACGATGCGCTTTGCGCTTCACCGGTCCCGCGTCTCCGCGAATATCTGGACTTGTTCACTCAGCTAAGAGACGGTTGACGTTTCCGTCAAAATCCCTCAGATGAGGGGCCGGAGGAGAATAGGCAGAAAGAGAATAAAAATGACGGACTCCGGCGGTAAAAAGCAGCTCCTGCACCTCGTCTTCGGTGGCGAACTCGAAAACCTTGATGGCATCCAGTTTCGTGATCTGAAGGATCTCGATATTGTCGGTATTTTTCCCGACTATGCCACGGCACTGACGGCTTGGAAGTCGAAGGCGCAGCAGACGGTCGACAATGCGCATATGCGCTATTTCATCGTCCACATGCATCGTTTGCTCGATCCGCAGGATACGACCGGGAGCAAGTGACCCGCGCAGCAATCGGCTTGTCCTCCGCTGTCCACAGCGGAGGCCTTCGTGCATCGGTTCTCGCCCTCGTTCGACGCATTCTGAACAAATTGATCGGTCATGGCGGCCGCAACGATAATTAGGGAATTGAATTGATGTCGGTCTGCATGGATCGGAGGTCTGCTGAATGAGCTCTCGGATGGCGCGGATCGGTCTGAACGCGTACCGTCTGGCGGGAACTGTGGCGTCGCCGGTCGTCGGCCTCTACATCACCTATCGCACCGCCAAGGGCAAGGAAGACCGTGCTCGCCGGCTGGAGCGTTTCGGCTATGCGAGCGCCAATCGCCCGCAGGGCCCGCTCGTCTGGTTTCACGCGGCAAGTGTCGGCGAAACCAACGCCGTCATTCCCCTGATCCGTGAAATTCGCCGCCGTGACATCCATGTCATCCTGACGACAGGCACCATCACCTCGGCAAGGCTTGCCGCTGAGCGCCTCGGCAATGATGCGATCCATCAATATGTGCCGCTCGACCTGAAGCCCGCCGTCGGCCGCTTTCTCGATTACTGGCAGCCGGATTGCGCCATCATCGCCGAATCCGAGATCTGGCCCGCGACGGTGCTTGAACTCGGCCATCGCCGCATCCCGCAGATCCTGGTCAATGCCAGGATGTCGGATCGCTCCTTCACCCGCTGGCGGCGACGGCCCTCGCTTGCCGAGGCACTCTTCGAAAATCTGGCGCTCGTCATTGCACAGTCGGATGTCGATGCCGAACGTTTCCGCGATCTCGGCGCCGTGCCGGTCATCACGTCGGGCAACCTGAAGGTCGATACGGATGCACCGCCTTATGACAGCGCTGTTTTCGCTCGCTACAAGAAGCAAATCGGCGATCGCAAGACATGGGCCGCGATCTCCACTTTCGACGGTGAAGAAAATGCCGCCGGTATCGTGCATCGTGCGCTGCGCGATCGCGACAAACAGCTGACCATCATCGTACCGCGCCACCCCGAGCGCGCTGACGAGATCGAGGCAGCCCTCGTCAAGCAGGGTCTGAAGGTCGCCCGCCGCACGCGGGACGATGTCCTGACCCCCGACGTCGACATCTTCCTGGGCGACACGATCGGCGAAATGGGCCTTTATCTTCGTCTGACGGAAGTCGCTTTCGTCGGCCGCTCGCTCTTTGCCGAAGGCGGCCAGAATCCGCTGGAGCCGGCGATGCTCGGCTGCGCCATCCTGTCGGGCGGCAATGTCCAGAATTTTCGCGAGGCCTATCAGAAGCTCGCTCGTAGCGGCAGTGCCCGCATGGTGCGCGATACCGAGATGCTGGCGAAGGGCGTGCATTATCTTCTGACCAATGACGAGGCGCGCGGCAAGATGATCCAGGCTGGCATCGCCGCCGTGCATGAAATGCGCGGTGCGTTGAGCGCCACGTTGAAGGGGCTGGAGCCCTATATCAATCCGCTGACGGTGAAGGCGCGCCTTCTGCCGAAGGCCGTGGCGCAAGCCTGAGGAGCAGCCATGTCGGCGCAGACGAAGATCAGGGGCATCCTCTTCGACAAGGACGGCACGCTGCTCGACTACGACGAAAGCTGGTTGCCGGTGAACCGTGAGCTTGCCCGGATTGCCGCCGAAGATGACGCTGTTCTTGCCGACCACCTTCTTGCCGAATGCGGCATGGACCCGGTCACCGGCCATATCATTCCAGACAGCCTGCTTGCCGCCGGCAATACCCGCCAGATCGCCGAAGGGCTCGTTGCTGCCGGCTCGAAGGTCGATATAATCGAGCTGACGATCAGGCTCGACAATCTCTTTGCCAATGCCGCCGAATTTTCCGTGCCGGTGACGGACCTTGCCGCCTTCTTCGGGCGGCTGCACGGGCGCGGCTTCAAGCTTGGCATCGCCTCCAGCGACAATGAACGTTCGATCCGCCAGACCGCCCAGCGTTTCGGCATCTCTGAATTTGTCGATTACATCGCCGGTTATGACAGCGGCTTCGGCAGCAAGCCGGAGCCGGGAATGGTGCTCGGCTTCTGCGCGGCAACGGGCCTTCAGCCGGAAGAGGTCGCCATGGTCGGCGATAACAACCACGATCTCCATATGGGCAGGAACGCGAAAACCGGCCTGACGATTGCGGTTTTGACTGGCACAGGGTCGCGGGAATCCCTCTCTGCCTCCGCCGACCATGTCTTCGACGACATCACGCATATCGAGGCCCTGCTGCCGGACCTGCAGCCGGCCTGACACCCAAAGACTTGCATTTTCACGCGTTTTGGCTTCTCAATCCGCCCGGTCGATTATGTGAGACCTCGCCACGGGGGGTGAGGGCAAGGGAAACGGACGGCATCATGATATCCGAAGCACCGCCTTTCTGGTGGAGGCGGGCAGGTTGGCAGGCATGGGCTCTGTCGCCCCTTTCTTTCCTTTATGGCCGCGTGGCGGGCTACCGCATGGTCCATGCGAGCCGCGCTTCAGTGCCGATCCCGGTCATTTGCGTCGGAAATTTCACGGTCGGCGGAGCTGGCAAGACGCCGACGGCAATTGCCATTGCCCGTGCTGCCAAAGCAAAGGGTCTCAAGCCTGGTTTTCTAAGTCGCGGCCATGGCGGCTCGCTCGATGTCACCACCGTCGTCGATCCCTCTCATCACCGTGCAGTCGCTGTCGGCGACGAGCCGCTTCTGCTGGCTCAGGAAGCACTGACGGTAATCTCCCGCAGGCGTGTCGAGGGTGCGGCAAGGCTGGTCGAAGAGGGCGCCGATTTCATAATCATGGATGACGGTTTCCAGAGTGCGCGCCTCGCAATCGACTATGCGCTTCTGGTAATCGATGCGACACGCGGCCTTGGCAACGGCCATATAGTGCCGGGCGGCCCGGTGCGCGCGCCGATCCGTCTGCAACTGCGCGAGGCGACCGCCCTTCTGAAGGTCGGAGACGGCAATGCGGCCGACCGCATCGTCCGGATCGCAGCGCGCGCTGCCAAACCCTATTTCACCGCCCAGCTGAAAGTGTCCGGAGAGAATTATCTTGAGGGCCTCAAAGTGCTTGCCTTTGCGGGTATTGCCGATCCGGAAAAATTCTTTCGCACCGTCCGTTCGCTTGGTGCGAGCATCGAGGTCGCGACTTCCTTCGGCGACCACGAGCATTTGAGCGAAGAAGAGATCGACGGTCTACTGACGACAGCAGACCAGCAGAATCTGACGATCGTCACCACCTCTAAAGATTTCGTCAGGCTCGCCGGCCATCACGGCAAGGCAGCGCAGCTCGCGGCCCGCTGCCGCGTCGTAGAGGTGGAGATGGCGTTTACAGATCCACTTGCGCCCGGGCTCATTATCGATCGCGCCTTTGAAGCCTGCCGCCAGCGGCGGCTCAGGGAAGCGAAAAAGAAAGCCTAGCGCTGGTTCGGCAGAATGCCGGCGCGTCGGTCGGCTTCAAGCGCGGTGGCGACATCGGTATAGGGTTCCTGCCGCGCCACGCTCCAGTAGCGAAGTTCATCGAGCGGGATCTGTTTGCCTGTCAGTGCGCAGACGACATAGGAACCGGGCGACAGAATCTGGAAATCGCCGTCCAGATAACGGATCTTCGCCTCGCGGTTTCCGTATCCTTCGAACAAGTTCATGCGCTCCATTCCCCGCAGTCTGTCATCTGTCTGCCATACTCCCCGAAACGTCCTTTTGCCAGCTTTTTCAGCTCCGGCCGAATAGTCGCTCGATATCGGCAAGCTTGAGTTCGATATAGGTCGGACGCCCGTGATTGCATTGGCCGGAGCCTGGGGTCACTTCCATTTGGCGCAGCAGCGCGTTCATTTCTTCAGGCCGTAGCCGCCGTCCTGATCGCACCGAGCCATGGCAAGCCATTGTTGCCGCCACATATTCGAGCTTGGCCGAGAGGCCGGAGGCTGTATCCCATTCGGCGATCTCGTCGGCTAGTTGCCGGATCAGCCCAGGCGCATCGACCTCGCCGAGCATCGCTGGCGTTTCGCGCACGGCAATGGCGCCTGGGCCGAAGCGCTCGATCGCAAGGCCAAGTTCGGAAAATTCCACCGCATGCACCATCAGCCGGTCGCAATCCTCTTCGGGAATGTCGACGATCTCGGGGATCAGCAGCACCTGCGACGGCAGCCGCTTCGAATGCAGCGCTTTGCGCATGGCCTCGAAGACCAGCCGCTCATGGGCAGCGTGTTGATCGACGATGACGATGCCGTTGTCTGTCTGCGCAATGATATAGTTTTCGTGGACCTGCGCCCGCGCGGCTCCGAGTGGATAGCGCACCGCCGGTTCGCTCGCAGCTGCTGCTGCCGGCACTTGCGAGGTGGGATCGAAAACCGGCTCTGAACGCGCCGTCGGATGGGCAAGCCCCTCGAAGGAGGCTTGCGGTCTTTCGCTGAGACCCGCGGCCGGCTGATACGGCCGGGATGGGGAGGTTGCCGCCGACCAAGGTGCCTGCGGTCGCTGCGGCGCCGCCTGGAAGCCAGGCCGGAAGGCGCGCAGCATGTCGCTTGCGCCCGTCGTTGCGGCGCGGCTGCCGTCACGCGCAAGCGCTTCGCGGATTGCGCCGACGATCAGCCCGCGCACCAGTCCCGGATCGCGGAAGCGGACGTCGGATTTCGCCGGATGCACATTGACGTCCACAAGCGCCGGATCGAGCGTGATCGACAGCACCGCGACGGGATAACGGCCGGAGGGAATCGTTTCGGCATAGGCCCCGCGGATCGCCGAGAGGATGAGTTTGTCCTGCACCGGGCGGCCATTGACGAACGCATATTGATGAGCCGAATTGCCCCGGTTGAAGGTCGGCACGCCGGCAAAGCCGGTCAGTTGCACGTCTTCGCGCTCGGCATCCAGGGCGATGGCATTGTCACGGAATTCCTTTCCGAGCACCTGCGCCATGCGCGCCAGATGATCCTCGCCGGTTGCCGGAAATTCCAGCGTCGAGCGATCGGGGCCGGAGAGCACGAAACGCACGCCCGGAAAGGCGATCGCCATGCGTTTGACGATCTCGGTGATGGCCGCCGCTTCCGCCTTCTCCGTCTTCAGGAATTTCAGCCGCGCCGGCGTCGCGAAAAACAGATCGCGCACTTCGACGATCGTTCCCGGATTGGCGGCTGCCGGGCGCAGATGCACGATCTTGCCTCCGGCAACGGAAATTTCGTTGCCCGCCGCGCTGTCACGTTTGCGGCTTGCGATGCTGAGCCGCGCCACCGAACCGATGGACGGCAATGCCTCGCCCCGGAACCCGAGCGTTCGGATATCGTCGAGCGTATCCGATATCTTCGACGTGCAGTGACGCTTGACGGCAAGTTCAAGATCGGTGACGTCCATGCCGGAACCGTTGTCGCTGACGCGCAGCAGCGCCTTGCCGCCGCCGGCGGTTGCGATTTCGATCCGGGTCGCGCCTGCATCGAGCGCGTTTTCGATCAGTTCCTTGGCAGCGCTCGCCGGCCGTTCGATGACTTCGCCGGCAGCGATCTGGTTGATGAGCGTTTCGGAGAGCTGTCTGATGGCCATGGGCTTATTTTCGAGGATTCGCGGCCCGGAGGGAAGGGCTTTCATCGAGCTGTAGATAATGACTCAAGACCTCTCCCCCAAATTTGGGGGTCATTACTGTTAAGCGGCTTTTAAGACAAAAACGGCATTTTATTCATATACCTCCGAGACTGCGAAAATCGGACAGATGTGGGATGTGAATGAATGAGTGCCGGCTTCGAAAAGGCGGACACATCATCTGTGAGTGACGCACTGCCGCCTGAAGCTGATCTTCAGGCGGTGCTTTTCGATGCGGTTTGCGACAGTCTTTCTGCTGCATTCGTCATCTATGACCGCAACGATCTTCTTCTCTTTGCCAGCCGTCAGGTCCTGGAATTCTTTCCAGTGTCGGAGGACGTGCTGCGCCCGGGCGCCCGCCTTCGTGATTTCCTGGGTGCGGTCTACAATACCGGCATTCGCGAGCAGACCCTCGAGCGCCAGCCGGGTTTGCTCAGCCGCGAGGACTGGTTGTCCCAGCGCATCGCCTCCCATTGGCGCGAACGTTTTGAATCCGTCGAGCGCCACGGTGCCGACCGCTGGGTGCGCTTCCTCAAGCGCCGCCTGCCGAGCGGTTACGGCGTGACCGTTATTTCCGATATTTCCGAGGTGCGTAAGCGCGAGGAACAGTGGCGGTACGATCTTGAGCGCGTGCAGCTGACCGAGGACATTCTCGACCACCTGCCGTTCCCGCTCTTCGTGAAGGATCGCAACCTCGCCTATGTCGCCGTCAACAAGGCTTTCTGCGAGAAATACCAGACGACGGCGGACGAGGTTCTCGGCCGCAAGAGCGGTGATCTGTTTTCGCCTGACATTGCCAAGCGCTTCGAGGAAAGCGACCGCCACGTGCTGGACACCGGCGAAATGTCGGTCTCCCGCCAGCGCCAGA
This sequence comes from Rhizobium sp. 05N49, assembly GCF_056396805.1. Taxonomy (NCBI): domain Bacteria; kingdom Pseudomonadati; phylum Pseudomonadota; class Alphaproteobacteria; order Hyphomicrobiales; family Rhizobiaceae; genus Rhizobium; species Rhizobium sp. 05N49. The sequence continues at coordinate 39,904 of NZ_JBFTME010000027.1, forward strand.
TCGCCCGCGACGGCACCGAGCGCGACATCGTCAGCCGCAAGCACAGGATCGGCAAGCCCGGACGTTATTTCCTCGTCTCGACCATGCAGGACCTGCCGCGCGACGGCGAYGATCTCGACGAATTCCATCGGGCCTCCGAGATCACCACTTCCAGCAACCAGACCTACCGCCGTGCCTATGTGCCGGTGCCGAACGCATCGCAGCGCCGCGAGCCGGCAGCGATGGAGGCGATCGTTCCGGAAAATTTCTCCGGCCGAAAGATCCTCGTCGTCACGTCGGATCTCGCTGCCGAGACTGCCGCACTGCGCACGCTCGCCAAATACGGCTTCGAATCCTGCTCGGTCCGCGGCGAGGATGAGGAGGAACGTTTCCTCGAGATTGCCAGCTCTTCGGGAATCTCGCTCGATCTTCTGATCATCGACAACCAGATGGGCTTGCGCTGTCTGGAGCTTGGAGAACAGTACGGCATTCCCACTCTCGTCATGGATGGCTTTCAGATAGCCAACGAACTGACCTTCCAGATTGCCCGCCACTTCAACCGCAACGGACGCGGCGGCACGGAGGGTGACTGGGAAATTACCACGACCGAAGAAAACATAGGTCTTCAGGTTCTCGTCGCCGAGGATAACGACATCAACCAGATCGTCTTCACGCAGATCCTCGAAGGACTCGGTTACCGCCATCGGATCGCAGCAACCGGCGAAGAGGTTGTTCGTCTCTGGGCAGAATATCGGCCACAGATCGTGCTGATGGATATTTCGCTTCCGGTCTTCAACGGCTTTGAAGCCTCGCGCCTCATTCGCCAGATGGAAGAGGGACAGGGCACGCGAACGCCGATTATTGGCGTGCTGACGCAAGCCTTCGAACACGATCGTGCAGAATGCGCCAATGCCGGCATGGATGACGTCATCATGAAACCGGTAAGCCCTGACATCCTTGAAACGGTATTTCAGAAGCATCTGATGAACGAGCCAATCAAAGCTCAAATCTAAACAACAGGCCGGTCAAATCCCCAGATTTTGGGAATGCTTGGGGTTGTATTCTGCTCGATTTACTATCGAATTGTTAAGACTTGGCCGTCATTCTTCACCAGGGTGTGGAGGAAAATCTCGGGTTTGGATTGATGGTGTCGCCGGAAATACCATTCATGGCCGTTAGTCAGAATGAGCTACAGGCGATGGCCTATACCGATCCGCTGACGGGATTGGGCAACCGCAATCGCATGCGCGATAAGGTAATGCAGATTTCGGCCGAGCGGGCCAGCGATCCGGCGCCCTTCACGATTGGTATCGCCAATCTCGACAGTTTCAAGCCCATCAACGATCTCTTCGGCTCTGCTGCCGGTGACGAAATCCTGTGTCAGGTCGCCCATCGCCTCAAGGCCTGCATTCCGGATGGTGCCCTGGTCACTCGTCATGATGGCGACGAGTTCGCCTTCGTTCTGCCGCTGATCTTCGAGCGCGCGAGCGCGGAGAAGTTCGGACAGATGATCCGTGAGGTGCTCTCGGCTCCCTACGATCTCGGCGACCGCAATGTGCGCCTTTCCGCCTCTTTCGGCTTTGCTATCTATCCATTCGCCGGCGAGGACTGCGAAGAGCTTTTGAAAAGTGCGGAAACCGCACTCTATCGTTCCAAGCGCCGCGGGCGCGGACAGATCACTGTCTATTCCCGCGAGATCGCGCAGGAAATGAAGCGGGCGACCCAGCTCGAACAGGCGCTTCGAAATGCCATCATATCGGACGCGATCGACGTACATTTCCAGCCGATCGTCTCGCTCGCCAACAATCAGGTGGTGGGCTTCGAGGCACTTGCCCGCTGGAACGATCCCGACCTCGGCTTCGTCTCGCCCGGCGTCTTCGTGCCGCTCGCCGAAGAGCGCGGCTTCATCGACGCCCTGTCGGAAGCGCTCTTGCGCAAGGCTGCGGAAGCGGCCCTTTCCTGGCCGCGCGAACTGTTCCTGTCCTTTAATCTGTCGTCCGCCCAGCTGATGGATCCGGGCACGAGCACCTCCATCCTGTCTATCCTCGGCCGTGTGGGCTTCGACCCGCATCGCCTCGAACTGGAAATTACCGAGACCGCTGTCATGAGTTCTGCCGACACGGCGCACCGGATCATTTCCGATCTCAGGGCAGCCGGCGTGCGCATCTCGCTCGACGATTTCGGTACCGGCCAGTCGAGCCTCGGGCGCCTGCGCGATTTCATCTTCGACAAGATCAAGATCGACCGCGCCTTTGTCTCGCGCATCAATTCCGACCGCGCTTCCGAACACATCATCAAGGCGATCCTCGCGATGTGTGAAGGCCTTGAGCTGGAGGTCGTGGCCGAAGGGATTGAGGACTATTCCGAAGCGGTCAAGCTGCGTACGCTCGGCTGCGGCATGGGGCAGGGCTATCATTTCGGCCGGCCGGCCGATGGCATCGCCACGCTGCGCTTCCTCCACGAGAACTACTATTACGACACGAGCGCACAGGATCGCGTCAGCGCATAGGGGCAAAAAAGCAATGGCGCCCCATGGGACGCCATCACCTACGCTCTACTCTCCGTACGGATTACTTGTTGGTTGTCGAACCTGTCGACGTATTGTCCGTCGGCATGGCCGTGCCGGTAGCTGCCGGAGCCTTTTCGGCTGACTGCATGGCAAGTGTCTTGAACTCCGGCGCCGCCTTGAGGGATTCGGCAGTTTCCGTCGTCGTCAGCTTGACGGAGCCGTCCTGCGTATTCTGCGCGACGGTGATCTTATTCATGGGAACGGCGACATTCTTTTCACCGATCCCCAGGAAGCCGCCGACACCGATAATTGCTGCGACAAGCCCGCCATCCTTCTTCATGATCAGGTCGTTGACGCTGCCGATGCTCTCATTGTTGCCGTTGTAAACCGACTGGCCAATATACGTATTGGCACTGATCTGGTCCGGAGCCTGCTGCGTCAGATAGCTGTCGCCACCTGCCTGGGCCATGTCAGTGCTCGGTGCCGGGGCCGGAGCCTGTGCGGCATCACCTGCCGGTGCCATCGGCTTGACTGGTTCTGCCGGTGCCGGAGCGGCTGGCTCAGCGGGTGCAGACTGCGCGGGAGCAGCAGGGTTAGCCGGCTGGGGAGCTGTCTGCGAAAATGCTGCCGGTGCGAAAGCCGTGGCAAACAATGCGCCAGCGGCAACGGTCGTCAGAAGTTTGCGTGTCATTTCGAACCTACCTTCGTTTCTTGAGTGATCCCTGGCGCGAAAGGGCCTGTTTTTCAAGAATACCTGCCGCGCCGGTTCAAGAATGAAATGACCGATCAGCTTATTGGTTCCGGACGAAGACACGGAAAGTTTTGCAGTTTTCACGGAACCTTGACCGGAAAAAGCCCCAAAAAAACAAAAGGCGCCCCGCAAGGAGCGCCTTTATAAATTGCGGACTTCGCATTTCAGATCACATAGGCAGGATCGAAAACGCCCTTTACCGTGATGCCGAGTTCAAGCAGCGCGCCTGCACTTGGCTGGGCGGAGCGGGCATCCTCATCCAGACCTTCCCAGGCGGTCGTGACCACTAGCCGGTCGGCATTGGCGCCGATGAAGGCCGGGCAGGAAGGTTGCGCTGCCGGCACCTTGTAGCGAGCTATGCGCAGGCCATCCGGGCTGTAGCGATCAACGACACCGGCACCCCAGCGCGCGTTCCAGATATAGCCATCGGCATCGCAGACTGAACCGTCGAGCCCGCCGGGTTCGTCCATGCTGTCGACCATCACGATCGGTTCACCGGACGGCAGGCCGGTCTGGGGATCGACCATGACCCGCATCAGACGGCTGATTCGGGTGTCGGTAAAGTAGCCGATCGTGCCATCGGGCGAAAAGCAGATGGAGTTTGGAATGCTGATGCCGCTGAAGATCTTCGTCACCTTGCCGGCGGCAACATGATAGATCGCGCCGGCCTGGTTTTCGGCGCGTTTGCTCATCGTGCTGATCCACAACGCGCCTGAGGGGTGCGTGCGCCCGTCGTTGGAGCGGTTTTCCGGCTTGTCGTTTTCCAGCGCCGCATAGAAGGTTAGCTTGCCGCTCGCGATATCCCGTACGAACAGCCCTTCCTCGGTCGCCAGCAACTGGCGGCCAGAATCGACGCGGGCCAGAACGCTCGCCATGGCAGGCAGCGGATGTACCTTCTTCTCGTCTGTCGAAAGATTGAGCTCGTGTAGTTCCTTGCCGAGAATATTGAACCACCAGACGGAATTGGAAACGGGATCGTAAGTGGGGCCCTCACCGAGAACCGAATTGGTATCGCAAAGTGTTTTGCCCTCGAATTCATAAATATCAGTCATATGCCTATGCTCCTATGGCCGCGTCATAGGCTAAGATGGTCGCCTTGGCGCGCTCGGCAACCTCTGCATCAGTCATTCCGGGCTTGTAAATGCTGGTGCCGAGACCGAAAGCCAAAATGCCCGCTTTGGTATAGTCGGAAAAGTTCTTGTCCGACACGCCGCCGACCGCCGCAATCACCAATTCCGGCGGCAGGATGGCGCGGATTGCGGTGATGCCTGACGGCCCCAGAACGCTTGCAGGGAAGAACTTGAGGCCGGTCGCACCTGCGCGGGCCGCCTGCAGCGCTTCAGTCGGGGTAAAGACGCCCGGCATGGTCACCATGCCGTAGTCGCGGGCGCGGATGATGACGTCGGGCTCAACATTCGGTGTGACCAGCAGTTTGCCGCCGGCGGCATGCAGGCTGTCGACGGCTTCTGTCGTCAGCACGGTGCCGGCGCCGATGAGCACATCCGCCGGCGCCATCTTGGCTGCGATTTCGATGGACTTGAAGGGCTCCGGCGAATTCAGCGGGATCTCGATCGCCGTCAGACCATTTTCGATCAGCGCGCCGACCACGGCTTGGGTTTCCTCGGGCTTGATGCCGCGCAGAATGGCAATCAGGGGACGCTTCATCTTGGGGAAGGGGACACGGTTCATCAGAATATCTTTCTCAGTTCGCCGAGATGGCTCAATTCGGCCAGATGGCTTGGGCAGCGGCCGAAAGCCCGCCGCGAACGGCGGCATCGGCGTCGATGGTGGTGAAGGAAAGGGAGAGCGTATGGAAGGCCTGTTCGTAGAGCGCCTGCAGGCGTCCGGACGCGACGAGGGTAACGGGGGTATCCTTGCCGGCGTCCTGCAACGCACCGGCGATTTCGAGGCCGATCAGCGTGCCGGAGAGTTTGGCTTGGGCGGCGGCAGCCGAAATACCGTGCAGAAGCTGGCCGGAACGGGCCGTGAAAATCAGGTTCGACGCGAGGGCCGGCCGCTTGAACGCGGCCGTAACCGCCGTCTCGAAGGCCGCGGTATCGGCCGGCTGGTCCTCGGCGCCGGCGACCGCATGCATGAGGATCGTATGTTTGGTAACGGCGTCGAAAAGTTCGCCCGTCATGAACGTGGAAAAACCGGTGACCTTGGCGTCACTGACATGCACCCATTTGGAATGCGTGCCTGGCATGCAGACGGCCTGGGTGCCGCGGCTCGTAGGCCCGAGTGCCCCGAGAAGCTGCGTTTCCTCCCCGCGCATGACATCCGGCGTCGCCGCATCACGCTGTGCAAGGCCCGGCAGAATGCGCACGTCGCGGCTTTCGCCGGGCACGGAAACTGCGCCCGACAGGATCGAAGCGAGCGAAGCGGGCACGTCGATATAACCCGCCTCCACCCAGCCCTGCCGTGCGCCTGCCATACCGCAGACGATGACTGGCAGGTTATCAGGCGCTTCCACGGCTGCGAGATGCCCTTCAAGAACCTGGGAAAAGCCGGTTTTGGCGGCGGTCGTCATGCCTTCGCCGCTGCGGCGCTCGGCGAGAACGGTGCCACCGGCATCGATAAGCCATAGCCGGAAGCTGCTGGTGCCCCAGTCCACCGCGACATAAGCGGGATTTGCCATCAGAGAACGCCTCCATCGACGATAAGGGACTGCGCGGTCATGCCGGCTGCGCAGTCGGATGCAAGAAACAGAGCCGGACCGACGATCGCGTCCGGCTTCAATGGGGTCTTCAGGCATTGCTCCTGCACGGAGCGGGCAATGCTTTCCTCCGTCAGCCATAACTTCATCTGCCGCTCGGTCACCACCATGCCTGGCAGAATGCAGTTGACGCGGATATTCTCAGGGCCGAGCCTTCCGGCCATGCTCTTTGTCAGGCCGACGACTGCCGCCTTGGCGGCGGCATAGGCAGGAAAGACGCCCATGTTCAGCTTGAAGGCAATCGACGACATGTTGATGATCGCTCCGCCGCCGGCTGCCCGCATCGACGGGGCTGCCGCCTGCGAGGTGAAGAAGACATGGCGCAGATTGACCGCCTGGTTATTATCCCAATAGTCCTCGGTCACATCGTCGAATTCGTGCCGGTCGTCCCAGGCCGCATTGTTGACAAGTACCCGGATCGGCCCGGATGTTGAGACGACAGCGTCGACCGCGCGCCTGATGGCGTCGATATCGCGCAGATCGGTATGGTAGAAACTGACGGGGTGCGCATACTCTTCTGAAAGCCGCTCCGCCAGTTCCCGGCTTTCCGCCTCGGCGATGTCGAGGAAGGAAACCTTTGCACCCTGCCTTGCGAAACCCTCGACGAGGGCAGCCCCGATCCCGGAACCGCCGCCGCTGATCAGCACCGTGCGATCCCTGAATTCAGGAAATTGTGCAGACATAGCGCTCACCGTTTCTCCTCCCATCTGGCACTAATTCCATTATTTGGAACTTAATTTGACTATATGGAATTATTCGAATAGGCTGGCTTTCCTGTCAAGGGTAGGAAAGGTAATGAGCTCCAAAGGCGACAGCATGGCGCATGTGGATGACAAGGGCGCGTCGCGTGATACCGGCACGCTCGGCAAGCTCATGGTGCTGCTTGATCTCGTCACCCATGCCGACGCTCCCTTGCGCTTCACCGATATTCTCGCACGTGCCGATCAGCCGCGCGGCACATTGCACCGGCAACTCGGGCATCTCGTCGAAGAGGGGCTTCTCGAGCTCGATGCCGAAGGGCGTTACGCGCCGGGTCTGCGGCTGCTCGACTTCGCCTCACGAAGCTGGGCGCGCAACGAATTTCGCCTGATCGCCGCGCCGCACCTCGCCGCCCTCCATCGCGAAACCGGCGAAACCGTCCATCTCGGCGTGCTGCGTGGCTCCTCCATTATTTATCTCGACAAGGTCGAAGGGCACCAGCCGGTGCGCATGTATTCACAGATCGGCAATGCCTCCCCCTGTTATTGCACCGGCGTCGGCAAGGCCGCCCTTTCGCTTTTGCCGCCGGATAAAATCGATGCACTCCTGCCCGGTCTGCATTTCAACCGCTTCACCTCGGCGACGCATGTGAATGCCGAGAGCCTGCTGGCGGAGATCGGCGAAATCGCTGCCGCCGGTCATGCTTTCGATCGCGAGGAACATGAGGCCGGCATCCGCTGTGTCGCCGCCCCGATCTGGTCGGACGACCGCTCCTTCATCGGCGGGGTCTCGGTTACCGGTCCCGCTTACCGCCTGTCGATGGAACTTCTCCAGGAATGGGCCGTTCCGGTTCAGGTGACAGCGCGGAAAATCATGGACGAAATGCGCATCCGCCTCGGGCCAAGGCGTTGAAACGGGCTTGACCATAGTCAATTGCTGGACGTCAGATACATAGCATGCTTATGATGTGTGTGTTATTGAGATTTGACGGCGAATCACGCCAACTGGGGTCGTCCGCGAAATCATCGACAATTCACCGGCCGAACGCGCTGCACGCCGAGGCTGAACCTATTGATCTGACGGGCGTTGTGTAACCCACCCTGTACCTGCCTCTTTTCCACACAGGCTGCCAGCGGTTTACCCAAAGCCCGGTTCGGAGGCGAAAAATCTGATGGCAAGTTTACCGCAAACTTCGGTGGAAGACGCCTACGTCCAGGAGGTCGCCGGGCTAAAAACCCAGTTCGACATTTTTCGCTTCATGAAGCGGGTGACAGAGGCCTATCGTAGCCGCGCCTTTATGGTTTTGAACCTGCCGCCGATTACCTCCTTCGACCTTCAGGCCAATACGATCATCACCAGCTGGCCCGCTGAATTGCTGTCGATCTACGATCAGGAAGGACTGATGGTGAACAGCCCCGTCCTGCGGCGGCTGCGAACGTCGACGCTGCCGTTCTTCCATGACACGTCGCGCGCCAACTGGTCGCGCGATGACGGCAAGGCTGGCATCGTTGCGACTCTTTTCGAACGCTTCAAGATGGTGCGCTGCGGCTATTTCCCGACGCACGAACCATCAGGCGCGCGCGGTGCAGTCTCTTTCGCCGGGGACCGCGAGCCCTTCACCGCGGTAGAGATGCGGGAACTGAGCTATATCGCGATCCATGTCTTCGATCGGCTCGCCGAAATCCGCAATCTCGATACGCGCATAACCGACACGCTGACGGATCGCGAGATCGATTGCCTGAACTGGACCGCCGCCGGCAAGACCAGTGCGGAGATTGCCGAAATCCTCGATCTCTCGGAACATACGGTCAATCACTACCTGAACCGAGCAACGAAGAAGCTGGATACGGTCAATCGTACGCAGGCTGTCGCCAAGGCGCTGCGCATTGGCCTCATCAAGTAAGGCCCTGATTTAGTAAGGCCAGTTTAGCAGGCGTTGCAGCCCAAAATTACGTCAGTCGACTCCAGGCTGCTCAATATCTGAGCGCCAGTTTCTTCACGAGTGGGCCAGAACTGACGATTGCCATCCTTTTCCGCAAATTCAGCATTTGGCACGCTTCCTGCATTGTTATCGGCAGAGGTCCAGAGGGGACTTTGAAACAGCGCCAGCTCAATGGCGCGACCGACACGCCACCGTCTGATATTCGCGCCGCTTTTCTCCCGGCGTTCCAATATCGGCGGTGGTTGTTGCGTTTGGGCAACCGCCCGTTGCTCTGTTCCGAAAACGGACGATTTCGTTAAAATTTTTTCTGGTCTTTTTCTCCGCTTGCGCTAGTTCGCCTCGAATTGCGTCGGTTCTCGGGGAGTCCGTTGCGGCCATCAGGGCGAAAGCCCGGCGGACTTGATGGCCGCAGCGGAGAGAGAACGCATTGCCTTTCCGTGATGCAAGTTATGTCTGCTGCCCGATTTCGTTTGGCGAAGCTGTCAGCCTCCACTATTTACTGAAGAGGTAGAAGCAGTGAGGGCGGAATGACCGAGGTCACCAAGGAACAGGTTCTGGAAACGCTGAAGACCGTGCGCGGACCGGATCTGGAGCACAATATCGTCGAACTCGGCATGGTTTCCGACGTCTTCATTTCCGATAGCAAGGTCTATTTCTCCATCACTGTACCGGCCGAACGTGCCAAGGAACTGGAGCCGCTGCGGCTTGCCGCCGAGCGTGTGATCAAGGAAATGCCGGGTGTGAAGGGTGCGCTCGTGGCCCTGACGGCAGATAAGAAGGCAGCCGCCAGTGCGCCTGCTGCGCGTCCCGCTGCGCAGGCTGACCATAGCCATCACGGCCACTCCCATGCCCCGCAGCAGCCGCGCACTGCCAAGATCGGCGTTCCCGGCATTGGCGCCATCATTGCCGTCGCATCGGGCAAGGGCGGCGTTGGCAAGTCGACGACGGCGGTCAATCTGGCGCTCGGCCTGCAGGCCAATGGTCTTCGTGTGGGTATTCTCGATGCCGATATCTACGGCCCCTCCATGCCGCGGCTTCTGAAGATCTCCGGCCGGCCGACCCAGATCGACGGCCGCATCATCAATCCCATGGAAAATTACGGCCTCAAGGTCATGTCCATGGGTTTCCTCGTCGATGAGGAAACGGCAATGATCTGGCGCGGGCCGATGGTTCAATCCGCTCTCCTGCAGATGCTGCGTGAAGTCGCCTGGGGCGAACTCGATGTTCTCATCGTCGATATGCCGCCCGGCACTGGCGACGCCCAGCTCACCATGGCCCAGCAGGTGCCGCTCGCCGGAGCCGTGATTGTTTCAACGCCGCAGGATCTCGCGCTGATCGATGCCCGCAAGGGCCTCAACATGTTCCGCAAGGTCGAAGTACCGGTTCTCGGCATTGTCGAGAACATGAGCTATTTCGTCGCGCCCGATACCGGCACGCGCTACGATATCTTTGGCCATGGCGGCGCCCGCAGGGAGGCTGAGCGCATCGGCGTGCCCTTCCTCGGCGAAGTGCCGCTGACGATGAATATCCGCGAGACCTCCGATGCCGGAACGCCGCTCGTCGCCTCAGATCCGAATGGCATCGTCGCCGGCATCTACCGCGCCATCGCTGCCAAGGTCTGGGAGCAGGTCGGCGAGAAGCCGCAGCGTGAGGCGCCTGCGATCGTATTCGAATAAAAACGAATCACGCGCCGATCACCCCGAATTGTGGGCGAAATGAGATGAAAAGGCGCAGTTCACGTAACATGTCTTGATTATTTCCTGGCTTTGCTTCATATGCGCGCCGGCGTCATGATGGCGCGTCTGCAAATGCTCTGTATGGCCGCTGCTTTATGAAGTTTCCGGCCTCTCTGCATGTTCGGAGTTGGCTTGTCGATCGACGGATTGGTGACTGCGATGCGGTGGAGCGACCCGGCCGAAAAGGCCGGATATGACCGGAGCTGTATGAACGTTCTTTATCCCCTTCCGTCTCGGTCGATGGCGAGTGCGTCTAGGCGCCATCGCGCCCGCAACGGCATGGTAGGGCTTTCGACAAAAATGGTTACACCGGTTGGGCGCCGCTGGCGCCGGAGATGCGGGCTGTGATCACAGCATACTGTTCCAACTGCAAGTCGGTCGAGATCCGTGATCTTGCCAATCCTCCGGAATTACCGGCGGATATGGTATGGATCGACATGATCGAGCCGACTCGCGAGGAAGAACTGCATGTCGAAAAGATCCTTGGCATCGAAGTGCCGACCCGGGACGACCTCAGGGCGATTGAGCCGTCAGCCCGCCTCTATGTCGAAGGCAATGCCGTATACATGACCGCTTCGCTGATCTGGAAAGCGGAAACGGAAGCACCTACCCTGACGGATGTCGCCTTCATCCTCGCCGGCGACAAGCTGGTGACCATTCGCTACGCCCATCCGAAATCCTTCGCCCTCTTCATCGCCGCCCTGCACCGCATACCCGAGCAGTGGCGCAGCGGCGGCGCTCTGCTTGCCAAGCTCCTGGAAACGATTGTCGATCGCACCGCCGAAGTTCTGGAAATGTCGGTGTCCCGCCTGGACATCCTTTCCGTCCACGTCTTCGGTGATCGCGCCAAGAAGGTACGCAAGCCTTCGAACTATCTGGAAGAAAAGCTGAAGGACATTGCCGGCCATCACCGGATGATCAGCAAGCTGCGCGACAGTCTCGGTTCGCTCTCACGCCTTCTCACCTTCTTCTATACGATTCCGGTCGTGCAGCACGATCAGGAGACCAAGGAACTCTGCCGAACGATCTCGCGCGATATCCAGTCCCTTTCGGAGCACGCGTCCTTCGTCGCCGGCAACATCACCTTCCTGCTCGACGCCTCGCTTGGCCTCATCAACATCGAGCAGAATGCCATCATCAAGATTTTTTCCATTGCTTCGGTCGTGTTCTTGCCGCCGACGCTGGTCGCTTCCATCTATGGCATGAATTTTGAATACATGCCGGAGTTGCACCTGGCTGCGGGTTATCCTTACTCGCTCGGTCTCATGGTGATCTCCGCCGTCGTTCCCTTCTTCTTTTTCCGCTGGAAAGGCTGGCTCTGAGGAGCCTGTAATTGCTTCATGTCTGAAGAAAGCCATTCTCAAGAACGTGACCTTACGCCGCGCAAGCTCTTTTATCTTGCGCTAGGCTCCGTAGGTGTCGTTTACGGGGATATCGGCACGAGCCCGCTTTACGCGTTTCGCGAAGCGCTGAAGCCCGTCGCTCACGATGGTCTCACCCGCTTCGAGGTTATCAGCCTTATTTCACTGATGATCTGGGCGCTGACCATCATCGTCACCATCAAATACGTGCTCTTCCTGCTGCGCGCCGACAACGACGGCRAAGGCGGCACCCTGTCGCTGCTGGCCCTCCTGATGAAGACCGCCAATGGCCATACTGCGCTGCTGATGCTCCTCGGCCTGATGGGTGCGGCACTCTTCCTTGGCGACGCCATGATCACGCCGGCACTGTCAGTCTTGTCAGCGGTCGAAGGCATCAAGCTGGTCACGCCGCGCCTGTCGGAATATATCGTGCCGATATCGGTGGCGATCCTGGCGCTTCTTTTCGTCGTGCAATCTCACGGCACGGGCGCGGTCGCACGCTTCTTCGGCCCAATCACGGCGCTCTGGTTCCTGGTTATGGCTGCCGCCGGCATTGCCCATATTTCGGACGATTACGGCATTCTCGCCGCCTTCAACCCCTATTATGCCGTCAGCTTCCTGCTGCATGAGGGCTTCTACGGCATCGTGGTCCTCGGCGCCGTTTTCCTGACCGTCACCGGTGCGGAAGCGCTTTACGCGGACCTCGGCCATTTCGGTCGTCGCCCGATCCAGTGGGCCTGGTTCCTGCTGGTTTTCCCGTCGTTGACGCTGAATTATCTGGGGCAGGGCGCGCTCGTTCTCGGCAATCCGATGACGATGTCTGATCCCTTCTACCTCATGTACCCGCAATGGGCGCTGCTGCCGGTCGTCATCCTTGCGACTGCCGCCACCATCATCGCCAGCCAGGCCGTCATCACCGGTGCCTTCTCGCTCGTGCGCCAGGGCATCAACCTCGGCTTCCTGCCGCGCATGGAAATCCTCTTCACTTCCGAGACCAATACCGGGCAGATCTTCGTGCCTTCGGTCAACGCGGTGCTGTTCTTCGGCGTCATCTTCCTCGTGCTCGGCTTCAAGACTTCGGATGCACTGGCCACCGCCTACGGCATCTCTGTCACCGGCGCGATGGTCGTCACTTCGATCATGGCCTTCGAATTCGTCCGCGCCCGCTGGAACTGGTCGCTTCCTGTTGCCATCATCGCGCTGCTGCCGCTGGTCATTCTCGAGCTGATCTTCTTCGGCGCCAACCTTCTGAAGATTCATGACGGAGGTTACATTCCGATCATGATTGCCACGGCCTTCACCGTCATCATGTGGACCTGGCGTCGCGGCACGGCGATCCTTACGGAGAAGACCCGCCATACGGATATTCCGCTTGCCTCTTTCGTCAGCTCCATCGAGCGCAAGAGCGAGCATTCGCCGGCCCATGTTCCGGGCACCGCAATCTTCCTGACCAGCGATCCGGACTCGGCACCCGCCGCATTGCTGCACAATCTCAAGCACAATCATGTGCTCCATGACCGCAACGTCATCCTGACGATCCGCACTGTCAACAAGCCGCGCGTCTCGCCGCAGGAGCGCTACAAGGTCGAGCAGATATCCGAACGCTTTTCGCGCGTGGAACTGCTCTTCGGCTTCATGGAATCACAGAATGTCTCCCAGGCGCTGGCGGCCTTGCGCAAGACCGGCCTGAAGTTCGACATCATGACGACCTCCTTCTATCTCGGCCGCCGCAAGCTGGTGCCTGATGCGAAGTCCGGCATGCCCTACTGGCAGGACCGCCTCTACATCGCGCTCGCCAACGCTGCCGCCAATCCCTCCGACTATTTCCGCCTGCCGGCAAACCGTGTGGTGGAACTGGGCTCGCACGTCATAATTTGATGGGGTCGAGAGGGCGGTTTCGTCGCTCTCTTTATCCAGCGCCCGCGCTCTTTCATAAGCTTGCAAAGCCCCCCAAACCCTCCCCACAAGGAGGAAGGGTTAAGCTGCCGCACACGATTTCAACGTCTTCAGCCTTTCGAAAGCGGCGAGGCGCTCTCTCCGGGTTAAGCCCCTCCCACCTGTGGGGAGGGGACTTTTCGCCGGGTCGAACACCCATCCCCCTAAAATCCCAACAGCTTTAGCATATGCAAGAATCCTCATGGTCATATTCCGGCACGGGTCGTTAACCAGCTATCAAGGTTAATGCGAGATTTTCTTGGGACTGTTCCTGCGTCCCATGCCTGGAGTCCGCGTTGCGTCGAAATGCTCGTTCTCGCAGCAAGCTGCGTCTCTTGCCCCAGAATTGGGTCTCTCCCGCGATTTTCGGCGTGGCCGGATGGTTGATCTTTCCGAGCGTCGCTTCTCATGCCGATCTTGCCACCATGCTCGCCGGTCTCGACAATGATGGCGAAAGCTGGCGCATGGTTCTGACCAATTCGCCCGCAGGCTCCATCCACCAGGCGGAACTTGCTTTTGCCGACCCTGCGGTCACCGGTTCGATCCCGTCAGGCGCCGGCATGGTGTTGCCGGACGGCCGAAAGGTCGCCTTCGTTTCGGGCAAAAAAGGCAACGAGGGCATCCCGGACGAGGATCGCGTCAATCGCAATGCCAAGAAGGGCCGCGTCGTTGCTGTTGAAAGAGTGCAGCCGCCGAAGGATTTCTCCGCCGGCTCCATCCTCGAGCGCACGAAACTCCTTTTCCGCCCGGTCTTTGATCTCAAGGACAAGTCCGCCTTCGTCAAGCCGGCGATCAGGGGCAAGGAGATCGAGATCGCGACTGCCTTCTACAAGACACAGCCGGTGCAACAGCAGGACACTGCCGTACCGGAAATGCTGGCAAGCCTCGTGACCAGCAACAAGGCCGACGTATTGGCGACAGCCTATGCACCTGCCGCACCGGATTATTCCCGTCAGTCCCCCTTCGATTCGATCCTGACCGACAAGGATGAAGGCCGCTTCGTGCCGCAGATCGGTCCAAAGGACCATGCCTGGGCCGCCAGCATCCTGCCGCCAAGCGTCTTCTCCGCCAGTGAGCAGCAGTGCCTGGCTTCGGGCATCTATTTCGAAGCGCGCGGCGAATCCGTGAAGGGGCAGGCGGCGGTCGCGCAGGTCATCCTCAACCGCGTCCGTAACCCGGCCTATCCGAAGACCATTTGCGGCGTCGTCTACCAGAACGAGGACTGGCGCAACCGCTGCCAGTTTTCCTTCGCCTGCGACAACATCAAGGACCGCGTGAATTCACAATATCACTGGCGCGTTGCCCGCGACGTTGCCATGGCCGTGACCGCCGGCAAGATCTGGCTGCCGCAGGTTGGTTCGGCCACGCATTACCATGCCGTCTACGTCCGGCCCGATTGGGCCAGGACCATGGAAAAGGTAGGCCGCATCGGCATGCATGTCTTCTACCGGACTTACGGCGGCGGTTGGAGCTGAGGCAAAAGGGCTGCTGATTGCGGATTTTATGCAGACCGGCACCGTTCGAAGACGGATTCTTTGGATGAAATCGGGCGCAGGTGGCCGGATTCCGCTTAAATATTTGATTTTTTGCGGTTATTTTATGGCTGGACACGGGCTGTCTACGCCTTGACTATGCTAATCCCTAAAACTATGTTGCGCGCGACTTCAGAACGGGCCGGAAGGTTCTTTAACCTTTGCGTCCGTGGTTCGGAAAACCGGGGTAGCGGGATTGCGGGCGACGGGAGCGGAGGAGAGCACGATGGCGGATGACCGCGAAGAAAGTCTTGAGCAGCGCCGTCGGCAGCTGGAAGCGGAACTCGCCTCCAAGCGTGTCGATGACAGGAAGGAAGAAGCGCGGGAGGCCAGCGTCGAGCAGAGCCGTAAAGGTTATGCACAGGCGATGAAGCTCTCCAGCGAATTCATTTCCGCCATTGTTGTCGGTGCTGTACTCGGCTGGCTCTTCGACCATTTTGTTGGCACGACGCCTTGGGGGCTGATTGTTCTTCTGCTTCTTGGATTCTGTGCCGGCGTACTGAATGTTCTGCGCGCCGCGGGGAAGGTTTCCCAACCCCTGGATCGCAGAACACCTGAGAAATAAGGGCCGTTCTGGTCCAGTGCAATTTTCGCCTTCGGGCGGATCAAAGAGAGAGAGCAACCGGTGTCAAACGATCCGACTCATCAGTTCCAGATCTTCAAGATTGTGCCGATCGAGATCGGCGGGATTGATTTCTCGTTCACCAACGCATCTCTCTTCATGGTGGCTTCGGCTGCTGTCGCTGCTGGTTTCCTCTATTTCTCGACCACGAGCCGCGCCATTATTCCGGGCCGTTCGCAGTCGCTTGCCGAAATGTCCTATGAGTTCATTGCCGGCATGCTGAAGGAAGGGGCGGGCACCAAGGGGATGAAGTTCTTCCCGCTGGTCTTCTCGCTCTTCATGTTCGTACTGACGGCAAACCTGCTCGGCATGTTCCCGTATTTCTTCACGATTACCAGCCAGATCATCGTCACTTTCGCACTGGCGATCCTCGTCATCGGCACGGTTCTCGTCTACGGCTTCTATAAGCACGGCTTCCACTTCTTTAATGTCTTCGTGCCCTCGGGCGTGCCGGGCATTCTGTTGCCGCTGGTCGTCTCGATCGAAATCATTTCCTTCCTGTCCCGCCCGATTTCATTGTCGGTTCGTCTTTTCGCAAACATGCTCGCTGGTCACATCACGCTGAAGGTGTTCGCAGGCTTCGTCGCCTCGCTTGGAGCCCTCGGTGCAGTCGGTGTCGGCGGAGCCGTTCTTCCTCTCATCATGACCGTCGCCCTGACCGGTCTCGAGTTCCTCGTCGCCTTCCTCCAGGCTTACGTCTTTGCGGTACTGACTTGCATGTACCTCAATGACGCGATCCATCCGGGCGGGCACTAAGGATAACGACATCGACGTCAAAGGGCGTCAGTCATTCGCCGCAACAACCATTTCAAAGGAGTTCAACATGGAAGCGGAAGCAGCAAAGTTCATCGGTGCAGGCCTGGCTTGCTTTGGTATGGCCGGTACGGCTCTCGGCCTCGGCAATATCTTCGGCAGCTACCTCTCCGGCGCTCTGCGCAATCCGTCTGCCGCTGACAGCCAGTTCGGCCGTCTGGTATTCGGCTTCGCCGTTACGGAAGCTCTGGGCATCTTCTCGCTGCTCGTTGCTCTCCTTCTGCTCTTCGCCGTCTAATATCGGTGGATTGATGGATCACGGCCTGCGAACAGCGAGCCGTGATCCTTTGCATTTGCAGTACACCTGGAGGTGAGCATGTACTTTGTGACCCCGGCCTACGCTGAAGAGGCACCGGCGGGAACCGCGACGGATGCGCATGCCGCTCCGGCTGCCGGCGAGGTTCATACCGAGACCGGCGTCGCCGAAGGCGAGCACGCGCGTGGGCCTTTCCCGCCTTTCGATTCGTCGACCTATGCATCCCAGCTTCTGTGGCTGGTGATCACGTTTGTCATTTTCTACCTGCTCATGCAAAAGGTCATCGCACCGCGCATCGGCGCCATCATCGAGCAGCGTCACAACCGCATTTCGCAGGATGTCGAGGAGGCTGGCCGCCTGAAGGCTGAAGCCGACGCCGCCGTCGCGACCTATGAAGGTGAACTTGCCGCTGCCCGCACCAAGGCGAATTCGATCGGCACTGCCGCTCGTGATGCCGCCAAGGTCAAGGCCGAGGAAGACCGCCGCGCCGTTGAGGCAAGCCTGACCGAAAAGCTGAAGGCTGCCGAGGCCCGCATTGCCGATGTGAAGGCAAAGGCTTTCGCCGATGTCGGCGCCATCGCCGAGGAAACCGCGTCTGCTGTGGTCGAACAGCTTATCGGCGGCTCCGCTGCCAGGACTGACGTTGCCGCTGCCGTCGCAGCAGCCGAGAAGGAGGCTTGATCGATGGAATTTGCTCTTGATGCAACTTTCTTCGCCCTCGTCGGCCTCGTTATCTTCCTGGCCCTGATGGTTTACCTGAAGGTTCCGGGCATGATGGCAAAGTCGCTGGACGACCGTGCCGATCAGATCCGCAACGAGCTGGCAGAAGCCAAGCGTCTGCGCGAGGAAGCCCAGCACCTGCTCGCCGAATATCAGCGCAAGCGCAAGGAAGCTGAAGCCGAAGCTGCCCACATCGTGGCGGCTGCCGAGCGCGAAGCCGAAATGCTGACCGCTGAAGCCAAGAAGAAGACGGAAGAATTCGTCGCCAACCGCACGGCTCTTTCCGAGCAGAAGATCAAGCAGGCTGAAGTCGATGCGATGAAGGCCGTTCGCTCTGCCGCAGTCGATCTCGCCATCGCAGCCGCCGAAGCCGTTATCGGCAAACAGGCCGATGGCAAGGTTCAGTCCGAACTCTTCGGTCAGGCCGTCGGCGAAGTGAAGACCCGCCTGAACTGAGCCGCAGCTCGATAGAATTGGAAAAGCCCCGCTTCGGCGGGGCTTTTTGTTTTATCTGTGTCGGTTGTCTGGCGTGATGCGCATGCCGGCGATGGCGGTCTCGAACTACCGAGCGGTACTGAGATGCGAGTCACGACCGCGGCTACTCGCCGAGCATCTCGCCGTTCGCTTCAATCTCTACGCCATCCTTGCGCAGCGGCCGGAAGGTCATCCGGTGCAGCGAGCACGGCCCATGCTTCTCGATACCGGAGCGATGCTGCGCGGTGCCATATCCCGCATGGGCGGCAAAACCATATTCGGGAAACACAAGATGCGCGCGCGCCATCATCCGGTCGCGCGTCACCTTCGCCACGATGGACGCGGCGGCGATCGAAACGGATCGGGCGTCGCCCTTCACCACAGCCTGCCCGGGGCAGTCGAGCCCGACAGGCACATCCAGCCCATCCGTCAGCACGTAGCTTGCCGGTACGGAAAGGCCGCAGATCGCGCGGCGCATCGCGTCGAGGCTTGCCTTGCGGATATCGGTTTCGTCGATGCGGGTGGAGCTGGAAGAGGCGATGGAAACCGTGGCTGTCGCAAGAATTTGGACGAACAGCTCCTCGCGCTTCTGCGCCGAAAGCTGTTTGGAATCGTTGAGACCTTCAGGAATGCGCTTGGGATCGAGGATCACGGCTGCAGCAACGACAGGGCCCGCCAGTGGCCCACGTCCGGCCTCATCGGCGCCCGCGACGGGCCAGTGGCCGGCCTTGCGAGCCTTCAGCTCCAGCCGGAAATCCGGCACGAGGGGGACCTCTTCAAAGAGCAGAGGAGAATCGGGTGACGTGCGACGTTTCATGCGGTTGAACCTCGCACGCCAACCCGATTTCCTGCAAGCCCCCGGATCAGGGCGGCGACGGCCGGGGGCAGTCCGGCAGATGGTGCGGTCAGGGCCATCCGCAGGAATTGCGCAAGACAGAAGACGCAGGGCAGGTCTTCTTCACGTCTTACGCAAGCTCATCAGCAATTCCAGCAAAAGTGCGTAGCGGTTTTACGTCCGGAATTGCGTAAACAAACAAAGCAATTCCAGCAAAAGTGCATCGCGGTTTTGCGTTTTCGGAATTGCACGAAAATATCCAGTCACAGCAACGAAAGCTGTACGCCGCTTCCATTCGGCGGCACGAAGAGATCGTCGCGCAAGGCAAGGCTTCGACGGGTCAATTCCAGCCGCTTCGCAGCCATCTCGAAGCGTCGGGCGATCTGCCACGCGTAGGGTCCGGCGCCTTTCATGCGCTTGCCGAACTCCGCGTCATAATCCTTGCCGCCACGCATCGAACGCACCAGCGACATGACATGACGGTAGCGGTCAGGATAGTTCTGCAGCAGCCAGTCGCGGAACAGGGGGCTTACTTCCAATGGCAGCCGCAGCAATACATAACTCGCTTCTTCCGCTCCTGCCGTTTTGGCGGCATCGAGAATGCGTTCCAGCTCATGATCGTTGAGCGCGGGGATGATTGGCGCGGCCATCACGGACGTACGCACACCGGCCTCGGAAAGCCCGCGGATCGCCTCCAGCCTGCGCGTCGGCGTCGAGGCCCGGGGCTCCATGAGGCGCGCAAGCTTGCGGTCGAGCGTCGTGACCGAAATGCCGACGCGCACGATGTTCTTCGCCGCCATTTCCGTGAGGATATCGAGATCGCGCAGGATCATCGCCGACTTGGTGACGATCGCGACGGGATGGTTCGCCTTGTTCAACACTTCGAGGATCTGCCGCATGATGCGCCATTCCTTCTCGATCGGCTGGTAGGGATCGGTGTTGGTGCCGATCGCGATGACGCGCACCTTGTAGCCGGGTTTGGCAAGCTCGCGCTCCAGGAGCTTCGGTGCGTCCGGCTTGGCGAAGAGCTTGCTCTCGAAATCCAGCCCTGCCGACAGGCCCATATAGGCATGGGTCGGCCGGGCAAAGCAGTAGATGCAGCCATGCTCGCAGCCTCGATAGGGATTGATCGACCTGTCAAAGGAAAGATCGGGAGACTCGTTGCGGGTAATCGCCGTGCGTGGCTTCTCGATCTGGACATCCGTCTTGAAGGGGGGCAGTTCCTCGAGCGTCTGCCAGCCATCATCGAAGGCCTCGCGCTGTGTCGGCTCGAAGCGGCCGGTGGGGTTCAGCCCCGCACCGCGGCCGCGCCGCCGGTCGACTTCGACGCGCAGCCCCGAGGCCGCGATCATCGCGTCGGCAATATCTGCCTTATTGGCAGGCGCAAATGCGGTCTGCCCTGCAAGGGACTGAGGTCTCATCGGATTCTCCAGCGGCGAAAAACGTTCGATTTCGCTCGTTTTGATGATTATATTCCTATCGGCAAAATGAGAACAATGCAAGAACAAAATGAGGAAAGTCGCGCTGGCAAAATTTTGTGCGGCGCTCTATAAACAGGCAATGTTGACTGTCGTTCTTGAATGCCAGGATCAGGAACCTGAGCTGGCCCAGACCCTATCGGTATTGGTGGCGGGCGCCGTGGAGGGCCTCGTCAGTGACGTGGTCGTGCTCGATCACGGCTCCCGCGATGGCACGTCGCGGGTGGCGGACGCTGCCGGCTGCCGGTTCCATTCGCAGTGGGATATCAAAGACATCATCCGATCGGCCCGTGGCGAATGGCTGCTTTTTGTCGAGCCGGGCGCAAGACCTCAGGCGGGCTGGATCGACGAAGTTTCGGAATATGTCGCCTTGAACAAGGTCCCTGCGCGCTTTACTGCCTCGCGCGGCTATCGACGTCCCTTCTTCCAGCGCGTCGGTCGTTCAAGGCCGCCGCTCGAACTCGGCCTGCTCATGCCGAAGAAGCTCGCCATTTCAGCGGCAAAGAGCGGCATGCGCTTGACCGAATTCGTCAAGGCACAGAAGCCGCGTCAGCTTTCCAGCGAATTGATTCCCTCCTGGGTCGCCCGTGCCGCGCGGTAGCTACGACATTTCCGCGACATTGCGCAAAAATGGCGCCCAATCGAATTTTGCGCTATAATTAGAGTATGGCGCCGCCGAAGCGCCTCGCTTCGTAACGGATGGCCATGAGATGCCGGTGAGCGGCAGAGCAGGTCAACGAAAATCTCCTCTTCTGCCGGGCTTCCGGCGAAAGGAGGTGCGTCATGCTACGCAATATGGTCCACGGCCTGCTGGCCGCCATACTGACGGCATCGCTGATCGCGCATCCGCATCCGGCAGCATCGCAGATGATGCACAGTTGCGCAGGCCGATCCGAGATCGTCAAATTTCTGGACAGCAACTTTGGTGAAAAGCTCACCGCAGTCGGGTTGATCAATCAGAACGCCATTCTCGAGGTCTATGCCGCCGAAAGCGGTACCTGGACGCTCCTCGTCACGGATGTTCATGGCATAAGCTGCGTGCTGTTGTCAGGCGACAGCTGGGAAACGATGCCCGCCCTGCCGGGTCTGGCAACATAGAGGACATCGCTGTCGCAGCCGGTCTATTTCGTCACGCCGCGCTTCAGATGTTCGTCGAGCCGGGGCATGATCTCCACGAAATTGCAGGGCATCTGCCGGTAGTCGAGCTGCGCCTTCAATATACCGTCCCAGGCATCTTTGCAGGCGCCGGGCGAGCCCGGCAGCACAAAGATGAAGGTGGCGTTGGCAACACCTGCCGTAGCGCGCGACTGGATCGTCGACGTTCCGATCTTGTCGTAGGAAATCCGGTGGAACACGGCCGAAAATCCATCCATCCGCTTTTCGAAGAGCGGTTCCAGCGCATCGGGCGTCACGTCACGGCCGGTAAAACCGGTCCCGCCCGTGGTGATGACGACGTCGATTTCCTTGGCTTCCGTCCAGGCACGCACGCGGGCGGTGATCCTCTCGCGGTCGTCGGGAACGATATCGCGGTCGATCAGCTGATGTCCGGCTTCCGCAATTCGTGCCGCCAGCGTGTCGCCGGATTTGTCATCGGCCGGCGTACGCGTATCCGAAACAGTCAGAACCGCTATGCCGAGCGGAATAAAAGGTCGTTTTTCGTCCAGGCCTGCCATCACGCGCCTCCCGCGAAAGTCTCCGTCGCCTGGAAATACCAGTCCGGGCGCGCGGCGTGAAGACGCTCGGCGGCACGCAGCGCGACAACGGGCGTCTCGAAAATGCCGAAGCAGGTCGCACCAGAGCCGGACATGCGGGTGAAAAGCGCGCCTTCTGCAGCGAGCATGCCAGAAATCTCGGCAATTTCGGGAACCAGCTCCCGCGCCGGCGGCTCAAGATCATTGCGTGTCGCTCTTATGGCTTCCATCCAGTGCGGCGACTTTTTCAGGACCAGGCGAGGATTATTCTTGATGACAAGCCGCCGGAAGATCTCGGGCGTGGAAACGCCTTTAAGCGGATTGGCGAGCACCACAGCGAAGGAGGGCAGGGCATCGGCCGTCTCTATCTGTTCGCCGATGCCGCGTGCAATCAGCGGCGTGCTTTTGAGGCACATCGGCACGTCGGCTCCAAGCGTCAGGGCGAGGGCAGCAATAGTTTCTGTCGGAAGCGGCACGTCCCACAGGCGCATAAGCCCGCGCAGAGTCGCTGCTGCATCGGCAGACCCGCCACCGATGCCGGAAGCGATCGGCAGGTTCTTCTCGAGATGGATGCGCACAGGCGGAGCACCACCCGCCGCTTCCCGCAGCAGGTCGCGGGCCTTCAACACCAGATTGGTGCCGGGGTCATCGGCAAGGACGTCGGCGAACTGGCCGGAAAGCGTGAAGTCATCGGCATCGGCTGGGGAAAACCCCAACCGATCGCCGTGGCGCGTAAACGTCACCAGCATTTCAAGAAGGTGATAGCCGTCGGCCCTCTGGCCCGTCACATGAAGGGCAAGATTGATTTTTGCGCAGGCATCTTCAGTAACGGCGAAATCGCCGAGCCCGGAAAGCAGCATGCCCGTTTCAGGCATGCGGCCTCAGGATTTCTTGTCGACCGGCGGCGGCGTCGCCGGCGGCGGGTCAGGCTGCTTCTTGTCGGCCGCCTTGGCATCATCGTCCTGCGCCGGCAAGCCGTTTGCGACCTTATCCTTGATCTTCGGGATCTGGGCTTCCTCGGGTTCGGAGGCGAGTGCCCGGTTCCACTGATAGACAGCTTCCAGCTTGCGGCCCACGCGCCAGTAGGCGTCGCCGAGATGGTCGTTGATTGTCGCGTCGCCAGCCTTGATCTGCGCTGCACGTTCCAATTCGTCGACGGCATCGTTGTAACGGCTGAGGCGGAAATAGGCCCAGCCGAGCGAATCGATGATGTAGCCGTCGTCAGGACGGAGCTCGACGGCCTTCTTGATCATCTCAAGGCCCTCGTCGAGGTTGCGGTTCATGTCGATCCAGGAATAGCCGAGATAGTTCAGAACCTGCGGCTGGTTCGGATTGAGGTCGAGCGCCTTGCGGAAGTTAGGTTCCGCCTGATCCCACTTCTTCAGCCGCTCATAGGCGATGCCACGCTGGAAGAAGACGCTCCAGTCTGCGCGGCCTGGCAGCGGCCCGATCACCTCGACAGCCTTGTCGTAATTATCGGCCATCGCCTGATAATCCTTGGCGTCGGAAAGCACGCTGCCATAGGCGAGATAGCTTCTCACATCCTTCGGGTCTGAAGCGATCAGCGCCTGCAGGTGCTTGCGGGCTTCCTCCACTTTACCGCCCTGCGCGAGCGCGAGGCCCAGCTGCAGTTCGGAAATGCGGCGCATCGGCGAATTTGCCGGCACCTTCTGGTAAAGCGCAATGGCCCGGTCCATCTGTTCCTGCTTTTCGGCAATGCCGCCGAGCAGAACCAGCGTGTCGGCGCTGTTCGGATCGAGCGCATTGGCCGTCTGCAGATAGAGCGAGACGATATCTTCGGCACCGTCGCGGTTCAGCGCTCCGCCGACTGAAAACAGCACGCCAGCTGCACCTTCTTCTGCACTCTTGACTTGCTGTTCCTGCTTCTCGCCCTTTTCGATACTGTCGCGCAGTGCGTTCAGCGGCGTATAGTTCGGCAGCAGGTTGTCGCCGACCGAGACGGCGTCGAGTGCCTTCTGCTTGTTGCCCTGCGAAGCTTCGAGGCGTGCGAGTGCCATGATGGCGCGCATGAAGGTGTCGGGCGCAGTTGCGCCGCCCTCCTTGTCCAGTACGGCATCATTGAGATGCTGGCGGGCGGATTTGACGTCGCCGTTGACGATCGCGATCGCACCCGCATTGTAGTTCTGGAAGATGCGGACCCAATCCGGGCCCTTCATCTTCTCGACCATCGCAAGCCCTTCCTTGCCGCGGCCGGCGCCGACGCGCGCCCAGGCCAGCAGCAGGTCGTTCATCATGCGGTCGAGATCGTTCGGCCCGTCATATTTCAGGATCGATTCTGCGGATTTGAACTCGCCGCGGCGCATCGCATCCATGCCGCGCACGATCGTGGTGATACGCTCGACGGTCGGGTCACCCTTCAGGTCGTTCGCATATTTCACGCCGTCCTTGATGTCGCCGTTCAACAGCAGCGAGATCATCAGGCGCTGGCGGATTTCCGGGTTGCCCGGCTCGATCTGCAAGGCTTTCTTGTAGAGCTCGATCGCCGTCGGATAGTCGTGGTCCACATCGGCCGTGCGGGCAGCGAGAAACGCGCCCGAGAACGTGGTAACGCTGTCCGGATCGAAGGTCACGGTCTTGCCGGCATCATCCGCCTTGGCCGCGTCTTCGGCGTTCACGCCGCCGATCCCGCCGAGCGAAAGCACTGCCGCGAGGGCTGCGCTCGAAAGGAGACGGGTGACAAATCTCTGCCGCATTAGAAAACCTTTCTTCAGGGACGGCCGGAACAACGTGCCGACCGCAAAATCAGTTGCAAACACTGATTCACAACAGGATGGCTTTTTTGAAGCGGCCCTGCAAGAAATTCAGCCCACGTTCAAGGACGTTTGATTAAAGCCCGCCGCGCCAAAGCGTACGGCGGCCTTGCGGCAAAGTCATACCTCTCGTCGAGGCGCGCCTCAGTTCACGCGCTCGATGCAGAAATCGATGACTTCTATCAGGGCCGATTTCCAGGGGCTGTCCGGCAGCGGTGCCAGCGCATCCCGTGCGATCGTGCCGTAGTGTACGGCCCGCTGGATCGTGTCGTTGAGCGTGCCGTATTTGGTGATCAGGCCAAGCGCCTTTTCCAGATTGGCATCGCTGCTGTTGCCGCCTTCGATCGCATCGCGCCAGAAGGCGCGCTCGTCTTGCGTGCCGCGGCGATAGGCGAGAATGACCGGAAGCGTGATCTTGCCTTCGCGGAAATCGTCGCCGACATTCTTGCCGAGATCGGCAGCCTTGCCGCCGTAATCCAACGCGTCGTCAACCAGCTGGAAAGCGAGGCCGAGATTCATGCCGTAGGATTTCAGCGCGTTGCGGTTGGACTTGTTGGTCTCGGCAACGATCGGGCCGACTTCGGCGGCAGCCGCAAAGAGGGCTGCCGTCTTGGCGCGAATGACAGAGAGGTAGTCATCCTCGGTCGTTTCCATGTTCTTTGCGACCGAAAGCTGCAGGACTTCGCCCTCGGCGATGACGCAGGCAGCCGACGAAAGCACGTCCAGCGCTTCCAGCGAGCCGACTTCTACCATCATGCGGAAGGCCTGGCCGAGCAGGAAGTCGCCGACAAGGACGCTCGCCTGATTGCCCCAGATCGTACGCGCGGTCGACTTGCCGCGACGCAGGTCGCTTTCGTCCACCACGTCGTCATGCAGCAGCGTTGCCGTATGCATGAACTCGACTGATGTCGCGAGCTTGATGTGATTCTCGCCCCTGTAGCCGAAAAGCGAGGCTGCAGCGAGCGTCAGCATCGGCCGCAGGCGCTTACCGCCGGAAGAGATGAGATGGTTCGCCACCTCCGGAATCATCTGGACATCGGAGCCGGCCTTGGAAAGGATAAGCTGATTGACCCGCTCCATGTCAGCCTTGGTGAGGTCCACCAGCGGCTTGATGGAAGCCAGTTTGTTTTTGTTTTCTTCAAGCGGTATGACCACGCCCAACGACCCGGACTCCTGTTCATTCGTTGCCTTTGACAATAGAAAGGGGCGATGGAGGCGGCAAGGGGTGAATTGTCGCTGCCAGCAAATTCGGAAGGGAAAATAACGGCAAATGCATGAGCTTATCCGCGCAAACGATCCCGTCCTGCTCTCTTTTGCCGAGAGCCTTATGAAGGATGCGGGAATTGCGTGCTTCATTGCCGATCAGGGAATGAGCGTGCTCGAGGGGTCGCTCGGCATGCTGCCGCGCCGCCTCCTGGTTGACGAGACGATGGCCGATCAGGCCCGGCGCATCCTCATCGATGCGGGTCTCGGCGGCGAATTGCGCGAGCGGAAGTGAAAGATGACGCAGGCGGTGACTGACACGATAGACGCCTTTCATCGCGGCCTTTTTCATATCGTTCAGCCGAAGGGCAGGGGGCATCGTGCCGGCATGGACGCCATGCTGCTCGCCGCTCTTATTGCCGATGATCGCGCGATCAAGGTGGCCGATCTCGGTGCCGGAGCCGGTGCAGCCGGTCTTGCCGTCGCCTCGCGCCTTGCAAAGGCCGCGGTCGTACTTTTCGAGCGATCGGCGGAGATGGCTGACTACGCCCGCCGCAGCATCGATCTGCCTGGCAACGCCCATATGGCGGGCCGCGTCTCGGTCGTCGAGGCCGATGTCACGCTGACAGCCAGGGCGCGAAACGACGCAGGTCTCGTCGACGAAAGCTTCGATCACGTTATTATGAACCCGCCGTTCAACGATGCCGGCGACCGCAGGACGCCGGATGCGCTGAAGGCCGAAGCCCATGCCATGACGGATGGCCTGTTCGAAAGCTGGATCCGAACGGCCGGGGCCATCATGATACCGGGCGGACAACTGTCGCTGATCGCAAGGCCGCAATCGATCGCCGAGATCATCGACGCCTGCGGCAGGCGCTTCGGCGGCATCGAGATCACTGCCGTTCATCCGCGGGAAGGAGAAAACGCCGTCCGAATTCTGGTGACGGCGATCAAGGGCTCACGGGCACGGCTTTCCCTGCGTGCGCCCCTCATCATGCACGAAGAGGGGAGCCACAAGTTCTCCCCTCTCGTCGATGATTTCAACAATGGCCGCGCCGCCTATGGCAGGCTCTGAAGCAATTCCACCGTTCGCAATTGCGTAAAGAACCAGTTCAGGAATTGCCGCAGAACAAGTTTAGCCACCAGTCACGAAGTCGAGGAGCAACTTGACGTTCAGACCGGCGATCACGCCAGCGATCACATAGGCGACGGCGCTCAGCCACTTCGGTGCCACCAGTTCGCCCATCTTCGCCTTGCTGGCCGTGAACATGACGAGCGGGAAGACGGCGAAGGAAAGCTGCAGGCTGAGCACCACCTGCGTCAGGATCAGAAGTTCTGCAGTGCCCTGATCGCCATACCAGATCGTCACGAAAGCGGCGGGAACGATGGCGATGGCGCGGGTGATCAGGCGGCGCACCCATGGCTTCAGCCGGATTTTCAGGAAGCCTTCCATGACGATCTGTCCGGCAAGCGTCGCGGTGACCGTGGAATTCAGGCCGCAGCAGAGCAGCGCGATGCCGAAGAGCGTCGGCGCAATCGCAAGACCGAGCAGCGGCGACAACAGCGAATGCGCTTCACCAAGTTCCACCACATCCGTCTTGCCATTGGCATTGAAGGCGGCTGCGGCAAGGATGAGGATGGAGGCGTTGATCAGCAGCGCGAAGCAGAGCGCCACGGTGGAGTCGAGCGTCGCAAAGGTCAGCGCTTCTTTCTTCTCCGGCACG
This sequence comes from Rhizobium sp. 05N49, assembly GCF_056396805.1. Classification (NCBI taxonomy): domain Bacteria; kingdom Pseudomonadati; phylum Pseudomonadota; class Alphaproteobacteria; order Hyphomicrobiales; family Rhizobiaceae; genus Rhizobium; species Rhizobium sp. 05N49. Next base: position 67,651 of record NZ_JBFTME010000027.1, read on the forward strand.
GTATGGCCGTAGGAGCGCGTCTGCACGATGCCGGAGTGAAGGTAGAGGTTATGCGGCATCACGGTAGCACCCAAAATGCCGAGCGCCAGGTAGAGCATTTCCGGATTGGTGACGACCTCCGTTGTCGGCAGGAAGCCCCTGATGACGGCGCCCCATTGCGGGTCGGCAAGGAAGATCTGCACCGCAAAGCAGATTGCGATGACGCCGAGAAGCGTGATGATGAAGGCCTCGATCCAACGGAAGCCGAGCCTTTGCAGGAGAAGGATGACGAAGACGTCGAGCGCGGTAATCACCACGCCGATTTCGAGCGGAATTCCGAAAAGCAGATTGAGGCCGATCGCCGTGCCGATCACTTCGGCAATATCGGTCGCGATGATGGCGATTTCTGCAAAGGCCCAGAGCGGTACGGCGACATAGCTTGGATAGGCATCGCGACAGGCCTGCGCCAGATCTCGGCCGGAGCCGATGGCAAGACGCGCGCAAAGCGATTGCAGCACGATCGCCATGATGTTCGAAAGCAGTGCGACGGTTAGCAGCGCATAACCGAACTTCGATCCGCCGGCGAGCGAGGTCGCCCAGTTGCCAGGGTCCATGTAGCCGACGGCAACCATGTAGCCAGGGCCGAGGAAAGCGGCCGCGCGCCGCCACGTGGAGCTGTGCCTTCCCGTGCCAACCGTGCGGTAAACGTCGGAGAGCGAGGCTTCCCCGCGCTCGGTTCGCCAGCCGCCCTTTGCGTTCGGATTTATGATGTCCATGCCACTTTTACCTGATTATCCATGCCGGCACTATGCCTGATTAGAATGATAATGCAAGTCATTCGCAACAAGAAAATTCATAGGCAATGTTTTGAGAGCGCAGCCATTGCGTTTGTCACTGCAGCGCATACATGCAATGCCCTTGTAATGTGCATATGCATGCTGGCGTCGCCGATCGTATCGAAGGAAGAGAAATGGCTGGATTTTTGAGAAAGCTGATGCCGAAGCGGTTTCGCAAGGATGGGATCGTCATACCCGTCGTCAAGCTGCAGGGCGCGATCATCAGCGGCGGCGGTCAGTTCCGCCCGACTCTCAATCTCGCCAATGTCGCGCCGGTTCTGGAGAAGGCCTTCTCCGCGAAGGACACGCCGGCTGTTGCCATCTCGATCAATTCGCCGGGCGGTTCGCCTGTCCAGTCTCGCCTTATCTTCGCACGCATCCGTGAGTTGGCGCGCGAAAAGCAGAAGAAGGTGCTGGTCTTCGTGGAAGATGTGGCGGCCTCCGGCGGCTACATGATCGCGCTGGCGGGCGATGAGATCATCGCCGACCCGACGTCCATTGTCGGCTCGATCGGCGTCGTCTCCGGCGGCTTCGGCTTTCCGGAGCTCCTGAAGAAAATCGGCGTCGAGCGCCGCGTCTATACGGCAGGCGAGAACAAGGTGATCCTCGATCCCTTCCAGCCCGAGAAGGAAAAGGACATCGAATATCTGAAGAGCCTGCAGCTCGAGATCCACCAGATCTTCATCTCGATGGTGCGCGAGCGCCGCGCCGGCAAGCTGACGGACGATGCGACAGTTTTCTCCGGCCTCTTCTGGAGCGGCACGCGCGGCCTGGAACTCGGCCTCATCGATGGCCTCGGCGACATGCGTCAGGAACTGAAAAAACGCTATGGCCAGAAAACGAAGCTTCAGCTCGTAACGGCCACCCGTGGCCTGCTCGGTCGCCGTATTCCCGGCATCTCGCCGGTCTCGCTTGAAGGCGCGGCTTCGGGTCTCGCATCGGGGCTTGTCGAAGCGGCGGAAGAAAGGGCATTGTGGAGCCGCTACGGGCTCTAACGGGAGAAACGAGGGGACATGGCACAGCTAGTTACGTTATTGATCCTCGTCTGCGCGGGCTGGTGGCTTTACCGCCGCTTTGTTTCCGATGCGCAGAGGCTTGCTGAAAAATCCCGCCGCGCCGAGAAGGAGCGCCAGACGGGAGCGGTCGGCACGCTGGTGAAAGATCCCGCCACGGGCGAGTATCGCCTGAAACGGGAAGAGGAATAGGCCGAATTGGGTCATGATTGCCGCTGACCGGCCGGCTGTTTGTCGGCTTTATCCGGACACGGCGCAAAAGCCTTGACCCCTGCGGCGCTGCGTGGCACCTGTCGCGCTCATATTCCAAGCAATCGGTATCCTTCCATGCCCGCGACGATTCCAGACCATATGAACCCGAAGCGCTCTTTCCAGGCGCTGATCCTCACCCTGCATAATTACTGGGCGGACAAGGGTTGTGCGGTTCTTCAGCCCTATGACATGGAAGTCGGCGCCGGCACCTTTCACCCGGCCACGACGCTGCGCGCGCTTGGCCCCAAGCCGTGGAAAGCCGCATACGTACAGCCCTCCCGCCGTCCGTCCGACGGCCGCTACGGCGAAAACCCCAACCGTTTGCAGCACTACTACCAGTATCAGGTCATCCTGAAGCCGAACCCGCCGAACCTGCAGGAGCTTTACCTCGGCTCGCTCGCGGCGATAGGCCTCGACCCGCTGCTGCACGACATCCGCTTCGTCGAAGACGATTGGGAAAGCCCGACACTCGGCGCCTGGGGCCTCGGCTGGGAATGCTGGTGCGACGGCATGGAAGTCTCGCAGTTCACCTATTTCCAGCAGATCTGCGGCATCGAATGCTCGCCGGTCGCAGGCGAGCTGACCTATGGTCTCGAGCGCCTCGCCATGTATGTTCAGGGCGTCGATAACGTCTACGACCTGAACTTCAACGGCCGCGAGGGCGACGAGAAGATCAGCTACGGCGATGTTTTCCTGCAGGCCGAGCAGGAATATTCCCGCCACAATTTCGAATTCGCCAATACCGAGATGCTGCATCGCCACTTCATCGATGCCGAAAAGGAATGCCAGGCGCTTCTCGCTGCCGGCGCGCCTGGCGACAATGCCAACCAGCGCCTGCATAAATGCGTCTTCCCGGCCTATGACCAGTGCATCAAGGCAAGCCACGTCTTCAACCTGCTCGACGCCCGCGGCGTGATCTCCGTCACCGAGCGCCAGAGTTACATCCTTCGCGTGCGCACGCTGGCCAAGGCCTGCGGCGAAGCGTTCCTGCTGACGGATGCGGGTGGTTTCGAGCTGGTGAACGCCGCGGCTTGAGCTTGCTGCGGCGAGAGCCAAGATCGCGCCCCTCTGACTGTTTGACGATGTCTGTGAAACCTGCGTAGTCTCCCGCAAGACTTGGCTTTCGGGGGGATTCGCGATGTATATCGCTCTTGGCGTCATCGTTCTAATCGCGCTCTACATCATCTTCATCTATAACGGTCTCGTCCGTTCCCGGCAGATGGCCGAGGAGGCTTGGTCCGGAATCGATGTGCAGCTGAAGCGCCGCGCCGACCTGATCCCGAACCTGATCGAGACCGTAAAGGGATATGCGGCCCACGAAAAGAGCACTCTTGAAGAGGTCGTCGAGCTTCGCAATAAGGCTCAGGCCGTTCCTGCTGGCGATGTTGCCGGCAGGGCGCAGGCCGAAGGTCTGCTCGGGCAGGCGCTTGGCCGGGTGATGGCGCTGGCCGAAGCCTATCCCGATCTCAAGGCCAACCAGAATTTCTCCGAACTCCAAGCCTCGCTGGAAACGATGGAAAGCGAAATCCAGATGGCACGCCGCTATTACAACGGCGCGGCCCGCGATCTGAACGTCAAGGTCGAAAGCTTCCCCTCGAACCTCGTTGCCGGCCAGTTCGGATTCTCCAAGCGCGAATATTTCGAAATCACCAACGAGGCCGATCGCGCCGTACCGTCAGTCAAGTTCTGACCTTTGTCTTTGCCCAAAAACTGCTATGAGCAGTCCGACAAGGCCGCTCGCGGCCGCTGCAAGGGACAGAAGAGACAAGCGCAATGAGTAAAGCCAAGCTCACCATCATCCCGCCGGGCAAGCCGCTCACCGGTCGTGCCGTGGTTCCGGGCTCGAAGTCGATCACTAACCGCGCCCTGCTTTTGGCAGGTCTTGCCAAGGGCACGAGCCGGCTGACCGGCGCGCTGAAGAGCGACGACACGAAATATATGGCCGAAGCGCTGCGGGCCATGGGCGTGCAGATCGAGGAGCCCGACGACACGACCTTTGTCGTTACCGGCAGCGGCAAGCTCCATCAGCCGAAAGCCCCGCTTTTCCTCGGCAATGCAGGCACGGCCACCCGCTTCCTGGCGGCCGCTGTTGCCTCCGTCGACGGCACGGTCGTGGTTGACGGCGATGAGCATATGCGCAAGCGGCCGATCGGCCCGCTCGTCGCGGCGCTGAGGTCGCTGGGCATCGATGCTGAGGCGCCGACAGGCTGCCCGCCGGTGACCGTGCGCGGCAACGGGCATTTTGCCTCCGGCCGCGTCGAGATCGATGCCGGTCTTTCCAGCCAGTACGTTTCAGCTCTTCTGATGGCCGCACCGCTCGCCAAGCAGGGCGCCAACGCGCCCGTCACGATTGCGCTTGCCGGTACCGATATCGGTGCCCGCGGCTACGTGGATTTGACGCTTGCAGCCATGGAGGCCTTCGGTGCCAAGGTCGAACAGCTCGATGCCGCGACCTGGCGCGTCGAGCCGACCGGCTACACCGCAACCGATTTCGTCATCGAGCCGGATGCCTCAGCGGCAACATATCTCTGGGCCGCTGAAGTGCTGAGCGGCGGTACGATCGATCTTGGTGTAGCGAACGATGCCTTCACCCAGCCGGATGCCAAGGCCTATGAGACGATCGCCAAGTTCCCGCACCTGCCGGCCGAAATAGACGGCTCGCAGATGCAGGACGCCATCCCGACGATCGCGGTTCTTGCCGCCTTCAACGAGACACCGGTCCGTTTCGTCGGCATTGCCAACCTGCGCGTCAAGGAATGCGACCGTATCCGCGCCCTATCCACGGGGCTGAACAATATTCGCGAAGGTTTGGCGGTCGAGGAAGGCGATGATCTGATCGTCCATTCCGACCCTGCGCTCGCGGGCCAGACGCTGCCGGCCGATATCGACACCTTTGCCGACCATCGCATCGCCATGAGCTTTGCGCTTGCCGGTTTGAAGATCGACGACATTACCATTCTGGACCCTGATTGTGTCGGCAAGACCTTTCCGGCTTACTGGCGTACGCTTGCGGGGCTGGGGGTTGCCTACAAGGACGAGGCCTGAGCTGAGCCAGGGCTGACCGCAATCGGGAGGGGACATGGTCCGGCGGTTTTTCGGCATTTGTTTCGCGCTATTGCTGGCGCTTGCGGCACAGCCAGCGATCGGTGCGGAATTCATTGCGTCCTTCGATTCCGCCATCCAAGTGGAAAAGAGCGGGGCGATGACGGTAACGGAAACGATCACCGTCAATGCCGAAGGTGACCGCATACGGCGAGGCATTTTTCGCGATTTTCCGCTGACCTTCAGGGATGCAAGCGGGCGGCGTCGCAGCGTCGATTTCAGCGTCGTCTCGGTCAAGCGTGACGGCAGGGACGAGCCGTGGCATACGGAATCCGTCTCCGGCGGCATCCGCATTTATGCCGGCTCCGAAGATGTCACGATCTCTCCCGGCCGCCACCAATATGTCTTCACCTATCGGAGCGACCGTCAGATCCGCTATTTCAACGATCATGACGAACTTTACTGGAACGTCACCGGCAATGGCTGGATATTCCCGATCCGCTCGGCCGTGGCGACGGTCACCTTTCCCCAAGGGGTGATGCCAGAGGATGTGACGTTCTTCACCGGCCCGCTCGGGGCCACGGATAAGAATGCTCGCTCAAGCACCGATGACAACAGGCTGGTTGTCGCGACCACCGCGCCTCTCGGTGAAGGCGAGGGGCTGACCTTTGCCGCAAAGCTGCCGAAGGGGGCGATCGATCCACCGAGTGCCGATCAGGAAAGTTCCTGGTGGTTCAACGATAACCGGGATTATTTCATTGGGTTCGGCGGGCTGATGCTCGTCTTTCTCTATTATACGCGCTCCTGGCTGAAGGTTGGCCGTGATCCGGCGCGTGAGATCGTCGTGCCGCGATGGGATCCACCTTCCGGCATCTCGCCGGCCCTCGTCAACTACATCGACAACAGAGGTTTTTCCGGTCAGGGCTGGACGGCCCTTTCGGCCACGGCTCTCGATCTCGCCGTGCGCGGATACGTCCGGCTCGATGACCTCAAGAACGCCATCGTCATACGCCGCACCGACAAGCCGCTCGGCAAGGAGAAGCTTCAGGCAGGCGAGGTGGATCTCCTGAAAGCCGTGGGCGGCAGTGGCGATACGCTGACCATCGACAAGGCCCACGGCGAGAAGGTCAAATCCGTCGGCCAGAGCTTCCGCTCCTCGATCGAACGGGAACACCGTGGCAAATACTACAATTCCAATGCCGGCTATATCACCGGCGGCGTGATCCTGAGTGCCGCGGCTTTGGTGGGCCTCTTCGTCTTCGGTTCGCTGGAACCGGATACGATCGCACTGATGGTTATCCCGATCGGCATTTCCGTCTTCCTGTCCATCTTCGTTGCGGGTTTTACGAAAGCACTGCATCGCGGCGGCTCGCTCGTGAGCAAGATTTTCGCGGTTATTGCCATTGCGATCGCCGTCTTCGTGGGCTTGAGCATTCTATCAAGCGTCGTGCTGGCGCTCGCCTCATCACTGATGGAATTTCACGAAACGCCCATGCTGTTTGCCGTCGGCGGCATCGTGCTCTTCAATATCCTCTATTTCTTCATCATGGGTGCCCCGACACCGCTCGGCGCCAAGATGACGGCCGGCGTGGATGGCCTCAGGCAATATCTGACGCTCGCCGAAAAGGACCGCATGAACATGGCCGGCGCGCCGCAAATGTCGCCGCAGCATTTCGAAACCCTGCTGCCCTATGCGGTGGCTCTCGGTGTCGAAAAGCCGTGGTCGCGGACTTTTGAGTCATGGCTGGCCGCAGCCTCGGCGGGCGCTGCCGCGGCTGCCTATAATCCTGGCTGGTATTCCGGCAACTTCAATAGCGGCAGCTTTTCGGACCGGATTGGCGGCTTCTCGTCATCGATGGCCTCGACCATTGCTTCCACCATTCCGTCCCCACCGCCCTCCAGTTCGTCCTCGGGCTTTTCCGGCGGCGGTTCCTCAGGTGGCGGCGGCGGAGGCGGCGGAGGCGGGGGCTGGTAAGCATTCCCGCTTGACCTTTTTGGCCTTCCCGCTTAACCGCCAGACCAACAGGCCAGGTCAAGAGGCCTGACCGGCAGGAAAGGGATCAGGCATGAAGGTTCTGTTGATCGGATCGGGCGGACGCGAGCACGCACTCGCCTGGAAGCTGGCGCAATCGCCGCTGATGACGGAATTCTATGCCGCCCCGGGCAATCCCGGCATCGCCGAACATGCCACGCTCGTTGCCCTTGATATCGATGACCACGATGCGGTGGTCGCCTTCTGCCGGCAAAAGTCGATCGACTTTGTCGTCGTCGGACCGGAAGCCCCATTGGTATCAGGCATTGCCGATCGGCTGCGTGCCGCGGGCTTTGCGGTCTTCGGACCGTCTGCGGCGGCGGCTCAACTCGAGGGTTCCAAGGGTTTCACCAAGGATATCTGCGCTCGTTACAACATCCCGACCGGTGCCTATCAGCGCTTCAACAATGCTCCGAAGGCCAAGGCCTATATCCGAGAACAGGGCGCGCCGATCGTCGTCAAGGCCGATGGCCTTGCCGCCGGCAAGGGTGTGACGGTCGCCATGACGCTTGACGAGGCGCTCGCCGCCGTCGACGATTGTTTCGAAGGTGCTTTCGGGCAGGCCGGGGCCGAAGTCGTCGTCGAAGCCTATCTCGATGGCGAGGAGGCGAGCTTCTTCTGCCTGTGCGACGGCAAGAATGCCCTGCCGCTCGCAACCGCCCAGGATCACAAGCGCGTCGGCGAGGGCGACACCGGGCCCAACACAGGCGGCATGGGTGCCTATTCGCCCGCGCCTGTCATGACGGCGGATATGATCGAACGTACGATGAAGGAAATCATCGAACCGACTATCCATGGCATGGCCGAAAGCGGCCATCCCTTCAGCGGTGTCTTCTTCGCTGGCCTGATGATGACCGCCAAGGGGCCGGAACTCATCGAATACAATGTCCGCTTCGGGGATCCCGAATGCCAGGTGCTGATGATGCGGTTGAAGAGCGATCTCCTGCCGCTGCTGCTTGCATGCGCTCACGGCACCCTGGATCAGGTCGCGGCCGAATGGACCGACGACCCGGCCCTGACCGTCGTCATGGCTTCAATAGGCTATCCAGGTTCCTATGAGAAGAACACGCCGATCCTCGCACTGCCGGCCGCCGGCGAGGGCGAGAAGGTGTTTCATGCCGGCACATCGCTGAAGGACGGTGCTCTGGTGGCAACCGGCGGCCGCGTGCTGAACGTGACTGCGACCGGCCACACGGTTGGTGAGGCCAAGGACCGTGCCTATGCCCTTCTCGACGGCGTGAAATGGGAAAATGGCTTCTGCCGTCGCGATATCGGCTGGCGCGCAGTCGAACGCGAAAAGGCGTAGGCAGCAGGCGGACGACGGTCCGTTTCGCTAAATTTTTACCCTTTCTTCTGACGGGATGGAAACAAAGCTGCGCTAACCTGGCTCCCAATACATCGGACCGAAAAGTGTGAAACGGTTTTCGGACAGCCGATGCTCGAACAAACTGAGAGCGGTGGACCGTTTTCCCGTCGCTGCTCTCAAGGGAGACGGAGTAGTATTGATGCGTCGGATTTTCCTCAGTGCGGTATTCCTGCTGGCGGCTGGTTCCGTCATGGCGGGCTCGATCGAAGTGGTCGGACCCAGCAAGGCGAAGGAAACAGGCAGCATCATTACCGAAACCTGCGACCACTGCCCGCCGCTTCAGACGGAAGCCTCCAAGAAGGATTATTCGGTGCCGGAACTTCTTCCTGGCGCCTTCCAGCAGGCCGAGATCCGTGATGTCGACGGAGAAAAGAAAATCTATCGCACCGAAAACTGGATGGGTGGTTCCCCCGTCCTCTTCGTGAGCAAGGCAACGCCCGAGCAGATGCTTGCGCTGGCCCCGTCGGCGCCCGTCGAGGGCATCGACAATGTGGCGACAGCTGCCGTCATCGGCAGCGATGCCAAGCCGGTGGCGGCTGGCGTTGTTGGAACCTTGCCTCTCGACGTCCCCGCGTTTGAGCTCCGTTTCTAGTCGGATCCTTTTGCCACTCCTATCGAAGTTTCGATCACCGCGAACGCACTCTGAACAGAAGCAGGGTGCGTTTTTCTATTAAAATAAGAATATTCTAATTTACATGATTGCATTCGCGACTTGATTGCAACTTACACAAGTCTGCAAGAAGACACCCATCAATTCTACTAGTCCGCTCGAGTAGAAGTCGTGCCTTTGTTAAATGATAATTTAGTCATCCTCTCTAATTTTACTTAGGGAGGACCGGAGAGCGCATGAACGCGTTAGCTGGGCGCGCGATTTCTCGCGCGCAGGTCGGGAGTTGACCGATCCGGGATATTGCTTTTCACCTTTTCCGTGAGGTCAATCATGAAGAAGCTCAAGATTGCCCATCAGCTTTTTGCGCTGGTCGGTGTTCTGATGGCTGCATTTGCAGTCGCGACCTATTTTGAAATCCGTACATCCGAGCAGGCGATCTATGATGAGCGTTTCGACATGCTGCGCACGCAGGTCGAATCGGGCATCTCCGTCCTCAACACCTTCTACGAACGCGAGAAGGCCGGCCAGATGACGCATGAGGCCGCCCAGGCGGAAGCCTTCGACATTCTGAAGCGCGTGACCTTCCAGCCATCGGGCTATCTTTTCGGCTTCGACTACAACGTCATCCAGGTCTTCCATCCGAGCCCGGTCAATCTCGGCAAGGACATGAGCGGCCAGGTCGACAAGACGGGCGCGAAATTCAGCCAGGCCCTTGTCGACCATGGCAAGGCCGGCGGCGGCCGTACATACTATTACTGGACCAAGCCCGGCCAGCCGGAAGACCAGGTCTTCCTCAAGGGCGGTTATTCGAAGGCCTTCGAACCCTGGAAGATCGTCGTCGGCACGGGTGTTTATCTCGACGACCTGCAGGCCAAGGTCAATGAGACGATGTGGAAGGCTCTCACGGCCTGCGCCATCGTCTTCGTTGGCGGTATCGGCGCTGCCTTCTACTTCATCCGCGGCATATCGAACCCTCTGAAGGACGTTCATAACGCCCTGCAGGCGGTTGCCGAGGAAGATGTCTCCCTGAAGATCCCGCATACCGGCATGAACAACGAAGTGGGCATGATGGCGAAGGCGACGCAGTCGCTGC
>NZ_JBFTME010000028.1:0-60773 GCF_056396805.1 Rhizobium sp. 05N49
GGGCGTCGGCGTGAACATTCCGCATGTCGAAGTCACCCGTCCCCAGGGCACGACCTTCGACTACGAATTCGGCGGCGTAACCTTCCAGGCGCAGGCCGGCGTCGACTTCCGCGTCACCGACAACTGGTCGACCTTCGTGGAATACAAGGGCACCTATTCGCGCGTCGATGTTCCGATCGATAGCGGCGACCGTCTGAAGACGAACATCGTCACCAACGCGGTCAATGTCGGTATTTCCTATCACTGGTGATCTGGAGCAATTCCAGCAAAAGTGTCAGCGGTTTCGCTGGAATTGCGTCAAACGGAGAGAGCTGCGGGACTATTTCTTGCCGCAGCTCACCTTGCCTTCGACGACGAAGAAGCTTGTGCTACCTTCGATCCGCAAGCTGTAGGTGCCGCCGAAATCCGGCGAGGTCTTGCCGTGCTGGCTTGCGAGAACCGCGAGATCCAGCGACTCGCTTTCGGCGTCGGTACCTTCTGTCGTGAAGACTTCCAGGCGCAGATCGCCATCGCGCGACCAGCGGTTCGTCAAATCCTTCGATTCGAGGATCCGCTTGCCGAAATTCTTGGATTTATTGTCGTCCTTGAGCATCAGCGCACCGCGGAAATGGATCAGCTGATGGCCGCCTCCATCTTCAAAAGCGCTTTCGAGCGTGAAGCGCACATCCTTGTCGTCTGCAGAACAGAAATAGCGGCCGTCTGCGTGCGCCGCACCAGCCGCGCCGAGCAATACGGCAAGCACCATCAATCCACGCCACATAGCCAGAACTCCTGAGATCGGCCCACGAAATCGGCCAATGAATCGGTGTATTCAGGCTAGCGGCAAATCCCTTAATTTTTCAGGCACAGCACCACCGTAAGCCCAGTCCAGAAGCTCGACAGTGTGCAGGATCGGTATTGATGTACCCGACCTGATCTGGGTGATACAGCCAATATTGCCCGTGGCGATGATATCCGGTTTCGTCGCTTCGATATTCCTGACCTTGCGGTCCCTAAGGCTTGCGGAAATATCCGGCTGCAGAATGTTGTAGGTGCCGGCGGAGCCGCAGCAGAGATGGCCTTCGGCCGGATCGCGAACGGTAAAACCGGCGGCCTTCAGCAGGTGCTTCGGCGCGGTGGTGATCTTCTGGCCATGCTGCATCGAACAGGCTGAATGATAGGCAACCGTAATGCCTTTTGGCGTGTGAGCGGGCAGTTCGAGGCCGGCCAGATATTCGGTGATGTCCTTCGCAAGCGCCGACACGCGCGCCGCCTTGCCGGCATAGGCAGGGTCGAGGCGCAGCATGTGACCGTAATCCTTGATCGTCGTGCCGCAGCCGGAGGCGGTGATGATGATCGCGTCGAGGCCGCCAGCCTCGATCTCGCGGATCCAGACATCGATATTGGAACGCGCCGAGGCGAGCGCCTGTTCTTCGCGACCCATGTGGTGAACCAGGGCGCCGCAGCAAGCCTCGCCTTCCGGCACCACGACCTCGACGCCCAGGCGCGTCAGCAGGCGAATGGTCGCCTCGTTGATGGCGGGATCGAGAACAGGTTGCGCGCAACCTGTCAGGATCGCGACGCGGCCGTGACGCTCGGCCTGCGGCTGATGACGACCGGGCCGGGCGAAAGGCGATGGTGCCGGAACGCTTGACGGCGCAAGCGCCAGCATGGCTGCAAAAGGCTTCAGCGCCTCGCCGCGCATCAGGCCAGCAAACGGACGGCCGATGCGGGCAAGCGCAAGGGCCGCGCGAAAGCGACCGGGATAGGGCAGCACCGCCGCCAGAATGGCGCGCGTCAGCCGGTTCATGACCGGCCGCTTATAGGTCTTCTCGATGTGAGCCCGGGCATGGTCGATCAGATGCATGTAGTCGACGCCGGAGGGACAGGTCGTGGTGCAGGCAAGACAGGAAAGACAGCGGTCGATATGGGTGACGACCTCGGTATCGGCCGCACGGTCGTTCTCCAGCATGTCCTTGATCAGATAGATGCGCCCGCGCGGGCTGTCGAGCTCGTTGCCGAGGGTGACATAGGTCGGACAGGTAGCGGTGCAGAAACCGCAATGGACGCATTTGCGCAGGATCTGCTCGGATTCGGCCACATGCGGATCGGCAAGCTGGGCGAGAGTGAAGTTGGTCTGCATTTCAGTGTCTCGCCATCTTGCCCGGATTAAGTATCCCCGCCGGGTCGAAGCTTTCTTTCACACGACGCGACAGCAAGGCCACGGCCTCTTCCTCGGGATGGAAGGCCAATATCGCGGCTCTCGCACTGGCCGGGGCGCGGATCAGCGTCGTGTGGCCACCGCCGAGCGCCTTGACGAAACGGCGGAGGAGATCGGCCTCGGGATCGGCCTCCATGCGCATCCAGACGAGCCCGCCCTGCCAGTCGTAGAACGCGTCGACCCCAGCTTCGAGCCTTAACGCCGCGACCAGCTGGTGGCCGATATCAGGTGCGACCGACACGCGCCAGACAGGTCGCTGCGTTTGATCGGCATAGGGGGCGACATCACGGATTTCCCGCCAGAGCTGACGGCTCGCCGTCTGGCCGAGCCTTGCGGCGTGGCCGCAGGGCGCCATAGCCGACAGGAGCTTGTCCGCCCGCGCGTCTACAGAACCAGGCAGGCCCTCGATGCGCAGCACTGTTGCCTCTCCCTCCGGCAACTCGCCGCCGAGGAATTTCCAGGTGACGGTCAAGGGTAGATGAGCAGCGCCCGAGACTTCCATGGGCAGGGCCATGGCTGCCGCCATCGCATTTGCGGCTTCGGCATCATTGAGGCCGGAGATGACGACGGTTTCCTCGGCCTTGGCGCGTGGCGGCACGCGGAAGGTCACTTCAGTGAGGAAACCGAGCGTGCCGTGCGAGCCGGAAAGCAGCTTCACCAGGTCGAGGCCGGTGACATTCTTCATTACGCGGCCGCCGGCCTTGACGATCTCGCCCTTGCCATTGACGAAACGGATGCCGAGCAGGCTGTCGCGCGCCGCTCCCGCCACGAACCGGCGCGGACCTGAGACATTGGCGGCAAAGACGCCGCCGATCGTCGGTTCGCCCGACGTGCCCATCAGGGCGCGGTGGTCCATAGGCTCGAAGGCCATCATCTGGCCGTTTTCGGCAAGGGCCGCGTCGACCTCGGCGATCGGCGTGCCCGCTCTTGCTGTCATCACCATCTCGCCGGGATTATAGGCGACGATGCCGGAGAGAGCGATCGAGCGCAGGCGGGCCTCCGCCTCGACTGCATTGCCGAAACCGGAGCGTGTATCGCCGCCGCTGATGGCAAGCGCCCTACCCTCTTGCGCATGCGCGCGGATAATGGCCGCGGCTTCCTCTTCGCTTGCCGGCACCAGATCAATCATGCGGCCGAACGCCCCTCGAGCGGGAAGACTTTTGACGGGTTCAGCAGCCATTGCGGATCGAAGGCTGATCGCGCAGCCATCTGCTGGGCGAGATCGACGTCGGAATATTGATGGCGCATCAGGTCGCGTTTTTCGATGCCGACGCCATGTTCGCCGGTCAGGCAACCACCGGCATCGACGCAGAGCCTGAGGATATCGTTGCCGGCCGCTTCGGCCCTGGCGGCATCCTCGGGATCATTGGCATTGAAAAGGATCAGCGGGTGCATATTGCCATCGCCGGCATGGAAGACATTGGCGACGCGCAGGCCATAAGAGGCAACGATTTCCGAGGTGCGCTGCAGCACGAAAGACAGCTGGCTCAGCGGCACGGTGCCATCCATGCAGATGTAATCGGCAATGCGACCGGTGGCGCCGAAGGCCGACTTGCGTCCCTTCCAGATCAACGCCGCTTCGGTGGCCGACTGGCATTCGCGCACGGTTCTGACACCGTGTCTGCGAGCGATCTCCACGATGCTTTTCAGCATATCGTCCATTTCCGCTTCCGATCCCTCGACCTCAACGATCAAGAGCGCGCCGACATCGAGCGGATAGCCGGCATGGGCGAAGGCTTCGCAGATCTCGATCGCCGGCTTGTCCATGAATTCGATGGCGACGGGGATGATGCCAGCGGCGATGACATCGGCGACACAGCGGCCGGCCTCTTCCGAGCTTTCGAAACCGAACAGCACAGGACGGGCGCCCTCCGGCTTGGCGATCAGGCGCACCGTCGCTTCCGTGACGATGCCGAGCTGGCCCTCATGGCCACAGACCAGGCCGAGCAGATCGTAGCCTGCGGCATCGAGCGCCTTGCCGCCGAGTTCGATGACCGTGCCATCGGTCAGCACCATCTTGACGCCGAGCAGGTTGTTGGTCGTGACACCATATTTCAGACAGTGCGCACCACCGGAATTCATGCCGATATTGCCGCCAATCGTGCAGGCAAGCTGCGAGCTCGGATCAGGCGCATAGAAGAAACCGTCCGCCGAGACTGCTTCGGAGATATTGAGATTGGTCACACCGGCCTGAACGACAGCGCAGCGGTTGGCAAAATCGACTTCGAGGATGCGGTTCATCTTCGACAGGCCGAGCACGACGGCATCTTCCTGCGGGATGGCGCCGCCCGAGAGCGAGGTGCCGGCGCCGCGCGGGACGACCGGAATGCCATAGCGATGACAGTATTTCATCACGGCCGCCACTTCCGCGGTCGAACGCGGCAAGGCAACCGCGAGCGGCAGGCGGCGATAGGAGACGAATGCATCCGTCTCGAAAGGCACGAGTTCGCGCGCTTCGTGGATCAGGCATTCCCGCGGCAGGAGATCGACGAGATCGGCAACGATTTCCTTGCGGCGCGCCAGAACGTYAGGACGCGGAGCGAGGAACGAAATGGCGTCGGACATGGCGTTCTCCCTCGGCCAACATGACGGAAACCGGTGACAAATCCTCCCTGCAACCGGTTCTTTCGGCTTAGCACTTTCCCGATACCGGCGCAAATGTTAAGCACTT
The DNA here is from genome assembly GCF_056396805.1 of Rhizobium sp. 05N49. NCBI lineage: Bacteria > Pseudomonadati > Pseudomonadota > Alphaproteobacteria > Hyphomicrobiales > Rhizobiaceae > Rhizobium > Rhizobium sp. 05N49. The sequence continues at coordinate 4,872 of NZ_JBFTME010000028.1, forward strand.
ATGCCAAAAGGGAAAAAGTTATAAAAGCTTATGACCAATCTGGGTGATCTCGAAATCTTTGCCAAGGTCGTTTCAACCGGCAGCATGTCGCTCGCCGGCCGCGCGCTCGGCTTTTCCCCTGCTGTCGTTTCCAAGCGCATCAAGCGGCTGGAAGACCGGTTGGGCACGCGGCTTTTGCAACGCACGACGCGACAGATTTCGCTGACTGAAGCCGGCCAGGGTTTTTACGACCGCGTCCTCGGCATTCTGGCGGGGCTGGAGGAAGCAGAATTCTATATATCCGGCCGCTCGGCGCAGATGCACGGCACGCTGAAAATTTCCGCCCCCACTTCCTTCGGCCGCATGCATATCGCGCCGTATCTGAAAGCCTTCATGGAGGCGCATCCGGAGCTGGCGATCAATCTGGTGCTGACCGATGAATTCAGCGACATCGTCGGCGGCGGCTTCGATCTCGCCATCCGGATCGCGGAACTCACCGATTCCAGTCTCGTGGCGCGGCGGCTGGCCCCTGTGCGCCGCGTGCTCTGCGCCTCGCCCGACTATATCGCCGCTCATGGCATGCCCAAACATATCGAAGAGCTGAAGCAGCACCGCTGTCTGCCCGCCCATAACAATGACGTCTGGCGGCTGGATGGGCCGGACGGCGCCTTCAGCCTGCGGCCCGAGGGCATGCTGATCACCAATTCCAGCGAAGTGATCCGCGAAACTGTCATTGCCGGGCTCGGCATTGCGCTGCGCTCCACATGGGATATCGGCGAAGAGCTGAAAAACGGCAAGCTCATACAGGTGCTGCCGGCCTACGAGGGCTCGCACAATGTGACCCTCTCCGCAGTCTATCCGAGCCGCCAGTTTTTGCCGGCCAAGGTTCGGTTGTTCATCGATTTTCTGGCCGAGCTTTACGGTCCGGTCCCCTATTGGGAGCGCTGAAGCGGGCGACTATTGTGCCAGCCTCTCGATGACGAGATCGAGAAGCGCCCTCAGCCGCGCCAGCCGCTTCATATCGCGGTGATAACCAACCCAGGTATCGCGACCTGGCGGCGGCTCGCCGAGATCGACAGGTTCGATCGCCGGGATGGCGTCGCCAAGCGGGCGCGGCAGGACGGCAAGACCGGCGCCTCTGGCACAGAGTGTCGCCTGCACGTCGCGGTTATTGCTGCGCATGGCGATATCCGCCTTTGGCAACTGCCGCTGCAACCAGCCGACATCGGGCATGCCGCCGAAGGCCTCGTCCATTGTGACGAGCCGGGCGCCTTTACCATCGCCCGCCTCAGGATGCGGCAGACCGCGGCGGATATAGAGACCATAGTCGATATGCAGCAGCTTGCGGGATATGACCTCGGCCTCGGTGAAAGGCGCAATCCGGAAGACGATATCGGCTTCCCGGCGTGAGAGGCTGAGAAGCCGGCTGTCAGTCAGCAGTTCGATGACGACCTTGGGATAGGCAGCAGAGAACTCGGCAAGCACCGGTGAAAGAACATGGGCGCCGAACCAGTCCGACGAGGAAAGCCGCAGCAAGCCGTCGAGCTGCCTGCTCTGGCCGGCGAGCTCGCGCTCCAGCCCGAGCGCATCCTCTTCCATGCGCTCGGCATGAGCGAAGACAGTCGTGCCTTCATCGGTCAGGACAAAACCGTCGGCTGTGCGCTGGAAGAGCGTCTGGCCAAGCGAGGTCTCAAGCGCTCGGAGACGGCGACCCATGGTGGGCTGCGTCAGCCCGAGGCTGCGCGCCGCGGCACCGAGTGTTCCGAGGCGTGCGATTGCGAGGAAGAGTTTGAGATCGCTCCATTCCAACAGCCTAGCCTCAAACAAAATTGCATGATCTTCATTCTGTATCTTTCATTTTCATTCATAATTCAATGAGGCATTCTGCGTCCAACAAACCAAGGAGAGTTCCATGAGCACGATGAAAGCCGCGCTTATCGAGGCGCAGAATTCAGAATTCAAGATTGCCGATCTCGCAAGGCCATCGCCCCAGGCCGGCCAGATCCTCGTCCGCATCAAGGCGGCCGCACTCAATCCGCTGGATCTGAAGATCCGGGCCGGCGAGGCCGCGCATGCCCGTCACCCCCTGCCCGCCATCCTCGGCATCGATATGGCAGGTATCGTGGAAACGGTCGGCCCAGGCGTCGAAGGCTTTCGCCCTGGTGACGAAGTCTATGGCATGACCGGTGGTGTCGGCGGCCTGCAGGGATCGCTTGCCGAATTTGCGGCCGTCGATGCCGATCTCGTGGCCCTCAAGCCGCGCAATCTCTCCATGCGTGAGGCAGCGGCCTTGCCGCTGATTGCAATTACCGCCTGGGAAGGCCTGGCGGAACGTACCCAGGTGAAAGCCGGACAAAAGGTGCTGGTCATCGGCGGCGGTGGCGGCGTCGGCCATATCGCCGTGCAGATGGCGGCTGCTGCCGGTGCCCAAGTCTTTGCCGTCGATGGCGGTTCGAAGGCCGAATATATCCGCAGCATCGGGGCAACGCCGATCGACCATGCCAAGGAGACTACGGAAGATTATGTTGCCCGGTACACCGACGGAAAAGGCTTCGACATCGTCTATGACACGATCGGTGGCAAGGGGCTCGACGCCGCCTTCCAGGCTGTCGCCAAGTTCGGCCATGTCGTCACCAGCCTGGGCTGGGGCACGCATTCGCTGGCACCATTGTCGTTCAAGGGCGCGACCTATTCCGGCGTGTTCACGCTGGCACCGCTGCTGACGGGTGAAGATCGCGCCCATCATGGCGAGATCCTGAAGCAAGTCGCATCACGCGTGGAAGCTGGCTCGCTGATGCCGAATCTCGACCGACGGCAATTTTCGCTTGGAGACGTGGACGAAGCCTACCGGCTGCTCGAAAGCCGGCAGGCTGAAGGCAAGGTGGTCGTCGACATCTGACGACCACCGCAATTTCGGACGCAAAACCACGATGCACTTTTGCTGGAATTGCTCTAGCGCGCCAGATCGAGATAGGCGCTCGCAACCATCGCATCGATATCCGCCGGAACCGGCACGATGCAGGATTCGGCGCCGACGCCACGCTTCGCGACCCGCTCCAGGCAGCGGGCCTGCAGGGTGAAGCCGAGGTCCATGGATTCCACGGAATTGCCAAGCGGACGCGGGCCGGCCAGGTTGGCCATATGACCGCCGCCGAGAACGTGGAATGACCTGCCGTTCTTGAGATGGAAGGTCTCGATAAAATCGGCATCGTAGCGATCGATATCAACGACATCGGGATGGCTGCGGAAGGCGGCCACATCGATCTCATGCGGGAAATGTCCGCCATTCATGAGGATTGCACCGTCCTTGATCAGCGCGAGATCGGCTGCTGTGACGATACCGGGGAAACCGGTAACGGTGGCGATCACGTCGGCCGAGCGGATCGCCTGTTCGCGGAGCGGCGTGACGAAACCGTCGAGATGCGCCTCGAGGCTGGTGACGGGATCGATATCGACGACGCTGACCGTCGAGAAGGCGTTGCGGAAGGCAGTTGCCGTGCCCTTGCCGCAGGCGCCGTAACCGAAGACGGTCACGCGTTTGCCATTGGTGGAACGGTTGGTAAAGCGCATATAGCTTTCGAACAGGCTCTGGCCGACGGCGTGCTTATTTTCTGCGAATTGCTTGATCGGGCTATCATTGATGACGAGGATCGGCATGGCGAGCCTTTCGCGCATCGGCAGCAGGCGGGTTCGGCCGGATGTCGTTTCTTCGGTGCCGCCGAGCAGATTGGCATAGGACTTGTCGGCGGCAATGGCGAAAAGATCGCCGCCATTGTCCAGCAGGAGATCGGGCTTCTCGGCAACCACGGCTTCAAGGCTCTCGTGGTGAGCGACAGGATCGGTCGTCTGGGTCGCGAAGACGGTGATGCCTTGCGCGCGCAGGAATTCCACGGTTGCCGGCTGCGTACTATTCAGATTGCCGGTGCAGATCAGGCGCGCCCCTCCGGCCCGCAGTGTCGTCAGGAGAGCGACGGTCTTCGGCTCCAGATGGATGCCGGTGCCGATCGAAAGACCGGCAAAGGGGAGCGTCCTTTCGAATTCCGCAGCCGTTGCCTTCAGCAGGCGGCAGCTATTGCCGATCCAGTCTATGCGTGTCGCAGATTTTTCCATCTCATGCCCTTTCGTTCCCTCTGTTCTAGCGAGGCAAAGATAGGGCGGGCATGGAGATATTTCTGATGAAAGGGTAGAAAAACTGCCCTTTCAGGACGCCCCGCCTGAGCCCAGCAGCCAGTTTCGGAGTGCCGCAATGGCCGGCCGTTTCGCGTCTGATGTCCGGCAGCAGAGGCTGTAGCCTGCCGGCCGCCGGATGAAGCCGTAAGGGGCGACCAGGATGCCGCGGTCGAGATCGTCTTCGATCGAGGCCTTCGGCGCCAGCGCAATGCCGAGGCCGGCCCGGGCGGCGCCAACAGCCAGAAGAATATCTTCAAATTCCCGAAGACGGGAAAAGGCAACCGGCGGCGTGCCGCTTTCCGCAAACCATTCCGTCCAGAGTTTCGGCGCGCTGCGGCTGACGAGGATGTTGGATTGCGCCAAGGCCGCGACATCGTCTGCAAGTCTTGCGGCAATTGCAGGTGTTGCAACCGGGCCGAATTCATCCTCCATGAAGCGTGTCTCGGTGATACCGGCAGAGGATCTGATCTCGCCGCCCATGATCACGGCATCGAAATCCGGATGTTGCGACAAGGGTTCGACCACCGTCATCGGCACAATATCGATCTCGATATCGCCAAGGCTTGCCTGCATGTCGCCCACCCGCGGCATCAGCCACCAGATGGCGAAAGCCGAGGGCACGCCGAGACGGATGCGCTGGTTGCCCGCCTCCTCGAACGCATCGGCAGCGCGCCTCAAGATGGTAAAGGCGGTTCCCGCTGCCTCGGCAAAGGCACGCGCCTTTTCGGTCGGAATCAGTCTGCGGCCGTCGCGCACGAAGAGCTTGCTGCCGAGATGATCTTCCAGCGTCGATATCTGCTGACGCACGGCGCCGCGCACCACACCCAGCTCTTCGGCCGCCTTCAGAATGCTGCCGTGGCGACAAACGGCTTCAAAGGCGCGGATCGCATTGAGGGGCGGAAGTCGCATGGTTACCACACTTCGAAAAATACCGTGGAACAAATGGGCGCGGCATTGATTGGGATGCCGGACAGGCCCATATTGTACAGCTGTGCAAGACGACGCATTCGGGACAGAAAATGGCGGAATTTCCAAACCTGCCCGGCTTCGATTTTTTCTATGTAAGATGAAATAAATCGCGTCCCGGTTCGTTTTGCACGTATGGATCGCGCAAGCTTTTCATACCATGCTAATATAATAACGACTCAGCTCGACGATCTAAAAGGTGACCCGACAATTGACTCTTCTTGCCCGCCTGGCTTCCGATGTGCAACTCATGTTTCGGCGTCCGCCGCGACAGCAGTATGCTGCACTCTGTTACCGGGTCAAGAAGAAGACCGGCAATCTCGAAGTTCTGCTGATGACCAGCCGCGACACCGGTCGCTGGGTAATCCCCAAGGGCTGGCCGATGGCGCGTAAATGTGCCTATGAGGTGGCAGCCCAGGAAGCCTTCGAGGAGGCTGGCGTGCACGGCACGGTGGAGATGGAATCCCTCGGTTATTATACGTACCGCAAGGTTCTGCGCGACGGCCTGAAAGTGACCTGCAAGGTGCAGGTCTATGCTCTCGAAACGACGAACGTGGCGAAGAACTTCAAGGAAAAGGGCGAGCGCGTCGTCGAGTGGGTTTCCTGCGATGAAGCGGTGAAGCGCGTCCAGGAGCCCGAACTGCGCAATCTCTTTCTCGCCTTCAAGCAGCGCATGACCGAGCGCCTTTCCGACGGCATTTCGAAACAAATTCCGGCAGAATAAGTCTTGCCATCTTGTGCGGCTAGAAAAGGCAGCGCAAAAGCAGGACTTGGCCAGGAAACAGAATGCCGCAACGCAACCCCGTCCTTACGAAACGCACGCTTGATAAGGATCTCGACAAGGTTACCCATGTCGAGGATGCGGCCAAATATGTCTCGCGACGGCTGGTGGCACCGGGGCTTGGCCTGATCTTTCTCGGCCTGGCAATGCTTTTTGCCGGTGTCTATGTCTTCGACAGGCCAGGCGCGGTGCTAGCAGTTGCGGCGGCAGCGCTTGCCGCCTACATGGCGATGAATATCGGCGCCAACGACGTGACCAACAATGTGGGCGCCGCGGTCGGCGCACGCGCCATCACAATGAAACAGGCGCTCATCGTCGCCGCGATCTTCGAGGTGCTGGGCGCGACGATTGCCGGCGGCGAAGTCGTCAAGACGATTTCCTCCAGTATCGTCGATACGGTGCAAGTGCCGCAAGCAATGCTCGGCTGGATTATGATGGCGGCGCTCACGGCTGCCGCACTCTGGATCAACCTCGCCACCTGGATGAATGCGCCGGTTTCGACGACGCATGCGATTGTCGGCGCGGTGATCGGAGCAGGCGTGGGAGCGGTCGGGTTAGAGCCGGTCAATTGGCGGGTGATGCTGGAAATCACCGCGAGCTGGGTGACATCGCCGCTGATTGGCGGGCTGATCGCTGCGGGGCTCCTTTATCTGGTCAAGACACTGATTGTCTATCGCGAGGACAAGATCGCCGCCGCCAGACAATGGGTGCCGGTCATGATCGCCGTGATGGCCGGCGGTTTCATGGCCTATATGGTGCTGCAGCTCGCGCCGCCGGAACGATATCCTTCACTGACGATCCTCCTGATCGGCATCGGGATCGGTCTTGTCAGTTGGCTGGCCGCTCGGCCGATCATCCAGCGGCAGGCAGAAAATCTCGAAAACCGCAACAGCTCGCTGCGCACACTGTTCCACTTTCCGCTGATCGGCTCGGCCGCCCTGCTTTCCTTCGCGCATGGCGCCAACGATGTCTCCAATGCGGTCGGCCCGCTTTCGGCGATTGTTCATTCGGCCGGTATTGCTGATAACAGCACGGTCGGCCATCCGCCACTCTGGGTGATGCTCATCGGCGCCCTTGGAATCTCGGTCGGCCTCCTGCTTTTCGGGCCGCGCCTCATCCGGCTCGTCGGCGAGGAGATCACCAAGCTCAATCCGACGCGCGCCTATTGCGTGGCGCTCTCGACCGCTTTCACCGTTATCGTCGCCTCATGGCTCGGCCTGCCTGTCAGTACGACCCATATCGCCGTCGGCTCGGTGTTCGGCGTCGGCTTTTTTCGCGAGTGGTACACGCGTCATTCGAAGCGACGTATCGAGTTCATACGCCGCAAGACCGAAAGCTTCGAGATCGACGAGCCGGAACCGAATGTCCATGAAGCCCGGCGGCGCTATCTGGTCCGCCGGTCGCATTTCATGACGATCATCGGGGCGTGGGTGATAACCGTGCCGGTTTCAGCCGCGCTTGCGGCGGTGATTTATTGGGCTATGTTCGCGCTCTTCATGTGAATCAGGGTCTTAAGATGCGCGCCAATTTCCGCATGCAGCGGCTTTTCATCGATGCTCCCTTGTCAAGAGATGCCGCCGTCGAGGCCACTTCGGAGCAGTTCAACTATCTCGCCAACGTGCTGCGTATGGAAGACGGCGCGGAAATCCTGCTCTTTAACGGCCGCGATGGGGAGTGGAAGGCGAGCCTCTCCTTCCCGACCCGCAAGCGTATCCTGCTGACGGCGATAGAAGAGACCCGGCCGCAGCCTGCTCCTGCCGATCTTCACTATCTCTTTGCGCCGCTGAAGGTCGGCCGCATGGATTATCTGGTGCAGAAGGCGGTGGAAATGGGAGCCGGCCTGTTGCAGCCGGTCATGACCCAGCACGTACAGGGCAAGATTACCAATCTCGACAAGATCCGCGCCAATGTCATCGAAGCGGCGGAACAGTGCGGCATTCTCGGCATTCCCGATGTAGCCGAGCCCATGCGCCTTGCCGACCTGCTCGACCGCTGGCCTTCGGACCGGCGCATCATCTATTGCGACGAGGGCGATGCCGGACAGAACCCGCTGCCGCTGCTTACCAGGGTGGCGGAAAGGAAGCTCGCGCTGCTGGTCGGCCCGGAAGGCGGCTTCTCGGAAGAGGAACGGACGCGGCTGCGCAGCCTCGATTTCGTGACCGCTATTCCGCTCGGGCCGCGCATCCYGCGCGCCGACACGGCGGCTGTCGCAGCAATGGCGGTGATACAGGCCGCCATCGGTGACTGGAATTGACTGCTGCATGCCGAATGCGCGGAAGTGCCGCTATTTTTTTGATGACTTGTTGAAACAATTTCACTTGCAACTTAGCTGGCTTGCGCACTAATCACCCTTCCAATTGCCCCGGCCCCGGCGCCTTCGAATACAGGTACTTTCATGGCTCGCGATACTACCGACCAGACGCCGATCTCTTCGGTTCAGGAGCTGACCGATTATCTCGCCGCCGGCAATAAGCCGAAGGAGCGTTTCCGCATCGGCACCGAGCATGAGAAGTTCGTCTTCTTCCGCAAGGACAACAGCCCGGTTCCCTATTTCGGCGAGGCCAGCATTTCGGCGCTCTTGAAGGGCCTGCAGGCCAAGAGCGGCTGGGAGCCGATCCTGGACGGCGACAATATCATCGGCCTTGGCGAGCAGAGCGGCATGGGCGCCATCTCGATCGAGCCCGGCGGCCAGTTCGAGCTCTCGGGCGCCCCGCTCGAAAACATCCACCAGACCTGCAAGGAATCCAACCAGCATCTGGCGCAGGTGCGCGAGATCGCCGAGCCGATGGGCATCGGTTTCCTCGGGATCGGCGGCAGCCCGACATGGACCTATGCGGAAACCCCGCATATGCCCAAGTCTCGCTACGAGATCATGACCAGCTACATGCCTGAGGTCGGCACCCGCGGTCTCGACATGATGTACCGCACCTGCACGATCCAGGTGAATCTCGATTTTTCGTCGGAAGACGACATGCGCCGCAAGATGCGCGTGTCGATGAAGCTACAGTCGCTGGCAACCGCGCTCTTCGCCTCTTCCCCCTTCACCGAAGGCAAGCCGAACGGTGCTCTTTCCTGGCGCGGCGATGTCTGGCGCGACGTGGACAACCAGCGCAGCGGCCTGCTCGACTTCACTTTCCGCGACGATTTCGGTTTCAAGGATTATGCCGAATGGGCGCTCGACGTGCCGATGTATTTCGTCATGCGCGACGGCCACTATCACCGGGCGACCCACGTCACGTTCCGCCAGTTCATGAACGGCGCGCTGAAGGGCGAAATCGCCGCGTACGAGCCGACGATGGGCGACTGGACGAACCATCTTTCGACGCTGTTTCCGGATGTACGCCTGAAGCGCTTCCTCGAAATGCGCGGTGCCGATGGCGGCCCATGGCGGCGCATCTGTGCCCTGCCGGCCTTCTGGGTCGGCCTGCTCTATGATGATGCCGCGCTGCAGGCGGCCGACGAATTGACAAAGGACTGGGGTTTTGCGGAAGTGAACGCGCTGCGCAATGTGGTGCCGGACGAAGGCCTCAAAGCCACCTTCCGCGGCCATGCGCTGATCGAGACGGCGCGTGAGGTCGTCAATATTTCCCGGGCCGGTCTCAAGGCGCGCAACAGGCTCAACGGCGACGGCGTCGACGAGAGCATCTTCCTGGCGCCGCTCGACGAGGTTCTCGCCAAGAAGGCGACGCTCGCCGAGGACCTGCTGGCACTCTATCACGGCCGCTGGAATGGCTCTGTCGAGCCGGTCTTCCAGGAATATCAATACTAAGAGGCGATTGGCCCTTTCCAAAAAGGCGTTTGCGCATTCCCATTTCGAGCTATAGTGGCACGAACATGCGCCGCGAATCTGGGAGAGGGACTTTCATGCTGCCGCTTTTCGACATGATGATGCAGGCGCAGAACGGCGCGGCGATGGATGCCATCGCCAAGCAGTACAACCTCGCACAAGAACAGGCGACGAAGGCGATGGCCGCGCTGATGCCGGCATTTTCCGCCGGCCTGAAGCGCAGCACCAGCAACCCTTATGATTTCGTCGGCCTCATGCAAGCGGTGGCATCCGGCAATTATGCCAGATATTTCGAGGACATGAGCAAGGCCTTCACCCCTGAAGGCATTTCCGACGGGAATAACGTCCTTTCCCAGCTTTTTGGATCGAAGGAAGTCTCGCGCGCCATCGCCGCGCAGGCCGCTCAGATGACCGGCATCGGACAGGAGATCTACAAGCAGATGCTGCCGGTCATGGCCGGTACGCTGATGGGCGGGCTCTTCAAGCAATCGACGGGACAGATGGCCTCGCCGGTCAATCCCTTCGTCAATACCGCCATGGGCGAGACAATCCAGAAATGGCTCGAAAGCACCGGCTTTGCGCCGAAACCGAAGGTCGCACCCGAACCCAGCATTTTCGATAATCCGTTCACCCAGGCCATGCAGCTGATGTTCAGCGTGCCGAAGCCGGAGCCTCAGCCGCAACCCGCCAATCCCTTCCTCGACAATCCCTTCACCAAGGCATTCCAGGAGATGATGGCAGGGCTCCAGCAGCCGGCAGCCAAGGCTCCGGAACCGCCGAAGGACGCGCCGAAAGCCGAAAATGACAGCTATACCGAGATGCTGAACGCCATGTTCGACAGCGGTCTCGAAGTGCAGAGAAGCTATCAGAAGAGCCTCGAGGCGATCTTCGAGGCTTATCGGCCCAAACCTGCCGCCTCCCCCGAAGATCCCGCTTCCGCAGGCCCGTCAACAGCGGGCAAGAAATAAAAAAACCCGGAGATGGCTTGGGAAAGCCGATCACCGGGTTAAGCAGCAGGGCTATTGGCTATCACCCTGCGGGGAAACGCGTGCGTTCAGTCCCTGTAGGGGCGCATGACCGCAATATGCCAGCGGCGCTTGGCCGCCTGCGTCAGGTGCTCCGACGGATCTTCAAAGAAGGTCGAGGCGAGAAAAGCGGAGGTGACATCGGCCCGCGTCAGACCGATATCCCGCAACTGATTGTCATCGAGCTCGTGCAGCCCGTTCACCTGCGAGCGATTGCGCACAATGCGAAGGGCGTTTGCCAGCGGTGCAAGGCCAGCCATAAGACGTTGCATGAACGTCGGGGCGAGCTTGCCGCAGTCGAGTTCTAGTGTCTGTTCATGAGTGCGCATCGAACTCTCCTTTCTTCGGGGCGCAGAACAGCCCGCCCCGCCTGCGAGGTCGTGCAGGAAGGGTCAAGCTGGTCACAGGCGGACAGGCAGGGTGTCTGTCCTTCACTTTGCTTGATTTGCATCCCGAAGATGCCAAAGAGCTATTGATCAGTCCAACGAATGTTTCTAATGATTAACATCAGAGATCTTTATGGGTGGATGGGATCATGGCGGCGCCTCTTGATATCGACCAGTTGCAGACCTTCATCGCGATCGTAGACTCCGGCAGTTTCACCAAGGCTGCCGACAAGGTCTACAAGACACAGTCTGCCGTCTCCATGCAGATGCGCCGTCTGGAAGAGCGCATCGGCAAGCAGCTCTTCATCAAGGACGGCCGCGGCAACCGCCTGACGGTCGAGGGCGAAAAGCTGCTCAACTACGCTCGCCGTATCATCCGCCTGAACAATGAGGCGATCGCCGCCTTCGACGACAACCGGCTGGAAGGCACGCTGCGCATCGGCACGCCTGACGATTATGCCGATCGCTACATGCCCGAGATCATCGGCCGTTTCGCCAAGACGCATCCGAATGTGGAACTCTACATCGTCTGCGAGCCTTCGGTCGATCTTGCCGAGCGCATGCACAAGGGCGAGCTCGATATCGCGCTTGTCACCCACAATCCGCGCGAGCGCATTTCGGATGTGGTTCGAACAGAGCCGCTTTGCTGGGTAAGTTCCGCCAACCATCCGATCCGCGACGATGCGCCGGTGCCGCTTGCCGTCGGCCGGCGCGATTGCCAGTGGCGCCAGCTCGCCTGTTCAGCACTCGATGCCGTTGGCCGCGAATATCAGGTCCTGTTCACGAGCTGGTCCTGCACGGTGGTTGCCTCGGCCGTTCTCGCCGGCATGGCGGTTTCGGTCATGCCGGAATCCGCACTTCGGACCGGTATGAAGGTCCTGAGCCAGGCAGACGGCTTCCCTGCCCTGCCCCCGGTGCAGATCGGCATCATGAAGCGGCCCGGCGTTTCGCTGTCGCTGATGAACGCGGTCACGGCGCATATCACCGCCTGCCTCGACAACATCACGCCGACCGTCATCGAAGACGGGCTGGAGCAGGATGTGAAGACAGGTTATGCCCGTCACTATCCACGGCTGAAGGCTGCGGCGAGCATGATGCCGAGCTGGTAAAAGGTTCAGGCCGCCGACGCGGATGTCGGAGCAAAGAGGGAAGCGCGGATGACGCGCTTCCATTCCTCGAGAATACGCTCGCCAAGGCCATCTTCGCTCAAGACCGCAAGGCGAATTGCCGCGCCGATCAGATGGCTGAAAAGGTAAGTGCGCGCTTTCATCTGCTCATCGCAGAATTCCGGCGCCTGACGGCGCACAGCTTCCTGGAAGATCTCCGCAACCCGGCCGCTATGCTCGATGTTCAGACGCAGCAGGTCCTGATCTGTCTCCGTACCCATCCAGACGCCGAGATAGGCAGCATCATTGCGGTATTCGGTGTAATACCAGTCGATCATCGCCGAGATCAGGTCGAGCGCTTCATCCAGGGAACGAACATCCGCGAACATCTCAGCCGTCTTCTGCTGGATTGCCTGCGCGTGACGGTCGAACAGGGCTTTGACGATCGCCGCTTTCTCGGGGAAATACTGATAGACCGAGCCGATCGGAACGTTTGCGGCGACGGCAAGTTCAGTCATCCGCATGGCGCTGACGCCCTTTTCGGCAATGAGAGTGGCGGCGGCGTTGAGGATAAGGTCCAGCCGCTGAATGCTGCGCTCCTGTTTCGGCTTTCTGCGAAGAGCAATACGATCCGAAATGTCCGCGCCCATGTGGTTCCCATCTGTCTTGTTATTCAGCGGCGCAAGCGATCTGTCATACCGGCGCTTCGGGCCGATATGACATGCAGGTATTCATCCGTCGTAAATGGAAATGGTCGGATTTTAGGCAATGGCAAGAGCCAATAAAAAACGGGGCATTACGCCCCGTTTTGGTCTGTGCAAAAAGAGCGCTTAACACTTCGTCAAGCAAGCGGGCTCACCACGCCCGTTTCGTCCTGCGACACTCTGCGGAAGCCCGCTCAGGCAAGGTTCTGCTTCAGGAACGCGACCGTGCGGCTCCAGGCGAGATCGGCCGCTGCCTTGTCATAGCGGGCAGCCGAGGTATCGTTGTTGAAGGCGTGGTTGACGCCATCATAGACGTAGATCTCGAATTTTTTACCATTCTCCTCCAGCGCCTTCTTGTAGGCATCGATGCCGGCATTGATACGATCGTCGAGGCCGGCATAATGAAGCAGTAGCGCCGCCTTGATGTTCGTAACCGCCGAGGCCGGCGGTTGTGCTCCATAGTAGGCCACGCCCGCTTTCAGCTCGGGCGATTTGGTGGCAAGGGTGTTGACTGCGCCACCACCCCAGCAGAAGCCGATGGCGCCGACATTACCGTTCGTCGTATCGAGCTTGGAGAGGTAAAGGACAGTCGCCTCACCATTTGCGGCGACAGTGGCCGCATCGAGTTTGCTGAACATATCGCGCGCCTGATCCTCATTCTCGGGCGTGCCGCCCTGCGGCGAGAGGAAATCCGGTGCGAGTGCCACGAAACCTTCGAGCGCCATGCGGCGAGCGACATCGCGGATATGCGGATTGAGGCCGCGGTTCTCGTGGATGACGATGACCGCGCCGAGCTTGCCGGATGCATTCTTCGGCTGCACCAGATAGCCTTTCATGTCGCCGCCGCTGCCCGGATAGGTAATATCCCGGCCGGTCAGTCGATCGTCATTTTCGGCGACGACCTCGGCAGCTGCCTTGTTGGCGGCCAGCAGCGGTGCGATTGCGGCTGCCGCGGTTGCAGAGCCTGCAAGCTTCGTAAGCTTGTCCATGAAGCTGCGGCGATCCAGCGTCAGATGCGTATATTCATCATAGGCGTTGATCATTGCCTGCGTAATGACGGGCTTTTCCATGACAGACCTCCTCTGTTCCCACCCCATGCCCAATCGGCAAGGGGGAACATAGGTCAGCGGCCGATAACGCAGGAACAAAACTGTGTTACCGGCCTACCTGGAAAAAATCGCGGGGATCAGGAGAATAGCATCCAGCCGGCAAGCCAGGCCCACATGCCAGCCAATACGACGAAGCCGGCGGCAAAGAGCGGGCTGCGATAGCGCAGGTCGTTGCTGGTCACATGCACATAGGCATGCGCATAGCGCAGTGCGACGAAAAGCCAGGCAAGCACGACCGCCACCAGATTATCCGCCTCGGTGATATAAAGAAGAATGCTGCAGGCATAGAAGAGTACCGGCAGCTCGAACTGGTTGGCGAGGCTGTTCTTGACGCAGAGACTTTCGACGGGTTCGTCGCGGTTTTCGCGATAATCGGATTTCTTCATCCGGCCCCCCTGGACCACCTTGCGGCGGCGCAGGCCAAGCAGCCCGTAGAGAATAAAGACCAGCAGAACATGGGCAAGCAGAGGCCAGAACATCTCGAAGCCGGTCATCAATCATTCCTTCGTTTACGCGACTGCGCGACCAGTAGCGGAAAGGCCGGATGGATGCCAGAGCCAAGACGGCCCGCCATGGAGCGGGCCGTCTTCAGGGTCAGACCTGGGCAATACCGCCGTCGACAAAGATCTCGGCGCCGGTGATGAAGCTCGAGTCATCGGAGGCGAGGAAGAGCGCCGTTGCAGCGATTTCTTCCGGACGTCCGACGCGGCCAAGCGGAACCTGCGAGGCCAGGTAGTCCAGCAGGCCCTGCTGCTGCGCCTTGTCCTGGCCGGCGAGTTCGACGAGGCCGGTCGTCTCCGTTGGGCCGGGGCTCAGCGTATTGATGCGGATGCCGCGATCCTTGAGATCGAGGATCCAGTTGCGGGAGAAGTTTCGGATTGCAGCCTTCGAGGCCGCGTAGACGCTGAAGGCCGGCGTGCCGGTGGCGCCTGCCGTCGAGCCGGTCAGGATGACGGAGGAACCCTTGCCGAGCAGGGGCAGCGCCTTCTGCACGGTGAAGAGCACGCCCTTCACATTGCGGCCGAAGGTGTCGTCATACTGTTCTTCGGTAATTGCGCCGATCGGAGCGAACGAGCCGCCGCCGGCATTGACGAAGAGCACGTCGATACGGCCGGCCTCTGCCTTTACCTGATCATAGAGACGGTCGAGATCGGCAAGATTTGCGGAATCGGCCTGGACGCCGGTGACATTGCCGCCGATTTCGGCGACGGCCGCATCCAATACTTCCTTGCGGCGGCCGGTGATGAAGACGCGCGCGCCTTCCGCTGCAAAGCGCTTTGCGGTGGCAAGGCCGATGCCCGAAGTGGCACCAGTGATGACAGCGATCTTTCCATTCAGTCTGTTTGTCATTGTCGTCGTCTCCTGTTGTGTTCGACTGAGCTGAAGATGTGGACGGCGATATCGTTTCGGAATAGAAAGAAATGAAAGACATCATTGCAGGAATGAAACAATGAGTTTTCCGGATTTCGAAGGCCTGGCGATGTTTGCCAAGGTGGCCGAGGAGCGCTCCTTCGCTCGTGCCGCCAAGACGCTCGGCGTTTCGGTACCGACGGTTTCGCGGGCGGTAAGCCGACTGGAGGAACGGCTCGGCGCACGGCTCTTCAATCGCACTTCGCGGCAGCTGGCGCTGACTGATTTCGGGCTGCGGCTGGTTGATCGGGCCCAGCACATCTACGCGGAGGCAGAGGCCGCGGAGAATGAGGCGCGCGAGCTTTCGAGCCAGCCGCGCGGGCTGATCCGTCTTGCCGTGCCGATGGTCTTCGGGCGCCAATGGCTGGCGCCGATCCTGCCCGATTTCTTCGAGGCCTATCCCGAGGTCTCGATCGATATGCATATGAGCGATGCCGTAGTCGACCTCGTCGGCGAGGGTTTCGATGCGGCTCTGCGCATTGCCGTGCTGCCGGATTCCTCGCTGGTGGCAAAGAGGCTGACGCCGGTGGCGCCCTTCATTCTGGCAGCACCCGCCTATCTCGAAAAATACGGCTGCCCGCGGCATCCCCGCGAACTCGCGGCGCATCATTGCCTGGGTTATGCCTACCGGCCGCGGCAGGATATCTGGCGTTTCAGCAACAAGGCAGGAGAAGAGGAAATCGTAGTGCCGACCGGGCCATTACGCGCCACCAATTCGGAGGCCCTGATCCCGATGGCATTGCGTGGCCTCGGCATTGTCGAACTGCCGGAGTTCATGGCCTACGAATATCTTGACGACGGGCGCCTGAAAGCGATCCTCACCGACTGGACCCTGCCGAAAGGCGCCGTCTATTTCGTCACGCCATCGGCGCGTGCCCGGCCGGCAAAGGTGGAAGTGCTTGGCGATTTCCTTGCAGCGAGGCTCTCGCACCCTGTCTGGCGCTGGCCGCGATAGGGTTCAGCTTTCGCGCGATTGATGAAGAAGCGCGCTGCGCACAAGCAGGATCGCGCAGACGGCAAGGCTCGCGAATTTCAGCTTGGTCATCCACGGCAGGATCTGGGCAGCAAAGCCCGCAGCACTGCTATTGCTGAACGCTACGAGGCTCGAGATATTTTCCCCGTAATCGGCGAAGCCGTAAAGGAAGGGCAGAATATAGGTGATCCGCCCCAGAAGACGCGGCGCCTGCTTGCCGCGCCATGTCTCGATCGGCCCGAGCCGCAGGAAGATCAGGAATAGAAGGGCTGTCAGCAGGGCGGGAAAGAGGAGTTCCGGGCCGAAATACATGGCCCGGAGAATGCGGTTTGCCGTCTCGTTTTGATCGAGCAGCGTCTGCATGTGGAAGACGGCGGACACGTCGTAGCCGGAGAAATAGGTATCGAGCATCGCCTGGCCGGTCTCATGCTCGAAGGGCACGGTGTAGCCAAAGGTTGTCCAGCCGAGAACGACGAGGCAGAGGGCTGCGAGCAGCGCGATGATCCAGAGTGGAATTGCGCTGCCCGCTTTCATTGTCAGACGCCGACGCCCGGATAGTTCGGGCTTTCGCGGGTGATCGTCACGTCATGCGGATGGCTTTCGCGGAGCCCGGCACCGGAGATGCGCACAAAGGTGGCACGCTCCTGGAACTCCTTGATGTCCTTGCCGCCGACATAACCCATGGCAGCTTTCAGGCCGCCGGCGAGCTGATGCAGGACGCCGGATACCGGACCCTTGTACGGGACCTGGCCTTCGATGCCTTCCGGCACGAGCTTCAGCGTGTCGCGCACTTCCGCCTGGAAGTAACGGTCTGCCGAGCCGCGTGCCATGGCACCGACGGAACCCATGCCGCGATAGGCCTTGAAGGAGCGACCCTGGTAGAGATAGACCTCGCCCGGGCTTTCATCGGTGCCGGCAAGCAGCGAGCCGACCATGACGGCGGAAGCACCCGATGCGATGGCCTTGGCCACGTCACCCGAGAACTTGATGCCGCCATCGGCGATGACAGGAATATCCTGGTCCCTTGCAGCCTCGACTGCCGACATGATGGCCGCGAGCTGCGGAACGCCGACGCCGGCGACGATACGCGTCGTGCAGATCGAACCCGGGCCGATACCGACCTTGACGGCGTCGGCACCGGCATCGATCAGCGCCTTGGTGCCATCATAGGTCGCGACATTGCCGGCCATGATGCGAACGGAGTTGGAAAGTTTCTTGACGCGGCCAACCGCTTCCAGAACGCGGGCGGAATGGCCGTGCGCCGTATCGACGACGAGCAGGTCGACGCCGGCATCGATCAGCCGTTCGGCACGCTCGAAACCATCGTCACCGACGCCGACGGCAGCGGCAGCCCGCAGGCGGCCCTGCGCATCCTTGGAGGCGTTCGGGTTCAGCTGAGCCTTTTCGATATCCTTGACAGTAATGAGGCCGACGCAGCGGCCTTCGCCGTCGACAACCAGCAGCTTCTCGATACGGTGAGAATGCAAAAGGCGCTTGGCCTCCTGCTGATCGACGCTCTCCTTGACCGTCACGAGGTTTTCGCGGGTCATGAGTTCGTAGATCTTCTGGCTCGGATCGGAGGCAAAGCGGACGTCGCGGTTTGTAAGGATGCCGACGAGGCGGCCGGATTTTTCGACGACCGGAATGCCGGAGATGCCGTGCATCTTCATCAGCGCCAGGGCATCGGCAAGCGTTGCGTCCGGGCCGATGGTCACGGGATTGACGACCATGCCGCTTTCGAACTTCTTGACCTGGCGAACCTGCTCGGCCTGCTCGATCGGCGTCAGGTTCTTATGAATGACGCCAAGGCCGCCAGCCTGTGCCATGGCGATCGCCAGTCGGCCTTCGGTCACAGTATCCATCGCGGCAGAAATGATCGGGATATTCAGCTCGAAGTCGGGTGCGAGGCGCGTTGCGACGCTCGTCTGGCCGGGGAGGACTTCGGAATGACCGGGTTGCAGCAGCACATCATCGAAGGTGAGTGCGTCCAGTCCGGTTGGCGTTTCTATGATGCGAGCCATGGCCAAATTCCTTCAAGAAAGAAAAATGCGACCCACCCGGTACGAATCGTCCGCACCGGCGGTGTGCATGAGTTTATGGAAGTTGGCGAGGGCTGGTAACACGTCTATGACAGGAAGGAAATAGCAAAAAGGCCCGGCACGGGGCCGGGCTCGGTATGGCAGCCATGCAGAGAACGCGTGTCGCATGTCGTTCTCGCAAAACCGCGACGCACTTTTGCGCAACCTCAGATGTCGAACTGATAGGTCTTCGGCACGAAGCGGTAACCGGTCTCCTGTTTCTCCACGAAACCGACCGCCGGGAACGGCATGTGATAGCCGAGGAAGGCGATCTTGTCGCTGGCGATCATGTCGAACACCTTCTTGCGGGTCGCGGCCGCCTGAGCCTTGTCCATGTCGAAACGCACTTCCCAGTCCGGACGCTGCAGCGACAGGATGTAGTGGTTTGCCGTGTCACCCGTCATGATCAGCCGTTTGCCGTCGGACTCGACGTGGAAGATCATGTGGCCGGGTGTGTGGCCTGTCGCGAGCATCGCGGTCAGGCCAGGCGCGATGGTGTCGCCTTCCTTGACGAAGGTCGCCTTTTCGGCGAGCGGCACGACATTCGCAAGCACCGCCTTGTGACCGCCCTCCGCCGGCGTGCCTTCACGCGCCTTGTCCGACCAGAAATCATATTCGGCCTGGCCGATAACATAGCGGGCATTCTTGAAGGCGGGTGCGCCACTTTCCATGAGGCCGCCGATATGGTCTCCATGCAGATGCGTCAGTGCCACGACCGTGACGTCGTCAGGCGAATAGCCTGCGGCCTTAAGGCCGGCGCTGAACTGGCCCATGCCGCGCTCGCGACCGCCGGCCCCAAAGCCGGTATCGACGACAATGACATCGGAACCCGTATCAACGACCACAGGCGCATAGCTGTTTACGAACTTGTCGGTCGGCAGGAAATTGGCGGCGAGAAGCGCCTGAACGGCCTGCGGATCCTGATTGGAGCCGAAAGTTTCATTCGGCTTTTCAATGACATTGAAACCATCGCGGACGGCAGTGAACTTGAATGAGCCGAGCTTGAACTGATTGATCTGCGGCTGCGGGGTGACTTCCATATTGCCTTTTTCTCCAGTTGCGGCCGCCTGGGCCGTTACTCTCAAGATGACCGGCGCGGCCAACAGACCAAGGCCTGCGGCAAAAAGCGTGCGCCGCTTTATTCCATCAGATGTCGTCATATATCCATCCTCCACACTGTGCGGTGCGTCGCCGCACGACCCCCGATATATCCTGCCGTTCCAGCGAGATTTCTTGCTCCGGCCGGGTAAGCATATGTCAATCTTGAGAGATGAAAGTGTCGAGCAAGTCGTCTCACGCAGTCGTGATCCAAACGTGTCACCGGGATCGATTGAGGGATTGGCAGAGCCCCTATCTGGGACTACACAGCACGGGCCTCCCAAGCCCCATCCGCAGCCATCAAGGCATTCGCCTATGAACCGCATCGTCCCCCTGATCCTCGCCGTTGCCCTCTTCATGGAACAGATGGACTCGACAGTCATCGCAACGGCCTTGCCGGCGATTGCGGCCGATCTGCATGTCGGACCAATTACCCTGAAGCTGGCGCTTACCTCCTACATGGTGGCGCTTGCGGTGTTCATTCCGATCAGCGGCTGGATGGCGGATCGCTTCGGCGCCAAGAAAATCTTCCGGCTGGCGATCTGCGTCTTCGTCGTCGGCTCGATCTTCTGCGCCTTCTCTTCGAGCCTCGTCGAATTCGTCATCGCACGCTTCCTGCAGGGCATGGGAGGCGCGATGATGACGCCTGTCGGACGCCTCGTGCTGGTGCGGACGACGCAGAAAAGCGAACTGGTCTCGGCCATGGCGCTGTTGACCATCCCGGCCCTTGTCGGTCCGCTTGCCGGCCCGCCGCTCGGCGGCTTCATCACCACCTATTTCAGCTGGCACTGGATCTTCCTGATCAACGTGCCTGTCGGCGTCATCGGCGTATGGCTGGCGACGATCTTCCTGCCGGAAATAGAAGCGACGGCTCCGCCGAAGCTCGATTTCAACGGCTTCATCCTGACCAGCCTTGCGGCCGCCGGCGTCGTCTTTGGCCTGTCGGTCGTCAGCCTTCCGGCCCTGCCGCCGATCATCGGCATCTCGGCCACGGCAATCGGCATCATCTGCGGCGTGCTCTATGTGCGCCATGCCCGGCGCTATCCGACGCCGATCCTTGACCTCAAACTATTCAAGAATTCGACCTTCCGCGCCTCTACGAGCGGCGGAACTCTGTTTCGCATCTGCGTCGGCGCCATGCCGTTTCTGACGCCGCTGATGCTACAGCTCGGATTTGGCCTGACGCCCTTTCAATCGGGCCTTATCACATTTGCCGGCGCGATCGGCGCCATCACCACGAAGTTCATCGCGCGCCGCGTCTACAAGGCTATCGGCTTCCGCACCACGCTTCTGTGCGCCGGCGCCGTCACCACGGTCGTGACGGCCGTAACCGGCCTCTTCACGCCGGAGACACCGCATCTCGTCATCATCGGCGTGCTGCTGGTCGGCGGCTTTTCCCGTTCCTTCATGTTTACCGGTGTCAATGCGCTGGCCTTTGCGGATATCGACGATGCGCAGGCGAGCCAGGCGACATCCATGGCCTCGGTGATGCAGCAGATCAGCCTGGCGCTCGGCGTTGCCCTCGCCGCCTCGATCCTGGAAACCTCGATCTATTTCCGCGGCGCCGAACTGCAGGTCATCGATTTCCACATCGCCTTCTTTGTCATCGCCGGCCTGACCGTCATCGCAACCATCCCCTTTGCCCGCATGGCGAAGGACGCGGGGGCTTCCGTTTCCGGCCACCGCGCCAAGCGCGTGCCGCCGACGATCAACGCCGAACAGGCCGTCAAATAAGGCGCGGTTCTTCGGCTTTTTCACAGACGGCGCACAGCTTGTTGCCGTCGAGATCCCGGACATAGGCTGCGTAGAAATGCGCGTGATAGGAGCGCAGCCCCGGCTTGCCTTCGTCGCTAGCGCCAGTGGCCATTGCCGCCGCATGGAAAGCATCCACCGCCGCTCGCGTCTCCGCCTCGAAAGCCACCATGGAGCCATTGCCGTTCGTCGCGCGGCGCCGGTTGAAGGGAGTTACCACCCAGAAGCGGCAGCGCGTGTCGCCATCGGCGGCATAGCCGATTTCCTCCTCCGAATTGCGCTGGCGGCGGTAGCCGAGCACCGGCAGAACGGCATCATAGAAATGCCGCGCGCGATCGAGATCGTTGGTGCCGAATGTAACGTAGATAAGCATGGGATCGATAGTATCCAGTCCTGGGAAATCATCATCCGCAGGACTGGCGCCAAGATCAAGCGTCCTCGGGCTCCGTCTCGGCCTTGCGGCCTTTGAAACCCTTCGCCAGCAGGAACATCTCGACCGATTCGGCACGAGATGACGCAGGCTTGACGTGCACGACCTGGCGGAAATGCTGCTTCAACATGGCGAGTAGATCCCGCTCGGTGCCGCCCTGGAAGGTTTTGGCGAGGAAGTGCCCGCCCTCCCCAAGCACCTCGACGGCAAAGTGCGCTGCGACCTCACAAAGGTGCATGGTGCGCAGGTGATCGGTGCGGTGATGGCCGGTCGTGGGTGCCGCCATGTCAGAGAGCACCAGATCCGGCGTACCGCCAACGGCTTCCATCAGCTTTTCCGGGGCTGTCGGATCAAGGAAGTCGAGCTGCAGTACCGTGACGCCGGGAAGCTGCGTCATTTCCAGAAAGTCGATTGCGGCGACGCGGATATCCTCATCCGTCGATCCGGTCACTTTTGCGGCGATCTGCGACCAACTGCCGGGAGCGGCCCCGAGGTCGATGATGCGCCTTGCGCCCTTCAGGATGTTGTACTTCTCATCGATCTCCAGCAGCTTGAAGGCCGCGCGGGCGCGATAGCCTTCCAGCTGGGCGCGCTGCACATAGGGATCGTTGATATGGCGCTCCAGCCACTGGCGTGAGGAGGCCTTGAGCTTCTTCTTCTTAACGCGTTGGCCGAGCTTGCGGCCGGTGCGGCTTCCCGCAATCGTTGGCTTGGTCATGCCTACCCCTTGTTACCCCGTTGGCCGCGACGGTTGCGATGCCGCCGCCAGACGCCGTCATCGGCCATCATGTCGGTGAGCAGGCCTTCCCTCAAGCCGCGATCTGCCACACGCATGCGCGGGCTCGGCCAACGGCGCCGGATCGCCTCCAGGATGGCGCAGCCGGCAAGCACCAGATCGGCGCGATCAGGCCCTATGCAGGGATTGGCAGCGCGGCTTTCGAAATTCCAGGAGAGAAGCTTCGCCTGCATGGCGGAAACCTCATCATCGGACAGCCATATGCCATCGACCTTGCGGCGGTCGTAACGCGGCAGGTCGAGATGCACGCCGGCGAGTGTCGTCACCGTGCCCGAAGTGCCGATCAGATGGAAATCGCCATCTTCGGCAATCTCGATCTCCGGGCAATCGAAACTCGACAGCATGCCCGCAACCTCGCTCACCATRCCCTCGAAAACATCGGGCGTCACATCCCGGCCACCGTGCCGTTCCGAGAGGGTGACGACGCCGACGGGCAGTGAGGTCCAGTGGGTGATGTGATTGGCAAGGCGGGCGAAGCGGTTATCGCCGATGCGGATGACGGCAATCTCCGAGGAACCGCCGCCGATATCAAAGAGGACGACGGAGCGCGTCTCGCGGCCGACCAGAGAGGAGCAGCCGGAAACGGCAAGCCGCGCCTCGGTTTCGCGATCGATGATCTCGAGCTCCAGTCCGGTCTCGACTACAACGCGCTGCAGGAACTCCTCGCCGTTGGCCGCCTGGCGGCAGGCCTCGGTAGCAATCAGCCGCATACGGCGGATGTCGCGGTTCCGGAGCTTGGAGGCGCAGATTCTGAGCGCATCGACGGCCCTTTCCATCGCCTCGTCGGACAGCCTGCCGCTGGCGGCGAGCCCCTCGCCAAGGCGCACGATACGGGAAAAGGCATCCACGACGCGGAACTGGCCGGGGCGCGTCGGCTGGGCGATCAGCAGGCGGCAATTGTTGGTGCCGAGATCGAGCGCGGCATAGAGCTCGTCCGGCCAGGGATGTTCACCCCCTGCCCGCGCCTCTTCATGACCTGGCTGACGGCCCCTGCGATTCGCCGCGTCACCATCGTGCACCTCGCGCGGCACAGGACGCGACGGCGCTTCAGCGCGATGTTCGGGCCTTGCGGACGGCGTCGGCTGCACGGGAGCGAGCGGCCTACCCTGCAGGCCGCGCTTGCTGCGATGCTTGCGTCGGTTACGCCGGCTGGAGGACGAATCACCATCCGGCCGCGGACCATGGCCTTGACTGACGGCCTGAACCACAGGCTCCGGCTGGACGACAGTATCGGATTGGGATGCGCCACGCCCACCACGACGACGGCGTTTCCGCTTGCGGGCCGGGCTTTCGGTGTCTTCCTTCGGGCGCGCTGCCTCCCCGGCGTGGCCGGAGAGATCATGCGAAGCGGGATGAGCGGCGCCGCGGGATTGCCCGCCACGCTTGCCCTTGCGACGCCTGGACTTCTTGCCGTCCTTGCGCCCTGCCGCCGACGCCCCGTCAAATTGCGGCTTCACGCCGCCTTCGGGGTCTTCCACGTTCGTTTTCCATCGCGCCGCGCAAGTCCAGAAAGGTATGCAGCAGGCGCTCATTCGATTTTTGCGTTGGCGCGAAGATATCAGCGAGTGGCGAAATCACCAAATTCTTTTTGATTCCGGATTTTAACCACCTGATTTTCACCCGCCGTGGAGGCATCGAATTTTTTCAAAACGGGTATTTGCATTCGGCGTCGTTTTGGTTATAAGCGCCGCACAGCAGCCAAGCCATGCTTCGGCAGCGCCTGCTGGGGAATAGTTCAATGGTAGAACGACGGACTCTGACTCCGTTAATCTTGGTTCGAGTCCAGGTTCCCCAGCCAATTCTCCCTAAACGCCCTTAATTCCTTGATTTTCCAGTCGTGCCGGATATCGTTTTGGCATCATTGGCGACCTGATGCCCAAAACTGTAGCCCACAGGTGATGCCAACGCGAAATATGCGCGACGGCAACACCGGCGGCAGGCAAGGGCAACAACCTGATGGCGGTCCGCCACGACGTCGAGAATCTCACCCGCCGCGGTAATATCTTCTATTGGCGTGCACGCGTCCCGAGCGCCTTCGGGCAATGCCGACCAGGCAGCCGGCTTTCACTGAGCCTTCACTGTTCTGATCATAAGAAAGCGCAGGCGATCGGCCGCAAGCTGAACTTGCTGGTCGCCGAACTGAAGTTGAAGCAGAAGGAACCCATGTCCAAGGCCCAGCTCCAAAAGCTTTGCGAACACGAACGAGACATGATGCTCATGCATCTTGAAGATGTCTCGATCGTGGCACGACGCTATGGCCGGCCCGCCGACATCGCCGAGCTGGAAATGGATGTCGAAAATGGATGGGCCTATCGACTGCTCGGCATGTTCGGCATCACCCATCACCTGACGCTAAAAGACAATTGCCGAGGCTTGGCCTACCTCAGGCAAAACGGGGTTCCCGCGTCCCATATTTCCGCCATCGGCTCCAACTATTTCGAACTGCTTCACGAGGCCAACACGCGCGGCTTCAAGGCGGGTATTCGAAGATTGATGCACCTCTTCGAAATCAGTCCAAACCCGCTCAACGAGGAAAAGGCCATGAAGGCCTATTTCAGTGGCAGGGCAGACGCTCTCTTCGACGTCGCGGAACGGCATCCACTCGCTGATCGTGACCTGAGCGAACTCACGGGTGGTTCGGCTTCGACACCACAGCCTGCCTTCATCGAAGTTGCGCCCTTGGAAACGACGACGCCATTATCGGAGATTGCAGCTCCCGTCGATGACGTTATCGAGTCCCCTAGGCTCGAAGCTCGGCCGATCTTGRCACTCGATCTCGATCCTTCGCCGCGCGCCGCCGCGATCAATAAGCCGGTTGAGGAAGAGACGCGGCCCGTCATTCCCCTCGCGGATTTCGAAGCTGCGTGCGAGGAGCTCGTCGAAAATATGAAGGATGCTTGGGACGACACCACCGCACGTGACGCACGCGCTCTCGTTCGCATGTTCAAGGGCGTACTCGAAGAACACGGTGTTGAGCACACCGGCCAAATTACCCAGTACCATATCGGCAGGCTTCGCAAGCACTTCAACGATATTCCCGCTCGCTGGGGACAGAGCGCCAGAATGAGGGCGATGTCGGCACCCGAGCTTCGCGCTGAGGGCGAGAGGTTGCGCGAGAAGGCCGGGACGGAGGGCAAAGAGGCGGCCGTGGGCCTCAAAGCAGGCACCATTCGCAAACACCTTGGAAACTTGAACCACTTTCTGAACCATGTCCGCGGCCACGGATTCGAAATCGACGATTGGACCTTCGAAGGCTTGAGGCCGAAAAAGCCGAAGCTTGGCAGTATTCGCAAACAGCAGCACAAGCCGACGCCCGACGAGATCAAACCCATTTTCTCCAGCCCGATCTATACAGGCTCGCTAAACCACGACCGGGGCCGCAAAAAGCCGGGACCGCACGTCTTTCATGACGCCGCCTATTTCTTGCCGATCATGTTCTCATACCTCGGGGCCCGGCGGCGCGAGTTTGCAGGGCTTGCATTAGACGATATTGCCGAAGACGATGGCGGTCTCGTGCTGATCCTGCGGACAAACAAATTTCGGCGGCTGAAGACCGAGCAATCAGAGCGGCTGCTGCCGCTCCCGCAAGAGCTGGTTCGCTTGGGCTTCATGGACTATTGCGCTGCGCTCCAGAACCTGGGGTACGAGGCCGTGTTCCCTGACCTCTTCTCCGATAAGACCGTGAACGATCCGGGCGACCGCTTCTACGACGTCTTCCTCCCGATCATGAAGCAGTCCCTCGAAGAGAAGATGTGGGATCGCGCTTTCCATGCGCTACGCCACGGAATGGCAGATACCCTCCTTCAAGCAGGCGTCCCCCCGTTGGTCATCGACGACATCTCGGGACGACTCAGTCAGGGCGGTGAGACCAGCCTTCGCTACACGAACCCTGCTGGTCTGCCGTTGATGCGCGATGCTCTCAGCAAGTATCCGATCATCACCGCCGGCATCGAACCCAAGCCGATCAAGCTTCTCCCATGGATCGAACAACGGTCGCCGCCGCCTTGGGCGCGCGAGGCAAAGAACGAGGCAAGACGCCGGAAATAATTTCCGACGCCTCCTTCTTCGTTAAGCAGCTTCCCAGACCTGGTTCAGGATACGCGCCGCAAGTGCCGCCTTGTCCTGCGGGAGAAAGCGCCCGTAGTGCTTGGCGACCATTTCGGCGGTGTCCTGGATGGCGTAGCTCGCCTGCTCATAGGAGCCAGTCTGCTTCAGGATGTGGGTCGCCAGCACGTCACGGACATTATGAGGACCGTGCGGTAGCAGCCCCTTGATCGCGCCTCGTCCGGTATAGGGGTTATAGATGCCGTAGCGCTGAATGGTGTGACGCCACGCCTCGTAGAAACTCGTCGTGTCATAGGCCGCGTTTGTGCTGGTCGTCTTGACAGTCTTGACGAAGAACGTGCCGGGATCCGCGGCCGACCGCAGGAGCACCGAGCGGTGCCGGTCGACATAGGCGTCGATGTACTTGTAGAGGTCCAGGAGGTCCGGAAGCACGAGCCGAAACGGCTTGTCGCCAAAGAAGGACGAGTGCGAATTCTTGAAGGCGACCGAGGGAATGAAGACCTCCCAGCCACCTTCCCGATCACTCCACCGTATTTCGCCGCGCTTCATCTTTTCCAGCGCGCGTTCCGAGCGCGGCATCGAGCCTTTTGGATTGAGCATCAGTTGCCTGAGGTTCTTCTGGCGAAGCCCAAGATGCAAACCAAGCCTCAGCATCAGGAATGATCGGACCGCCTCGGCGGCCGGCCGAGGATAACGATGCTCATCCGGCATCAGGCGAATGATCTCCTCGGTGATTTTACGATACTCGCCAACGGGGCTTGCCGCCTCAAGGACCGGCATGATCGGCTCGAACGGATCGCGATGGACGCGCGCGATCCGCTGGATTTCCTTGACCCGGTGGGCAGCATGCTTGTGGAAATCGTCGCAGGCACCGTGCCAGTCCGCATTCGCATAGTCGATCTCATTCTGCGAGACGAGGCCGGCGATCGGTTGAACCCGCGCCAGAAGCTCTGGATGCTGCCGAAGCCATCCGGTCCCCTCCTTGGTGATCGCCAAGGCGATCCGCAACATGTCGACTTCCCAAGCAGTGAAAAAGCCGCGGCGCGTCTCCCGCCACTGCAGATACCAATCCCAGACGCCGGGGAATATGAGGAGCCCGAACGTCAACTGCCGGACCGGCACCCCGTAGCCCTTCACCTCTCCATCTCTGGATGCTGCAAGGGCACCGAACATCAGCCCGAGATGCTCGATCTTTTGTGAGGCGGTTTCTTCGCCCCAGACCCCGTTTCGCTGAAAGCCGACCGACGTCAAAGCCGACGTTTTGAAGCGCACGAGGTCGGCCATTTCCATGGCGAGTGACGGTGGCGCTTCTATCACGCCTGACAGCAAGTCAGGATCCTCGACCCAGGTCTGCTCATAGTTCGCAGGCACAACGATCTTACCGTCGCGTGGCGCCCGCCCACCATAGGAGACGCCAGGGAAACGGATAGCGTAGCGCTGCTTGGCGGCGGCCGCCTGGTACTTCCGGTAGTCGGTCGTGCCGCTGATAATGACCCGCCGCACCCAGTCGACGATCTCCTCCCTTTTCTGGAAGGACAGCGTGTTGAAATCCTCAGGAAGATGCCAGGCAATACGACGCCGCTCCGCGGGCTCTATTCCGGAAAGCTCAAACCCTGACGCCGACCGCGAAGGGTGTGCAAGCTTGGATTTGAAATAACCGGCCGGGAGCCGGTACCGTCGCTCGATCCGCGACAGAATCTCAAAACTCTCGACAGTCCGCGGCACCTTCCGGCCTTCGATCCAGCTTAAAAGCGTTGTCTTTTCCGTAACGTCATCCGGACCGGTGATGGCACGATGGAGCGTCCAGTACGTTTCGCCATGGCGTCGGAGCTGGAGCTGCAACGCCTCGGAGAATTCCGTCGGATCTTCCCTGACGTCGAACAGCGCTTCTGGGAATTCGAGATTTGTGCCTGTACTTGCTGCGGTAGCCCCCGATGCTGGTTTGGGCTGGTTCTGGGTCGCGCGAGCTTGTCGGGGCCTCCTGGGCACCGCCTTCGTACTTGGCGTCTTTAGTGTTTGACGGACGTCGGGGTCTGCTGCCGCGGCTACGAGGCGCGTGTCCCGGATCCACCGACCAATCGCGTCGAAGGCCGGATCGATCTGACGTGCATTGCCGGCGAGCAGATTGGTGTCGAGGCCACACGCCGCCGCGACAACGTGCCAGTCCGTCCTGCCGTTGGTTCTTGGCGCCGGCCTCCTCGTCTGAATGAGCGTGTGCAAATACCACTTCAGCCGGGGAAGTTCGTCGTCCTTGAAAAGCGGCGCCAGCCGCAGTTGGCAGAAGGCGTCGATCTTGCGTTGAAAGGCTTTGGCAGAAAATTGGTTCATTTCCATTCACGTAGCTGTTGTTGGTGGTTCCCGCAGATGCGGGGCACGCGAGCTATGCGAATGGAGTTAACCTCCGGTAACCAAGGGTTTCCGTAGGCGAATGACTTCATAAAAACGATTCAGTTGCAAACGGCGTTTCACGAAGTAACGGGGGGACGAAGTCCCCAATGATAACGCCGTTTGCAAAAAAGTTGGTAATCAGGCAGAGCAGATGGCCAGGAATCGTCAGCCCCGCAGGTGAGGCTTGCTTCGGAAGGGACGGTCATCGCGGGCATAGCGATCGACGAGATCATCGAAGACTTCGTAGGATGCCCGCTCGTCAAATCCTTGGTCCACCAGCAGGGAAGTCACGGCGTCGGCTAGCTGATCGATCCGATCGGGCCGATCTTCCTTCAAATAGCCGGTGATCGCCCAGAACAGCATGGTGCGCGCGACGTCGTCTCTATCCGGGCGCCGTTCGGCCCGATGCCGGTCCCTCAGCCGCTGCTGCCGCTCACGCTGCTTCGCGTTCCGCTGCTCTAAGGTCTGTCGTGCCATGGTGTCCTCCCTGTTCTCGTTGATGGCACTATAATGGTCCAGGGACCGGCGGCATGGCGCAAGGCGTTTGTCGCCGAAACGGAATCATTGTGTTTTGAATCGGAATTCTGGAGTTCCGAATCGAATGAGCGCAATTTGTTTCAGGTTACGGGTACGTCGAGACAAGTTGCCGGCAATCCCACAGCTATACTCGCGGCTCCGGAAGCACGGTATCCGACCCTTTCGATAGGACGTGAATCGGAAATCTGGAAAAACGAAACGTTCGCCCGGAGTTTGGAAACGTTGCCCTAGACGTTCGAATCGTCCGCCCGGAGGTTCGAATCGAATGAGCGCAATTTGTTTCGAGTTGCCAGCAACCTGCATCAAATCGTTTCGCCGCGGATCAACGTGTGGGAGACTTAAGCCCGCTGACCGAGGATCCAGCCTTCCCACGTTTTGACGTCATCTACTTCCGGTACGCCTTCGCCCCGTCGGCCATCGACGACGTCGATCATGCCGAGCAGGCCGACCGCGGCGTCGAACCGGTCCTCACCGTCATTGCCGTTTCCGAAACCATCGCTGATCAGACATTGGAGTGCGCTCCCGTCGACGTGTGGCCTGTTCTCCAGCCACCGCATCAGATGACTTGCCACGGACCGGCGCCCGTCTTGCTGTCGCTTACTCCAAACAGGGCGTCGGGGAATTCCAAGCTGGCCATAGACGTCGCCGGGATAGGTCTCAGCGACAACAGTGGCCCCCGGTATCATCAACTCATGGAGCGGCCCGTCGAACGGCCATAGCGATAGCTCCCCGAGGTTCGGGAGGATGATTTCGCGCCAGCCGGTCAAGGCGGCTTTCCCCACTTGGTTGCCGCCGAGCGTCCAGAACAGCATGCAAGCGTCGCCGCGATCCGGCGTCGCCCGCTCACAGCGGCGCAAAAGATCCTTACCGCTCAGCCCTAAAGCGTCGAAAAGATGCTGCCGCTGCGTGCCCCCAGGCCGCATCGGATAAAAGGGTCGGTCGATGGAGATTTCGCTGCGATGCTCCGCAACGTCGAACCACCGCGCAAGGCGTGCGTCCCCGAACGACCGCAAGAAGGAACGAAAGTCGGGCACACCTAAAGYGCTGCCGTAGGCGGCAGGAAGACCGATCGGGAAGTCAAAACCCATCAGCACTGCGGCGTCTGCTGCCGAACGTCGCCGCAGCCGATGTGTGAGATTCCGCGTGTCGCCGACAGGCTCCGGCGCCGACAGCACCCATGTCTTGCCCTGGCGGACCGCCACGCACATCCACCGCTTCTTAGCTTCGATGCTCCAGTCGCAATGCGCGATAACCGTTACAGACATCCCGTCCTCCAGATCTCGCTCAGGATTTACGAGTCAGCGACCAGGATGTCGATAACGGCCTGACCATCAAGGGCCTGGGCATCGAAGAGTTCGCGCACCAGCCGGTCGAAGGCCCGACGGTTCTTCAGGATCACTTCCGTGGCATGTGCCTGTGCGAACTCGAGCCGCCGATGCACCCGCTCTGCCAGATCGGCGTCGCGGCTGAGGATCGCGGTCGGATCTTTGTGTCCGAGGTAGAGCAGCGGATGGCGGCCACCGAAGCCGAGCGCCTGTTCCATGTCCAGCGCGACACGAGTCGCGCGTGCAAGGTCGCTCTCTTCGGTGCCGCCGGAGCCTGCCGATACAGTCTTGAGCACTATCAGCTCGGCGGCGCGGCCTGCCATCAGCATCGCCAGCAGCCGTTCGTACCAAGCCTCGGTATCAGGTGCGTTGGTCGCAAAGGTCACTGCATTGTGGCCGCCGTCCTTGGCGTCGATCGTCAGACCCATGATCGCCCCAAGGCGCAGAGCGTGATGGACGACTGCATGGCCTGATTCGTGAATCGCCAGACGCCATCGGACATCATAAGGCACCGGCGGCCGGTGACCACGAATGCCGGCTTCGACATCGGCGTAGGTCAGGCCGCGCTTTTCGCGGCGAGCTTTCAATCGCGCTTCGCGGACGATCCGTTCAATGTCGGCGCCAGTCAGGCCCATTGCTCGTGTTGCCAGACGTCGCAACGCCTGAAGCACTGGGTTATCCTGCTCGGCCGTCTCTGGCCTGTCGATGCCGGTTTCACCGTCACCTTCCAGGATGATCTCGATCTCGTCCATCAAGCCGCCAATTTTGGTGGTTCCGATCATCGCTCACCTCCGACTTGGGTGTCAGACGCGGTGACGGCGTCGAGGTCGCCGCCTAAATGATAGGCGAGAATGCCGGCGAGGGTCGGAATGTCGGGCCGCGGGATCTCGATCTGCGTTTCCAGCCGTCCTGAGCGGCGGATCGCCTCGTCGATTTCGGTGGGCCGATTGGTAGCGCCGACCACGATGACGCCATCGGTCTTCACGGCACCGTCGAGAAGCTCCAGCACCTTGTTGACGCACGCATTCCAATAGTCCGCGTATGGCCGCGACGCCGAGGCACGCTGGCCGATGCCGTCGATCTCGTCAATGAACAGGATGCACGGTGCCTGACGCCGGGCCTCAGCAAACGTGTCGGCCATCCTGCTCAGCACCTCATGCAAGTACTCACCCTGCAGCCAGGTTGAGACAGAGGTGACGACGAGCGGGATCTGCAGCGTGTTGCACAGGGCGCGTGCGAAGGTGGTTTTGCCGGTCCCCGGCGGTCCGGACAGAAGAAGCTTGGTGCTCATCTGTGACCACGGCAGTTCGCCGCCGAGATAGTCCGCGAGATCGACCTTCAAGCCGAGCGCCCATGCCGTCGCAGCACCATAGCCCCTCAGCGTCTCGACACGCAGCGCGGTCGGCGGAGATGCATCATCGACGGGCTCCGGCCGAATCACTTCGGCGCCCGTCGGCTTGCCTTTTGATTTCCCTTTTCCCTTGGACGATGGTGTAGACGTCGACGAAGCGCGGCCGTCGGACCCGCCGCCATCCCCCGAGTTCTCTCCTCTGCGCTCGCTTGGGCTCTGCGTGATGAGACGTCGCGAAGAGGCCGCCTTGTCTTCCGCGCCTCCATCCTTTTTGTCTTCGCGGTTCAGCGCCGCCAGTCCGGTGAGCGCATCGAGGCTCGACAGGATCGGACGGCCAGGTCGAATGGCGATGGCCAGATCGTCGAGCGTGAGCGCGCTGGCATCGAGTTTGGCGATGCTGCTGTCATGACGCATAACGGCTTCGCTGCCGTAGACAGCCTCCAGCAGGTCGGCGATCAGCAGGCGATCGATCCCGGCGCCCGACAGCCTGATGTCGCAGGTCAGATCAACTTGATCAGGAACGCCAGTGTGCGTCTCCGCCACGGCAAGCACCGGCGTGCCATCCGCAAGCGCCCGCAGCAATTGCCCGCGCAGGGCGGCCCGGCTCGGGCGGTTGGTCTCACCTGCCGGTACCTGCAAGAACACGCGCCGAGTCTCGCCGTCCACCCACTTCCATAGATCGTCGTTGAAGGCGAAATCCGCGGCCACACCGGTGTAAGGCCCATAAGGTACGACGTCGGTCACTTCGATTAGCTGCGGCAAGGCCCGCTCGAAGCCGTCGGCGAGGACTGCCACGGCGAAGACGGGTGCCGGCTGACGCAAATGCGCGACCAAATCGCGCAGCAAGACGCCTGACTGTTCCATCGCCGCGGCAAGCAACAACAGAGTTGCCATGGGTTTGACGCTCGGCTTGTAGCCAGCCTCGGCAACGACGCGGACCGCGTAGGCGAGTGCGGCCGAGCTCGAGTCCTCTTCGTTCGCCGGATGCCGTCTGAGGTTATCCGGCCGCACCGGCACGGCCGGGACGAGAACGGGGCGGCCATGTCCGTCCTGCGGTGCATCGATCAGAAAGCCTGCGAGATGATTCCGCACCCACTGACGGTCCTGTTCAAACTCGCCAGTGAGCTGGGAGGGATCGAAGGCTGGGCTAAAGCGGCCGACAACATGACCATCGACGATGCTGGTGCTCCTAGTCAGCAGGCCGTTGCGGACCGCGAGACGCCGAACGGCAAGGCGCTCGACATGGGCAAAGCGCCGGAGCAGGAAAGAAGAGAGGCGATCCATCAACGATCCTCCTTCAGGGCTGGGTGAACGGAAACAATTTCCGGCGGCACGCCCTGACGCGCGAACGTCCGATAATTGGCGCCAGCCCTTCGCTCGAGGCAATCGAGAACGAGCCGGCAAGCGGGATCTCCGGATTCTGCAAGATGCCGGAGTGGTTCCAGCACCACGGAGGGAATGGCGCGCGCGTCCGATGCCCCCTGCCGGGCAAACGCAAGAGCGAGGCCGATGATCAGAGCTGGGTCGTCCTGCGGACGCGGATCCACAAGGGGCCGATTGGGCTTGGAAGCTCTCGAGCTGCCTCTCTTGAGGCGGGCAGAAGTCGATGGTGCTTGGGTGGACATGATGTCGGCGGACATGCAGGATCTCCTTGCCGATCCGGCTTCAGCGGACGGCGTCTTCTCAAGGATGATGGGAACGGCAAGAGGCGGCCGCGGCGTCACGCGCCGCAGCTATCTCGTCTTTCGAGCGGGTGTCGATCGCCTAGGCGTCGAGCAGCCGCCGGGCAAAGCCGACGCGGATGTGCTCAGGTGGCCAGGAGACCACGTCATCTGCAAGCGCCTCCGGATCATCGCGGCCGTCGTCGTCATCATCGAAGCTCGGCTCTTCACAGGAGCCGCAACGGCATCCAGCTCCCTGATCCTTAGCGTCATCGGTGACGTCCTCGCAGATCTTCACGCGGGGGATCGCCCGCAGCGTCCCAACGCGGCGCGCATGGAGCGACGTCGTGGAGCCGGCAGCCGCGAGCGGTGGGGTGGCCGTCACCATTGGCGTCTCTGGGAGACCAAGCGCAAGGCGAGCTGCAGCCTCGAGAAGCTGCTGCACGCGGCGCCCGAAGCGTAGGCGCAGTTCCGCCATGCAAGCCGCGGCGCCATCGATCTCCAGAAGATCGTCGATTTCAGCGAGCGCCCAGACGCCCGCCGCATGATCGCTCGGACGGCTGGCGCCATCGATGATCGCGACACCGACCGTCTCCACCATCAGCCGCTTCTGGGTCTTGTAGAGCCAGTCCGGCAGCACCATGGCCGATGCCAGCATCTTGAGCTTCAGCTCCTCGAGCCGGCTGGTGTCGCCGTAGGATGCCAGCGACCTCTTGAGGTCTAGCACGAAAGCGGCCCGCCTGGCGCGGTTCACGACGATCAAGTCCGGCGTGTAGCTGCCTCTGGCCGGCGCCTCGCAGTCAAGCCGCACGCCCTCGAGTTGCCTCCAATCATTGCCGGCCACCGCTTCGATGGCTGCCTTGACCAGCGGCAGTTTGATCGACTGCATCAGCACAACGAGATTTGGGTTTACCTTAGCTAGGCGTTCGACGGCCTGCTCCAAAAGCTTGCCTTCCCTGAATGACACCGCCCTGACCATTGAGGCCACGTTGACATAGTGGCCGAGGATTTCGTCCTCGACCGGCTCACTGTCAGCGATCGCGGCGATGGCTCTGTCGATCAGCACGGCGAAGTCGGCCTCGACGTCCGGATAACGAACCAGATGTGGGTGGCGCCGCAGCGCCGGCGGTTCAGCCTGAATACCGGCACGCTCGCCGAAGTAGCGCCGGGACGCCGGGCCAGCGAGTGAAGAGATGGTGGAGGACGCCGAAGTCACGGCGCGGAGAACTTCCCCGGCGGGGGATGAAGCGTATAGGTTGGTCAAAGCCCGATTCCTTTTCGTTGAAGGCTGAGGGTCAGGCTCATGTCGGTGTTGGTAGCACCGGCATGGGCCGCTAGCTCCATTCCGTGGAGCCACCCAGTCCTGACAGGACCCGGACCGGATCTCAAGCCTCCCACCGGCAAAAAGAGAACAGATCCTGAACGCGGTTAACGGCGGGCTCACGCCGGAATTCTGTCCGCACGCGATGGTAAACGACCCGTGAAGCGCAATGAGGTTGCGCTAAGCGGGGCACCAAACGCACAGCCGGAATCAAGAAAGGGGCCCGAAAGCCCCTTTCTTATCTTCAGTCCGCCGACGCCTCGGCGGGTTTGCGCGTGAGCGCCTTTGGCTTCCTTAGTCCAGGCAGCCCTTCGGTCGAACCGAAGGAAAGGATGTTGGAACCAACGGCCTCAGATACGCCACCGCTCCGGGTAAACATCGCCGGCGGCACGTAGTCCTCGATCGTCTCATCCTCGTCCCTCGACGGGTCGAGGTTTGGCGCCTCCACCCGCACGACGCCACCCAGCGCCTCCAGCCCACTGCGCATCGCCTTGCCAGGTGAGTTCGAGGCAGCGCTGGCCTCAAGAGGCCATTCAGGCTGCTTCGCTTTCGAGGTTGCCCAATCGAGGAGCGGCAGCAGCTCCTGGCTCAGCCACAGTTCGAGCTCCTTCGCCTCAGGCCAGGCCTCTCGATCACCAACATCGTCGAGCGTCTCGAACACTCTGTGCCAGCGGCTTCCGGGAGCGAGCTCGGTCGCGGAGAGCTTGCGGACGTCGATGTCGCCTGGCGCATCGAGAAGCAGGACGTTGCCCAGGCTGCGCTTGGCAAGTCGGCCCAAAGGCTCAAGCACCGGAACGAGGGCTTTCTTCTGAAGACGCTTGCCCCGAGGTTTGCGTTCGAGAATGTCCTCGACAGTCTTGGCAAGCATTGCCGCGTTCTCAACGAAGGCGGCAAGACCGCTCTTCGTCTTCACGTCGATCAGCGCCCGCAATCCGGAAAGACCGCCGGCGTCGGCAAGCTCTTTTGCGTTGACCTCTTCGGAGACTGCTTCGGAGCCGTCTGCCAGCAGAGCTTTCACCTCGCTGACGCGAATGCCGTCGTTCTCCTCCGCAAAAGCCAAGGCAGCCTCAACCTTTTCTTCCGGCGCGGACGCCAGATGAAAAAGAACCGTGGGGCTGACGGCCAGCTCGACCGCACGTGTACGGTACGGAGCAAGATTGCGAGCAACAGACCGATAGTTGCGCGCGGTCTTCGAGGAGATATCGCATCGCTGCGATACCCATTTCTCGAAGGTGCCGGGCTCAACGAGCTCGGACGCCTGCTCCAGCAGGTCACCCAATTCGAAGGCCTGCTCCGTGGACCGGCGTCCCAAGGCCAGGATGCCAGCGGCTGTCGCCTCTAGTGCCTTCTTGCTTTGCGCACCGATGTTGAGCGCATCGTAGTCAAAGCGGCCGGATGCCGCTTCGGTCGTTTTCTTCGTCATGTCAAAGATCCTTGCGTGTTGCAAAAGCATCAACTGCACCTGCGCAATTGATACATAAATTATCCCTTAGATTTAAAAGCATCTCAAGACGTATCAAAAGTTGTCTATCCGGTTTTTACTTAAAAAATTGAGGATATTGCGTGTATTAATACTTAAACTACTCAATTTTTCGCGCATTCAAATTTTTCTTACTTGGATTTGGCAAAAGTAACAAAACACAACCATAGGGCGCGCCACCTTGCGCGCCGTGCATGTTTTCGAAAACCTGCCGACCTGGTAACAACGGGACAGTAGAGGTGCCACGATGTCAAAAGCGGTCCTAACGACAAAAGTCGATCCGACCTACGACGATCTTCCGGAGCAGCGCTACCATTTCCCGCGCACCTATCTGCGTCAGGTCGAGGCCGCGCGGGGAGACTGGATCGTCTACTATGAGCCACGGCGGCCGAGCGGCGATCTGATGAAAACGGGCGGCAAGCAGGCATATTTCGCGACAGCCAGGATCACCAACATCATCGGAGATTCGTCGAAGGCCGACCACTTCTATGCGCTGATCGACGACTTCCTTCCCTTCGATCATGCCATACCCTTCAAGGCCGGGGACCACTATTATGAGGACGGCCTGCGCAAGGAGGACGGCTCTACGAACAAGGGCGCCTTCGGGCGCGCCGTTCGCAACATCTCAGATGAAGAATACGACCTGATCCTCGCCGCTGGCTTCGCGCATGTACTGGGCAAGCGAGATCGAAATCGCCCGGCGCCCGATCCGGCTGAGGAGGCCCCTCTCGGGTTGGGTGACAATCCACAGATGCCCTTCGAGGTTGACAGCATCGACCGACGGATCGTATCTCAGGTGGTGCAGCGACCCTTTCGCGACAGGGCGTTTTCCGTAGCGATCAAGGCGGCCTATCAGGACACCTGCGCTGTCACAGGCCTCAAGCTGATAAATGGCGGCGGGCGATCGGAGGTTCAGGCCGCACACATCCGCCCAGTGGCCGACCGGGGGCCGGACAGCGTACGCAACGGCCTCGCACTCTCAGGAACCGTGCATTGGATGTACTATCGGGGTCTGATCTCCGTAGATGACGACTACAGCGTGCTGATCTCAGGTGGCGGAGTTCCTGATACCACACGCGCTTCGTCAATCCGGAGCGACGCCTGCTGGTACCGTCACGCCCCGATGAACTGCCCCATTCACAGTTCCTACTGTATCGCCGCGAGACGGTGTTCAAGGTGTGACGAGGCGGAAATTATTTCCGCAGAAGCGAAAGCCTCCATCGCTTGTTATTCTGCGGGCGTCTCATTTGGGGTCGTGTTCTGCCTGTCCTTGCGAAGTCGGTCGCGGCACGCGATGTAACAAAGTGCGGAAGTTCAGAAGCTGTAGGGATGACATTGCTTTGTCGCATAGCTTACAGATGCCGATCCACCGATGGCGCAACCAATGTTCAGGTGTCGTTCCCGGCCAGATCACCGATCCTTCTCCTGAGGAGCTCGAGGCTTGGCTCGTCCTCTTCTAGGCCATCCAAGTCTTCCCGCGTGACCCGAACGACGTGGACAAATCGATCCGGTCGGCGCTCGGGCCAGCGAACACCCGCAGCCAGCCGCCAGCCGTCATGGAGGGAAGGACCTTCCGCTGCGGCCTGCCAGAGCCACTCGACGCGGCGCGCCAGGGGCGCTAGGTCGCGGAGCGGGTCCCAAGACCACCGGACTGAATAGGAGCCGCCCCCATCCTCGACGAGCAGCGCCATGAAGTAGCGATCTGCGTAACGCTCAGCCTTCTCGCGCTCCAGCTCCGACCAATAAATACGCTCGGCGGTCAAGCTCTTCACCTCGACATGCCATTCCTCGCCGGCTCGCGACAGCAGGACATCAGTCTCGCGTAGTTGATCGTCCCTGACGTTCGCCGTGCATGTCCAGGAGGCATCGAGGTTGCAAGATATTTGCTGCATTAGCCATGCCTCCGCCCGCATCCCGCGGGCGGCCACCGCCTTAGCGGCCTCAGCCGCCTCACGTCTCGCCCCTCTCTTCTGCTCATCTTGGTTGCGGCCGCCGCCGAACAACGCTTTGCGGGTCAGATGACCCGTGGGCCGTCCTCCACCAGAGCGGCTGGCGTTCCCCTCGTTGCCGTTATCATCCTCGGCTGTGTCAACGAGGCCGTCCACGACGCCGGGGTCGTGCTCCCCCTCTCCGCCGTCTTCGCTTTCGTCTTCCTCGTCATCGAAGGAATCGGCATCCTGAGCATCGTCGCCTTCGCTCGCGTCGACGGCGCCCGCTCCAGAAATATCGGTTTCGCCCCCCTCCTCGGTGTCATCCTTATCATCCCCAGTCTCGTCAAAGTCATACAGGGCTTCCTTGATCCGGTACCCTGGGATACCGTCATCGGCGAGGATGGCAGCTACCTCGTCGCGCCGCGCCTTGAGAACCTTCGCGAACCGGTATTTGAGGTCCGCCCCGTGGCCGCCAAATCCCTCGGCTATGGCAGCCGCTACAGCCTCCCATAGATCAGGGGCTTGCAGGCTGATGAGCCACGTTAAGCCGTTGTTGTAGGAGGCTGAGCTCCGGTCGGCGAGCAACTGGCCCTCGATCGAGATACGGAGCCGAAGGTCTTGAACTGCGATCAGGCGAGGAATTGATCTTAGGGGCTGCGCCTTGGTCGCACATATAGCGGCGAGCGCTCCCCGTCGGCCTGCCACTCTACTCTCCAAGAATTTCGTGCGCTTTTCGGGAGCCGACTCATAGCTCGGCTCYACCTCAAGTACCTCGGATGCGCAACGCACGCCGAGAGCCTGGACCGCACCAATACCTCGCTCCAGGCGTACCGGGAGAATCGCCTTTCCGATTAGCCCGAGCCCGTTAAGCACCTCCTGGTTCTCGAAGCGGCCTTGGTCAATCCACAACGTGTTCCCCGACTTCTCGACGACAATCTCGTCCTGTTGTCCTGGCCGAATTGCCGCGACCTTAGAGATCTTCGCCATTCCGTCGGGCCGGCGCGCGGTGCGCAGTAGAGCGTCGTAGAAGTCGCGTACCGCTTTCGTCGACGGGATCGCATCGGCCTCGATGCTGGCAAGAACCTCGTCTGACCAGGCACACCACGTCCCCCAATCGGTCGGCAGGGAGCTGCGCACGCCGAGACCGTCCACGAAGGTCGCCTTCAAGGCCGCGCGCCTCAGGGTATTGGTGGTACCGACGTCCAGAATCGGCGTGATCCCAGGAATACCCTTGCCGGGCCAGAAGAGTTCGTGAGGAGCCAGGCGGTCGCCCCGCCGTCCGCCGATGGGTCGTTGGGGAAGATACCGCTCCTTTCGCATCTGATAGTTGGCAAACGAGGTGTAGGGTATAGGTGTGTGGGTTCGATCCGCGCTGTAGACTTTGCGCCATCGGCCGGAGAGTAGCGCCACCGCGGCAGACAGCGTCATCATGCAGGTTGCGACCTGCGAAGGTCCGACGCGTTCGAGTGCCGCAGGGAAGTGCTCGATGTACCATTCTTGGTTGATATAGTTCAGGCCGAGTTGCGTTAGGGATTGCCGGAACCTGGAATACGCCGGATTTCTCGCTAGCGAACCATTTCGCGGTACCAGCTTGATCTTGGGTTCCCAGGCCACGCCTAGGAACCGCAGCAACGCCTTCCATTTCTTCGATCCAAACAGGAGGGTTGCTTGTCGAGGTGCCCCAACGACATAACGGTCGGAAACTTCCTTGAAGTATGCAGCAAGCTCCGGCGGTGCACCCAGGTCCCGGTTAGCATACGCCTCGACCGCACGTATCCAGCCATCCCTTGCCGGCACCCGCACGACCCTTGCCAGTGCGGCGCGCACGCTCGTGTCGTCGGGGCGCTCGACAAAGGCTCCTTGATGGCCGAACTCCGGCACATTTGCCCATTTCTCGATCAGCGCGAGGGCCTCGAGGCCGTGACTTTCCCAATCCTCGTTGTCCCATGCGTCAATCGTACCGACCAGGGAGCGCTTGAGCCAGTCGTCTTGGGATCGAAGCAGCCGGCCCGTAAGCAACGACATCCAGCGCGCTTCTGCAGCCGCGTCGTACCCGTTAAGGAGTTCTTCGGCGTTCGGATGAAGCGTGTCCGCCGGCAACCACGCAGGCCACTCCTCGGGCCGATGGCGGAGCAGGCTCGGCGCCTGATCCAGCGCACGGACGGTCCCTTCCGCGGTCGGCCAGATCTGTGCACGCGCGAGCGTCTGTATGACCAAGTCCTGCTGGGGAGACGCGAGGCAGCCCGAGTACGCGATCCTCAGTGCCTGCACGGCTGCATCGAGGGTCAATGCCCGCGTGCGCGAGAGAATTTCCGCGTAGTCGACCGGACGGAGCGGCTGGGCCTCGAATGGAGATCGTAGTTCGCCGAAGACGGGCGAGAGCGCTGGCACGGCAAGCTTCTTCTCGCGGCCCAGCTTCGCTGGCACGACGCGGTCGAGCTCGTGCTCCCAAACCCTGCAATCGGCGGGCTTCACGCTTCCGCCACCGATCAACGGAATGAACTCTGCTTCCGTCACCGCCCGCGCTATCGCCTGCTGGATGAGACGATCCGGCCGTTTAACTCGGCCGCCTCTCGTCGCGCGGACCATGTCGGCAAACAGCCTCACGGTTGAGGTAGCTGGGACGTCATGGATTACATGGCGGACAAGCGCCTGGAGCTGTTCTCGCACCAACTGGTCGTGATCATCAGCACGTATGCCGTTACGGTTGCTTGTGAGAGCGAAGGAGCCGTGTATCAGGAACCTGGCCGCGATCGTCTCAGTCGTTGGGAAGAACACGTGAACCGGAATTTCCGCGGGGGCCGGACCCGCGACGCCCCTTTCGATCGGCACTGCGATGGCGGCGCTTAGGCTCTTCGAACGCTCGGACGGAGCCGCCGCAACCGCGCTCCAGATGCGCCAGTCGCTAGAGATGATATCGTCGCCCCTCACGATTGAGAGCGTGGCTGGCGAGTTCCGGAGCGTTGCACCACGTTGGCGCGCTACGGACAGTCTCATCGTTTGCTGGCCATGCCGCTCCACCAGTACGGTGTCGAGGTGGCGACACAGAAGAAGAAAATGGGGATCGAGGGATTCGAGTCTTGCCGAGATCTCATCCTTGTTTTGCTGCGACCGGAACGGCAGGCGGATGATCGTGGCGTAGCCTGCACGGAGCAGCTCGGCCGACTCGCTATCGCGTTCGATACGATGGGGCAGCCTGAACGTCAGCCGAGGTGCATCAGCCTGGATCTCCTCCAATGCAACCTTGGATAATTCCGCGTCGAAGCCGAAGTCGAACGGGCCTGAATGGATGCTTGGGCGGTCACTTATCTCCAAAACGGATTTGAAGCCCAACCCCTTCGCGCCGATGAGGTTGGCCGAGCTCGTCCCACTGGGAGCCAGCGCGTCATCCGCGTTCTGCAGCAGCTCCCAAAGCGATCGCCCCGCATAGTCGCGGCTTGTCTCGTCTTCGTGGTTAGCATCCTCCTGAAGCTGATCGCGATCGATCCGGTAAACTTCGAGACGCCGCTCGCGGATCGCGTCCACGAGCTTCCGATCGGAGACGTCGTCGAGCGTCTCTCCGGGTCCACGTGTGGCCTTGGCGCTCAAGTTTTCGCGACACACGGATATGACGCCGCGGCGGTCGAAGCGCCGGCCGTGGTTGGCCACATACAATGCTCCATCGGTGATGCGGAAAAGAAGCGCTCGCGAGCGGCCCTCAACCAGCCGCGATGAGCTCATGCAACTCTCCTCCGCTGAGCACTCCCGACTCTTGGTCTAGGCCCAGGCTCACCTTGGTTACGACTGAGCCGTCCACCTCCGCCGCCGCCAGCTCAAGCCGCTGGGGGGCGTTGCTGGTGCCCGCGATCAGCGACCGGTAGAGTCCCACGCTACGGCTCTGAAGCCTGAGTGGATCACGTCCACGCTTTGCCGTTCTTTCCGTCCATTCCGATAGAAGCATCATCTCCCCCACGCCCGGTTTAATGGATAGCTTTCATCCCACAATTGTAAAGGTCATCGAGCGCTCGAAAGGTATCAAGGAGATACTCGTCACCGAGAGAAAAGTTGCTGCCCTTGGCTACAGCGGCACTGAGGTCGCCTGCTCAGTCGTCACGTCGGATCCTTGGGGCCGGGAGCAGACTGGCCGGTTCTGGAATGCTTGTGAGTACAACCGCCCACATGCGACCAATCTGACGGTCCCTCAGGTGCGCGGGGAGCCGCAGGGTACAGTGGCCGGCAATCAGGCCGGGGGACCATTGAGGGCGGCGAAGTGAAATCCCATTTTC
This sequence comes from Rhizobium sp. 05N49, assembly GCF_056396805.1. NCBI lineage: Bacteria > Pseudomonadati > Pseudomonadota > Alphaproteobacteria > Hyphomicrobiales > Rhizobiaceae > Rhizobium > Rhizobium sp. 05N49. Next base: position 47,746 of record NZ_JBFTME010000028.1, read on the forward strand.
TCGTCATTTGAAAGGAATTGCGATACGCCGTCTAGCCTGATCGATGCCAGGAGCTTGTCGTCTAAGCAATCGGCTAGATGTAGATGTTGTTCGTCGTCCGGCCAGGAAAATCGTGAATGCTGCCACCACGTGTCCGCAAAGTAGAGCTTTGCCATCAGTAGGCCGAAGCTCCTTGGTGAAAGCTTGCGGGCCGACGGCCAACGGTCTTCGCCTGACATACCAATATGGAAGTGGGCGCCCGGGTGCCGTACATTACGGTACTGAGACCCACTGTACTCGAAACGAACCCGAGGAATAAAAATTTTCGAGGGGATTTCGGCGACCAGTTCGGAAAATTCCTCATCGCTCAGAAGTCCTTCGTCACGCTCTCGTTCGAGGCTTCGGTAGAATTCGATGGCTTCAGGGGAACCGCTTAAACGGGGGTTAGGATAATAGGCCAGTGCGTACTCGGACGGACCGACATGGGAGAATTGGAAGTAGGAAAAATCCGTGAGCAGCAGATTGTAGTGCGATAGGGATAGCCCGCGATCGTAGACCGCAGGATAATCTTTGGAAGTAAGACTAAGTTTGTTAAACTCGATCGACCGCGGCAATGATGTTTCATAGACGGTCGAGAGCCATAAATCCTGCTCGACGAAGAATTCAATCGTCGCCCGGATGCTGGCGTTAAACTCGCCTAGTTGCATTCACTGGTCCTCGATCAAGCTTGCGATGTCTTCGTCCGACAGCTTAAGCTCGTCTTTCATGCGCTCCACTCGGCGCTTCGCTTCGATGATGCGAGCATGCTTTTCTTCAAGTCCGCGTTGGATCGTATTAAGGCTGGTCATGTCCGGCATAGTGAACTCGATCCTTGGACTTCTGCCGAGCGCAGTTGCTACTTCTTCCTCAAGCCTTGAAAACGTCTTGTTCCGATATCCGAAAATTCGGAGCCAACCCTTGGTTCGCGTGAATGCAACGAATAGCTTGTTGCGGCCGGTTCTGGTCTCCAGTACGGCGGCGTCTGCGCCTAGCACAATGACGACCGCCGCCTCATTGCCCTTCGCCCGGTAAACAGTGCTCAAAGTGACTTTTCCTTCGATCCGGAAAGCTGGCTCACTGTAGGGGTCATTAATTATGTTATTGCAGGAGATCTGCGCTTCGATCAACGTTTTGGAAAGCTTCGCGAAGTAGCTCCTGGCTGACATATCATCCAGGCAGACTACGAGAATGTCATCCGGATTGAGGCCTTGTTCGACAAAGGAGCGGACTTGAGCCGCGGCAAGAGCGACTTCGTCGTCGATGTTATCTGCGCCGACGATATCCACCAGCCTAACTTCATGAGGGGTTTCCAGTGTGCTTGGGCTATTAATCGTCGGCCGTTCAACGATGCAGTGGCTCCCGACGGTGAAGTCGCCCTGCACCACGTCGTAGCCTACATCCTCCCAGTGCTTGCCATTCTCGAGCATCTGCACCGTCTTGCGATAAACGCCGAATCCTATTGCATGGGCCAGCACTAGGACGTCCCTTTGATTGCGATACGCACGTTGAAGGACGAAGTCATTCGTATCGGTGCCTGCAGGGAGGCTCCGCGTTAGCAAAATCCTTGGTTGACCATCGCTGTCTTCACCGAAAAGTTGGTCCGGCTCGCGCACTTTGACATCGAACACGTTCTGAAGCTCGTCGTAAGCCCAAATGATCTGCTTCTCGTCTCGCCCTCCTTTCGCGAGGAAAAAGCACATCTGGTAAAAGCTATCAGGGAAGTCCTGGCCTTCATCAACCAGAATGACATCATAGTAAGGGGTAAGCGTCCCGGAATCCACAAGCTCTCTGCATACGGTCCCAAATGGGTCTGCCGCACCTCGAACGTCGCTGAAAGTCCGCGGCGCCATCCCAGCACGAACACTTGCATCGCGATAAACGCCGGGCACATTTGCGCGGCCCCATCCGTGCCTGACATGTATGTTTTCCCAATTCGGATCAACCTCCGCAAAATGGCGATGAAAACGCGTTATCAAGCGTTCGATGATGTCGCGCAGGCTGCGGGTGTAGTAGGTGATCAGGATCTTCGCATCGGGATTTTCAATGTGGGCCAATGCCGCCTTCATGGCCAAGATGACCGTCTTTCCTGTCCCGGCAAGCCCTCTAATCCGTTGGGGACCGCGAATGGCAGTCAGCGCCACTGATCGTTGGGTCGCGTCAAAATTGTAGATCACGGCTTCAAGATCGCGGAATGCGCGTGCAACGGGATGTAGTTGCTCGTAATTCTCAACTTCGGATAGCTGTCCAAGCGCTTTGGCGCCTTCGATGATCGCCTGCACCTCCGCTTGCTGCTCGGGGGTCAGGGAGCCACTTTCTTCCTTAAGAACGCGGACGAGTTCATTTTCGCTGTGAACCAGTTCTACCTCATCGTCGCTCAGGTCGTCTTCGCTCACATTGGGAGCGTAGACCACTGGCACGACGTCGAATATGAGACGACGGCGCTTTTTCAACTGCAGGCTCTTACCCATCAGCGATTCCGTGGACGCGGCAGCTTGCAAGATGCTCAGCGCATCCCGGCGTACATCCTTGGCATTATCGGAGAGCGAAAATTTGATTAACTTGATGCCGTGATCACTGCTGAAAATCGTCAAGTCGGCGCTGTGTGTGCGTCCATCATAATCTTTGACCTTCGGCCATCCCGCATAGAGGATGATCTGATCGTCGACCGAGTAAACCTCACCGTGGCGGATCTTCTTGATTATTTGCGCTGCGGTGTTGCTGATCGGTTGACGTATGGCGGTCGGAATGAAGGATATGGGCATTGAACGCTCTCATGCTGAGGTGACGCGAAGATATGGGCATGCGCCGACCGAAGCAAGTTCTCGTTTGGATCGAGTACCCGCTCAAGATATAACCTATCAGACTACTTCAGCGTCCGCTTCCAGGATCGTCACCCGTGCTTTCCGATGGCCGAGATGGAGGCACAAAGCGGAAATCATTTCCGCGAGTGGGGCCGCAGCCTTTCAGGCTCTTTGTTGGAGGGCAGCGGTTAAAGCAGACGTTCCGCGTTGACAGGAGCGGCGCCACTTACGGCCCTTAGCGGCCATTTTCGACAACCCTCGATACTGCGCTGCAGCTTCGCCGGATCGGCCATTCGCATACTCGCTCGCTTTCTGATCTTCGGTCGGGCATGGGGAAATTGAATTCCTAGGTGCAAACGGACCACCGGCGCGATAGGTAATGGAAAACAAGACCGTTTAGTGAGTCCCTGGCCCTCATGTCCGATGTTTTCAACCTGATCCTGTCCCTGACACCCGAAGATGGTTCCACCATTGCCAACGGGACCATGCTGGCGCTGCTGCGCGAGCACATGCCGGACCTTGCCGAAGATGACTACATCGCCGCGCGCGATGCGCTGATCGATGAGGGCGTCCTGGGGCGTGGCAAGGGACGTGGCGGGTCGATCTTCCGTATCACAGATGAACCGGACGATGAGGATGCTTTCCTCGACGAGGACGAGGGCGACGAGGACGACGGGTTCGAACTGACCCACACCGAAGAGGCAGCCTCGCGTCAGCGACGGGCCAAGGCCGGTAAGAAGGTCGCTCGCACGCCGGACGGGCCGGTGCAGGTGCTGTCCTACCGCCACGGCGAGACGCGGGTGAACAACCCCGAGGTCGGGATGGTCCATGCCGGCACAGATCCGGATGGCGACAAGTCGGTCTGGGCCTATGACCCGCATCTCGACCCGGTGCTGAACTTCGACGCTGCGCGCGCGGGGATCGAGAAGCTGATCAACGATGCGCTGGCCAGCGGTGATCTCGAACAGATGCGGGACGCGCTGCAGGAGCTGAAGCGGCTGCAGGCGCCCTATCTCAACTGGACGGGTAAGGCGGAGCGGACGAGCTTTGAGGTCGATACCGTCTCGCTCCATGTCCATGAACGGGTGGACCCGGCGACGATCCTTGCCAATGCGGCCAAGCGGCTAAAGGGCAAGGATTCGGCGACGCAGTGGCGGCAGCCGGACCTGTTCGCGGCGCCGTTCGAGAACTTGCCGCTGCGCCAGGCGCTGGATTTCTACCACCACGAAAAGGGCTGGTCGAACCGGCTGGTGGCGGGCGACAGCCTGCTGGTGATGAACTCGCTCCTGACCAAGGAGAGCATGGGCGGTAAGGTTCAGATGATCTACATCGATCCCCCCTATGGCATCAAATACGGGTCGAACTTCCAGCCCTTCACCAACAAGCGCGACGTGAAGGATCGCGCGGACGAGGACCTGACCCAGGAACCCGAGATGATCAAAGCGTTCCGGGACACCTGGGAACTCGGTATCCACTCCTACCTTACCTATCTGCGCGACAGGCTGATGCTAGCGCGGGAGTTGCTGACCGAGAGCGGGTCGGTGTTTGTGCAGATTTCGGATGAGAACCTACACCGTGTCCGCGAACTGATGGACGAGGTATTCGGAAATCAGAACGCGCTGCCAATGATAACCTTCCGCAAGACCACGGGAGCTGGCAGCCCTAGCGGCTACGTCGAAGCGTTGCCGCAGACAGTTGATTATCTTGTCTGGTATGCAAAGGACAGGCGCGCAGCCAAGATCAATCGACTTTTCGTCGAGAAGAGCTTTGAGGACGATTTCAATTACTCGAACGTCCAGCTTCCGACAGGCGAGCGCAGGCCAATCAAAAAGAATGAGTCGCTGCCAGACCTTCCAGAGGGCTCACGCACCTACGCGCCGAACCCGATGACTTCGCAATCGGGTGGGCCCACTACGCAATTCGAATATGAAGTAAACGGCGCCAAATTTGTCCCCGGCAAGGGCGGTTGGAAAACCAATCTTACGGGTGTTACGCGCCTTTCCGCAGCAAATAGGCTTATAGGGATAGGGGCCACTCTCAGATTTGCGCGCTATTCGACGGATTTCCCATGCAAGCCTGTCATCGACATCTGGGACGATACACGCCAGAGCGGCTTCGGCGAACAGAAAGCATATGTCGTTCAGACGGCATTGAAGGTCGTCGAACGTTGCCTCCTTATGACCACCGATCCCGGCGATCTAGTGCTCGATCCCACCTGCGGCTCCGGCACGACCGCTTTCGTCGCCGAAAAATGGGGGCGGCGCTGGATAACCTGCGACACCTCGCGCGTGGCGATCACGCTGGCCAAGCAGCGGTTGATGACCGCCAGTTTCGACTACTTCGCCCTGCGCTATCCGCATGAGGGGCTGAAAGGCGGGTTCGATTATGAAACCGTGCCGCACATCACGCTGAAAAGCATCGCCAACAACCCCGACATCGACACCATCTATGACGAGAACCACCCGAAGATCGCAGCGGCGCTGGAAAGCCTCAACGCCGCGCTCAAGGAGGCGCCGCTGCGCCTGAAATCCCCCCAGGGCGGGCGCAAGGGCGAATGGATCGACTTTTCGGCGCCTGACGATGCAACCTTTAGACTTCCGACCGGGCAAGCGGTGCCGGTCAACGCGATGCTGGAATGGGAGGTGCCCTTCGACTGGCCCGACGACTGGCCCAAGGCCGCCCGCGCGTCGTTCGACGCCTTCCACGCCGCCCGGCTGGCGATGCGGCGCCGGATGGACGAGTCCATCGCCGACCATGCCGAGCAGGAGACGCTCTACGACAAGCCGCGCATCGACCGCTCCAAGCTGCGCATATGCGGTCCCTTTTCGGTCGAGGCGGTACCGGCGCCTACCGTCCTGTCGCTGGACGACAGCATCCCACCGCAGGAGGCCGACGAGACCGTCGCCCGCTCCGGCGAGACCTCTCGCCAGGCGCTGTGGCGCGACGAACTGCTCAAGACCGGCGTGCGCGGCAAGGGCGGCGCCATGCTCCGCTTTGCCGAGTTCGAGACGCTGCCGGGGTTGAAGCACATCCACGCCAGCGGATCGCTCGCCGAGACCGGCGAGAGGGTGGTCGTCAGCTTCGGCCCCGAGCACGCAGCGCTGGAGCAGCGGCAGGTGGAACTGGCGCTGACCGAGGTCGAGACCCTACGCCCGTCGCCGAAATTCATCCTGTTCTGCGCCTTCACTTTCGACCCGGAGGCCGCGAAGGACATCGACGAGGTGAACTGGCCCGGCGTCACGCTGCTCAAGGCGCAGATGAACACTGACCTCTTGACCGAGGATCTGAAGAAGGGCCGCAGTTCCAACCAGTCCTTCTGGCTGATGGGCCAGYCCGATGTGGACCTGCGCGAGCGTAAGGACGGGCTGTGGGAGGTTCAGGTCAACGGTTTCGACTATTTCGATCCGCGCAAGGGCGATCTGGTTTCGGGCGGCACCAAGCAGATCGCCATGTGGTCGCTCGACGTGGACTACGACAACCGCTCGCTGATGCCGCATCAGGTCTTCTTCCCGATGGCGGATGCCAAGGGCGGCTGGAACCGCCTGCGCAAGACCGTGCGCGCGGAGCTGGACGAGGACCTGCTGGAGCAATTCCACGGCACCGTCTCGCTACCTTTCGAGGCGGGCGAGAACCGGCGCATCGCGGTCAAGATCGTGGACGACCGCGGGATCGAATCGCTCAAGATCATGTCGCTGGAGGGATAAGCCTATGTCCCTCATCATCAATTCGCCCTTCGTCTGCCCGGCGCAGCATTGGGTCGAGGCCAAGGGCGGCAAGCTGGAGATCAAGCCCGAGCGGCGGCCGGCAAGCTACGAGGTCTTTGACGCGCGCAACAACACCAAGCGCACCGAGGTACTGGATCTGGTGAACACGATCCGCACCCGCGTGGATCAGTGGCGCGAAGACGGCTGGCCTGGCGTTACCATCGTCACCCGCAAACTGTTGGAGCACTGGCACGACCGCGAAGCGCGACAGCATCCGTTCTATTTCTGCCAGCTTGAGGCCATCGAGACGCTGATCTGGTGGGTCGAGGGTGCGGCAGGCTACAAGCAGGGCATCGCGATCCCCGGTGACGGCGGGGTGTGGGAGCGTCTCTGCAACAAGATGGCGACGGGCGCGGGCAAGACCACGGTGATGGCGATGATCATCACCTGGCAGGTGCTGAACGCACTGACTTATCCGAAGCGGAACAAGGATTTCAGCCGCGCCGTGTTGATTGTGGCGCCCGGCCTAACCGTAAAGGAACGGCTTCAGGTGCTGCTCCCCAGCGAGGGCAGCTACTACGACGAATTCAACCTTTGCCCGTCCGAGGCCCTGCGCCAGAAGCTGAACCAGGCCGTGGTGCTGATCGAGAACTGGCACACGTTGATGCCGGTGAAGGAAGCGGACCGCTCGGTGGTGAAGAAGGGGCGAGAATCTGACGAGGCCTTCACGCGGCGGGTGCTGGGCAAGCTGGCGGCGCACAAGGACATCATCGTCATCAACGACGAGGCGCACCACGCCTATCGCAAGCCGCCCGAGGTGAAGATTAGCAAGAAGCATGCCGAGGAGCATGGCATCGACCTCGACGAGGCAACGCGCTGGATTGAGGGGCTCGACCGCATCCACAAGACCCGGCGCATCCAGCGCTGCTTCGACCTGTCGGCCACGCCCTTCGCGCCGACGGGTAAGAAGAGCACCGATACGGCGCTGTTCGACTGGATCATCTCGGATTTCGGCCTGAACGACGCGATTGAGGCCGGGCTGGTGAAGACCCCGCGCGTGGTGGTCAGAGACGATGCGGTTCCGGATGCGAAGACACTGCGCTCGAAACTCTACCACATTTACCGCGACCCGACCGTTTCCGAAGATCTGAACCGCAAGGCCGAAGCGCATGAGGCGCTGCCGAAGCTGGTCCAGGACGCCTATACGCTGCTCGGCGCCGACTGGCGGGAAACCAGGGCGCAATGGCAGGAGGTCGGGCATCATTCACCGCCCGTCATGCTCACGGTCTGCAATCGCACCGAGACCGCTGCCCGCATTGAGACCTATTTCAACAAGGGCGATGCGCACTGGCCCGAATTGCACGCACCGACTCGAACGCTCCGTGTCGATTCCAAGGTTCTGGAGAAGGCGGAGATTGGCGAAACCGCGACCTCCGACAAGGATTACGAGGCCCGGCTGAAAGCGATCATCGATGCGGTAGACATCCCGGAAACGCGCCGCCAGCAGTTCCTCGCCTTGAAGAAGGAGGAACTGCTGCGCGAGATCGTCGATAACGTCGGAAAGCGGGGTGCGGCCGGACAGGATCTGCAGAACGTCATATCGGTTGCGATGCTGTCGGAGGGATGGGACGCCAAAAACGTCACGCACATCATGGGTCTCCGGGCCTTCACCTCGCAGCTGCTCTGCGAACAGGTCGTCGGGCGCGGATTGCGTCGGGTGTCCTATGACATGGACGATAATGGCCTGTTCCTGCCCGAATACGTGAACGTTTTCGGTGTGCCGCTTTCCATTTCGGAAACAGGTGAAGGCGGGGAAGCTCCGCCGCCTCCGAAGCCGACCACCCAGATCGAAGTCCTGCCCGAGCGGGCCCACCTGGAACTTCGCTGGCCGAACGTGCTGCGGATTGAAACGGTCGTGAGGCCGCAGCTTGCCATGGACTGGGGCAAGGTAACACGGCTCGTGCTCGACCCTGCCAGCACGCCAATCAGCGCGGAATTGGCCCCCGCGCTCGGCGGCGCGACCGACATGGGCAAGGTGACAGCCATCGACCTCGAGAAACTGCCTGACGGCTTTCGTCTGCAACGTCTAGTCTTTCAGGCAGCACGGAAGGCCTTCGCCGAACTCAGCCACGGTTTTTCGGGTAACCACGAGTATCTCGCCGCGCAGTTGGTCAGGATCGTCGAGGCGTTCCTCAACTCCGACCGCCTTGACATCCCGTCGCTGTTCCACTCCGACCCGCTTCGGCGGAGGATTCTGATCGCACTCAACATCGACCTTGTCGTTCAGCATGTGCTGAGCAACGTGACCGAGCAGAACACAGAACGTCTGACGCCGGTGTTCGACGAGGAAAACCCGATCGGCGCCACCGGCCAAATGCGGACCTGGTACACCGCCAAGCCGTGCTTTCCTACCACCAAGTCGCATATCAGCGACCTGGTCGGGGATTCATCCTGGGAGGGGCATGCAGCGAACATCTTGGAGAAACGCGACGACGTCATCGCCTATGCCAAGAACGATCATCTCGGCTTCCAGATCTACTACATGTGGGCGGGTTCACGGCGACGGTATGTTCCTGACTTCCTTGTGCGCCTCACAGGTGGGACGATGCTGGCGCTGGAAGTCAAGGGCACTGACAGCCCGCAGGACAAAGCAAAGAGGCTCGCGCTCGACGAGTGGATCAGGGCAATCAATACTTCAGGTGGCTTCGGTCGCTGGGATTGGGACGTAGCGTTTGCTCCCTATCAAATAGAGGACATTATCCGGAGGAGAGCGGGCCATCGGTTTGCCGCACATTCCCTAGTCAGGCTGCGGCGTGCCTTCACGGTCGCGAGAATCGGTATTCCCGCAGGCACCGAAGGAGTCATCGTCGATAGCTATCCGTCGCGAGATGCATACGAGGTTGAGGTTTCGCTTGCCCCGGCCCTGACAGTAACGGTGTTCGGGAGTGATCTGGAGCCGATCGATGCATGACACCCCGCCTCGGCAGCCAATAGGCCAGCAATCGTGGATTGGGAATCCCCAAGAACTTCGCATCGCCGATAATAAGGTCGCTGACTACCTTCTCAACAGCAACCATCCAATAGGAGCAGCGAAGGCCAAATTTTTTGAAGGCGTTGGCCACAAAAGCGAAGACATTGAGTTATTTAAGGAAACGATGCGAGAGCACGCTGCTTGCAATCCTGTCGCTTCAGTAGAGAAACATGCCTTCGGAATAAAGCTGGTCGTTGACTGCTTTGTAGGGATGCCGAATGGCCGCAGTTATTGCATTAGGACGGTCTGGAATGATCACGGAGACGGCCTACCACCTATCTTGATTACCGCGCATCCAATCGATTTAGCCTAAGTACGCGCTATTTCGGAACGAAAAATCAAATCAACAGCCACGCTGGGTGGACTTGAATGCGTGCGCAGAGGAGACCAATGACTAGGCGGTAAACTCAAGGGCCCGATCTGACTGAACAAGTGGCATCCACACTGACGGAAGCATGTGGGGCGAAATGAACCTACAGAAAAAATCGGAGATTACTGAAACGAACGGCGGCTCTTAGAATTAGACAGCAGGCACCCGAAGGACCGCAATGGTGGCGCAAAGCTGCCGGTCGCTGTCCGGCTGCCTCACCACAAAATTGAGGTCCTAAAGCGGAAATTTTTGCCGCTCGACCGTCCGGTTGACTGATACCCAAAGCCAGGGCACAAAGATGGCATCCATGGTCGCTCGCGATGGGAAAACAGAGGGAATTTCAAGGCTTTTCCGCTAAGCTATTGAACCAATGTGACAATCCAAGGTTCCCAGGCAAGTCATTTTTGATCGATTTCTTGATCTAAATTTGCAACCAGCTCCCCTCGGAAAAGTGTCGTCTTCTCAAGAACTTGGGCAATTTCGGCCACAGTTCCTTGGGCCATCCGTCGCGTTTGAAGGCGCTAGGAAAATTGGCTGGGGACCACAAGCTACCCGCTACAATACGTCCTGTCACCGTAGCCGATGTATCCTCTTAGCGCGAGGCAGAAGGCCCATTCGGCCGATACCGTTGGCAAACTCGGAGTTGTCGGTGCTGGGTTGTTGTGATTCAATCGCCGCATTGATTTGCGGAGGAATGAGCCATGATGGGATGTCAGTCAGCTTCCGGCGCAGCTCTTCTACGACTTCTGCCTTGATTATCACGTCTCTGCAGATCACCTGCTGCGCGAGATTGACCGCCATCTCGCTCCTAAAAGAATCGGAGCGGCAAATGCGGCAAGGCCAAGGCATCTTCGACATGAGCGCAACGCGCGATCGCTTCCGCCAATCGATCTATGATTATGTTTACGACGATGGAATGGGGCGGCGGTGAGCTTAGCGGAGACGATCTTGCCGCGAAGACCAGTATGATCTTCGACCACTTTGGCCATCAGGAGCTATTTTGGGACTATAAGAAATTAGCAGGGGCGTTTATGGAGGCAGTTGAAGAAGGATTTCCAGACTGGACAGAGCTGGGACAAGATAGCGGTCTCGATCCACTGGGGATGCAAAGGCCCGTTGAGGCGATCTATCAATCTCTTATCCCAGGTATAAGCACGATCACGCTCCGCTATCGCTACTACTCTTTTTTCCCCTTCATCTTGAAGCACTACGAAGACACAATCCGGAATCCGGACCCTGCGGTCTTCCGCGCGTTCTATCGTCGCTGCGAAGCTCTATACGCCTTGATATGCACACACGGGCAGCGTGAGCTCGGCATCACTGGGTCCGACTGGGCCGCAGATATTCTTGTAAGCCAGGCTGCGGGAGGCGTTATCGACTTTGCGCAAGGTGCCGATGCCGACGCGGACGAAAATCTCCGCTACCTCAAAAACCAAGCAGGGGCTTTTGGCGCTATCTACTCAACGCAGATGCGGGAGATGGGCCTACTAATCTTCGCGGCGAAGAACGATCCGAATCCGAATCCCGTCTGCGCAAAGCTCGCGCTGCCTCTCGCAGAAGCGTTTGCCGAAGAAGTTGGTGACCTAGCGCCAAGGTTCTTCGAGCTTGTTAATCGGGCTCAGGTTAGCGTCGCCGAGCTTGCCGACTTCGAAGTGATGAAGCCCTCTAGGCTGCGGCTGGGAAGCAAGGAGTACACACTCCTAAAAGATATCCTTCTCGGGAAGGCGGGCGGTCAGGCGGAATATGATCTGGTGCGCCAGGCCACTCTTACGATGCTTCTGCAAAGTGCTGACACACAGGGTGCGATCCCAGAGATGGAAGCCATCAAGTGGCAATGGTTTGATGGCGCGGCAGGGGCTCCACAAAGCGAGCTTCGTGTCCCCGAGCTTTGGGCGCTATTCCAAGCCTGCGACCTTATCAGACTTGCCTATGAGACCATTCTGTCGGCGGCTCTTGTTGCTCTATCCTATGCCCCGCGAAATCGGATGCCGCTAACCGCTCTTGTTCAAGAGCTAGTAGATCAGGCGAATGTTCCTGAGAGCGGGACCTGGGAGGATTTTGCTTCCCAGCAAAGCATTGGTGGCGATACCGCGAGAGCTCACGCCCAGCAGATGCTGGAAGGTTTTGGTGAGGAGCGGGTGCAAGGCGCTGTAAAGCTGATTTCGTACCTTTGGGGCAATACTCCTGTTGGCGAAGACCTGATCCAAAAGGCGCTCAGCGGAGAAGACTATTTCTACTCGCTGCGCACTGAGCACCGGTTCTTGAACGACGTTTCAGCGCTCCCAGCGAAGACTGTTGTCTCGCAGCTCATTTCAGATCGCGTGCTCAAGCGTCACCTCTGGGTCGCGTCACGGAAATTCCGAAAGCAGAAAGCCTACACCTATCATCTTGAGCCAGATGAGGGACTGATCCGCTATCGCAGCCAGTTCCACGTGGCTCCGAGCAGCCCACGTATCGAGCAGGCACTCAGATTCCTCAAAGACATTAGTCTGATCGATGATAACGGACTAACCTCGTACGGCCGCGCAGAAATGGCGGCCGCATGAAGTACTACGATGTTTTTGGCGTCGGCGGCTTTCACTCCGCTTTCATGACAACCTATGCCTTCGGAACGCTGGCGTTTGAGGACATTCCTTTTCCGCGCCTGCGCGGCGCGGGGTGCCGAAACATCGTGGTCTTTGCGGATCGCGCGATGGTGAATAACGCCTTCGCAGAATTTGGTCCGCCGACCTTTGCTGGCACCAGCTACCACCTCATCAAGTCGAAAGCGCCGCGCGCCTTCCACCCAAAGATCACGATGCTGATCGGCGAGAAAAAGGGACGCCTGCTGATCGGTTCCGCCAATCTTACGGCTCTGGGGCTCGGCGGCAATAAGGAGCAAGTGGCGAGTATTTCCTATTCGGATGAAGCGCCTGAGACGGCAGCGCTCTTTGCCAGCGTTCTCGGATATCTCAGGGTAAGCGCGAATTTCTGTGCGCCTTCTGAAGCGCAGTGCTCTGATGCATGAAGTGTCCACCAAAAATAGGTGGACACCAAATCATGGACGATACTCCTAAACTGCAGGTGCGGCTTGTTGGCCGCGACGGCCGCCGTCGATATGACCC